>NZ_CDDD01000032.1 GCF_000820165.1 Aeromonas taiwanensis
GCTCACAGTGCGCGAGGGCGGCGGGCAGGGACTCCCGGGGGAGGTGACCGCGTCTGACCCAGTCGAGCAGGGTCTGTCTTGAGGTGACGTGCATGGCGAGGCTCCTGATGCCGTCGTGCCTGAAATGTAAGGCATTATGGCATGGCGCCGTGCTGTGGGGCAGATCTGGCGGCGTGAAGGCGACGGCAGGGGGCGCAGAGATGAAAGCGCAGAGATGAAAAAGCCCCCGCCGTGAGGCGGGGGCCGGGGTGACGACCGGGGTGGCGGTGTTGATCAGTGCTCACGCTGATCCCACTGCCTTGTGTCCGGTTCGTCAGACGAAGATCAGGGTGCTGACGCCCAGGCCCACGAAGAGGATGGCGCAGGCGATGCGGATCCCCTTGAGGGGCAGCTTGTCGGCCCCGAGCTTGCCGATCAGCACCACGGGAACGTTGGCCAGCATCATGCCGAGGGTGGTACCGGTGATGACCTGGACCAGGGAATCGTACTTGGCCGCCAGCAGCACTGTGGCTATCTGGGTCTTGTCGCCGATCTCGGCGATGAAGAAGAGCACGAAGGTGGCCATGAAGGGGCCGTACTTGTCCAGGGAACTCTCTTCGTCGTCCATCTTGTCCGGCACCAGGATCCAGGCGGCCATGGCGATGAAGGCACCGGCCACCAGCCAGGTCATCACCTTGGGGTCCATCCAGCGGCTGATGAACTCCCCAATCCAGGCAGCACCCGCATGGTTGAGCAGGGTAGCGGCCAGCATGCCGGCGATGATGGGCCAGGGTTTGCGAAAACGACAGATGAGCAACAACGCCAGGAGCTGGGTCTTGTCGCCGATCTCGGCGATGGCCACGCTCAGGGTGGAGGTTAACAAGGCTTCCATAAATATGACCGGGGGACGGAATTGTTATAAACCAAAGACAAGCCTGCGCCATCCGTCCCCGGTTGTGGCACTGGCCCGTCAAAGGTCTTGTCAAATCCGGCTTTGACCGGATCACCCTGACCATGGTGAGTTGGCACCAAGTATGTTGATCAGGGTCGCGCCGGGTGATACCCGTGGCGAGACTACTCCCCCTCGATGGGAGCCGGCATTCTAGGGAAAAAGCGCGGGAGAGACAAGCAGATCAACCGCCTACCAGCTTGACCTGAAAGCCCGCCTTCTCCAGTTCGGCCTTGATCAGGTCCCGTTTGTCCCCCTGGATCTCGATGACGCCCTCCTTCAGGCCGCCGCCGGTGCCGCACTTCTTCTTGAGCAGGGTGGCGAGGGCCTTCTGCTGATCGGCGGGCACGCCGTGGATGCTGATGACCCCGGCGCCCTTGCGTCCCTTGGTTTCGCGGCGGATGCGCACGACCCCGTCGGCGGGGAAGGGGGAGGCGTTCTGGGCGGGGGCGGATTCCTTGATCATGCCGCCGTCCGTGCTGTAGACCAGGCGGCTGTTGTTGTCGTGACTCATGGCAATTCTTTGTCGGTTAGCGAAGCGGAGTTTGATTTTACGCAAATTAATGTTGGGGGCACAGCTTATAATCCCCCCATTAAAAGCGAATTATTCTTGTTTAACTTCAGGAGCCCGTCATGGTACTCACACAGTTGTCGCCGGGGCAGAGTGCTCGCATCAAGAACATGAACCACCTTGGTCGTCCCCTGCGGCGCAAGCTGATGGTGATGGGGCTGCTGCCCCAGACCGAGATCCTCTATCTGCGTACCGCCCCCCTCGGGGATCCGCTCCAGATCCAGTGTCAGGGGATCTGCCTCTCCATGCAAAAGAGCCTGGCCCGTCAGATAGAGGTGGAGCCGGTATGAATCACGCTTCACATTTCATCGTTTTCTCAATGCCGGGTCTTATCGGAATGAATGCCCCACAAGCACAGAGCCTGGCCCACAACAGTATCGAGGTGACACCGGTATGAGCTACAACCTGGTCACGGTCGGCAACCCCAACAGCGGCAAGACCTCCCTGTTCAACGCCCTGACCGGCGCCCGCCAGCAGGTGGGCAACTGGAGCGGGGTCACCGTCGATAAGAAGATGGGGGAGTTTACCGCCGGGGGGCACGATTACACCCTGGTGGATCTGCCCGGCATCTATGCCCTGGCGAACCAGGAGGCGAGCCTGGACGAGCAGATCGCCAGCCGCTTCGTCCAGCGCCAGCAGCCGGATCTGCTGCTCAACGTCATCGACGCCGCGAACCTGGAGCGCTCCCTCTACCTCACCCTGCAGCTGCGGGAGCTGGGGCTGCCCATGGTGGTGGTGCTCAACAAGCTGGATCTGCTGCAAAAACGCCGCATCACCATCGACGAGGGGCTGCTCGGCCAGGCGCTCGGCTGCCCCGTGGTGTCGCTCTCGGCCCACAACCGCCAGCAGGTGGCGGCCTTCAAGGCCAGGATCCATCAGTTCATCGGCCAGCCCCAGCAGGCCCTGGAGCTCGATTATGGCCAGCCCCTGGAGAGGGAGCTCGCCGAGCTGGAGGCCCTGCTCGCCCCCCACCACCTGAATGGCCGGGGTCGTGCCCTGCGCTTGCTGGAGGAGGACGTCGCCATGCAGGAGACCCTGATGGCGGGTCAGCAGGCCGCCGCCACCAACCTGGTGAGCCGCGCCCACCACGCCCAGGACATCGATCTGCAGCTGGCGGACTTGCGCTACGGCCACATCCATCACTGGTGCCAGCAGGCGTGCCGCCGGCAGGGCAAGCTCACCGTCGCCCAGAGCGAGCGGCTGGACAGGGTGCTGCTCAACCGCTGGGTGGGCATCCCCTTCTTCCTGCTGGTGATGTACCTGATGTTCATGTTCGCCATCAAGGTGGGCAGCGCCTTCATCGACTTCTTCGACATCCTGGGGGGGGCCCTGTTCGTGGACGGGGTGCACCACCTGCTGGGGCTGATGAGTGCCCCCGACTGGCTCGGGGCCGTGCTCGCGGACGGCATCGGTGCCGGCCTGCAGACGGTGGCGACCTTCATCCCCGTGGTGGGCTGCCTCTTCCTGTTCCTCGCCATGCTGGAGAGCTCCGGCTATCTGGCCCGGGCGGCCTTCGTGGTGGACGCCCTGATGCGCCGCCTCGGCCTGCCCGGCAAGGCGTTCGTCCCCATGCTGATGGGCTTTGGCTGCACCGTGCCCGCGGTAATGGCGACCCGCACCCTGGGGTCGGAGCGGGAGCGGCTGATGACCTCGGCCATGGCCCCCTTCATGTCGTGCGGCGCCCGTCTGCCGGTCTACGCCCTGTTCGCGGTGGCCTTCTTCCCCGAGTCGGGCCAGAACCTGGTGTTCGGTCTCTATCTGTTCGGCATCCTGGTGGCCGTGCTCACCGGCCTCTTCCTGCGCAGCACCCTGCTGCCGGGCAAGAGCGACGCCATGGTGATGGAGATGCCGGACTACGAGTGGCCCCGTCCGGTGGACGTGGGTATCCGCACCTGGCAAAAACTCAAGGGCTTCATCTTCGGCGCCGGCAAGACCATCGTACTGATGGTGGCGGTGCTGAGCGTGCTCAATTCCCTCGGCACCGACGGCAGCTTCGGCAACCAGGATCAGGAGCGCTCGGTGCTGAGCCAGCTGAGCCAGTCCGTGACCCCGGTGCTGCACCCCATCGGCGTGCGGGACGACAACTGGCAGGCCACGGTCGGCATCCTGACCGGCATCTTCGCCAAGGAGGCGGTGGTCGCCACCCTCAACAGCCTCTATGCAGGAAGTGCAGGCGACGGGGAGGAGAGTGAATACTCCCTGCTCGGCAGCCTGCAGGAGGCGCTGGCCACCATCCCCGCCAACCTGGCGGACATCGACCCTACCGACCCCATGGGGATCAAGGTGGGGGATCTGGCGGACAGGCAGGCGGCAGCCGAGGCCCAGGAGGTGGATACCTCCACCTACGGCAACATGCAGACCCACTTCGACGGGGTGGCCGGGGCCTTCGCCTACCTCTTGTTCGTGCTGCTCTACATGCCCTGCGCCGCCGCCATGGGCGCCCTGGTGCGGGAGACGGGCCGCCAGTGGGCCCTGTTCACCGCCGCCTGGTGCAACTACGTGGCCTTCCTGTGTGCCACCGTGTTCTACCAGCTCGCGACCTATGCCGCGCACCCTACCCAGAGCCTGATGTGGGTGGGAAGCTACGGCGGCTCGCTGGTGTTGATCTGGTGGCTCGGCCGCCGTCACGGCGACATCGTCGCCCGCAGGGTGGTCACCCTGTGACGGGACTGGCGGGCGCCAAAGAGGAGGCAAGCTCATGATATTGCGGGATCTGGGGGAGTACCTGGCCGAGCATCGGCGGGTGAGCCGGCAGGAGCTGGCCCGGCGCTTTCACACCTCCGAGGATGCGGTGGAGGCCATGCTGGGGGTCTGGATGCGCAAGGGGCGCGTCGCCAAGCGCGAGACCCGGCTCTGTGGCGGCTCCTGCTGCGGCAAGAGCGAGGAGGTGATGTTCGAGTGGTGCGAGCCAGGCCGGATAGGGCTGGTGCAGCGCGGCTGAACACGCATGAAAAAAGGGAACCCGAGGGTTCCCTTTTTGTTGCCTGCTGTGCGGCTAGAACAGATCCTCATCGTCCTTGGTGGGTTCCAGGCTCCAGCCGCTGGCCGCCGCGCTGTTGCCTATCTGCCCCTTCTCGCGCCAGAGTTTGATCTTGAGGCGCAGGTTGTTCTGGGAGTCCGCGTTCTTCACCGCCTCCTCCTCGTCGATGACCCCCTCCACCACGAGATCGAACAGGGTGCTGTCGAAGGTGACCATGCCAAGGGCCCTGGATTTCTCCATGATCTCCTTGAGGCCGCCAAACTCGCCGCGCTTGATGAGGTCGCGCACCGTGTGGGTGCCGAGCATCACCTCCACCGCCGCCCGCCGTCCGCCGTCCGTGGTCTTCACCAGACGCTGGGAGACGAAGGCCTTGAGGTTGTTGCCCAGATCGTTGAGCAGCTGGGGGCGGCGCTCCTCGGGGAAGAAGTTGATGATGCGGTCCAGCGCCTGGTTGGCGTTGTTGGCGTGCAGGGTGGAGATGGCCAGGTGCCCGGTCTCGGAGAAGGCGAGGGCATGCTCCATGGTCTCCCGATCGCGAATTTCGCCGATGAGGATGACGTCCGGTGCCTGACGCAGGGTGTTCTTCAGCGCTGCGTGGAAGCTGCGGGTATCCACCCCCACCTCCCGCTGGTTGATGATGCACTTGTGGTGGCGATGGACGAACTCCACCGGATCCTCGATGGTGATGATGTGGCCGCCGCTGTTGCGGTTGCGGTGATCGATGAGGGCCGCGAGCGACGTGGACTTGCCCGAGCCTGTGCCACCGACGAAGAGCACCAGGCCGCGCTTCTCCATGATGGTATCGAGCAGCACGGGGGGGAGCTTCAGGTCCTCGAAGCGGGGGATCTCGGTCTTGATGTTGCGCGCCACCAGGGAGACTTCGTTGCGCTGCTTGAAGATATTGACCCGAAAGCGGCCTATCTGGGGCAGGGAGATGGCGAGGTTCATCTCCAGCTCCTTCTCGAACTGCTGCTTCTGCTCGGCATCCATGATGCCGTCGGCGATGCGGGCCACTTCACCGGGTTCGAGCAGGGCCTGGCTGAGGGGGCGCAGGGCGCCGTTGAACTTGGCGCAGGGGGGGGCGCCGGTCGAGAGATAGAGGTCGGAGCCATCCTGTTTGGCCAGCATCTGTAGCATGTCTCTCAATTCCATGTGTTGCCTCGTCAATCAAAGGGATAGGGGAGCGCCGTGCTTGAGTGTACAGCCTCAGGCACCGGTCAGTTTTTCACGGAACACAAAAAACACCGCGCCCAGGATGCACAGGCCGGCCCAGAGGTAGTCCCATTTCAGATCCTCTTTGAGGTAGAAGATGGAGAAGGGCACGAACACGGTGAGGGTGATCACCTCCTGCAGGATCTTGAGCTGGCCGACCGACAGCACGGTGTGGCCGATGCGGTTGGCGGGCACCTGCAACAGGTATTCAAACAGGGCGATGCCCCAGCTGACCAGGGCGGCGATGATCCAGGGTTTGTGGTTCATGCTCTTGAGGTGGGCATACCAGGCAAAGGTCATGAAGACGTTGCTGCAGATGAGCAGACCTATACTGGTCACGATAGGGTTCATTAGGTTCTCCTTTAAAATCAATGCATTTTATCTCGACTCCCTGGGTTTCCATAAGGGGCGTCAGAGGGTATTTTTAACCCACAGGATGTCAAAATAAGGTTGAACGGGATGGGCAAGACAAGCCGGGGTGTGCTTGGTCTGCTGTTTGCCAGCTGGGCGCCTGTGATGGTTTTGGCAAAGGGCGCGCCAACCCTGACAGTGGTCACCGATGTGTGGCCGCCATTTCGCATGATCACGCAGAATGATGAGTTCCATGGTCTGGACATCGACATTCTGCGCCAGTTGCAGGCGCGCAGCGGCATAGCGATGACCCTCAAGCGGGTGCCCTGGGGGCGTGCCCTCAAGCAGATGCAGACCGGTCAGGCGGATCTGATGATAGGGCTGGCCCACACAGAGGCGCGGGCGACCTTCATCGACTACCTGCAACCGGCCTATTACCAGTGCCAGCCGGCCTTCTATGGCAAGGCGGCGGCGGTGGCGACCCTGAACACCTACGGGGATCTCCGTGGCCGGGAGATAGGCTATGTGCTCAACTCCGCCTATTTCTCCCCCTTCGACGGGGACACCGGGCTCAAGAAGCACGGCGTGCCCACCGAGGATCAGCTGCAGCGCATGGTGGAGCGGGGGCACCTGCCCCTGATGATCGGCACCGACTGCCAGGTGGACTACGCACTGAGCCAGCACAATGCCGGCGAACTCGTGAAGGCGGCCTATCGTCCCCCTCATCCCGTGGTGCTCTATCTGGGCATGAGCAAGCGCTCACCCCACCACGCCCTCGGCCCCAAGCTGGCGCAGGCGTTGCAAGCCATGGTGGAGAGCGGCGAGATAGCGGCGCTGGCCAAGCCCTACCAGCCTTGACCTCGGGTGGTAACACGCTGTTATCATGCAGCTTTCCTGCCTGTCCCCCGGGGACGGGCATCCGTCTCATCTCGGGGACCCCGCGTGTATCTCGCTCTCATCCATCGCCAGCAGCGCTGGCAGCGCCGCTGGCTGCTCGCCCTGGCGCTGTTGACCCTGGCCCTGTTCCTGCTCTCCCTCGCCTGGGGGGAGTTCGTGCTGCTGCCCTGGCATCCCCTGGGGGAGCTGGAGCTGCGCATCCTGCTGGATCTGCGGCTGCCCCGTGCCGTGCTGGCTCTGCTGGCAGGGGCGGCGCTCGCCTGTGGCGGGGCCGTGCTCCAGGTGATGCTGCACAACCCGGTGGCCGAACCCGGCCTGCTCGGGGTCTCGAGCGGTGCGGGCCTTGCCGCCATGGTGGCCATGGCGGTGGCCAAGGCCCTCGGCATCTACCTGCCGGGATGGGGGCTCTCCTTCGCGGCCTTTGGCGGCGCCCTGGTGGTGACCATGCTGCTCATACAGCTGGCCCGCCGGGCGCGGCTCGGCCATACCCGGCTGCTGCTGTTCGGGGTGGCCATCGGCATCCTCACCAACGCCGCCATGACCTGGCTGATGTACTTTGCCGATGACGGCGCCCTGCGGGAATACATGTTCTGGATGATGGGCAGCCTCGCCTACGGCAGCCAGCAGTTCGCCTGGTGGTGGCTGGTGCTGCCGCTGACCCTCGGCTGGCTCTGCCTGCAGGGGCGGGCGTTGCAGCAGTTGCTGCTGGGGGAGACCCAGGCCCGCCTCATGGGTATGAACGTGGAGCGCATGCGGGTGCGGTTGGTGCTGGCGGTCTGCCTGCTCACCGGCGTGGCGGTGTCCCTGTGCGGGGTCATCGGTTTCGTCGGCCTGGTGGTGCCCCATCTGCTGCGCCTGTGCGGTGGCAGCGATCAGCGCTTCCTGCTGCCCGCCTCGGCGCTGGGCGGCGGGGCCCTGCTGCTCGGCGCCGATCTGGTGGCCCGCTCGGCACTGCACGCCGGGGAACTGCCCATCGGCGTCATCACCGCCTCGGTGGGGGCGCCACTCTTCATCTATCTGTTGCTGAGGCAAGATGCCCATGCCGGCTCCTGAATTGTCGGGCAAGGGGCTCCCCGTGCTGGAGGCCCGCGCCCTCGCCATCGCCCACCGTCTCGCTCCCCTGGATCTCGCCTGGGGCGGGGGCCAGCTGGTGGCGCTGCTCGGCCCCAACGGCAGTGGCAAGTCGAGCCTGCTGGGGGCCCTGGCCGGCATCTTGCCAGCCGAGGGCGTCGTCTTGCTGGGAGGGGAGGCCCTCACAGCCCTGAGCTGGCCCGAGCTTGCAAAGCGGCGGGCCATGCTGCCCCAGCGCCAGCCCCAGCTGTTTCATATCCCGGTGTTCCAGGTGCTGAGCCTGGGGCTGGGGGAAGAGGGGGAGGCGCAGGCGCAGAATCGGGCCGTGGCCGAGATCTGTGGGGCCCTGGAGCTGGAAGCCCTGCTGGCGCGGGACTTCAGTCGCCTCTCGGGCGGGGAGCAGCAACGGGTGCTGATCGCCCGCACCCTGCTGCAGCTGTGGCCGGGCCTGAACCCGGCCGGGCGGCTCCTGCTGCTGGACGAGCCCCTGGCGGGGCTGGATCTGCACCATCAGCTGGCGCTGCTGCGGTTGCTGAAGCGGCTGGCCGGACAGGGGCTGCTGGTGGTGGTCGCCATCCACGACATCAACCTGGCCATCGACTGGGCGGATCGCATTCTCTGCCTGCAGCAGGGCAAGGTGGTGAGCGAGGGGGGCGTCGAGGCCATCGACGCGGCGCTGCTGGAGCGGGTGTTCCAGATAAGGACGGAGCGCATCGAGGCGGCGGGCCGGGTCTGGTTTATGCCGAGTCTTTGAGAACGGAGCGCAGAGGAGAGATAGCGTTTGTAGGGTCGATTAGCGAAGCGTAATCGGCCGCCTGCAAGAATAAGGGGCCAGTATCAGGAATACCGGCCCCTTTGCTTTTATTCGCTGTTCAGCCCAGCTTCTCCAGACGCACCTTGGCGGCCTCTGCCAGCATGGCCAGCAGGGTTTCGGTGTCTTCCCAGGACAGGCAGGCATCCGTGATGCTCTGGCCGAAGGTCGCGGCACAGCCGTTTTCCACGTCCTGACGCCCTTCCACCAGGAAGCTCTCGGCCATGATGCCGGCGATGCCGGTGCGGCCGCGGCGCAGCTGATCGCAGATGTCCTGGGCCACCAGCAGCTGACGACGGTGATCCTTCATGCTGTTGCCGTGGCTGAAGTCCACCACCAGGCGCTCGGGCAGGCCCACCTGGGCCAGGGCTTCACACGCCTCGTCGATGCTGGCGGTGTCGTAGTTGGGTCGGTGGCCACCACGCAGGATCACATGGCCATAGGGGTTGCCGGCGGTACGGTAGATGGTCATCTTGCCGTCCTTGTCCGGGGAGTAGAAGATGTGGCTGTGACGGGCGGCGCGCACCGCATCGATGGCGATGCGGGTATTGCCGTCGGTGCCGTTCTTGAACCCCACCGGGCAGGAGAGAGCGGAGGCCATCTCGCGGTGGACCTGGGATTCGGTGGTGCGGGCACCGATGGCACCCCAGGTGATGAGATCGCTGATGTACTGGCCGGTCACCATGTCGAGGAACTCGGTGGCGGTGGGCATGCCGGTCTCGTTGATGTCGACCAGCAGCTTGCGAGCCAGCTTCAACCCTTCATTGACGTCGAAGCTGCCGTCGAGGCGCGGATCGTTGATGAGCCCCTTCCAGCCGACGATGGTGCGCGGCTTCTCGAAGTAGGTGCGCATCACGATGCACAGGCTCTCTTTGTACTCTTCACGCAGTTTGTTCAGACGCAGGGCGTATTCGTGGGCGGCGGCGGGATCGTGGATGGAGCAGGGGCCGACGATGACCAGCAGGCGCTGATCTTCCCCGGCCAGAATGGCTTCCACTTGGCGGCGGGCATCCAGCAGGTTCTGGGCCACGGTGTCGTTTAACGGGAAGGCGTGCGCCAGCTCGCTGGGCGTGATCAGGGACTCCAGGCGACGGGTGCGCAATTCATCGGTGTGAATGGACATACGACTCAATTCTCGAGTGGATAAGGGGGGCGGGACGCCAAAATGCAAGGGAATAAAATAAAGCAAAACTCCCCCGATGGAAACCTCGGGCGGCTCTGATAGGATGTGAGCCTAAAAGCCATTTCAAATGAGGTAGTTATCGTGGCAAAGCCAGGCGCAACCGGGATCACCCGCATCATCAACGCAACCGGTTACAGCATGAAGGGTCTCAAATCAGCCTGGGTCAACGAGGCCGCCTTCCGCCAGGAGCTGGTGCTGATCCTGCTGCTGATGCCGCTGGCATTCTGGATAGGTGACTCCCTCAACGAGATCCTGCTGCTGGTCTGCATCAGCTGGCTGGTGGTGATCGTCGAGGTGATCAACTCCGCCGTGGAGGCGGTGGTGGATCGCATCGGCTCCGAGCATCACGAACTCTCCGGCCGCGCCAAGGATCTGGGCTCCGCCGCCGTCTTCATCGCCCTGGCCCTCAATGCCCTGGTGTGGGGCGCCCTGGTGGGCCGCAATCTGCTGGGGTGGTGGTAGGTTGCGGGAGCAACCTTTCTCCTGACATAAAAAAGCCCGTCAACACGACGGGCTTTTTGTTGTGCAGATAAGGGCTTGTCAGTGGAGGATACGGGCACGGATGGTGCCGCCGATCTCCTTGAGACGGGCCAGGGCCTTCTCGCTGTGCTCGGTTTCCACGTCGATCACCACGTAGCCGATTTCGCTGCTGGTCTGCAGGTATTGGCCGGCGATGTTGATCCCCTCGTCGGCGAAGATCTGGTTGATCTGGTTCATGACGCCGGGCTGGTTGCGGTGAATGTGCAGCAGGCGGCTGGAGCCCTTGTGACCCGGCAGGGAGACTTCCGGGAAGTTGACGGCAGAGAGGGTGGAGCCGTTGTCGGAGTATTTGACCAGCTTGTTGGCCACTTCCAGACCGATGTTCTCCTGGGCCTCCTGGGTGGAGCCGCCGATGTGGGGGGTCAGGATGACGTTGTCCAGGCCGCGCAGGGGGGTCAGGAACTCCTCGTCGTTGGACTTGGGCTCCACCGGGAAGACGTCGATGGCGGCGCCGGCCAGGTGACCGCTCTTGATGGAGTCGGCCAGGGCCTCGATGTCCACCACGGTACCGCGGGAGGCGTTGATGAAGATGGCGCCCGGTTTCATCATGCGCAGCTGTTCGGCGCCTATGAGATCCTTGGTGGAGGCGGTCTCCGGCACGTGCAGGCTGATGACGTCGGACATGTTGAGCAGCTCGACCAGGTTGGGCACCTGGATGGCGTTGCCCAGGGAGAGCTTGTTCTCGATGTCGTAGTAGTAGACCTTCATGCCGATCATCTCGGCGATGATGCCAAGCTGGGTGCCGATGTGGCCGTAGCCGATGATGCCGAGCTTCTTGCCACGCGCCTCCACCGAACGGTTGGCCAGCTTCTCCCAGACGCCGCGATGGCACTTGGCGTTCTTCTCCGGGATACCGCGCAGCAGCAGCAGGATCTCCCCCAGTACCAGCTCGGCCACGGAGCGGGTGTTGGAGAAGGGGGCGTTGAAGACGGGAATGCCGCGCACGTGGGCGGAATCCAGGGAGACCTGGTTGGTGCCGATGCAGAAACAGCCGATGGCCACCAGCCTGGTGGCGGCGTCCAGCACCTTCTCGGTGATCTGGGTGCGTGAACGCAGGCCCACGAAATGCACGTCACGAATGCGCTCGATCAGCTCCTCTTCCGACAGGGATGTCTTCAGATACTCGATATTGGTGTAACCGGCGGCCCGAAAGGTCTCCACCGTGTTGGGATGGACTCCCTCCAGCAGCAGTACCTTGATCTTATCCTTGTCCAGCGAAAACTTGGCTGTCATGACGTTCCCTCTATTGTTTTTGAAAATGCGTTCAGGCTTGCAGTGTGAAGAAAACCGTAAAGTAGCAAAAACGTTTGGGAGAGGGAATATTTGTGACGAAAGTCAAATTCTTTGAAGTTATCAACGATTTTTGCAGAGGGGCTGCGCCAAGCCATTGAGGGATAAATAGAAACGGCGCCATCAGACGCCGTTGTCCATTCGGGACAGCCAGATTAGGGGAGCCGGCCGCCCGCTGGCCGATCCTTAGCGGGTGACCACGCCCTCGGGCGTACCGATCAGCACCACGTCTGCGCCGCGGTGGGCGAACAGGCCGTTGGTGACCACGCCCACGATGGCATTGAGCTGCATCTCCAGCCCCTTGGCGTCGGTGATGGCCATGCCCTTCACGTCCAGGATGTGGTTGCCGTTGTCGGTGACCACCCCTTCACGCCACACCGGGTTGCCGCCCAGGGCACGGATCTCGCGGGCCACGTATTCGCGGGCCATGGGGATCACTTCCACCGGCAGGGGGAAGGAGCCCAGGACGTCGACGGTCTTGGTGTTGTCGATGATGCAGATGAACTGGTCGGCTACGGCGGCCACGATCTTCTCGCGGGTCAGGGCGGCACCGCCCCCCTTGATCATGTCGCGGGTGGCGTTGATTTCGTCGGCACCGTCCACGTAGACGGAGAGGGCGTCGATGTCGTTGAGGTCAAACACCGGGATACCAAAGCCCTTGAGGCGCTCGGTGGAGGCCACAGAGCTCGATACCGCGCCCTTGATCTGGTCTTTCATGGTCGCCAGTGCGTCGATGAAGTGATTGACGGTAGAGCCGGTGCCGACGCCGACGATGGAACCGGGCACCACGTATTTGAGCGCAGCCCAACCGGCCGCCTTCTTCATTTCATCTTGAGTCATGATGGATCCTTATGGAAAAAGCGGGCGCATTATATCCAAGCCGCCTCCCCAGAGCGACCATGGCGCTCACCTTATGGCGCAAAAATCCCCAAGATGTAAATCGTTTGCCTGTTTATTGAGCCGGGGGGCGGGGAAGGAGGCAATCCTGGCTCCGTCTGCAGGGATCACGCAAAGTGCCAGCAGCGGCTGGGGGTGATGATCTGGGGGAGCGGCACGTCCCACTGCTCCTGCGGCACGGCATCCACCTGCTGGCAGTCGTGGGCCAGTCCCAGGGGCCTTGGGCCCAGCCCGTGCTCGTGCCAGCAGGCCAGGGTGCGATCGTAGTAGCCGCCCCCCATGCCGAGCCGGTTGCCCGTGGCATCGAAGGCCACCAGGGGCGTGCAGATGAGATCCAGCATGCTGTGGGGCACCACCTGCTGCACATCGAGCTCGGGCTCGGCGATGCCGTAGCGGTTGCGGGTCATGGGGCTGGTGGCGGTGTAGCGCAGGAAGAGCAGGTGACCCGGAGTAAAGGGGTGGAGCACCGGCAGGAAGACCTCTTTTTGCTGGGCCCAGAGCCAGTGAATGGCGGGCAGGGGATCGAGTTCCCCGTCGTTGGCCAGATAGAGGGCGATGCGCCTGGCCGCGAGGATCCCGGGGTGTTCCTGGAAACGGCTGACCAGCTGCTGGGCCGCGGCCTGCTGCTCGGCCTGGGTCAGGCTCTTTCTGCGCTGGCGGATGAGCTGGCGCAACGTCTGCCGCTCGGGCTGGGTATCCGGCATGGGGACTCCTGTGAGAGGAAGGGGGTGGCGCTACCTTAACAAGGGGCCGGCGGGATGAAAAGCGCACCGACCAGGGCCGCCTTGGCGGCAGCCCTGGGAGGGACAATCAGGCGCGGGGGGAGGGCGCCGCCACCGCGCTCATCTGGTGCTTGATGAAGACAGCCGCGACGGCGGCCAGGGCCAGCGCCATGGGGTAGAAGCTCATGCTCACCACCGCCAGGGGCGAGAGCGCGAAGATGGAGCCCAGCAGCAGCGCCTGGGCGCCCCAGGGGATGAGCCCCTGCACCACGCAGGAGAAGATGTCGAGCATGGAGGCGGCACGGCGCGGGGTGACCCCGTGCTGCTCGGCGAGATCCCGGGCCACCTTGCTCGCCACTATGATGGCCACCGTGTTATTGGCGGTACAGAGGTTGGTGAGGCTCACCACCCCGGCGATGCCGAGCTCGGCCGCTTTCTCGTTCTGCTCGCCGTCGTGGCTGCGGGTGAAGCGGGCGATGAGGGCGCTGATGCGCGCGCTGATCCAGGCCAGGCCACCCTGGCGCTCCATCAGGGCGCCGAGGCCGCCGATGAGCATGGAGAGCAGGAAGATCTCCTGCATGCTGGTGAAGCCCTGATAGATGTCCTTGCTGAACTGGCCGAGGGGATAACCGCCAATCATCCCCACGCCGCCGGCGGCGATGATGCCGAGCCCCAGCACCATGAAGACGTTCATGCCAGAGAGCGCCAGCACCAGGATCAGCAGATAGGGCGCGACCTTGAGCACGTCCGCCTCGGCGGTGGGGGCCGGCGCCTCCCCCGTGGAGCCCAGCATCAGATAGGCCAGGATCACCAGCACGGCGGCGGGGGCGGCAATCTTGACGTTCTCGCGGAACTTGTCCTTCATCTCGCAGCCCTGGCTGCGGGTCGCGGCTATGGTGGTGTCGGAGATGATGGAGAGGTTGTCGCCAAACATGGCGCCGGAGAGGATGGTGCCCGCCATCAGCACCGGATCGATGCCGGTGGCCTGGGCGACGCCGAGGGCCACGGGGGCGATGGCGCCTATGGTGCCCATGGAGGTGCCCATGGCGGTGGCAATAAAGGCAGAGATGAGGAAGAGCCCCGGCAGCAGGCACCAGCCCGGGATGAGCGACAGACCGAGGGCGACCGTGGCATCCACCCCGCCGGTGGCCTTGGCCACGGTGGCAAAGGCGCCCGCCAGCAGATAGATGAGGCACATGGCCATGATGTTGCTGTCGCCGACCCCCTTGAAGAAGGTCTCCAGGTTCTTGTTGAACCCCTCGCGTCCCAGCATCAGGGCCAGCATGACGGCGGGCAGGGCGGCGACGGGGGCGGGCAACTGGTAAAAGGCGAACTCGACCCCCTGCAGGGTCAGCCAGGTACCGGTACCGATAAAGAGAGCAAGAAAGACCAGAAGGGGCAGCAGGGCTCTGGCACTGGGTTGGGTCTGGATCATGTGTTCCTCGAAACTTGAACAATGACCTCCTGTCGCAACCTGTGTCGGGCCGGATTGACTCTACACAGGGCGGGCATCCTGCCACCATGGGGGGCCTACAGTAGTGAGTCGGGGGCAAGGGGTCAAGATAGACGTCCAGATGGATAATTCTTTTTACTTTATGATTCTGTCCTGGGTTTTTGTTTTGTCGATTATTCGGTGTATTGGTTATTTAGTTGATAAAAAATCGGATGCCCGTGGGTGGCCACGCCGGGCTTTTCAAAGGGGGCGCGGGCTGGTAAAACGGTCTCTTTCCAAAATAAAGAGATGAGAGGGTGGAGATGGACAATCCGATCCGTGTGGCCGTGATGGGCTGTAATGGTCGTATGGGCAAGGTGCTGCTGGAGGCTATCGCCAACGCCGAGGGCGTGGTGGTGGGGGCGGCGCTGGAACGGCCGGGCTCTGCCGTGATTGGTCTGGATGCGGGTGAACTCAACGGCTTGGGCCGTCTCGGGGTGGCCATCAGCGACAGCCTGGACAAGGTGCGCGATGAGTTCGATCTCATCATCGACTTCACCCGCCCCGAGGTGACCCTGGCCAACCTGGCCTTCGCCCTGGCTCACGACAAGCGGATGGTGATAGGCACCACGGGCTTTGACGAAGCGGGCAAAGCGGCGCTGCACGAGGCGGGCAAGCAGATCGGCATCGTCTTCGCGTCCAACTACTCGGTCGGTGTCAACCTGGTGTTCAAGCTGCTTGAGCAGGCCGCCAGGGTGATGGGGGATTACACCGACATCGAGATCATCGAGGGGCACCACAGACACAAGGTGGACGCTCCGTCCGGTACCGCCCTCTCCATGGGTGAGGTAGTGGCGAAAACTCTGGGCCGCGATCTCAAGGAGTGCGCCGTCTATGGCCGCGAGGGGATCACCGGCGAGCGGGATCGCAATACCATCGGCTTTGCCACCATCCGCGCCGGGGATCTGGTGGGGGAGCACACCGTCATGTTTGCCGACATCGGCGAGCGGGTGGAGATCAGCCACAAGGCCTCCAGCCGGCTCACCTTTGCCAACGGCGCGGTGCGGGCGGGCAAGTGGCTCAGTGGCCAGCATGCCGGCCTCTACGACATGCAGGATGTGCTCGGCCTGAAATAAGGTGCCGCGAGGAGAGAGGGAGCGCATCCGCGCCCCCGCCCTGATTGCCAGACCCCGGTTCGCCGGGGTCTTTCGTATAGTTTTTGTAGAAACAAGCCTTAGTCATCACTTTTTAAGTGAACCCGCCTAAATCCTGCAATTCTTACAAACTCGCCAAACTCTCGCGACATGGATGTCATCAAAGGGTAACGGGTTTGGGTCTCAATAGTCCCCTATAACCCCCTTTTTTTCTTGTCATCAATCAGACTAAAAATTCAAACATAGAAAAACGTTTTCCACCGAATTGGTGATTTTTTCTGCCTGTAAAAAGGGGTTTATGTTTAATGTTATTTCTTTTTAAGAAAATCAATTAATTGATTTATATGAAAAAAAATATGATTTGTTTGCTTTGTGGGGCGCACAAAGTGGCTTTTTGTCGGGGTTTTTACTTTTCTTTTCGGGGAGGGGGTTGCAAAGCTATGAAGTGCATAGATAATGGGTAATGTTGCTTGTTTATTGAATTTAGATGCATTTCAGACGAGAAAAGACGTTGAAATGAGATCGTTTTTAAGTAGAATGCGCCCAATTTGCCAGAAATCTGCCGGGTTTGAACCCTGTTTCAAACAGCGTCCGGACCCGCAACACCCAGGTAAATTGCTGAATTTAAAGCTAAATAACTGGAGGTTGTCTTGAATCACACTGCATTGCTAGTGCTGGAAGATGGAACTGTGTTCAAAGGCGTGTCGATAGGCGCCGAGGGATGTTCCGTTGGTGAAGTGGTTTTCAACACGTCGATGACGGGTTACCAGGAAATCCTCACTGATCCCTCTTATTCCCGTCAGATCGTTACCCTCACTTACCCCCATATAGGCAACACCGGCACCAACAGCGAAGATGAAGAGTCCAGTCAGGTCCATGCTCAGGGCCTCATCATCCGGGACCTTCCGATACTGGCCTCCAACTTCCGCAATCAGCAATCCCTCTCCGATTACCTCAAGTCCCACAACATCGTTGGCATCGCCGACATCGACACCCGCAAGCTGACCCGTATCCTGCGCGAGAAAGGTGCCCAGGCCGGTTGCATCCTGGCGGGCAAGCAGCTCGACGAGGCCCATGCCCTGAGCCAGGCCCGCGCCTTCCCCGGCTTGAAGGGAATGGATCTGGCCAAGGAAGTGACCGTGAGCGAATCCTACCGCTGGACCGAAGGCAGCTGGCAGCTTGGCAAGGGGCACGTGACCCCGGCAGAGGGCGACTTCAAGTACCACGTGGTGGCCTACGACTTTGGCGTCAAGCGCAACATCCTGCGCATGCTGGTAGACCGCGGCTGCCGCCTGACCGTGGTACCGGCCAAGACCCCGGCTGCCGAGGTAATGGCGATGAACCCGGATGGCATCTTCCTCTCCAACGGCCCCGGCGACCCCGAGCCGTGTGACTACGCCATCGAGGCCATCAAGAGCTTCCTTGAGACCAACACCCCGGTGTTTGGCATCTGCCTGGGCCACCAGCTGCTGGGCCTGGCCTCCGGCGCCAAGACCGTCAAGATGAAGTTCGGCCACCACGGTGCCAACCACCCGGTGAAGAGCCTGGACGACAACACCGTGATGATCACCGCCCAGAACCACGGCTTCGCAGTGGACGAGAACACCCTGCCCGAGTGCCTGCGCGCGACTCACGTCTCCCTGTTCGATGGGTCGCTCCAGGGCATCCATCGCACCGACCGTCCGGCCTTCAGCTTCCAGGGCCACCCCGAGGCGAGCCCGGGTCCGCACGACTGTGCCGGTCTGTTCGACCACTTTATTGAATTGATTAAGCAGTATCGCGCCTAAGAGGATAAAGAGAGCCATGCCAAAACGTAACGACCTACAGAGCATCCTGATCCTCGGCGCCGGCCCCATCGTCATCGGCCAGGCCTGCGAATTCGACTACTCCGGCGCCCAGGCGTGCAAGGCCCTGAAAGAAGAGGGCTACCGCGTCATCCTGGTGAACTCCAACCCGGCCACCATCATGACCGACCCGGAGATGGCCGACGCCACCTACATCGAGCCCATCACCTGGGAAGTGGTGCGCGAGATCATCAAGAAAGAGCGCCCGGACGCCATCCTGCCCACCATGGGTGGCCAGACAGCCCTGAACTGCGCCCTGGCGCTGGAGCAGCACGGCGTGCTCAAGGAGTTCGGTGTCGAGATGATCGGTGCCACCGCCGACGCCATCGACAAGGCCGAGGATCGCTCCCGCTTTGACAAGGCCATGCGCAGCATCGGCCTGGAGTGCCCGCGCGCCGGCATCGCCCACAACATGGAAGAGGCGTGGAAGGTGCAGCAGATGGTCGGCTTCCCCTGCATCATCCGTCCCTCCTTCACCATGGGTGGCTCCGGCGGTGGTATCGCCTACAACACCGAAGAGTTCGTCGAGATCTGCGAGCGCGGCCTGGATCTGTCGCCAACGAAAGAGCTGCTTATCGATGAGTCCCTGATCGGCTGGAAAGAGTACGAGATGGAAGTGGTGCGGGATCGCAACGACAACTGCATCATCGTCTGTGCCATCGAAAACTTCGACCCCATGGGCATCCACACCGGTGACTCCATCACAGTCGCGCCAGCCCAGACGCTGACCGACAAGGAGTACCAGATCATGCGCAACGCCTCCATGGCGGTACTGCGCGAGATCGGCGTCGAGACCGGCGGCTCCAACGTCCAGTTCGGCATCAACCCGAAAGACGGCCGCATGGTCATCATCGAGATGAACCCGCGGGTTTCCCGCTCCTCCGCGCTCGCCTCCAAGGCGACCGGCTTCCCCATCGCCAAGATCGCCGCCAAGCTCGCCATCGGTTACACCCTGGACGAGCTGATGAACGACATCACCGGCGGTCGTACCCCGGCCTCCTTCGAGCCGGCCATCGACTACGTGGTCACCAAGGTACCGCGCTTCAACTTCGAGAAGTTTGCCGGCGCCAACGACCGTCTGACCACCCAGATGAAGTCCGTGGGCGAAGTGATGGCCATCGGCCGCAACTTCCAGGAGTCCCTGCACAAGGCGCTGCGCGGCCTCGAGACCGGCAAGACCGGCTTCGACCCCATGGTCGACCTCAATGCCCCTGACTCCCTGACCCGCATCCGCCATGAGCTGCAGGACGCCGGCAGCGATCGCATCTTCTACATCGCCGACGCCTTCCGTGCCGGTCTCTCCATGGACGGTGTGTTCCGCCTGACCAAGATTGACCCCTGGTTCCTGGTGCAGATTGAAGAGCTGGTGAAACTGGAAGAGCAGGTGAAAGAGCGCGGCATGGCCGGTCTCGATGCCGACTTCCTGCGCGCCCTCAAGCGCAAGGGCTTTGCCGACGCGCGTCTGGCCAAGATCCTCGGCGTGGCCGAAGGTGAAGTGCGTAAATTGCGCGCCCGTCACAACATCTTCCCGGTCTACAAGCGGGTCGATACCTGCGCGGCCGAGTTCGCCACCAACACCGCCTACATGTACTCCAGCTATGACGAGGAGTGCGAGGCCAACCCCACCAACCGCGACAAGATCATGGTCATCGGTGGCGGCCCGAACCGTATCGGTCAGGGCATCGAGTTCGACTACTGCTGCGTGCACGCGGCCCTGGCCCTGCGCGAAGACGGTTACGAGACCATCATGGTCAACTGCAACCCGGAGACCGTCTCCACCGACTACGACACCTCGGACCGTCTCTACTTCGAGCCGGTGACCCTGGAAGACGTGCTGGAAATCGTGCGGGTCGAGCAGCCCAAGGGCGTCATCGTCCAGTACGGCGGCCAGACTCCGCTCAAACTGGCTCGCGCCCTGGAAGCCAACGGCGTGCCGGTGATTGGCACGAGCCCCGATGCCATCGACCGTGCCGAAGACCGCGAGCGCTTCCAGTCCGCCGTCGAGCGTCTGGGATTGAAGCAGCCGGAAAACGGCACCGTCACCGCCCTGGAGCAGGCCGTGCAACTGGCCACGCGCATCACCTACCCGCTGGTGGTTCGCCCCTCCTACGTGCTGGGTGGCCGCGCCATGGAGATCGTTTATGACGAGCAGGATCTGCGCCGTTACTTTGCCGAGGCGGTGAGCGTCTCCAACGAGTCGCCTGTGCTGCTGGACCGCTTCCTGGACGACGCCACCGAGGTGGACGTGGACGCCATCTGCGACGGTACAGACGTGGTCATCGGCGGCATCATGGAGCACATCGAACAGGCCGGTATCCACTCCGGTGACTCCGCCTGCTCCCTGCCGCCCTACACCCTGTCCAAGGCCATTCAGGACGAGATGCGCGAGCAGGTGCGCAAACTGGCCCTGGAGCTCGGCGTGGTCGGCCTGATGAACGTGCAGTTCGCGGTGAAAGACAACGAGATCTACCTCATCGAGGTGAACCCCCGTGCCGCCCGTACCGTGCCCTTCGTCTCCAAGGCCACCGGTGCGCCGCTGGCGAAGATCGCCGCCCGCGTGATGGCAGGTCAGAGCCTGAAAGAACAGGGCTTCACCACCGAGATCATCCCGCCTTACTACTCCGTGAAAGAGGTAGTGCTGCCGTTCGCCAAGTTCCCGGGTGTCGACCCGCTGCTGGGGCCGGAGATGCGCAGTACAGGTGAAGTCATGGGGGTGGGCAGCAGCTTCGCCGAGGCGTACGCCAAGGCCCAGCTGGGTGCCGGCCACCAGGTGCCGCGCGAAGGTCGCGCCCTCTTGTCCGTGCGCCACGGCGACAAGGAGCGGGTGGTCAACCTGGCCGCCAAGCTGCTGGAGCTGGGCTATGACCTCGACGCCACCCACGGCACTGCGGTAACCCTGGGGGAAGCGAGCATCAACCCGCGCCTGGTGAACAAGGTGCACGAGGGTCGTCCGCACATCCTGGATCGCATCAAGAATGGCGAGTACACCTACATCGTCAACACCGCCGAGGGGCGTCAGGCCATCGAGGACTCCAAGCAGCTGCGCCGCGGCGCCCTGCAGCACAAGGTGGCCTACACCACCACGCTGCACGCGGCCTTCGCCACCTGCATGGCCATCACCGTCGATGCCACCGCCAACGTGAGCTCGGTGCAGGAGCTGCACGAGAAGGTGAACAACCGCTAAGAGCGCCGGCAGCACGCTGTCCGCTCGATGCACGCAAACCCCGCCAGCGATGGCGGGGTTTTTTATTGCCTGCGCCCTGTCAAACCAGAGGTACCACCCGGAAGCAACATGGGTGACATGGCGAATAATGCATCATGGGTGGTGATACTCACCCCATTAATGGACTTTTACTGTATCAACATTGCTTAATTGGCATATTAAAGTGCAATCTTCGCAATCTCTCTCCCTCCCGGCCTCCCTATACTGGGTTCTCATACAAACAAGGTCGTCTGCACCGACATGCCCCCGGGCCTCCCGGGCACTGTGCGAGAGGATCAGCGCCCGCAGCCCAATCCGGCTGTCGTGGCCGGCCCCGGTGACCGACCGGGGCCACCGGAAAACCGGTCGCGGGGTTACCGCCGCGCGACTCGTCAGGGCCGGCGTTACCGCGCCAACCCGCTTCCCCTCCTTGCCCCGCCCGTTGTCCGTCGCCTCGCATATCAGCCAAGGGAATCAGAATATGAGCTTCGATCATCGCAAATACCGTCGTGCCCCCGTGATCAACCTGGCGGATCGCCAGTGGCCCAACCGGGTGCTGGAGCGGGCGCCGCTCTGGTGCGCCGTGGATCTGCGCGACGGCAACCAGGCGCTGGTCGAGCCCATGACGGTGGCCCAGAAGCTGCAGATGTGGGCGCTGATGACCCACATCGGCTTCAAGCACATCGAGGTGGGCTTCCCGGCGGCCTCCCAGCCCGACTTCGACTTCGTGCGCGAACTCATCGAGCGCAACCTCATCCCCGATGACGTTACCATCCAGGTGCTGGTGCAGGCCCGGGAAGATCTCATCGCCCGTACCTTCGAGGCCCTCAAGGGGGCGAAGCGGGCCATCGTCCACGTCTACAACTCGGTCAACCCGACCCAGCGCAACTATGTGTTCAACACAGGTCGCGACGGGGTCAAGGCCATCGCCGTGCAGGGAGCTCGCTGGGTGCGGGAGTACGCGGCCCGCAACCCTGGCACCGAGTGGAGCTTCCAGTATTCCCCGGAGAGCTTCAGCAGCACCGAGGTGGAGTTCGCCGTCGAGGTGTGTGACGCTGTTATCGACGAGTGGCGCAGCGCTTCCCGTCCCATGATCCTGAATCTGCCCGCCACCGTCGAGGTGAGCACCCCCAACGTGTTTGCGGATCAGGTGGAGTGGTTCTGCCGAAACCTCAAGGCGCGGCCCGAGGTGAGCATCTCCATCCATACCCACAACGATAGAGGCTGCGGGGTGGCCGCCGCCGAGCTGGCCGTGCTGGCGGGGGCGGATCGCATCGAGGGTACCCTGCTCGGCAACGGCGAGCGCACCGGCAACATGGACATCGTCACCATGGCCATGAACCTCTACAGCCAGGGGATCGACCCCGAGCTGGACTTGTCCGACATGGATGCCATCGTCGCCACCGTGGGGGCCTGCACCCAGATTGCCCTGCACCCGCGCCACCCCTATGCCGGCGAGCTGGTCTACACCGCGTTTTCCGGCAGCCACCAGGATGCCATCCGCAAGTCCCTGGCGGCGGAAAAACCGGACCATTACTGGGACGTGGCTTACCTGCCCATCGACCCTGCCGATCTCGGCCGCAGCTACGAGGCGGTGATCCGCATCAACAGCCAGTCCGGCAAGGGAGGGGTGACCTATCTGCTGGAACGGGACCTCGGTCTGCAACTGCCGCGCTGGCTGCAGATCGACTTCAGCCGCCGGGTTCAAGCCGAGGCCGAGGCCAGCAGCAGCGAGATCAGCCCGGAGCAGATCCGCGCCCTGTTCGAGCAGCACTACCTCGAGCCCGCTCACGGCTATCGCATCGGGCGCTTCCAGCTCGGCCACGACAGTCAGGAGAGCCTGCGCCTGGAGCTGCAGACCCCCCACGGCACCCTGCAACTGTGCGGTGAAGGGGAGGGGGCCATCACGGCCCTGGTCAACGGCTGGCAGCGCCAGACCGGCATGCACATCGACGTGCTGGATTACTCCGAGCATGCCCTCACCGCCGGCACCGAATCCCGCGCCGCGGCCTATGTGCTGCTGAGCGTCGAGGGCACCCGCATGTGCGGGGTGGCCGTGGGTCGCGATGTGGTCAATGCCTCCCTGCAGGCGGTGATCAACGGGGCTGCCCAGCATCAGGCCCTGCGCCGTAGCGCCTGAGCTAGCACGTCTCTTCGCCCATAAAAAAACGCCACCGCAAGGTGGCGTTTTTTTATGGCTGTCCGGCTCAATCGGCCAGGGCATTGCGCCCGCGCGGGCGGGGCAGGGCGCGCCACAGCTTGCGCGCCGTCACCAGGAAGGGGCGCAGGATGAGCACGCTCAGGCGGCTGTAGCGCTCGTTGTCCCTGGGACCGACCCCGAAGGAGAGGGGCTCGGGCTGGCTGCTGGTCACATAGAGGGTGCCAAACCACCAGTCCCAGAGGGAGAGGTTGGTGCCGAAGTTGTGGTTGAAGTGGCGGGGATCCCGGCTGTGGTGGATCTGGTGCTGGGCCGGGCTGTTGAAGACGTGCTCGATGACGGGGCCAAACGAGAGCCAGACATGGGTGTGGCGCAGGTTGGCGGCCAGGGAGTTGAACACCAGCACCAGGTAGCTCACCCCGAACAGGGTGTAGGGGCGCACGGTGCCGCCACACAGCCAGTGGAAGGCGCCGGCGTAGAGGGCGAGACAGCTCCCCTTGACCAGCATCTCGCACAGTTTTTCCACCAGATGGATGCGGCTTGCCGTCGGCGGCACCATCACGGTCGCGCTGTGGTGCACCTTGTGAAACTCCCAGAGCCAGCGACTGTGGAAGGCGCGGTGTAGCCAGTAATGCACCAGATCGCTGATGAGAAAGACGCCCAGACCGTAGAGCATCATCAGCCAGCTCGTCTCGGCCAGCCGGGGACGCTCACCCCACAGCCGGGTCAGGGCCGACTGGACATCCTCCGCCTGCAGCAGCCAGGGGTGGAGCAGGGCCAGGATCGGCAGGATCAGCGCCACATGGAGCAGCGCCCGCACCAGATAGTACTGGTAGTCGAGCAGGGCCGAGGGGTGCAGCCAGACGGCCCGCCCCCCGAGAAAACCGGCAAAGCTGCGGGCGCCGGGATCCCCCTGGCGGCGACGATGGCGATAGAGCAGATAGGCGACCGTGCCCGAGATGAGCAGAAAAGGGGCTCCCAGGCGGCCGTTGAGATCGAGCAATCCGGTGAGGCAGTGCCAGAGCGGTGTGATCAGCCACTGCTGCACGGGGTCAAAGAGAAGGGTCAGTCTGTCCATGGGATCCATACCGTGAGCGTCCGGGCGGCGGCATTCTAAATGTAAATCACTCTCGATAAAAGCCCGTGTCGTGCTGTTCATCGGCTTGCAAGGGATGCGACAGAGGTTGCTTGAGCGAGGGTGGTGCCGCTGCCATCAGGCTTTAGCCTTGCGGATCAATCCTCTACAATGAGCGACCATTTGCTCGCCTGACGCAGGTCGGGCACAGTCTCTGTACCGGATGCCTTGATGATCATGTCTCTCTCCTCTCATTCTGTTGTCGTGCGCGGGTTGCCGCTGCTCGTCACCTTGCTGCTCGCCGGTTGTGCCAGCGAGCCGCCGGCACCGACCAGCCCGGCGACCCCGGCGGGGCGCCCCATTCCCAAGGCGATGCAGCCACAGAAGCCGGCCGACATGAAGACCCGCATCGTGCACTTCCTGCCCAAGCAGGTGCCGGACAAGCAGGGCTGGGCCAACGACGTGGTGACCTCCCTCACCACCCAGAACTTGACGGTGAGCGATCACAACGTCTGTACCGTGCTGGCGGTGGCGGAGCAGGAGGCCACCTACCAGGCCGATCCCGTGGTGCCAGGCCTTGGCAAGATAGCCTGGAAGGAGATCAACGCCCGGGCCGGCAAGCTGCTCATCCCCGAGTTCATGGTGCGCACCGCGCTCTCCATCAAGTCCCCGACCGGCAAGTCCTATGCCGAGCGGATCGACAAGCTGCGTACCGAGCGGGAGATGAGCGAGATTTTTGAAGACATGATAGGCACAGTGCCCATGGGCAAGCAGCTCTTTGGCAACATGAACCCGGTGCGTACCGGGGGCCCCATGCAGGTGAGCATCGCCTTTGCCGAGGCCAACGCCCGCGGCTACCCCTATTCCGTGAAGGAGAGCATCCGCCACGAGGTGTTCACCCGTCGCGGCGGCATCTGGTTTGGCACCAGGCACATCTTCGGCTATCCGGCCGACTACCCCGACACCCTCTATCGCTTCGCCGACTTCAATGCGGGCTGGTACGCAAGCCGCAATGCCGCCTTCCAGGCCGCGGTCAGCCGCCTGAGCGGCAAGACCCTGGCGCTGGACGGGGATCTCATTCGCTACAACTCCGACAAGCCTGGCAATACCGAGCTGGCGGTCTACACCCTCGCCAGCCGGGTCAACATGAGCAAGACGGCCATCAGCCAGAGCTTGAAACTGGGGGATAGCAGCGACTTTGCCAAGAGCGATCTCTACCACAGGGTCTTTGCCCTGGCCGACAAGCAGGCGGGCAAGCGGCTGCCCCGCGCCATCCTGCCCGGCATCCAGCTGAAAAGCCCCAAGATCACCCGCAACCTCACCACCGCCTGGTTTGCCAAGCGGGTGGATGAGCGCGAGCAGCGCTGCGTGCAGAAGATGGCGACGATCCGCTGATACCTTTAACCAACAAGGGCGGCCCATTGGCCGCCCTTCAATTGTGCATCCCTCGCTCCGTCTTTCCTTCTACCTCATCAGCGCTCTGATCCCCCGGCATGCCGGAAAATCACGGCATCCCCAGAACCGTTTTCCCTTGTTGTCACCCCGACTGGCGGTGCGCAGCACCATGGGGCTGCCGCAGTTGGGGCACATGGGGCTCTGGTTGTTCGCCTGATGGATGGCCGTTGGTTGAGCCGGGTTGTGAGCGGTCGGGGTGCTGGCGGACACAGGCTTGACGGGGGCTTCCCCGTGGCGCGCCTTGAGCTGTGCCACATGTTGTCTGTGGGTCTGCCAGTTGGCGGCCAGTCGTCCTCGCTGGATGGTGTCGATCACTAGGGGGACTTCGGCAGGAGTTAAAACCGGTGTGGTTTTGCCTTTGATATAACGAATGAGCCCGCGGTTCATCACGTTCTGTGGCATGGGGGTCTTGAAGGTGCAGTCCCCGATAAAGAAGATGACGGAGTGAAGCTGGTGGTCCGCCAGCCCCAGCAGGGATTTGAGCGTCATCATGTGCAGGTGGTTCTGGCGCAAGGGGTTCTGAAAGCTGTGCCTGCGGCGATAGATCTGCTGGGTCCAGCTTTGATGGGCCGGGTTGCCGAAGATCCACCCCTTCATGTTCTTGGTCTCGATGACGAAGACCCCGAAGCGGGAGACGATCACGTGATCGATCTGGGTCGTGCCCTGTGGGGTGGGCAGGGTGACGTCCTTGAGCAAGCGGTATTCCCGTCTGTCGAGAAAGAGGCGGATGCTGACATTGATAAACCACTCCCCGATCATCCCCTTGAACCAGGGCGTCTTGATCACCATGGCAATCAGCAGCAGGGGGAGCAGATAACCGAGTTGGGACAGCAAGGGGGCAATCACGGGAGTGAAGTCCATGTCATCGATCCTTCATGGGGGGTTGCTCAAGGGGCAGGCATTGACAGGGCACGGGTGGCGAGACTTGGAGCATCCAGATCCAGAGGTGGTTGTCAGCCTCTCGGGCGCTTGGAACCACAGCCTGCCTAGACCCGCAAGCTGCCGCGAAAGCCCCTGGCGGCATAGTAGGACTGGGCTCCGTTGTGGTACAGGAAGACGCAGTCATAGCGGCGATCGCAAAACAGGGCGCCGCCGAGCGCCCTGATCTCCTCGGGGGTCTGGATCCAGCTCGAGGTCTTGGCATCGAAGCAGCCGAGCGTCTGCAGCGCCCGATACTCGGTCTCCGTCAGCAGCGCTATGCCCATCTTCGCGGCCATTTCGGTCGCAGCTCCTGCCGGCCTGTTCTCCTTCCTCGACTCCAGCGCTGCCCGGTCATAGCAGAGGCTCCTGCGTCCAGCGGGGCTCTCTGCACTGCAGTCGCAGAAGATGAACTGCCCGGTCTTTGGATCCTGGCCGATGACATCGGGCTCACCGCCGCTGCTCTCCATCTCGTGGAGCGAGCACAACGACTGGGGGTTGGCATCCAGCCTGGCGCGTACCTGTGACCAGCTGATCCCCTCGTGGCGATGTTCGTGCTGTTCGAAGCGGGTCTGCAGCGTCGTGAGCAAACCGTCCATCTGCGCATTCGTCACACTCATGTGTCACCTCGTTTTCGTGTGGCCCTGCTGCCTAGAAACTCATCGCCAGCCCGAGGGAGTAGCCGCTGGTGTTGTTGCTGAACATATAGCGGGCCACCAGGCGGGTGCGGGTGACCAGCACCTTGTATTTGCTGCTGTCGAGTTCGATGCCAAGGCCGAGGGAGTTGAGGTTGCTGAAGCCGAGCTGCCCCCGTTGCGCCCCCAGGTATTCGGTTCTTGCCCCCTCCAGCACGTAGCGCAGGGGCCTGTCCAGCAGGGTCCAGTTCCACATGGGGGCGCGGCGGCGCAGGTACAGGCCGAGGTTTTCCGCCTCGGCATGACCCGTGATGCTGTCGGCGGTGCCGGTGAAGCTTTGCAGGTGCTGGTAGGAGTAGCGCAGCTCGGCGTCGATGTCCTGGGACTTGGAGAAGAGCTCGTAGTCGAGCATGAGGGAGCCCCCGAGACCATAGACATTGAGGGTGCCGCCGTCGAGAAAATCGAGGCTCTTGCCGGTCTTGTGCTTGATCAGGGCCGCCCCGATGCGCAGGTCGCTGGCCACCGTGCCCAGGGTGAAGTTGGCGATGGGGCGCAGCACCAGGTTGCCGCCCAGGCGGTCGCGGTGCAGGTTGAAGTCCCAGCCGATGCCGCCGGTGGCGCTCAGGCTGTTCCACTTGGTGGGAATGGTGCGAGTCTCGTTGCCGTTGGTGAACACGAACTGGGGATCGTAGCGGCTGTATCCCAGGGTGCCCTCGAGATAGATGGGGAAGCTCTCGCTCATGGTGGCGCCGCCGCCGAGCTGGGTGATGGTCAGGGCCGCGCTCTCGTTGGTGCCGCTGCCGATGTCCAGGTTGCTGGCGGTGATGTCCGGCACCACCGTGTAGCTCATCAGGGAGACGACCGCATTGGCGCGTTGCTGCACCAGGCTCTCGTCGCTGGCGTGTGCGCCAGGGCAGAGCAGCCAGAGTCCGGCCATCAGAACGGGGATTGCATGAGAAGAGGGGGTTCGCGCCATACCTAGCTCCATGAGTCTCCCCGTCCACTGGGGAGTCCTCACACTGTAACGTTTTTCGCGGGACTTGGCAGCCAGGCCGGGTGTCAACTGACCATAATCTCTGCCCCGTGATGGCCAAGGTTCGCTGCCGGGCATCTGACGAAGGCCCGGGTCGGCCGACCTCGATGCCCTGCCGATGGGCAGAAATAGTGATCATTAATTTATTGTTCAGTTCCCCGGGTGTATAAGAGGCCTCCCATACGAACTTTGGGGTGGTATCAGGGATGGATTACCAGGCGGGGCCTTAGGGTCATCACGACGAATGCGCATTACGTTGATGGGAGTCGCACCAGATGCAGGACATGCTGCTTGCCATATGGCATCAGGATTTTGATCAGCTTATACAAATGCAGGCAATCGGCCTGCTCGTCACCTGCCTGGTGGTGATCCTCTTTCTCGAGTCGAGCTTCGTCTTTCTGCCGTTGCCGGGCGACAGCCTGGTGTTGCTGGCCGGTGGGCTGGTGGGCATGGGGGTGCTGGGGCCCGAGGTGACGCTGCTCTACCTGCCGCTCGCCGCCGGGATAGGCAGCGTGCTCGCCTACTGGCAGGGCCAGGCGCTTCATGGCACCCGCTTCATGGGCCATGTGGAGCGGATGATCCCGGAGGGGAGCCTGCCCCGGGCCTCCAGACTGCTCGATCGCTACGGCTTCTGGGCCATGTTCGTCTCCCGCTTCATCCCCTTCGTCCGGGTACTGACTCCCATGCTGATGGGGGTGTCACGCCTCAACTTGCTGCGGGTGGCGATGGTCAGCTTTGCCAGCGCCTTCCTCTGGTCCCTGCTGCTCAGCCTGGTTGGCAAGGCCATGATGGCGACCCCGGTCCTGGCCAATCACCACGAGCTGTTGACCAAGTGCCTGCTGATCACCTCTTTTGCACTCTTCATCATCGCGGTGGCCGCCATCGGCATGCGGCTGCTCAAGCGCCCGACCAAGCGTGTGCGCTGACCCCGCTCCTCGGCGGCGCCTTCCCTCGGGCGGGCGCCGTCCATGGAAAAATACAGGCCATTTGAGGCGGCAATCCCGCCGCCTATCTGTTACACTTCGCGCCCGCCATTTTCCGGCTCACTTTCTGACGTGATGTCAGTCCCAGCCGTCCTTGGCCCCAAGCCGCGCCAACGCAGGGCCAGACGCCCGCTCAGGCCACTCACGCCAACTACAGCCCAGCTGGAACACAGGAACCCAAGATGAGATTTGAATCGTTCGATTTTGCCCCCGAGATTTTGCGCGCCATCTCAGATTGCGGTTATCAGGAGATGACCCCTGTGCAGCAGCAAGCCATCCCGGCCGTGCGCCGTGGCCGCGACCTGCTGGCGAGCGCCCAGACCGGGACCGGCAAGACCGCGGCCTTTGCCCTGCCCATCCTGCAACGCCTGGTGGACAATCCGGCGCCGGTGCAGCCGTCCAACGCCCGGGTGCTGATCCTGACCCCGACCCGCGAGCTGGCGGCCCAGGTGGCGAGCAATATCAATGACTTCGCCAAGTACCTGGATATCACCACCCTGACCCTCGTTGGTGGTGGCAAGCAGGACGTGCAGGCCAAGCGGCTGAAAGCGGGCGCTCACATTATCGTGGCGACCCCGGGCCGTCTGCTCGAACACCTCACCGCCTGCAACCTGAGCCTCTCCGGGGTCGAGACCCTGGTGCTGGACGAGGCGGACCGCATCCTCGACATGGGCTTCAGCGCCGATGTGCAGCAGATCCTGCAGGCGGTCAACAAGACCCGTCAGAACCTGCTCTTCTCCGCCACCTTCTCCGAGGCGGTGAAGAAGCTCGCGAACCTGATGCTGGACAAGCCCCAGGTGGTGAGCGTCAACAAGCAGAACTCCACCGCCGACACCGTCAGCCACACCGTCTATCCGGTGGAGCAGAAGCGCAAGCGCGAGCTGCTCTCCGAGCTCATCGGCAAGCAGAACTGGCAGCAGGTGCTGGTGTTTGCCAGCACCCGCGAGAGCTGTGACGAGCTGGTGGAAGAGCTGAACCTCGACGGCATCAAGTCTGCCGTGGTGCACGGTGACAAGGCCCAGGGCAGCCGTCGCCGCGCCCTGCGCGAGTTCACCGAAGGCAAGCTGCGGGTGCTGGTGGCCACCGAAGTGGCCGCCCGCGGTCTGGACATCCCGGATCTCGCCTACGTGGTCAACTACGATCTGCCGTTCCTCGCGGAAGATTACGTGCACCGCATCGGCCGTACCGGCCGCGCCGGCAAGAGCGGCATGGCCATCTCCTTCGTCAGCCGCGAGGAGGAGCGCACCCTGCTGGAGATCGAGGCCCTCATCGGCCAGAAGATCCGCCGCATCATGGTGCCGGGCTACGAGGTGAGCAGCCGCGACGACCTGATCAAGCAGCTGCAGGAGCGCCGCCGTTTCGGCAAGCGCCCGGAGCGCGCCGACAATGCCGCCGCCCAGGCCATGGCCGAGTCCAGGTTGCAGGGGCAGCGCCTCAAGCGCCTGGCGGCCGCCAAGAAGCCCCGCCAGCCGAAGTAAGCGCGCCGGGCCACCCCATTGCACTGCAAAGGCGCCACCGGCGCCTTTGCCATCTCTGTCATCACGCGAGGATCCGCCATGACCCTTCCCACCTACAACCAGGCCCTGTTTGACATGGCCAGCCAGAGCCTGGCCGAGCTGGCCCGCACCGCCGCCCAGAAGAGCGGCAAGCGCACCCCGGCCCAGGAGAGCCACTTCCTCTGCACCTGGATGGCGGACTCCCTCAAGGAGAAGCGCTTCTCCCGGCTGGTGATGGAGGACTTGAAGGCGTGGGTGCAACTGGGCCGCACCCTGGGGGCTGGCGCCGATCTGAAAGGCTTGCTGGAGCGGATCCTGCGCCAGTACGAGCGCGCCATGGCCGAGCCCGTGCAGCTGGGGGCCCGGCTGGCCGACCTGCTGGCGGAGCTGGAGGCGGCGGGCTGGCTGGTGCTGACCACCAGCGAGGTGAACGCCAAGCTGCGCCTGCAATCGGGTGGCCAGTCGAGCCTCATCATCAGTGCCAGCGAGTATCAGGGCCACATCGAGGCGGGCGAGCTGGTCAAGCCGCTCACCCTCTATGTGCGCGGTGACGAGCGGGTGCTGGCCGAGGCGGCCTTCGCCCGCGGCCTGCTGCTGAGCCAGGGCAACAAGAAGACCAGCCTCGTCAAGCACCACAAGAGTTATCGCGTGATGCCGGGCAACGAGCAGCCGGCCCTGGCGCTGCTGGCGGGCGCCTGATCCCGGTCGCCACCCGGCATGACCTTCACTACCCGGCCCTGTGCCGGGTTTTTTATGGATGCTCGCCGGTGGCAGGAGGGCGTCATGATGCAGCGCCAAGGGGGCAGCTTTTGTCGTAGCCGGGGAAGGCCCCCTCTGATGGGGGGCGTCCCCCATATGGAGGGGGGGAGGCGCCGTGCTTCTGCTCTAGGGTGGATGGGCCCCGAAGAGGGCCACATGGAAGCAAACCGCCTGATGGCGCCACTCAATGAATGAGGAAAAATGATGAAAGCGACTCCCCTTGCCCTGCTGCTGGCCGGCGTGATGGCCTCTCCGCTCTGCGCCGCAGGGCTCGACGCCCGGCTCACCCTGGTGGATGGCAGTACCGACGACGTGCGCGTCAACCTGACCCTGACCAATACCGGGGACAAGCCGGTCCGTCTGCTCAAATGGCAACTGCCGGGCAGCGAGGATGCTCCCCTGTTCCTGGTGGAGCGGGATGGCCAGAAGGTGGGCTACGAGGGTGCCCTGATCAAGCGGGCGGCCCCGACCGACAAGGACTTCCAGCTGCTCAAGGCTGGCCAGAGCCTGACGGTGCAGGCGGAGGTCTCCGGTCTCTACGACATGAGTGCCCAGGGGCAGTACAGCATCCGCTACCTGCTGCCAGCCGTGCCGCAGGAAGGCAAGGCCGCCAAGGCCAAGCAGGCCCAGGCGAGCGAGTCCAATGCGGTGACCCTCTGGGTGGAAGGGGTAAACGATGACAGGGTACAGGCCAAGGTTGCCGTCTCCGAGCCCCAGGCGGTGACCGCCTCGGTCAGCTTCAGCGGCCGCTGCACCAATACCCAGAAGAGCGACATCCTGGCGGCTCTCGATGCGGCCAGCAGCATCACCAACAACGCCAGCAGCTATCTGGCGGTCGACAAGCCGAGCGGCCAGCGCTATCGCAGCTGGTTTGGTGCCTATGACGCCTCCCGCTGGGATCAGGCCGAGACGAACTTCAGCAAGATCAAGGATGCCATCGACAACAAGCCGCTCACCTTCGACTGCGGTTGCAAGCAGAGCTACTTTGCCTATGTCTATCCGGATCAGCCCTACAAGGTCTATCTGTGCAAGAGCTTCTGGACCGCGCCCGTCAACGGGACCGATTCCCGCGCCGGCACCATAGTCCACGAGCTGAGCCACTTCAACGTGGTGGCGGGCACCGACGATCTGGGGTACGGTCAGGCCAATGCCCGCAACCTGGCGAGCACGGATCCCCAGAAGGCGCTGAACAACGCCGACAACCACGAGTATTTCGCCGAGAATACCCCGAGCGAAAACTGAGTCACGAACAGGGGCCCCCAGGGCCCCTTTTTTGATGGAGGCACCATGATGACACTCCTGCTCACCACCCTGGCGCTGGCCCCCCTGCAGTGCGAACTGTCGGTCAAGGCCGAGAGCGGGGTGAACGAGCCCCTGCCCCTGGTGATGACCCTGACCAACCGGGGGGAGGGGGCGCTGCAGGTCCTGACCTGGTTCACCCCCTTCGAGGGCTGGTTTGCCGATGCCATCGAGCTGCAGCGCGATGGCAGGCCTGTGCCCTACAAGGGGCCCCTGGCCAAGCGCGGCGCGCCCGGGGCCGACGACTTCCTCCTGCTGGAGCAGGGCAGGCAGGAGAGGGCGGATGCGGATCTGACCCTGGTCTACGATCTGTCGCAGCCGGGCCACTATCGGCTCAACTACCGCCCCCTGCCGCTGGCCCTGACCGAGGGAGTGGCGCCCAGCTGCCCTACGGTGAACTTTACCCGGGTGGCTACACCCTGAGGCTGTTGACTATCAGCCAGAAAAAAACAGCCCCGCATAAGCGGGGCTGTTTGTTGGTTGGTACAGATCAGGGATGGCGGGTTACACGGCCAGATAGTCCATGATCCCTTCGGCCGCCTTGCGACCCTCGTAGATGGCGGTCACCACCAGATCCGAGCCGCGCACCGCGTCACCACCGGCAAACACCTTGGGGTTGCTGGTCTGGAAGGCGTACTCGGCCTTCTCCGGTGCCTTGATACGATCCCGGTTGTCGAGCTCGACCCCGTGCTCTGCCATCCAGGGCTGGGGGTTGGGCTGGAAGCCGAACGCCATCACCACCGCATCGGCGGGCAACACCTGCTCTGAGCCTTCGATCACCACAGGGTTGCGTCGGCCATTGGCATCGGGCTCACCGAGCGCGGTGCTCACCACCTTGATGCCACAGGTGCGGCCATGGGCATCCAGTTCGACCCCGACAGGTTGCAGGTTGAACATAAATTCCACCCCTTCCTCCTGGGCGTTCTTCACCTCCCGCTTGGAGCCCGGCATGTTCTCGGCATCCCGGCGGTAGGCACAGATCACCCGATCGGCCCCCTGACGGATGGCGGTGCGCACGCAGTCCATGGCGGTGTCACCGCCCCCCAGCACCACCACCTGCTTGCCGGCGAAGTCGATGTAGTCGGCTTGCGCCTTCTCGAAGCCCAGCAAGCGGTTCGCGTTGGAGATGAGGTAGGGCAGGGCGTCGTAGACCCCCGGCGCCTCTTCGTTGGCAAAGCCGCCCTTCATATATTTGTAGGTGCCGACCCCGAGGAAGACTGCATCGAACTCGCCGAGCAGGTCGGCGAAGGTGACGTCACGGCCCACTTCGGTCTCGAGGCGAAATTCCACCCCCATCCCCTCGAAGATCTCGCGACGGCGCTGCATCACTTCCTTTTCCAGCTTGAAGGAGGGAATGCCGAAGGTGAGCAGGCCACCTATCTCCGGGTATTTGTCGAACACTACCGGGGTCACGCCGTTGCGTGCCAGCACGTCGGCGCAGGCAAGGCCGGCAGGGCCTGCACCGATGACGGCGACCCGCTTGCCGGTCTTGACCACCTTGGAGAGGTCCGGGCGCCAGCCCATCTCGAACGCCTTGTCAGTGATGTATTTTTCGATGTTGCCTATGGTCACGGCACCGAATCTGTCGTTGAGGGTGCAGGCACCCTCGCACAGACGGTCCTGCGGGCAGACGCGACCGCACACCTCCGGCAGGCTGTTCGTCTGGTGGGAGAGTTCCACCGCCTCCAGGATGCGCCCCTCGTTGGCCAGTTTCAGCCAGTTGGGGATGTAGTTGTGGACCGGACACTTCCACTCGCAATAGGGGTTGCCGCAGTCGAGGCAGCGATCCGCCTGCATGCCGACCTGGGCCTGGTTGAAGGGCTCGTAGATCTCCACGAACTGGATCTTGCGGATCTTGAGCGGCTTCTTGGGCGGGTCGACCCGCTGGACATCGATAAACTGGAATACGTTCTGGCTCATAGGGTTCCCTCCTTATTGCGCCTGGATTCTGAGTTCTGCACTGGAACGGCTGGTGTGGCCCAAGAGGGACTTGACGTCGCTGGACTTGGGTTTGATCAGCCTGAACTTGGGCACATAGGAGTCGAAGTTGGCCAGGATCTCCTCGGCGCGCGAGCTGCCGGTTTCGTTGAGGTGCGCCGTGATGATGCCGCGCAGGTGCTCCTGGTGGATGGCGAGATCCGCCACCTCCAGCAGCTCGACCAGCTCGGGGTTGGTGCGCTTGGCGAAGCTGCCGCACTCGTCGAGCACGTAGGCAAAGCCGCCTGTCATGCCCGCCGCGAAGTTGACGCCGGTCTCGCCGAGCACGGTGACGATGCCGCCTGTCATGTATTCACAGCCGTTGTCGCCGATCCCCTCGACCACAGCGAGGGCCCCTGAGTTGCGCACCGCGAAGCGCTCGCCGGCGGTGCCGGCCGCATAGAGCTTGCCGCCGGTGGCGCCGTAGAGGCAGGTGTTGCCGATGATGGCCGCCTCGTGGGACTTGAACGCCACGCCGACGTGGGGCTTGATCACCAGCTTGCCGCCGGTCATCCCCTTGCCCACGTAGTCGTTGGCATCCCCGGTGAGGATCATCTCAAGACCGCCCGCGTTCCAGACGCCGAAGCTCTGGCCTGCGGTGCCGTTGAAGTGAACCCGAACCGGATCAGCCGCCATGCCCTGGTTGCCATGGCGTTTCACTATCTCGCCGGAGAGGCGCGCACCCACGGAGCGGTCGGTGTTGCGGATGTCGTAGCGGAACTCGCCGCCACTCATGTTCTCGACGGCCTCCAGCAGGTCTTCCACCATCTTGAGGTTGAGCGGCCCCTTGTCGAAGGTGGGGTTGTGCTGCTGGCTGAACAGGCTGGAGCCTTCCGGTGCCACCGGGCGGGCCAGCACGCCGGACAAGTCCAGCTTGGCCTGACGGGCGGTGAGGCCGGGCAGGGCTGCCAGCAGGTCGGTACGGCCAATCAGGTCAGTCAGCTGGGTGACACCGAGTTCGGCCATCAACTCGCGGGTCTCCTCGGCGATGAACTTGAAGTAGTTCATCACCATCTCCGGCAGGCCGGTGAAGTGCTCGCGACGCAGCTTCTCATCCTGGGTGGCGACGCCGGTGGCGCAGTTGTTCAGGTGGCAGATACGCAGGTATTTGCAGCCCAGCGCCACCATGGGGCCGGTGCCGAAGCCGAAGCTCTCGGCGCCGAGGATGGCCGCCTTGATGATGTCCAGACCCGTCTTGAGACCGCCGTCCACCTGCAGGCGCACCTTGTGGCGCAGGCCGTTGGCGACCAGGGCCTGCTGGGTTTCGGCCAGGCCCAGCTCCCAGGGGGAGCCGGCGTATTTGACCGAGGTGAGGGGGCTTGCACCGGTGCCGCCGTCGTAGCCGGAGACGGTGATGAAGTCCGCGTAGGCCTTGGCCACGCCGCAGGCGATGGTGCCGACGCCGGGCTCGGAGACCAGCTTGACCGACACCAGGCAGTTCGGGTTGATCTGCTTGATGTCGAAGATGAGCTGGGCCAGATCCTCGATGGAGTAGATGTCGTGATGCGGCGGCGGCGAGATCAGGGTTACGCCGGGCACGGAGTAACGCAGCTTGGCGATCTGGGCCGTCACCTTGTCACCGGGCAGCTGGCCACCTTCGCCGGGCTTGGCGCCCTGGGCGACCTTGATCTGCACCACGTCAGCGTTCATCAGGTAGTGGGGGGTAACGCCGAAGCGACCCGATGCCACCTGCTTGATGCGGGAGTTCTTCTCGGTGCCGAAGCGCTTGGGATCTTCGCCACCTTCGCCGGAGTTGCTCTGACCGCCGAGGCGGTTCATGGCGATGGCCAGGGCCTCGTGGGCTTCCGGGCCCAGGGCGCCGATGGACATGGCGGCGGAGTCGAAGCGGGGGAACAGCCTGGCCGCAGGCTCGACCTGATCCAGCGCCACCGGTGTGGTCTCTTTCTTGAGCACCAGCAGATCCCGCAGGGTGGCGACCGGGCGCTCGTTCACCAGGCGAGCGTACTCCTTGTAGTCGGCATAGTTGCCGGAGCGCACCGCCACTTGCAGGGTCTGCACCACGTCCGGGTTGTAGGTGTGGTATTCGCCGCCGTGGACGAACTTGAGCAGCCCGCCCTGGGCCAGCGGCTTGCGACCGAGCCAGGCCAGGCGAGCCAGGTTCACCTGATCCTGCTGGATGTCGACAAAATCGGCACCCTGGATGCGGCTCGATACGCCGCGGAAGCAGAGCTCGACCACGGCGCTGGACAGACCCACCGCCTCGAACAGCTGGGAGCAGCGGTAGCTCGCCACCGTGCTGATGCCCATCTTGGACATCACCTTGTAGAGGCCCTTGTTGATGCCGTTGCGGTAGTTGAGCATGGCCTGGCGCAGGCTCATCTTGAGCACGCCTTCTTCTACCTGCTTGGCGAGGGTCTCGTAGGCGAGATAGGGGTAGATGGCGGTGGCGCCGAAGCCCAGCAGGACGGCGAAGTGGTGCGGGTCGCGCACGCTCGCGGTCTCCACCAGGATGTTGGCGTCACAGCGCAGGTTGTTGTCCACCAGGGTGCGCTGCACCGCCCCCACCGCCATGGCGGCCGGGATGGGCAGGGTATCCGGGCTGATGTCACGATCCGACAGCACCAGCAGCACGGTGCCGCTGCGGGCCGCGGCCTTGGCCTCTTCGCACAGGCGCTCCAGAGCCGCCTGCAACCCCTCTTCGGGCTGGTAGTTGAGGCTCAGCACCGCATGGCGATAGTGCTCCCCTTCCAGGGCCAGCAACTGGTGGAAGTCGGAGTAGAGCAGGATCGGTGACTGGAACAGCACCCGGTGGGCGTGGCCGAAGGTCTCGTTGAACACGTTCTGCTCGCGGCCGATACAGGTGGCCAGGGACATGACGTGGTTTTCACGCAGGGGATCGATGGGCGGGTTGGTCACCTGGGCGAACATCTGGCGGAAGTAGTCGTACAGGGTGCGCTGGCTGGAGGAGAGCACCGCCATGGGGGTGTCATCCCCCATGGAGCCCACCGCCTCCTGGCCGTTCTCGCCGAGCACGCGGATCACCTGATCCAGCTCCTCGTAGGAGTAGCCGAACAGCTTCTGATAGGTCTTGAGGCGGTCGTCCGGGAACTCGCGGGCACCGGTGCTGGCGTCATCCATCTGCTCGAACGGCACCAGTCGCTTGCAGTGCTTGTCCATCCACTGCTTGTAGGTGTGACGGCTCTTGAGGTCGTCGTCGATCTCGAAGCTGGTCCAGATCTTGCCGTTGCTGGTGTCGACCACGAACAGCTCGCCCGGGCCGACGCGGCCCTTCTCCAGCACTTCGTCCGGGGTGTAGTCCCAGGTGCCGACCTCGGAGGCGAGGGTGATGAACTTGTCCTTGGTGATGACGTAGCGGGCGGGACGCAGGCCGTTGCGGTCGAGCGCGCAGGTGGCGTAGCGACCGTCGGTCATGACGATGCCGGCCGGGCCGTCCCAGGGCTCCATGTGCATGGAGTTGAAGTCGTAGAAGGCGCGCAGGTCGTCATCCATGTTCGGGTGCTTCTGCCACGCAGGCGGGATCAGGAGGCGCATGGCACGGAACAGATCCATGCCGCCAGCCAGGAAGAGATCCAGCATGTTGTCGAGACTGGAGGAATCCGATCCCGTGGTGTTGACGAAGGGGGCGGCTTCCTGCAGATCCGGGATGAGCGGGGTCGCGAACTTGTAGCTGCGCGCCTTGGCCCACTGGCGGTTGCCGGCGATGGTGTTGATCTCGCCGTTGTGGGCGAGGTAGCGGAACGGTTGTGCCAGCGGCCAGCGCGGGCTGGTGTTGGTGGAGAAGCGCTGGTGGAAGACGCAGATGGCCGCCTGCATGCGGATGTCGGCGAGATCCAGATAGAAGCGCGGCAGGTCCACCGGCATACACAACCCTTTATAGACGGTGACCAGGTTGGAGAGGCTGACCACATAGAAGTAGTCGTCGCTGATGCGCTTTTCGATACGGCGGCGAACTATGTAGAGGCGGCGCTCGAGATCCTTGTCGACCCAGCCCGGGGGGGCGTTGACAAAGACCTGTTCAATGCTGGGCAGAGAAGCCTTGGCGATGGTGCCGAGTACATTGGTATCGATGGGCACCTTGCGCCAACCGACCAGACTCAGGGTTTCCTTTTCCAGCTCCTCGTCGATGATGTCGCGCGTGGCCTGGGCCAGGATGGGATCGGGGTTCAGGAACAGCATGCCGACCGCATAGTTGCGGCCAAGGTGCCATCCCTTCTCTTCGGCGACCGCTCTAAAGAAGCTGTCGGGTTTTTGCAGCAACAGGCCGCAGCCGTCGCCGGTCTTGCCGTCGGCGGAGATACCGCCACGGTGCTGCATGCGAGCCAAGGCTGACATCGCGAGACGGACAAGCTTGTGGCTGGCTTCCCCTTCCATGTGGGCCAACAGGCCGAAGCCACAGTTATCCCTCTCCAGCTTTGGATCATATAGTGACATTGCATTTCTCCCTTGCTCGGCCTTCCATCGCACTGTCATCAACAGATTGCATAAATTGCGATTGGCTCTTGTGGTTCCGTCCGCCTGAGGTGGCGAATCTCCAAACTAATGGGATTTTTCGGCAAGGTCAATTGGACATCCCGCCTGTTTGCAATGTTACATCGCCATAACAAAATGTGGGTTTCAGAGACTCGATTAGGATTTTTATGTATTTAATGCTGCGTATCAGTTGTTGTTTGGTCATATTGACTGTTATTGGTGGCTTTGATGGTTGAGTGCTTCGCTGCGGAGAACTGTAGTAATTTTACAAATCCATGCGGCCTGGGTCCGACAGGGATCACATTTCAGGATCCTGCACCTTGCATTTGCCCAGATGCGGTCTAATCAGGATTTTTTCATTTTGAACAGATGCTTATAGGTTGGTTGCACTTTCTTTTTCCGTTCGGTGTGGCGCTTCGCTAGTTTCCAAAAGTAGCCATAAATGCCTTCTATTGGGTATTTATCCTGTCTGATTTGAATATTTATATGGTTTTGGGGGAGGGTTGCCCTTGATCCAGCGCAGCCTGTCAGGCGACCCGTCCCGGTAAAATGGCGTCTCATTTCGGAGGTGTCATGCAGTTACACGAACTCATCAATACGTTTGGCCAGGATCTCAAGCAGCGTCACGGCCAGAAGATCCACAAACTCTCCATTCATGGCGCCTTCACCTGCCCCAACCGGGACGGTACCCTGGGGCGCGGCGGCTGCACCTTCTGCAATGTCTCCTCCTTCGCCGACGAGTCGGCCCAGCAACTCTCCGTGGTGCAGCAACTGCTGGCGCGCCGGGACGAGGTGACCCGTGCCAGGCGCTACCTCGCCTATTTTCAGGCCTACACCAGCACCTATGCCGAGGTGGAATACCTGCAACGCATGTATGAGGAGGCGCTGTCGGTCAGCGACATGGTGGGGCTATGCGTGGGGACTCGCCCCGACTGCGTGCCGGACGCGGTGCTCGACCTCCTGGCCGGCTATCAGGCCCGGGGCTACGAGGTGTGGCTGGAGCTCGGGCTGCAGAGCGCGAGCGACAAGACCCTTGCCCGCATCAATCGGGGCCATGGCTACGCCGCCTACGCCGATGCGGTACGGCGAGCCCATCTGCGTGGCATCAAGGTGTGTGCGCACCTTATCGTCGGCTTGCCAGGTGAAGTGCCCATGGACAGTCTGGAGACCCTGCACCGCGTCGTGGAAACCGGGGTGGAGGGGATCAAGCTGCATCCGCTCCACGTGGTGCAGGGTAGCACCCTTGGCAAGGCGTGGCAGGCGGGCAGGCTGGAGGTGCTGACCCAGGAGCAGTATGTGGAGGCGGCGGTCGCCATGATCCAGCACACGCCCCCCGAGGTGGTCTATCACCGCGTGTCGGCCTCGGCGCGCCGACCGACCCTGCTGGCCCCCGCCTGGTGCGAGAACCGCTGGACCGCCATGGCGGCTATCGCCGCCGAGCTGGCTCGTTCCGGCCCCCAGGGGCAGCGACTGGGGCGCCCCTTCACCCTCTCAGATGCATGAACATCAGCTCTAATTTCATTAAAAAAACAGAGGGTTATTAGATGATTTTCAGTCTTTGCAGTATAGTTTCGGGCAGGTCGCCTTGATAAGATGGTCGGCTTAAAAAGATATGGTTATCAATAACTCTTTGCCCTTGATGTGCCGTGCGAGCCTGTTTCGCACGCAGTGGCAGGTTCTTTGACGACACCGCGAGCCCTGCCCCCTTCCCGGCATGAAAACAGGTGAGTCTGGCTATGGCATGCCATCTCAATGCCCGATGCGCTGACGGGGGTGCCGGTGTATGGCGGGGCCTGCCCTGTGTGCATGGAACGCCGCACGGTGCCGGGAGAGGATGCCAGTGACCACCTTCTGAATCATGTTTTGATGGGATGCTATGCAAGCTGAAACCAGCCATATAGATGAGCTATTGGAGTGCCTGGTCTTTTTGACCCGTTTTTATGGGGTGCCCAATAGCCAGGATGCTCTCACCACGGGCTTGCCACTGGTCTCGGGCCGTCTGAGTACGGCCCTCTTCAGCCGCGCCGCCGAGCGTGGTGGTCTCTCCGCCCGGGAGGTGATCCAGCCCCTCGAACAGATCTCCCCCCTGCTGTTGCCCTGTGTGCTGCAGACGCGCAATGGCGGGGCCTGCATCCTGCTGGAATGGAATGAAGACCGCAGCCAGGCCAAGGTCATCTTCCCCCAGGCAGGGGATGCGGCCCAATGGGTCAGCACTGCCCAGCTTGGTGACGAATACAGTGGCCGGTTGTTTTACGTCAAGCGGCAGTTCAAGTTCGATGAGCGTTCTCCCAAGGTGCTGGAGACCCGCGACGGTCACTGGTTCTGGAGCACGCTGTTCGAGTCCCGCGGCATCTACCGTGATGTGCTGGTGGCGTCCATTCTCATCAATCTGTTTGCCATCGCCAGCCCCCTGTTCACCATGAACGTGTACGACAAGATAGTGCCGAATCTGGCGTTCGACTCCCTCTGGGTGTTGGCCGTCGGGGCCATGGTGGTCTTTACGTTTGACTTCGTGATGCGCCAGCTGCGCAGCTATTTCATCGACATCGCCGGCAAGAAATCCGACGTGCTGCTGTCGGCCAAGATCTTCGCCAAGGTGATGGGGATGAAGATGGAGTCCCGTCCGGCATCGACAGGTGCCTTTGCCAAGCACCTGCAGGAGTTTGAATCGGTGCGGGAGTTCTTTACTTCGGCCACCGTCTCCACCCTGATCGACCTGCCGTTTGCCATCTTCTTCCTGTTCATCATCTGGCTCTTCGCCGGCGTCATGGTGGTGGTCCCCATCGTCGCCATCCTGATCCTGGTGGCCTACAGCTTCTATATCCAGGCGCCGCTCAAACAGTCCATCGAGGAGGGATCCCGCCTCGCCTCCCAGAAAAACGCCAACCTGATCGAGAGCATCTCGGGCCTAGAGACGGTGAAGATCTTCGGGGCCGAGAGCATGTTCCAGCACCGGTGGGAGCAGGCGGTGTCCCACATTTCGACCTGGGGTGTTCAAACCCGGCGCATCACCAACTCCATGTCGTCGCTCGCGAGCTATATCCAGCAGGTGGTGACTGTGGGGCTGGTCATCGTCGGCGTCTACCAGATCTCGGAGGGGTTGGTGACCATGGGGGGCATGATAGCGGCCGTCATGTTATCGAGCCGTGCCATCGCCCCCATGGTGCAGCTCTCCGTGCTCTCGACCCGCTACAACCAGGCCAAGTCTGCTCTGGAGATCCTGGAGAAAATCATGATGACCCCGGGGGAACAGGAGGAGGGCAGGCAGTACATCCACCACCCCGTGATCCAGGGCCGTATCGAGTTCGAGAATGTCTCCTTCAAGTATCCGGGCATGGAGAGCAGCACCCTGCACAACATCAACCTGCGTATCGAGCCGGGCGAGAAGGTTGCCATCATCGGTCGGATAGGGGCGGGCAAGACTACCCTCGAAAAACTGCTGATGGGGCTCTATCGCCCGACGGATGGCCTGGTGCGCCTGGACGGGTTCGAGCTGGATCAGCTGCCACCGACCGCCATTCGCCGCAACATCGGCTGCGTGCCGCAGGATGTGACCCTCTTCTTTGGCTCGGTACGTGACAACATCATGCTGGGCAATCCCCTGGTGGACGATACCCGGGTGTTGCGCGCCGCCAAACGGGCAGGGGTGACCAACTTCACCAACCGGGATCCCAATGGTCTCGACAGACAGATTGGCGAGGGGGGGCGTCAGCTCTCCGGTGGTCAGCGACAGGCCATCCTGCTGGCCCGTGCCCTGCTCAACGATCCGCCCATCCTGGTGATGGATGAGCCCACTTCCAACATGGACAACCAGTCAGAGATGCACGTCAAGCAGGAGCTGGCACGCCTCGGGCCAGAGACTACCCTGATCCTCATCACCCACAAGACCTCCATGCTGGACGTCGCCTCCCGGGTCATCGTCGTGGAGCAGGGAAAAATCGTGGCGGACGGTCCCAAGGAGGCGGTGCTGCAACAGTTGAAGGAAGGCAAGGTGCGGGTGCAGGAGACGGCTAATGTCTAACAACTGGTTCAAGAAGGCGAGTTCGGACACCGTCTTGCCCGCACCCGAGCACCTGGAGTTCGTGGACGACGGTGCTGCCGCCGTCCTGCTGACGACGCCGACCCGTGCCAGGGTACTGCTCTGGGCCTGCTTCCTGTTTTTCATGAGTGCCATCGTCTGGGCCGCCTGGGCCGAGCTTGACGAAGTCACCGTTGGCCAGGGCAAGGTGATCCCGTCGCGTCAGCTGCAGGTGATCCAGAATCTGGAAGGGGGGATCGTCAAGGAGATCTTCGTCAAGGAAGGGGACATCGTCGAGAAGGGACAGCCTCTGCTGCGCATTGACGACACCCGTTTCAAGTCCGATTTTCGCGAGCGGGAGCAGGAGCTGGTCACCCTCAAGGGGGATATTGCCCGCCTGCGCGCCGAAATCCGCAGCGTGGTGGTCAAGAACGAGCCCAATCTGGGCTGGCGTGAGCAGGTCGTCATCGACAAGCAGGCCATCGACTTCCCCGAGGGGTACGAGAACGTGTTTGCCGAATATGCTGCCCGTGAAAGATCGGTGCAGGAGGCGCGGCTCAACAATCTGAAGAACCAGCTCTATATCCTGGGGCAGCAGATCGAGCAGAAAGAGCAGGAGACGATCGAACTCAACGCCAAGATCAGGACCGTGAGCCGCAGCGTGGATCTCGCACGTCAGGAACTGAACATCAGTCGCCCCCTTGCAAAAGAGGGTATAGTTCCCCAAGTGGAGCTGATAAAGCTGGAGCGGCAGGTGAACGAGATGCAGGGAGAGCTGGAGGCGAATCGTCTGCTGGTGCCCAAGCTCAACTCCGTGCTGCGGGAGACCATCTCCAAGCGCAACGATATCGCCCTGAAATTCAGGGCCGACTCCCAGACCGAGCTCAATGAGCGTCAGGGCAAGTTGAGCCAGCTGTCCGAGGGGCAGGTTGGCCTGCGAGACAGGGTCGATAGAACCAGCGTGATAGCGCCTCTCAAAGGCACCATCAAGAAGCTCAAGATCAATACCCTGGGAGGGGTTGTCCAGCCGGGCATGGACCTGATGGAGATAGTGCCGCTGGAGGACACCCTGCTGGTGGAGGCCAAGGTATCACCCAAGGACATTGCGTTCCTGAGACCCGGATTGGAGGCAGTGGTCAAGATAACCGCTTATGATTTCACTGTTTATGGAGGTTTACATGGAAAGGTTGAACAGATAAGCGCCGACTCTATCCAGGATGAGGAGGGCAACTCCTTCTATCTGGTGCGAGTACGAACCGAGAAGAGTTATCTGGGCGATGAGCTTAACGCACTTCCCATCATCCCCGGTATGTTAGCCAGTGCAGATATCATTACTGGTAAAAAAAGTGTCCTAGACTACTTGCTGAAACCCATCTTGAGGGCTAAGCAGTCGGCACTGAGAGAACGATAAGCCAACAATCAAAAAACAACATGACTGGAGATACCATGAAGAAGACGATTGTTGCCATGCTGGTTAGTGGCACCATACTGTTCCCGGGCCTGAGCCAGGCACAGACGCTGGAACAGTCAGTGGCACAGTCCCTGGCTACCCATCCGAAAATCAAGGAAGCTTTTGATCTCTATCAGGCACGGCTGTACCAGCATGATGGAGCCAAGGGCGGCTACTATCCCACCATCGATCTGCGTGGTGGCGTCGGCTACGAGAAGACCGACAGCCCCACGACCCGTGCAGCAGGCGCCAATTCGCAGACGATCGATGATTCCATGACCCGCAAGGAGGCCGGGATCAGCCTGCGCCAGATGCTGTTTGACGGTTTCGATGTCAGCAACAACGTGGCCCGGACCGACGCCGCAGCCCAGGCACAACGCCTGGCCCTGATCTCCGAGGCGGAGAACACAGCGCTGCGCGTGGCGGAGGTGTACCTCAACATGCTGCGTCAGCAGGAGATCCTGGAGCTCTCCAAGCAGAACCTGGAAACCCACGAGCAGATCCGCAGCGACATCCAGAAACGGACCGACTCCGGTCTCGGGTCGACGGCGGATCAGACCCAGATCGACGGCCGGGTGGCGCGTGCCTATTCCAACCAGGCGGCAGCGGAGAACAACTATCGGGATGCCGAGAGCGAGTTCATCCGTGTCGTGAATGAAGTGCCCAAGGACTTGGTGCAGCCCGTCCCGAACGCCCAGCTGTTGCCCACCACCCTGGAGGATGCGCTGAAGACGGCGACCGAGGTACACCCGACCCTGCTCTCTTCCCTGCAGGATATCGAAGAGGCCAAGTATCAGCATGAAGGTTCCAAGTCCGGGTTCTACCCGAATGTGGCCTTCGAAGTGGATCAGAACTGGAACGAGGATATCGATGCAGTCAAGGGTCGCAACGACGATCTTACCGCCATGGTCCGGATGCGTTACAACCTGTTCCGTGGTGGCTCCGATCTGGCCGAAAGCAAGGCCACCTCTGCGCTCTATTCCCAGGCAAAGGACATTCACCTGAATGCCTTCCGTCAGGTGGAGGAAGGGACTCGTCTGGCCTGGAATGCCAAGGAGTCGCTGGCCAAACAGAAAGTCTTCCTGAAAGAGCACGTGGACGCCAGCTACGACACCGTGCAGGCATACAAGAAGCAGTTTGGCCTGGGACAGCGGACCTTGCTGGACGTCCTGAACACGGAAAACGAACTGTTCGAGGCGCGCCGCAGCTACATCACGGCCGAGTATGACTCCCTGCTGGCGGATTATCGCATCCTCAATGCCACGGGGGGTCTGCTCAATGCCATGAATGTGCAGCAGCCAGCCGAGTGGCAGGCCAACAACAACTGATGGCCATCGCGCTGATGCAATGTCAGGCAAGAGGAATGGCTGCAGCTTGCTGCAGTCATTCTTTTATGTGTCCGGCGTTCACCTGAAGAGTGTGATGACATGCTGCAGGGAAACCGTGTTATATCGGGAGACAAGTTCGAGGGCATGCTGCGTCGACCGTGGTGGCGCATCCGCCCGACGCTCCCCTGGTCTTTCCGCGTGTTGTGGCTGGCTCTGCTCGCCATTCCCCTGTTGCTCAGCGCCAGCCAGCCCTTGTCATCGGAGGATATGAAACTGGTCAAGCGGGCGGAGGAGACCTATGGTCCTCGCGCCGGGAAGCGGGTGACCAGTTGGCGTACCCTGGCGGTTCAAAACAAGGCTGCGGGTCTGACGGACAGGCAGAAGCTTGAAAAGGTAAACCAGTTTTTCAACCAGATGCGCTTTGTCGATGACATCAAGTTGTGGCGCAAGAAGGATTATTGGGCGACACCTCTGGAGTTTCTGGGGGCTGCGGGCGGAGATTGTGAAGACTTCAGCATTTCCAAGTATTTTACGCTGCTGGAGCTTGGCATTCCGGATGAAAAAATGCGAATGGTATATGTCAAGGCATTGGATTATAACCAGTTTCATATGGTTGTTGCCTATTATGAGACGCCAGCATCAGTTCCTCTCATTCTGGACAATCTTGTCGGTTCCATTCGTCCGGCCAGCCAGCGGGCGGATCTGAAACCAATATACAGCTTTAACGGTAGTCACCTGTGGTTGATGAAAGAGCGTGGTCAAGGGGAAATGGCCGGCCAGTCATCGCGCCTGGGACTATGGAATGACTTACGCAATCGCATGACTTCAGGGCGATTGGCTCGGCCTGTGGTGAATTTGGATGGTTAACCTATGACGCTCTACAAACAACTATTGGCAACCATGCTGTTGCTGTTCGGATTGCTGTTTGCCGCCACTTACTGGGTGCAGTTCGATTCGACCCGCAGCTATCTGGCTCAGCAGCAGGAGACCACCGTCATCAATACGTCCACCGCACTGGGTCTGGCACTGACGCCTTATCTGGAGAACGGTGACAAGGTCGGGGCCGAGTCAGTCATGAAGGCCGTCTTTGACGGGGGTTACTACAAGCTGGTCCGCCTCGATTTGCTGGCATCCAAAGATGTCATCGAACTGGAGAACAGCAGCAATATTCAGGGGGTGCCCCAGTGGTTCATCGGGCTGGACCTGTTCCCTGAGGTATCCAATGAATCGATTCTGACCTCGGGTTGGTTGCAACTGGGCAAGTTGAAAGTTGTGGGGCACCCCGGGCAGGCCTACTACAAGCTTTGGCAGGGGATGAGCGAGCTGGCGACCTGGTTCCTGATCGGGTTCCTTGTCACGACACTCCTGTTGATGCGGGCGCTCAACTTCCTGCTCAAGCCACTCAAGCTTATCTGCGATCAGGCGGTCGAGATAGAGCTGCACCATTTCGGTCACGCCATTCCCGAACCCAGAACCCGTGAGTTGAAGCAGGTGGTGCAGGCCATCAACACCCTCTCGAGCAAGCTGGCTGTGCAATTCAAGGAGCAGGCTGACGAAGCGGAGAGCCTGCGTGCCCGTGTCTATGTCGATGCGGTATCCGGACTTGGCAACCGTTCCTACTTCGTCGGGCAGGTCAATGCCTGGATTGCCGAGGCAGGCCAGGGCGGGGTGATGCTGGTGGCCGTCGACATGCTGGACGATCTCTATCGTGACGAGGGTTTTGCCGCGCGAGACAACATGGTCAAATCCATTGCCCAGGTGCTGAAGGAGCTGTTGGACGGCTGGAGCGGGGCGGCCCTTGCCCGGATCTCGGCCACGGAATACGCCTTGCTCTGTCCTACCGATGATCTGTCACAGCTCAAGGATATGGCGGAACTCATCAACAGCCGTATCGCGGACCTGGTGGTGAATCCCATGGGAGAACGCGGAGCGCTCTCCGTGGTCGGGATCGCCGGGCGCGATGGCAACGACGATCTCTCTGCCCTGCTGACCAAGGCGGACAATGCGCTGGGCAAGGCGCGCAACGAACGACGGGGGGCCGTTGTCATGGAGGGCGGGGCCGATCAAGGCCTGATGGGACGCCTGGCCTGGCGTGATCTGGTGCAGGACGCCATTACCAGAAACCTCTGGCGTTTCAAGGCGCAGCCCGCTTGCCGTTTCGATGATGGCGCGCGTCTGCATGCCGAGCTGTTCGCCTCTATTTCACGAGATGGGACCGACTACTTCGCTGGCCAGTTCTTGCCCGCCATCGAGCAATTCAAGATGGGGGCCGAGTTTGACAAGGCGGTGCTGGACGCTTGCCTCCCCTTGTTCAGGCAGCAGCCTGAGCTGGTGCTGGCGATCAATATTACGGCAGGCTCTCTCTGTTCAGATGACTTCCTGTCATGGCTGAAGGAATATCTGACGCAAAATGGCGAGCTCAAGGAGCGGCTGCTGTTCGAGATCCCCGAAGCGGCCATCATGAAGCACAGGGAACATGTGACCCGCCTGGTTGAGGCACTGAGAGAGCTGGGCTTCCAGTGGGGGGTCGATCACTATGGCCGCCACTTCCAGTCCCTGGGTTATCTGGAAGAGCTGGCCCCCGCTTACGTCAAGGTGGATCATGGCTATACCAGTCAGGTGATGGAGCCAGGTGCAGACACCTCCTTCCTGGCGGCCGTATGCCGGGCTGCCCACAACGCTGGGGTGACGACCATCGCGACCCGGGTGGAGGATCAGCAACAGGTTGAGGTACTCTCCAGCCTGCACATCGATGGTTATCAAGGCTTCGTTCACCCGGCCTTCCCACTGCCATAAACAGCACTACACGATAGAAAGGGGTCCATTAAGGGCCCTTTTTTATATCTATTTGAAATATATGCGTCGTTATTGTGCAGTAGATGAACAAAAGCGCGGCTGGTCTGATTGGTATTTCATTGATTTTTAAATGTAAAAAATATTCGTTCGATTTGCTTCATCGCATGAAGCCAAAGAGATTCGATTCCATACATTTTTGCAACGGAATCATGATCCACGGGCATATAGAGTGTAGGCATCAAGATCTGTCACCCTGGAGCAATGGATATGCGCACCCAAATCATCGACAAAACCGTCGTCGTCTCTTCAGTAGAAGGCAATGTTCAGATCCTGCTTGCCGATGGCAGTAGCCGTCCTCTCCAGCCCGGCGAGATCTTGCAGCCGGGCGCCAGGCTCAATATTGCTGACGACGCCAAACTGATGTTGGCCCCCTACGATGACAGCCAAGCCCCTGCCAATGCAGCTCCAACCGGGCCAGAGACACCGGCAGATGGACAGCCCTCCTCATCGGTAGCCAATCAGCAGCCCGGTTCGCCAGAGGTGTCACCTGAAATAGCGGCCCTGCAACAATCCATCTTGCAAGGGGTGGACCCGACCAAGAATTTTGAGGCGTCTGCCGCAGGTGGTGCACCAGCAGCGGGTGGCGGTGGTGGCGGCGTAGGCGGGGTGGCAGGAGCCAGCGGCAACGGAGGCTTCGTCACGATCGATCGGATAGGTGATGCTACCATCGCCGAGGCCGGTTTTGACACCGGCCATGACGCCCTGGCCCTGCAGAATATCTTGCAGGAGGATCAACTGCCGCTGGGCAATCAGCTGGATGACCAGGATGAAGTCGTTGCTTCCCTGGAAGAGCAGGCCATCAGTGGCAATCTCCTGGACAACAGCACCAACCTAGATGGCCCCCTGGATACCTCGGTCGTCTCCTACAGCTGGGGCAATAATGTCGATGTCGCCCCGGGCGTCGAGACGACACTGGAGGGCATCGGCACGCTTATCATCAATGCCGATGGCTCCTATACCTTTACCCCGTTTTTGAACTACACGGGGCCCGTGCCTGTGGTCAGCTACACAGTAACGGATGGTGATGATACCAATGATTCAACCCTGACCATTACCATTACCCCCGTGGATGAGCCCGTCATTCTGGAGGGGTTGCAAGTAACAGGGGGTGAGCTTGTTCTGAATGAGGCAGCCCTGGTAGAGGGCAGTGCTCCTGATGCTGCAGAGTTGACCAAAGGCAGCACCTTCACCTTCAGTGCGGCGGATGGCGTGCAGAGCCTGACCTTGGGTGGAGTGACCCTCATCAGCAACGGCCAGGTCATCACCTCGTTCCCTCAATCGATCCCCAGCCCCCTGGGCAATCAATTGGTGGTGACGGGGATCAGCTTCAATCCTGTGACGGGGGCAGGGAGTGTGTCTTACAGCTACACCCTGCTCGATAACGAGGCCCATGCTCAACCAGCGGATGACACCGCCCTGAGTGAAAGCTTCAGCGTCGTATTGACGGACAGCGATGGCGATAGCACCAGTGCAAGTCTGGATGTCGTGATCCGGGATGATGTCCCGAGTGCGAAAGATGATGCTGGCGGGAGTGTCACCGAAGATGCTGCTGGCAGTTTGAGCGGCAGCGTGCTTGGCAACGACTTTGCCGGTGCCGACACTCCCACGGCCTTTGTGGGGTGGAGTGCGAGCGGGCATGACAATACGGCAGCCCTGGCTGCGTTGAATACCTATGGCACCTTTACCCAGAATCCTGACGGAACCTGGGCGTATGCGCTGGACAACACCATGGTGGCAACCCAGGTGCTGAATGCTGCATCGAGCCTGAGCTATGACGTCTGGTACACGATGACGGATGCCGATGGGGATCAAAGCATCGCCAAACTGACCGTCAATATCCAGGGGGCCGATGACTCTGCCAAAGTAACGGTGGCAGCGAGAGGGGCTGATACGACTGTATTCGAAGCCGGGCTGAATCCGAACGGTTCGGCTGCCCAGACCAATGCAGAAACAGACGGTAGTACCTTCCAGGTATTTGCCAGCGATGGCATCAAGCAACTGGTGATTGGCGGCGCCATCTTTACGGTAGCGCAGTTGCAGGATCCTGCTTATCTGGCGGCTCATCCCATCAATACCGGCGAAGGAACGTTGACGCTGACGGGCTATAGCAGTGCGGACGGCAAGACGGCGGCCATCACTTACAGCTACACCCTGGATGCCGCCCAGACACACACTCAGCCAGAAAATGGCACTATTCTGACTGACCAGATTCCAGTTTCTGTCATTGGAGTTGGCGGTAGTAGTGCAGCCGGAACTCTCAAAATCGACATCGTAGATGACACCCCGCTTGCAAACAATGATACCGGTGGCACGGTCACGGAGGATGGTGCCGGCAGCCTGAATGGCAACGTGTTGGACAACGATGTGTCCGGTGCAGATACCCCGGCGGTGTTCGTGGGTTGGAGTGCGGCCGGGCATGACAACAGTGCTGCGGTCAGTGCCCTTGGTACTTACGGTACCTTTACCCAGAACCCGACCACTGGCGCCTGGAGCTATACGCTGGACAACAGCAAGGCGGCCACGCAGGCGCTGACGGCGGGCTCGAACCTGAGCTACGACGTCTGGTACACGATGAAGGATGCGGATGGGGACGAGAGCATTGCCAAGTTGACCATCAACATCAAGGGGGCGGATGACAGCCAGAGTGTCACTGTCGTGGCAGCCGGTGGGGCCACCACAACGGTCTACGAAACGGCGTTAGCGGATGGGCGCAATGAGCTGTCAGACCCGGCCCTGAACAGTGACACCCGAGAGGCGGTGAGTGGCACCTTCACGGTGAGCGCAACCGATGGTGTGGCGAGCATCACCGTGCTGGGTCAAAACTTTGTACCGGGCGGCGTGTTGCCACAGGGCATCAATACCGGTAATGGGTTGCTGGATATCACCAGCGTGACGTTGAGCGCGGATGGCAAGAGTGCGACGGTTGGGTACACCTATACCTTGTCGGACAATGTGCTGACCCCGCCGGCAGCCACGGATCATTTCGACGACATAGGTAACTTCATCACGGTGACTGGGGTCAGTGGTGTGACCTCGTCGGCAGCTGACCTGCAGATCCGGATTGTCGATGACGTGCCGACGCTGGGCAACTTTATGTCAGGTTTCATGGCAAATGAACCGATGACATCCCTCAAGGGGTTCTTTGATATAGAGCCGGGAGCTGATGGCCTGTCTGCCTTCAACATCACTGGGCCAGCCATAACTGGTGTGAGTTATAGCTCATCCAGTGCATACAATCTGGATGGCAGTTTGTTGAGTACCACCTTGTTGGCAAGCGCCAGTGGGAGTGGCTTGTTCTCCTTGACCGTATTTGCTGACGGGCATTATCAGTTCAATCTGATCAACTCGGAGGTCGCCCGTGACGAGACGTTCTCGTTGTTGAATCTCACGGCAGGGGGGCCGCAGCCATGGGTACAAACGACGGATGGGCGGATAGAGTTTACGGGTACCAGTAATGGTGTGAACTCTTCTACCCAGGGTTTTGGTATCGATAACCAGTTCCTGGGCAATGGTGAGAGTGTCACCATGGAGTTTCATAATGTGGGGGCTGCTGGTGACAACCCTTCTACATCCGATCCCAAGTTGATCGATAAATTGACGCTGACCAATAACAGTATCAATGGTTCTTTGACCATACAGTGGACTGCCGTAAACACCCTACTGGATCCGTCAGACCCTCTGTATACCCAGACGGGCACGATGGTGGTGAGCGGTACGAGTACGGTGATTGATCCATCGATCAGCTTCAACGTAGTAACAATTACAGGTATCAGTGGATCAGGGCAAGGTGTGCGTTTTACGGAAGCAATTGTCTCGACACGGATTTTGCCTGCTAATCAGGATCTGTCTTTTGGCATTCAAGGAACGGATGGAGACGGTGATACAACAGCCACTTCGACTCTCCACATTGGCGTCGTATCGGGGGATGGGAGTTATACCCTGACAGGCACTGGCGGTGATGATGTTCTCGCGGGTAGCTCACAAGATGATGTGATCTCCGGCGGTGGGGGACATGACTTGGTGGATTACAGCGACGACGGCGCTGCGCATACCATCAATCTGCTCACTGGTACCGGTTCTGGGGGCGATGCAGAAGGAGATACATATAGCTCCATTGAAGGTGTGATTGGTGGAGCTGGCAGTGATACTTTGATCGGCAATGGGGCAGATAATTTACTGATTGGCGGGTTGGGCAACGATATTCTGACAGGAGGAGATGGCAAGGATACCTTCAAGTGGCAGTCTGGTGAAGCTGGTAGCACCGACGTCATCAAGGACTTCACCACGGGGGCCAATGGAGATGTGTTGGATCTGAGTGAGTTGCTGAGTGGCGAGCATGCCAACGCAACTTCCCTGGATCAGTATCTGAACTTCGCCTCAGGTCCGGGGGTGAACAAATCGACCCTGACGATCGATCTGGATGGTTCGGCCGGAGGTACTGCGACCCATACCATCTTCTTTGACAACGTGGATCTGACGGTCAATTCGACACGGAGTGACCAGCAGATTATTCAGGATTTGTTGAATCAGGGAAATCTTAAGGTCGATCCTTAATCAAGCCAGGGGCCGGGCTTGCCCGGTCCCTGTTATTTGGTTGAGAGGATGGCTAAGATAGCGGCAGTATCGGGAGAGAGTCACCATGCAGTCATTCAACTGGGTCGACATCGATGGCATTCGTTATAGCTGGGACGGGCAGGACAACATTGTCTGCACCGGCCGTTTCGGCTATCAGGCCACCATGACGGGTGACAAACTCAACGGTCTGGAGCTGGAGAGCGAGGATGGGGACGTGGCAGGACTGCTCGACGTGGACTTTGCCGCCCCCAGCATTCACTTCACGCCTGCCGAGGATGCGCCTTTGCCCCACATGGTGGTGCTGGTTGGCCACGAGTGGGGGCAGCAGGAGTATTCATTGCAGAGTCTGAGCAGCACCTCCTTGCAGGGACTACTCAGCCACAATGAAGAGATCGACTGGAGTGGTCTAATGATGGCGACTGCCCCGGAGTCGAGTGCGCCATCGCAAGGTCACGTTCTGTCGTGGGACTCTTTCCACTTCGACGATGAGCCCTTGCTCGGAGCACAGGTGCCTGTGTCCGTGATGTCGAGCCATGGCAGCCCGCTTGGCAACGAGATCAGCATCAACATCGACATGACCAACCAGGTGCTGGAACAGCTCCCTCCGTCGCACGAGATATGAATCCCAATCGACGACGTGCATAATGGCCTCCATCTAATCGATGGAGGTTTTTTCTATGTGGCGTCCCCTTCTTACCCTGTCTGCGCTGGTTGTCAGTACCCCGCTGCTTGCCATCGAGGTGCCGCAGGCGCCCCATCTTGTGGTCAGTGGCTATGCAGAGCAGAAGGCCGAGCCCGATATGCTGACGCTGAATGTGGCGGTGACCGCGCTGGAGAAGCAGGGCATCAAGGCCAAGCAAAAGGTGGATACCAAGGTCGCCGCTTTCTTTGGACAGCTGGAGAGTCTCGGCATCAAGCGCAGCGATGTGGAGGCCGGCAACCTGGTGATCTCCCCCGAGTACCAGTATCCCCAGAACAAGCAGCCCGAGATGGTGGGCTATCGTGCCCAGCGTCAGCTGGCGGTCAAGCTCTATCAGCTCGACAAGCTCAGCCAGTTGATGGACACCGCCCTCAAGGCGGGCCTGGAGTCCGTCACCCAGATTGAATACGGCCTCAAGTCACCCCAGGTCATCAAGGAGCAGGCACGCCTTGGCGCGGTGGCGGATGCCACGAGCAAGGCGGAGTCTCTGGCCAAGGCCTTTGGCATGAAGCTTGGCAAGGTATACAGCGTCGAATATCGCAACAGCTCCCCTGTCCCTGTCTATAGCCGCGCCATGAAGGCCGCCGCTGCCCCTGCCGGCGACATGATGGAAAACAGCTACCAACAGCAGCAGATCAGCATCACGGACAACGTGGAAGCCGTCTTCCTCCTGGAGTGACGGACAGCAACCCTCTCTGTACTTGACCCAAACCCGGGGCCCTGCCTCGGGTTTGTCGTTTATGGGCCAAGGCGGGGCTATCGGCGTCAACAAACCAAGGTCGGTTGCTAACTCGAGCCAGATCAGGAAAAGAAGGGTGGCCGATATCACGCAAGCAGAGGCAGCAAGAAAAATGCCGGTCAGTGACCGGCATTCTGAGATGGCAGTGAGGGATCAACCGAGGTTGGTGGCTACCCGGCGCTGGCTCTTCTGCTTGAGCAGGTAGCCGATGCCGAGAACCAGGACCCAGGCCGGGATCAGCTCGACCGAGATGCGGGTGCCGTCGTTCATGTACATGATCACCAGGATGGCGGCCATGAAGGCGAGGCAGAGGTAGTTGCCAAACGGGCTCCACAGTGCCTTGAACTTGGTGGTGACCCCTTCGGCGGCCTTGACCTTGCGGAACTTGAGGTGTGCCAGGCTGATCATGGCCCAGTTGATGACCAGGGCGGAGACCACCAGGGACATCAAGAGGCCGAAGGCCTTGCCCGGGATCAGGTAGTTGATCAGCACGCACAGCAGGGTGGCCGCGGCCGAAATGGTGATGGCAGTCAGGGGCACACCGCTCTTGTTGGTCTTGAGCAGCGCCTTGGGACCGTTGCCCTGCTTGGCCAGGCCAAACAGCATGCGGCTGTTGCAGTAGACGCAGCTGTTGTAGACGGACAGCGCGGCGGTCAGCACCACCAGGTTCAGCACGTTGGCTACCAGGTTGCTGTCCAGGGCGTGGAAGATCATCACGAACGGGCTGCCGCCTTCCACCACCTTGCCCCAGGGATAGAGGGAGAGCAGTACGGTCAGGGCGCCGATGTAGAAGATGAGGATGCGGTAGATCACCTGGTTGGTGGCCTTAGGGATGCTCTTCTCGGGGTTGTCCGCTTCCGCCGCCGTGATGCCGACCAGCTCCAGGCCGCCGAAGGAGAACATGATGAAGGCCATGGCCATCACCAGCCCGCCGACGCCGTTGGGGAAGAAGCCGCCCTGGGCCCAGAGGTTGCTGACCGTGGCCTCGGGGCCGCCGCTGCCGGAGAACAGCATCCAGCCGCCGAATCCGATCATGCCGAGAATGGCGACGACCTTGATGATGGCGAACCAGAACTCCATCTCGCCGAACGCCTTGACGTTGGAGAGGTTGATGGCATTGATCAGCACGAAGAAGAAGGCCGCCGACATCCAGGTCGGGATCTCGGGCCACCAGTACTGTACATAGATGCCGACCGCCGTCAGCTCGGCCATGCTCACCAGCACGTAGAGCACCCAGTAGTTCCAGCCGGAGGCGAAGCCGGCAAAGTCACCCCAGTACTTGTAGGCAAAGTGGCTGAACGAGCCGGCAACCGGCTCTTCCACCACCATCTCGCCGAGCTGGCGCATGATGAGGAAGGCGATGAAGCCGCCGATGGCATAGCCCAGCAGCACCGAGGGGCCCGCCATCTTGATGGTGTCGGCAATGCCGAGGAACAGGCCGGTCCCGATGGCACCGCCCAGTGCGATGAGCTGGATGTGGCGGTTTTTCAGGCCACGCTTCAGCTCTTCGCCTTGTTGTTGAAGATCCATTCTTCCTTCCTTACGTCGCTGAATTCACTCGTTTTCGCCTCGTCGGCCATGGCACTTCCTGTGCCCGGCGCAGCATCTTGTGCCGAAAACGTGACGAAATCCGTATTTATATCGTTACGATTTGCCGCTGGCTGTTTTTTGTAGCGGCTACCAACCCGAGCAGAATAGTGATAAACGCCCCCTCATGCACCTGTTTTCATCATCATTGGCTGGCTTTTTGTGCGCCATGCAGGTTTTTTATGATCTGGGAAGGGGTTTTGGAAGTGATTGCTGGCTTTATGAGCGATTGATATTTCTGGTATTGACATGTTGGTGCGTTGGTGAGCTGATGGCCTTTTCTCAAGAAAGGACTCATATGATCGAACGTATTGTCGCCGGGCTGTGGAGCGCCGTGCTGTGGCTGGGGGTCTGGCTCTCCCCCATGTTGTTGACGATGGCGATGGCCTGCCTGCTCGTCTGGGGATGGCAGGGGGCGGATTATCTGGTGAGCCACATTGCCATGGTCCTGGCCCTTGCCGCCGGCCTGGGGTTGCTCCCCGCATGTTGGTTGAGCGAGCGGGTGCGCAGGCGCCACGGGCTGCTCCGCTTTCACGGCATGTTGATGAACAACAGGGAGCTCAACCAGCCCCCATCCCGTCCTCTCCCCTGAATGCCGTGACGCCTGCCAGCCGCAGGCGTCATCGCTCTTCTGTCTGGTTGTCTCGTTATCTTGCCACGGGGCTGATCCGGTGCGCGTCCCGTGCGTATCAGGCTGCCAGCACAGCGTTCCTTTAGCAGAGTTGGCGGCGCAGGCCGGTCGCCTCCAGGATCTTGGCGCTGATCTCCTCCACCGAGTGGGAGCTGGTATCGAGGAAGCGGATCGCCTCCTGGCGGAACAGCCGCTCCACGCTCGCCAACTCCTGTTCGCACTGTTCCAGCGAGGAGTAACGGCTGTTGGCCCGTCGCTGGTTGCGGATCTCGTGCAGCCGCTGGGGCGCAATGGTGAGGCCGAACAGCTTGTGGCGATTGGCCTTGAGGGCGGCGGGCAGATCCAGTGTACCCATGTCCTGCTCGATGAAAGGGTAGTTGGCGGCACGAATGCCGAACTGCAGCGCCAGGTAGAGGCTGGTTGGCGTCTTGCCGCAGCGGGAAACCCCGATGAGGATGATGTCTGCCTCCTCGTACTCCTTGGTGGTGATGCCGTCGTCGTTGGCCAGCGCGAAGTTGACCGCCTCAATGCGATCGTCGTAGAGCTTGCGATTCTCCATGCCATGGGTGCGGTGCAGCCTGGGCTCAGCCTTGATGCCGAGCTCCTGCTCCAGGGGGCTCACGAAGGTGTTGAGAAAGTCGTGGTGGCTCGCTTTGGCCTTCAGCACCTCTTCGCGCACCTGCGGGTCGACGATGGTGTGAAACAGGATGGGGCGCACCCCGGTCTGGCGAAACTGCTCGTCGATGCGGGCCCGCACCTGGCGGGCCTTGTCCAGGGTCTCCACGAAGGGGATGGTGACCTGCTCGAAGGCGAGGGGAAACTGACTCAGCACGGCGTGGCCGAAGACCTCGGCGGTGATGGCGGTACCGTCGGATACATAAAATACGGTGTGCACTGCGGACTCCTGTGGGGCGCTCCTGGGGAATGACGAGAAATAAGTATCTCTCGAAACCATATCGTTTTTGTCAACAGATCTGCCGTACCCAAGTTGTGAACTGGCTTGCAAACCTGAGTCGTTACCTTTTTGTGTCGCTATTGTAGAATGCCTGTGTCAAACGGCCATCCCCAACTCTTGCTCGGGGATTTTTTTGACAATAAGTAGAAAACGTTTTCATGGTCGTTGGCAACAGACACCAACAAAAACACATGATTTGGCACAGCTGGTGATTGGTCACCCTGGCCCCCCAACCTGGAGACATGCAAATGCAACAGTACGTACTCTGGTACGAACAGCTCGGTATGCAGGACGTCGAGCGCGTCGGCGGCAAGAATGCATCCCTTGGCGAGATGATCAGCAACCTCTCTGGTGCCGGCGTGTCCGTGCCGGGCGGGTTCGCGACCACCGCCTTTGCGTTTAACGAGTTTCTGGAGTTAAGCGGTCTGAACGGCAAGATCCACGACCTGCTCGACAGCCTGGACGTGGACGATATCGCCGCCCTCAACCGGGCCGGCCAGCAGATCCGCGACTGGGTAGTTGAAGCGCCGTTCCAGCCTGCGCTGGAGCAGGCCGTGCGCGATGCCTATGACAAGCTGAGTGCCGGGCTGGAGGCCTCCTTTGCGGTGCGCTCGTCCGCCACCGCGGAAGACATGCCGGATGCGTCGTTTGCCGGCCAGCAGGAGACCTTCCTCAACGTGCGCGGCATCGATGCCGTCATGACCGCCATCAAGCATGTGTTTGCCTCTCTGTTCAACGATCGCGCCATCTCCTACCGGGTGCATCAGGGCTATGACCACAAGGGCGTCGCCCTCTCCGCCGGGGTGCAGCGCATGGTGCGCTCGGATCTCGCCGCCTCCGGCGTCATGTTCACCCTGGATACCGAATCCGGTTTCAACGACGTCGTCTTCATCACCGGCGCCCAGGGTCTGGGCGAGATGGTGGTGCAGGGGGCCGTCAACCCGGATGAGTTCTACGTCCACAAGCCGACCTTGAAGGGCGGCCGTCCCGCCGTGGTGCGCAAGACCTTAGGGTCAAAGCTCATCAAGATGACCTACTCCGACGATGCTGGTCACGGCCGTCAGGTGAAAATTGTCGACACCTCCGAGGCCGAGCGCAGCCGCTTCTGCATCACGGATGAAGAGGTGATGGCGCTGGCCAAACAGGCCCTCATCATCGAGCAGCACTACGGTCGCCCGATGGACATCGAGTGGGCCAAGGATGGTCAGGATGGCAAGCTCTACATCGTCCAGGCCCGTCCGGAAACCGTGCGCAGCCGCCAGGAGGCGAACACGCTCGAACGTTTCGCGCTCAAACAATCCGGCAAGGTGCTGATCGAGGGGCGCGCCATCGGCCACAAGATCGGCGCGGGTCCGGCCCGAGTCATCTCCTCCATCAGCCAGATGGACGAGGTGCAGCCCGGCGATGTGCTGGTCACCGACATGACCGACCCGGACTGGGAACCCATCATGAAGCGGGCCTCCGCCATCGTCACCAACCGCGGTGGACGCACCTGCCATGCCGCCATCATCGCCCGGGAGCTCGGCATCCCGGCGGTAGTGGGTTGCGGCAACGCCACCGATCACATCCAGGATGGCCAGCTCATCACCGTCTCTTGTGCGGAAGGGGACACCGGCTTCATCTATGACGGCGAGCTCGACTTCGACGTGGCGGTGACCGAGGTGGGCAACATGCCGCGCCTGCCCATCAAGGTGATGATGAACGTCGGCAACCCGGATCGCGCCTTCGACTTCGCCCAGCTGCCGAACGCCGGCGTGGGCCTGGCCCGCCTCGAGTTCATCATCAACCGCATGATCGGGGTGCACCCCAAGGCGCTGCTGGAGTTCGATCAGCAGACACCGGAGCTCCAGGCCACCATCACCAAGATGATCGCGGGCTACGAGAGCCCCCGGGAGTTTTACGTGGCCAAGCTGAGCGAGGGGATCGCCACCCTGGCGGCCGCCTTCTGGCCGGAGCGGGTCATCGTGCGGATGTCGGACTTCAAGTCCAACGAGTACGCAAACCTGGTGGGGGGCCGTGGCTACGAGCCCCACGAAGAGAACCCCATGATCGGCTTCCGTGGCGCGTCGCGCTATATCGCAGACAGCTTCCGCCCCTGCTTCGCACTGGAGTGCGAGGCGATGAAACGGGTGCGCGACGTCATGGGGCTGACCAACGTCGAGGTGATGATCCCCTTCGTGCGTACCCTGGGTGAGGCGGAGCAGGTCATCGACATCCTGGCCGAAAACGGCCTGCGCCGTGGCGAGCGCGGCCTCAAGGTCATCATGATGTGCGAGCTGCCCTCCAACGCGCTGCTGGCGGACAAGTTCCTCGAGCACTTCGACGGCTTCTCCATCGGCTCCAACGACATGACCCAGCTGACCCTTGGGCTTGATAGGGACTCCGGGCTGATTGCCCACCTGTTCGACGAGCGCAACGAGGCGGTCAAGGCACTGCTGGCCATGGCCATCGCCGCCGCCCGCAAGGCGGGCAAGTACGTGGGGATCTGCGGCCAGGGGCCGTCCGATCACCCGGACTTCGCCGCCTGGCTAGTCGAACAGGGCATAGACTCTGTGTCCCTCAACCCGGATACCGTGGTCGACACCTGGCTCTATCTGGCCGAGCAGCACAAGGCCGGCTGACGCCCCGCCCGCTGCCTGCAATAATAAAAACGGTGCCTCTTCAGGCACCGTTTTTATTTGTTCATCAGGCTGCCGACATTATTTGTCGGAGCAGTCTCCTTCGTCATCCAAATAAGCGAGACGGATCCTGTTCTTACATTCCGTTACATCGAGTTCACATCTCCCCCGCGCATAATTCAGGGCGTAGTGCCAGGGTGCAATATCCGCTCACATATCCGCTCACAATGAGAGCGGAAATATCCCGTGTGCCCTCGCGCCAGCTATTTCCGTGGCGCCGGTTAGACATCCTCATCCGCGCCTCGTTATTCCTCAAGCCAGGGTAGGCAGATGCCACAGAGCGTATCAAATCAAGTACTCAGAAGGATGCTGGCCGCTTGTCAGCAGCAGGGGGGAGACCCGGATGCCATCCTGATGGCGGCCGGTCTGACGTCATTCGAACTTGAGCGCGACCATGGCCGGATCCTGGCCCAGCGCCACTACCGCATGCTGAGCCTGATGCAGCCCTATCTGGGCGGGTTTCACGAGGGCATCCTCTCTTGGGACATCGCCCGGCTCTACCAGCACTATCCGGCCCTCATCAGCTTGTGCATGAATCAGCCATCCCCTCGCGCCGCCATCGGGGCCCTGCTGGCCCATCGCACCGTCATCGGCAACTGTGATGACGTCCGGGTGAGGGTGGGGGCGTCGTACACCGAATATGAGTATGTCAATCAAGGGCCAGCCATCCTGGGGGCGAGCCAGGCGATCCCCAACTTCATCATTCTCTACCGGATCCTGCGGGTCTATGAACCGCGCGCCGACGCCCGTGTGGGATTCGTCGGCAGACCGCCCGCCCATCACCGTCAACTGGATCACTTCTTTGGCACCCACTGCCGCTGGGATCAGCCCGGCAATACCCTGACCCTCGGCAATGTCCTGCTCGATGGCGACGCCGAGCACTACAACGGGGCCCTGTGCACGCTGCAAACGAGCCAGCTGGCGCAGATCTGCGCCGACATTGACGAGCACATGCCCTTTGCGAACTGGGTGGCGGACATGATCCGCCACAGGATCCGCGGCGGTGACATGGAGAGCGATGAGCATCTGCTCAAGGATGTCTGTTCGGCCATGAATATCAGCCGCTGGACGCTGAACCGGAAATTGCAGGGGGAGGGGGGCAGCTTCTCCGCTATTTTAAAGCGGGTCAGGATGACGGAGGCGTGCCGTTTATTGGAGGAAGGGGAGCATCCGCTGCAAAATATCAGCGACATGGTCGGCTTTTCTTCCCAGAGCGCGTTCAATCGCTTCTTCAAGGCCAACACGAACATGACCCCGCTGGCCTATCGCAATATCCGCCAGACATGACGGGACCAGGCGTTTGCCTGGTCCCGTTTACCTTATTTTCTCACCTAGTCTCGTTTATTTGATCACCGTGGTCACGGTGGCGGCATCCACGCCGCTGGGCAGGGCCAGGGCGCCCGGCGTGGTGCTGCTCACCACGATCTCCTTGCTCACCGAGAAGCTGACCGGTGTGGTGGTGGAGACATCCGAGGAGGGGCTGATGTAGGCGCTGTAGCTACCCGGCTCCACGATCCACTGGTTGCTGGCCTCGTCGAAGCTGGCGAGGATGCTGGCCGGGATGGTGAAGCTCAGCTGCTCGCTGGCCCCCGGGGCCAGCTGCCCCGTCTTGGCGAAGGCCTTGAGCTCGATGAGGGGCTTCTTCAGCTTGACCTCGGGGGCGCTCACATAGACCTGGGCCGCCTCCTTGCCCGCCACGGCACCGGTGTTGGTGATGGTGGCCGTCAGCACCAGGCTGCCGGCGGCGCCGCTGGCCAGGGTGTTGCTGGCGATGGCGGGGCTGGTGTAGCCGAAGCTGGTGTAGGAGAGGCCGAAGCCGAACGGGTAGGAGACCGCCTGATCGAAGGTGCTGTAGTAGCGATACCCCACGTAGATCCCCTCGTTGTAGTAGAGATCGTCAAGGGCGCCGTCCCCGTCGGTGTCCTCACCCGGGAAGGTGGTGGCGGAGGGGACGCTGGCGTAGCTCTGCGGGAAGCTCTGGGCCAGCTTGCCGCTCGGGTTGACCGTGCCGGAGAGCACGTCCGCCACCGCGTTGCCGGTCTCCTGCCCCGCCATGTAGGCCAGCAGGATGCCATCCACCTTGTCGCGCCACTGGGCGGTGTCGATGACGCCGTTGACGTTGAGCACCACCACCACCTTCTTGCTCTGGGCGTGGAAGGCGCTGCTCACCGCGTCGATGAGGGCGAGCTCGTCATCGCCGAGCAGGTAGTCCCCCTTGCCGCTGCTGCGATCCGCCCCTTCACCGGCCTGGCGGCCGATGCTGATCACCGCCACGTCCTGCTCGCTGGCGGCCGCGGTGATCAGGCTGGCGAGCTCGGTGCCGACGTCGGCCTCGGCGCAGGTGTAGTAGCCCTTGGCGCCAAACTGACCCTCGTGATAGACCTTGTTGTTCTCGTAGAAGTCGCTGTAGTAGGCCTGCAGCGTCTCGCTGACCGGGAAGCGAGCGGCCAGCCCCTGGGCGATGGTGGTGGTGCTGGCGGCGTTCACGTCACCGCTGCCGGTGCCTCCCTTGTAGGTGTTGATCTGGTTGATGCCGAAGCTGGCCACCTTGCTGGTGGTGGCGATGGGCAGGGCGGCGGCCTGGTTGCGCAGCAGCACCATGCTCTCGGCGCCAGCCTGGCGGGCCAGGGTGGCGTGGGCGGCCAGATCCGGGCTGTTGCTGACGGCCAGCTGGTTGTAGGAGGGGCTCTTCATCATCTGGGTCAGGATGTGGACGGCGGCCTCGCTCACCTTGGCCTCGTCGAGATCCCCCTGCTCGATGGATTGCTGCAGCTGCTCCTTGACGTTGCCAGGTTCGATCAAGTCCTGCCCTGCCAGCACCTGCTTGTAGGCGTTGTTGGCCACATCGCCAGCAAACCAGTCGGACATCACCAGGCCGTCGAATTTCCACTCGCTGCGCAGCACGTCGGTCACCGCATCCTTGCGCTCGTTGACATAGGTGCCGTTGACCTTGTTGTAGGAGGTCATCACCGCCCAGGGCTGGGCCTCGTCCACCGCGATCTGGAAGCCGCGCAGGTAGATCTCGCGGAAGGTTCTCGGCTCGCCGATGTCGTTGATCTGGTTACGGCTGGTCTCGGAGTTGTTGCCAAAGTAGTGCTTGATGGTGGTGCCCACCCCGTTGCTCTCCACCCCGTTGACCATGGCGGCGCCTATCTTGCCGGTCAGCAGGGGGTCTTCGGAGTAGTATTCGAAGTTGCGGCCATTGAGCGGGTTGCGCTGGATGTTCATGCCCGGAGCCAGGAGGATGTCGACCCCGTACTGGCGTACCTCGTCCCCCATGGCGGCCCCGACGGACTTGACCAGATTGACGTCCCAGCTGGAGGCGAGCAGGGAGCCGATGGGCCAGGCAGTGGCGTAGTAGGTGGCGCTGTCGCCGTCGCGCTCACTGCTGATGCGAAGGCCCGCCGGGCCGTCGGCCAGCTTCAGGGCCGGAATGTCGATGCCGTCCGCGCTGCGCAGCACCCCGTTGATATAGCCCGCTACCCCGGCGACGTCCTGCTTGACGTTGATGGCCCCGTCGGCGCTGCCGTAGCCGGGCCCGGAGAGCAGATCCAGCTTCTCGCTCAGGGTCAGCTTGGCCACCAGAGCCTCGGCCTGGCTGCGATAATAGGCATCGTCCTTGACCAGGGGCTCCGAGTCGTTCTGGTTGCAGCCGACCAGGAGGCCGGCGAGGGCCAGGCTGACGGCCAGTGAAACGGTTTTTATCTTTGTCGTGATACGCATGAAGACATCCTCGTAACTGTCTGAATAGAAAAGGTAACGACGATACCGTTGCCGGGCGGTGGTGAGACCGTGCCGCTCTGCTGGCGGCTCCCCGTGGATATCGGCGCCAAGGCCGGGCGCAGGCTGGCCATGAGCCCGGGCCGCAGGCAGGTTAACAAGTCGGGGAGGCCCCGCCTTGCCCCTGGGGAGCGAGATATGTGCCGTCGGGAGCAGGGCTGCGAAACTGTGATGCCGATCGCGCTGCGGCGCACATCTTTGAGGGCGCCCGTTGCCGGCTCAGGGCGCGCCATGGGGGCGCCGTCGGGGACGGGGCTCTCTTGCCCTGCCATGGCTGTCGGCCGCCGCAATCCCTGTTAAGGTAATGGCAGATAGATCAACAGGATGGACCCATGACCTCATTGCAGTGGCAAGCCGCCACCCTGGCCCTGCGCGGCCACCGTACCCTGGTAATCCCCGAGCTTTGCCTCACCCCGCAGGCATGCTGGGCTTTCGTCGGCAGCAACGGCAGTGGCAAGACGGCGCTCGCCTCGGCTCTGTGCGGCGAGCTCGCCCTGCGTGAGGGGGCCGCCAGCGGCCGGGTGAAGGCGGTGCGCCTCTCTTTCGAGTCGCAGCAGCAGCTGGGAGAGCTGGACTGGCAGCGGCGCAACACCGACATGCTGGGGGAAGAGGAGGAGGTGGGTTACCGGGTGTCGACCCTGATGCTGGAGGAGGGGGAAGAGCCAGCGGCGCGCGCGCTGTTGGCCCGCTTCGGCATCGAGTCCCTGTGGGATCGACCCTACCGTTATCTCTCGAGCGGGGAGGGGCGCAAGCTGTTGTTGGCCCGGGCCCTGCTGGGGCGCCCCGAGCTGTTGGTGCTGGATGAACCCTTCGATGGGCTGGATCAGGGGGCCAGGGCCTCCCTGATGGCGCTGCTGGCGCAACTGGTGACAGGGGGGCAGCGGCTGGTGGTGATCGTCAACCGCTTCGACGAGATCCCCCCCTTCGCCACCCACCTCGGCCTGCTCGGCGAGTGCCGCCTGCTGCTGGCGGGGAAGCACGAGGCGGTGCTCGGCAGCCGGGAAGTGGCCCAGCTGGCCCGTGCGCAGACGGCCTCCCCCCGGTTGCCGCCTCCGCTCACGGCGCCCGCCTCCTTGCCCCCGGGGCCCAGGGTCGTCATGCGCGCCCTGCGCGTGGCCTACGGGGAGCAGGTGGTCATCGATGGCCTCGACTGGACGATGGGAGAGGGGGAGCACTGGCAATTGGTGGGGCCCAACGGCGCCGGCAAGTCGACCCTGCTCTCCCTCATCACCGGGGATCACCCGCAGGGCTACAACAACGATCTCCACCTGTTCGGGCGGCGGCGGGGCAGCGGCGAGAGCATCTGGGAGATCAAGCGTCACATCGGGCTGGTGAGCCCGGCGCTGCACCTGGACTATCGCGTCGGCTGCTCGGTGCAGACGGTGATCCTCTCCGGCTTCTACGACTCCATCGGGCTCTATACCCGGCCGGGGGATCGCCAGCTGGCGCTGGCCAACCAGTGGCTGGCCCTGCTGGGGCTCGAGCAGCAGGGGGCAACGCCCTTCCACGGCCTCTCCTTTGGCCAGCAGCGCCTGGTGCTCATCGCCCGGGCCCTGGTCAAACACCCGCCGCTGCTCATCCTGGATGAGCCCCTGCAGGGGCTGGATCCCCTCAACCGCCACCTGGTACGGGAGATGGTGGTACGCCTCGTGGGCGAGGGCACCCAGTTGCTGTTCGTCTCCCATCACCCCGAGGATGCGCCCCCCGGCCTCACCCACAGGCTGAGCTTCGTGCCAAGGAAGGAAGGGGGATACGACTATCTGCAGGAGCGCCTGGGGGAGTGAGTCGCCGGGGCGGCATGATCAGAGCGGGGCCGGCCCGGCGAGGTGTGGGGGCATGCCCAGCAGCCCCCACCACAGCCCGAAGAAGAGCATGATCCCGAGCCAGAGCCAGGCCAGAGAGTGGCGGG
>NZ_CDDD01000033.1 GCF_000820165.1 Aeromonas taiwanensis
ACAACACCCAAGAAGTGTTCAGAGACTTGTAGCAGATACCGAGAACGAATAACTAAATCAGCTTTTTCAGATTGAAGATTTTTGCCTGGCGGCAATAGCGCAGTGGAACCACCTGACCCCATGCCGAACTCAGAAGTGAAACGCTGTAGCGCCGATGGTAGTGTGGCATTCGCCATGCGAGAGTAGGACACTGCCAGGCACCCAATTAAACGGTGATGTGAAAAACACATGACCGGCTGCGAGGATGACACCTCATAAAGAAGCGGCAAAAGATTTAGCGAAAGCTAACCGAATGCGGAGCGGTAGTTCAGTCGGTTAGAATACCGGCCTGTCACGCCGGGGGTCGCGGGTTCGAGTCCCGTCCGCTCCGCCACTAAATTGAAAGGCCTTCCCTGACGGGAAGGCCTTTTTTCTTACTGGCTTTTGCAAACGTGATAAGGAAACAAGAAACAACCGACGGGCGACGGGGCTGCGACTTGCCACTGGCAACTCGGTCCCGGTCTGTTGTCTCTTGTGCTAGAGCCGGACGCTGTCCGTCTCCCCGTCCGCTCCGCCACTAACAAGAAGCCCAGTCGAAAGACTGGGCTTTTTTTCGTCTCTACGATCTCTTTATCTCATCTCAGTTAGCCTGATTTCGTTGCTCCATCCCGTTTCATGTTTATCTGAAATTCGCCGCCGCCCATGGTTGTCGCTATAATGGCCGCCCTCAAGCAAGGTGGTGGTATGAAAGCAGAATATCTACAGCGATTCGGGGGCATTGCCCGTCTTTATGGCCAGAGCGCGCTTAACTCCTTCAGCCAGGCAAAAGTCTGCGTGGTCGGGATCGGCGGCGTCGGCTCCTGGGCGGCAGAGGCGCTGGCCCGTGCCGGCATCAACCAGATCACCCTGATCGACATGGACGACATCTGCATCACCAACACCAATCGCCAGATCCACGCCATGCAGGGCACGGTCGGTCGCCTCAAGACGGAGGTGATGGCCGAGCGTATCCGTGCCATCAACCCGGATTGCGAGGTGATCGAGGTGGATGACTTCGTCACCGCCGACAATCTGGCCGAGTATATCAAGCGGGAGTTTGACTATGTGGTGGATGCCATTGACTCGGTCAAGGCCAAGGTGGCGCTGATTGCCTTCTGCAAGCGCAACAAGATCCCGGTGATCGTGGCGGGCGGCGCAGGCGGGCAGATGGACCCGACCCAGATCACCGTGGCCGATCTGGCCAAGACCATTCAGGATCCGCTGGCCGCCAAGGTGCGCTCCGACCTGCGCCGACTGCACAACTTCAGCAAGAATCCGGCGCGCAAGTTCGGGGTGGAGTGTGTCTTCTCAACCGAGCAGTTGAGCTACCCGGACGGGAATGGCGGTACCTGTCAGGCCAAGGCGGCCAGCGATGGCAATATGAAGATGGATTGTGCCTCCGGCTTTGGTGCCGTGACGCCGGTGACGGCCACCTTTGGCTTGGTCGCCGCGTCTCGGGTATTGAAGAAGATTGCGGAACGGGGGGCCCGCGCCGAGAAAGAGGCCGGGAATGAAGGCGCAGGGTCGATTGGTGAGGCCTGATCGGCCACTGAACAAGGCGGGTTAGACGGCCTGCTCCCGGATTGCCAACACGATTGCCCTGAGTCCGTTGCCCCGCGACGGGCTCAGGTGTTTCTCGAGCCCCAATTCGCTGAAATAGGCATCCATATCAAAAGCCTGGATAGCATCGGCAGTCTGATGATTGAGCGCCGCCAGTACGATGACGATGAGGCCACGCACGATGCGGGCATCGGAGTCGCAGGCAAAGTGCCAATTGCCATCCTCACCCACTTCTGCTTTTAGCCAGGCCTGGCTTTCACATCCCTTGAGGCGGAATTCCTCCTGCTGCCATTCGCCGGGTAGCGCGGGCAACAGCTTGCCGAGCTGGATGATGAGCCGGTACTGGTTCTCCCAGCCGTTCGCCGCCGCAAACTGTCGGCGGATGCTATCTGCGTCGGGATCAAGGCCGATCCGGGTATAGGTTGCGAGGCTGTTCATCGGGTTGTCTGCCTTAGAAGAAGTCACTGAGTTTGTGCAGGGCGGCCAGCAGGGCGTCCACATCGTCACGGTTGTTGTAACAGGCGAGTGAGGCTCGCATTGTGCCGCCAATGCCAAGGCTCTCCATCAACGGCATGGCGCAGTGGTGGCCGACGCGCAGGGCAATCCCCTGCATATCGAGCAGGGTGGCCGCATCCTGGGGATGGATCTCCTCCAACAGGAAGGAGACTGCACCGGCGCGCTGGCCTGGCTCACCGACCAGACGCAGCCCCGGCACCTGCCGCAGGCCGGCGACCAGATAGTCGGTCAGCGCCTCTTCGTGGCGGGTCAATCCCCCCCGGTCTTGTTCCATCACAAAGTCGATGGCGGCAGCCAGGCCGATGGCGCCAGCGATATGGGGGGTGCCTGCCTCGAACTTGAAGGGCAGGCTATTGAAGGTAGTGCCGCTGAAGCTGACTCTGTCGATCATCTCGCCTCCCGCTTGCCAGGGCGGCATCCGCTCCAATAGCTCAGTGCGGCCCCACAGCACGCCGATCCCGGTCGGGCCGTAGAGCTTGTGGCCGGAGAAGGCGTAGAAGTCGCAGCCGATGGCTTGCACATCCACTTCGAGATGAGCCACAGCCTGGGCGCCGTCGATCAGGGTCAGGGCACCGACCGCCTTGGCCGCCGCCACTATCTGCCCGACAGGGTTGACGGTGCCGAGGGCATTGGATACATGGGCAACGCTCACCAGCCGGGTACGTGGCCCCAGCATGGTCAGATAAACGGCCATGTCGAGATTGCCCCGCTCATCGAGAGGGATGACCCGGATGACGGCGCCGGTACGCTGGGCGACCAGTTGCCAGGGGACGATATTGGCGTGGTGCTCCAGGGTACTGAGCAGGATCTCGTCCCCCGCCTTGAGCGCGCTCATCCCCCAGCTCTGGGCCACCAGGTTGATCGCCTCCGTGGTGCCACGGGTCCAGATCACTTCGTGGTTGAGAGGGGCATTGATAAAGCGGGCGACAGTCTCGCGGGCATCTTCGAAGGCCCGGGTGGCCCGGCCGCTCAGGGCGTGGGCGGCACGGTGCACGTTGGCGTTGTCGGCTCGATAGTAGTGATTGATCGCATCCAGCACCGCCTGCGGTTTCTGGGTGGTGGCGGCGTTGTCCAGATAGATCAGAGGGTGGCCGTTGACCTCCTGTGCCAAGGCCGGAAACTGGCCGCGCAGCAGGGCGTGCTGTTGCTGATTCATGCTCCCCTCATCTCATCTGGAAAAGTCGGTCATGATCCGGAAAATGGCGGGCAAACACAAGACGAAGTGACGGGCTCCCGTGTCCGGTTTCGGCTGCCCGCGGGATCTCTGCTACAATGCCGCCCCTCATCATAAGCCAAGAGATCCGGCCCATGAAGCTCAACCCCAATCAGAACGAAGCGGTCAAGTATGTCTCCGGCCCTTGCCTGGTGCTGGCGGGAGCCGGATCGGGCAAGACCCGCGTCATCACCAACAAGATTGCCTATCTGGTTCAGCAGTGCGGCTACAACGCGCGCAACATAGCGGCAGTCACCTTTACCAACAAGGCGGCGCGGGAGATGAAAGAGCGGGTTGGCCAGACCCTGGGTCGCAAGGAGGCTCGGGGGCTCATGGTCTCCACTTTCCATACCCTGGGGCTCGAGATCATCCGTCGTGAGCACAAGAGCCTGAACCTCAAGGCCAATTTTTCCCTGTTCGACGATACCGATCAGCTGGCGCTGCTCAAAGAATTGACGGAAACCGAGCTCGACAACGACAAGGACAAGCTCTCCGCCCTCATCAGCCAGATCTCCAATTGGAAGAACGACCTCATCCTGCCGGCCCGCGCCATGCGCATCGCCCGCGGGCCGGAAGAGGTGCTGATGGCTCAGCTCTACGAGCGCTATCACCGGCAAATGGTGGCCTACAATGCGCTGGATTTCGACGATCTCATCGTGATGCCGACCCTGCTGCTCAAGAGCAACCAGGAGGTGCGCGAGCGCTGGCAGAACAAGATCCGCTATCTGCTGGTCGACGAATACCAGGACACCAACACCAGCCAGTACGAGCTGGTAAAGCAGATCGTCGGCGAGCGTGCCCGCTTCACAGTGGTGGGGGACGACGACCAGTCCATCTATTCCTGGCGCGGGGCAAAGCCGCAGAATCTGGTGCTGCTGAACGAAGATTTCCCCAATCTGCGGCTCATCAAGCTTGAGCAGAACTACCGCTCCAAGCGGCGCATCCTCAAGTGCGCCAACATCCTGATCGCCAACAACCCCCATGTCTACGACAAGGCGCTCTTCTCCGAGCTGGACGAGGGGGTGAAGCTCAAGGTGCTGTTTGCCAAGAACGAGGAGCACGAGGCGGAGCGCATCGCCGCCGAGCTGATGGGCCACAAGTTCATGAATCGCACCCGCTTCAAGGATTACGCCATCCTCTACCGGGGCAACCATCAGTCGCGCATCTTCGAGAAGGCGCTGATGACCAACCGCATTCCTTACCGTATCTCGGGGGGCACCTCCTTCTTCTCCCGCACCGAGATCAAGGACATCATGGCCTACCTCAAGTTGCTGGTGAATCCGGACGAGGACACCGCCTTCCTGCGGGTGGTGAACCTGCCGCGTCGGGAGATAGGCCCCACCACCCTGGAGAAACTGGGCCAATACGCCAACCAGCGTGGCAAGAGCCTGTTTGCTGCCAGCTTCGAGCTGGGGCTGGAGCAGCACCTCTCCGGCCGTGGCCTCGTCGCCTTGCAGGCTTTCACCAACTGGCTGGTTCGGCTCGGTGATCAGGCCCTGCGCGGCAACCCGGTGGAAGCGGTGCGGGACATGATCAAGGAGATCCACTACGAGGAGTGGCTCTACGAGACGTCTCCCAGCCCCAGGGCGGCCGAGATGCGGATGCAGAACGTTTCCACTCTCTATCGCTGGATCAGCGAGATGCTGGAGGGAGATGAACTCGAGGAGTCGATGACACTCGCCCAAGTGGTCACACGCCTCACCCTGCGGGACATGATGGAACGCAACGAGGGGGAGGACGAGGCGGATCAGGTGCAGCTGATGACATTGCATGCCTCCAAGGGGCTGGAGTTTCCCTATGTCTACATGGTGGGCATGGAGGAGGGGTTGCTGCCTCACCAGACCAGCATCGACGAGGACAACGTGGAGGAGGAGCGTCGCCTCGCCTACGTGGGGATCACCCGGGCCCAGACCGAGCTGACCTTCACCCTCTGCAAGGAGCGGCGCCAGTATGGCGAGTCGGTCCGGCCGGAGCCGAGTCGCTTCCTGCTGGAGTTGCCCCAGGATGACCTGGAGTGGGAAAACCAGAAGCAGGTGAGCGCCGAGGAGCGCCAGCAGAAGGGGCAGATGGCGGTGGCCAACCTGCGCGCCATGTTCAAGAAGGATTGATGTCGGAAGGTATCATTTCCCGACCCGTCTGACTCAGCAGGGGCAGGATGTCGGCTCCCGGCAGCGGGGGGGAGATGTGGCGCCCCTGCCCGAGAGCACAGCCGAGCTCGATCAGCTTCATCAGTTGCTGCTGGTTTTCGATGCCCTCGACCACCAGAGTGAAATCGAGATCCTGACAGATGTCGCGCATGGCGCGGATCAGCGCGAGATCCCTGGGGGAATTCATCATGCGGTGGGTGAAGCTGTCATCCACCTTGATGTAGTCCACCGGGAAGTGGAACAGGGCGTTGAGGGAGGAGAAGCCGGTGCCGAAGTCATCCAGGCTGATCTGGATCCCCTTGGCCCTGAGCTCATGCAGCGCGGTGAGCGAGTCGGCATTCTGCCTGGAGATCTCGCGCTCGTTGAACTCGAAGATGAAATAACCTGGAATGACTCCCTCCTCCTCCATGATGCCGACCAGCCGCATGATCTGATCGCGGCTGGCCAGATGCTTGCCGGAGAGATTGAGGGCTATCTTGAAGCGACTGTTCCCCGAAACCGGCAACCAGAGCTTCAGCTGCTGGCAGGTGCGCCTCAGGATCTGGCGATCCAGATCCTGGATGAGGCCGCACTGCTCGGCCAGGGGAATGAAGTCGAAGGCATCCTTGAGTTCCCCCTCCTCGGTGATCCAGCGCGCCATCACCTCCAAGCCGACCAGACGGCTGTCGCACAGCCGGATCACCGGCTGGAAGTAGGGGACGACCCTGCCTTCTCGCAAGGCCCTGAACAGCCGCTCCTCCGGTGAGCCGGCATGCTCGGTGCAGGCCTCGGAATACATGACGATGCGGCTGCGGCCGTTGCGCTTGGCCTGATACATGGCGAGATCGGCCTGGTGTAGCAGTTCGCTGATGTCGGCGGTCTGCTCCGACACACTGGCCACCCCCAGGCTGAGGGTAATGGTCAGCTCATTGCCCTGCAGCCGGAACGGGTGGGCAATGCGGGCAAGGATGCGGTTGAGCACGGGGCTGATGTCCGCTTCCCGCTGGCTGTTGTCGAGATAGATGACAAATTCGTCCCCCCCGAGCCGTGCCACCATGTCATTTTGCCTGATGCAGCTCTGCAGGCGGTTGCCCAGCTCCTGCAGCAGCTGATCCCCTGTGCTGTGTCCCAATGCGTCATTGACCTGCTTGAAGTGATCCACATCGGCGAAGATCAGGGTGAAACCGGCGCTCTGGTAACGGCGGTAGCGTGTCATGGCATGGTGAAGGTGATTCATCAGCAGGGCCCGGTTTGGCAGCTGGGTCAGGGGGTCGTGCAGGGCGTTGAACTGGAGCCGCCGCTCCAGCTCCTGGTAGTGCTTGAGCCGCTTCTGCAGCCTGAGGTTGGTTTGGCGAAGCTGTTGGAGCCGCTGGTTGATGGACTCTTCCGAGTTGAGAGCATCCAGTTGTTGCCTGACTCTTTTCAGCTCCAGCAGCAGGGTCAGCTGATGGCGCAGGAAGTCGAGAAACAGCCTGTCATCGGCTGCCAGGGGGTGGGCCGTGTTGATGATGAGGTGGGCAAAATACTGTTGTTGCTGGCGCAGGGGCAGACTGTACCAGTAGAGGCCGGCGTCGTGGCGCTCGATGCTGTTGGTGCTGTGGCACAGGGCCTGGAGAATGTCGTCATCATACGAGAGGTGCGTCGGGTAGAGTCGATCCAGGCGCTGGTTCTCCAGCCGGATCAGCAACATGTCGCTGACGGCCAGCATCTGGCGCAGCACCGCCTCCAGCTGGGCAAACAGGGCATGCTGCGGCAGGTTGTGAGCGAGCCGCATGATGCGGCCTATCTTCTCTATTTTTTCCTGCCAGTGGGGATCCCGCTGCATGAGGGGGGAGGCCTGCCCAGCCAGCTGGGCGCCGGCCTGGGTCTCGTGCAGGCGCTTGGCCAGGCACTCCAGCAGCAGCCGCAGGGTGGGTGTCTGCTCCGGGGTCGTGCGGGCCAGCAGCCACTGTACCTCGAGGTGCTCCACGATCTGCACGCACCAGCCCTGGTGCTCATCGAGCCGGGTGAGCTGTTCCGTGAGGCGGGGTTCTTCCCGTCCCAGCTGCTGCTTGAAAGTCTCGGGCAGCTGATGTTCGTGCAACCAGCGCAGGCCACCGTTGACCAGCCCCAGCATGGCAAAGTGCTGCAAGGGGCAGAGTCTGTCCAGCTGTGCAACGAGTCTTGCGTAATCTTGGGGGGCGGCGATGCCGGGAGCGGGAAAATCCATGATGGATGAAATGACCGCCAGCAAAGAGGAGGAGTCTGGCGGCGTGGTGGACTGGACTGACATGCAATGCTCCCGAATCAACTTACCTTCAAGCGTAGTCGGAAGTGCTTGGATTGAAAGGGCTGCAATGGGAGCCCTTTCAGATACTTAGAGCTTGTCGATCATGTAGTGAATGGCGTTCTCGATCTCTTCGTCACTACAGGCTGCGCAAGTGCCCCGTGGTGGCATCATGCCGGCCTTGCCGGTGAAGCCTTCGATGGCATGCTTGCGCAAGGTATCGAAGCCCTGGGCGATGCGCGGTTCCCAGGCCGCCTTGTCTCCCCGTTTCGGGGCGCCGGCGGCACCGGTGTCGTGGCAGGCAAAACAGGCTGCCTTGAACACGGTCTCGCCATCCCGTGGACCGGACGATGCGGCGGCAGGGGCTGCGGCGGCCGTCGCGATCCCCTCCAAATCCTTGGCGGTATAGACCTGGCCGACCGGGGCGATGCGCTCGGCGATGGCTTCCGGTGACATCTCATCGGCGGCAAACACGGTGCCGGACAGGGTGGCGGCCGCCATCCCGGCAGCCAGCAAATAGCTCAGTTTTTTCAACACGCTCATGTACTCCCAGCAGGCTCTTATTATCCCTAGAAAACGACGGGATTATAACCGAATAGTTACAGGCATTTAAACGCTTGTGTGTGAAGTGTTAAGCAATCTGCGAACAAAGTTTCGACGACGGGAGAGAGGAAGATCTGGTGGCCCCAAAAAGAAACCCGGTATGCACCGGGTTTCATGAGTCAGTCAAGGCGGGGGGCTATGTGCCCCGAGCTCGTCAGTCCCAGCTCAGGATCACCTTGCCGGACTGGCCGGAGCGCATGGCATCGAACCCCTGCTGGAAGTCGTCGACCTTGAAGCGGTGGGTGATGATGGGGGAGAGATCCAGCCCGGACTGGATGAGGCTTGCCATCTTGTACCAGGTCTCGAACATCTCGCGGCCGTAGATCCCCTTGATGAACAGTCCCTTGAAGATCACCTTGCCCCAGTCGATGGCCATGGTGGAGGGGGGAATGCCGAGCATGGCGATCTTGCCGCCGTGGTTCATCTTGTCGATCATGTCCTGGAAGGCGCTGGGTACGCCGGACATCTCCAGCCCCACGTCGAAGCCCTCGGTCATGCCGAGCTCGGCCATGACGTCGGAGAGCTTCTCCTTGCTCACGTTGACGGCGCGGGTGGCACCCATCTTGCGGGCCAGCTCGAGACGGTACTCGTTAACGTCGGTGATCACCACGTGGCGGGCGCCCACATGACGGCAGACCGCGGCGGCCATGATGCCGATGGGGCCGGCGCCGGTGATGAGCACGTCCTCACCCACCAGATCGAAGGAGAGGGCGGTGTGCACGGCGTTGCCGAACGGATCGAAGATGGCGGCCAGCTCGTCGGGGATGTTGTCCGGCAGCTTGAAGGCGTTGAAGGCCGGGATCACCAGGTACTCGGCAAACGACCCCGGGCGGTTGACGCCCACGCCAATGGTGTTGCGGCACAGGTGGGTGCGGCCGGCGCGGCAGTTGCGGCAGTGGCCGCAGGTGATATGGCCTTCACCCGACACGCGATCCCCCACTGCGAAGCCGCGCACTTCCTGACCGACGGCTACCACTTCCCCCACATATTCGTGGCCGACGACCATGGGTACCGGGATGGTCTTCTGGGACCATTCGTCCCAGTTGTAGATGTGGATGTCGGTGCCGCAGATGGCGGTCTTGCGGATCTTGATCAGCAGATCGTTGTGGCCGAGCTCGGGAGCCGGCACGTCTGTCATCCAGATGCCGACTTCGGATTTGAGTTTGGAGAGTGCTTTCATGACAGAGTCCTCACGGCGCTGTGCCGGGTACAGAGGGTAATAAAAGGGGCCCAACCTTGGCCCCTGTTTCAATCAATCATCCGGGTTCAGATCACGCCCAGTTCGCGGCCGATGCGGATGAAGGCATCGATCGCCTTGTCCAGCTGCTCCCGGGTGTGGGCGGCGGACATCTGGGTGCGGATGCGTGCCTGGCCCTTGGGCACCACGGGGAAGGAGAAGCCCACCACGTAGATGCCGGCGTCCAGCATGCGGCTCGCCATCTCGGCGGCCAGCTTGGCATCCCCCAGCATGACCGGGATGATGGCGTGATCGGCCCCGGCCAGGGTGAAGCCCGCGGCGCTCATCCGCTCGCGGAAATAGGCGCTGTTCTCTTTCAGGCGGGCGCGCAGGTCGTGGCCGTCGGCCAGCATGTCGATCACCTTGATGGTGGCCGAGACGATGGAGGGGGCCAGGGAGTTGGAGAAGAGGTAGGGACGGGAGCGCTGACGCAGCCAGTCGATCACCTCTTTCTTGCCGGAGGTATAGCCGCCAGAGGCGCCGCCCAGGGCCTTGCCCAGGGTGCCGGTGATGATGTCGACCCTGTCCATGACGCCACAGTATTCGTGGGTGCCGCGGCCGTTCTCGCCGATGAAGCCGACGGCGTGGGAGTCATCCACCATGACCAGGGCATCATACTTGTCCGCCAGATCGCAGATGGATTTGAGGTCGGCGATGACGCCGTCCATGGAGAAGACGCCGTCGGTGGCGATCAGCTTGAAGCGGGCGCCATCGGCATCGGCCTGCTTGAGCTGGGCTTCCAGCTCGGCCATGTCGTTGTTGGCGTAGCGGTAGCGTTTGGCTTTGCACAGGCGCACGCCATCGATGATGGAGGCGTGGTTGAGCGCGTCGGAGATGATGGCGTCTTCCGCACCGAACAGGGTCTCGAACAGACCGCCGTTGGCATCGAAGCAGGAAGAGTAGAGGATGCTGTCCTCGGTGCCGAGGAAGGCAGACAGCTTCTGCTCCAGCGCCTTGTGCTGATCCTGGGTGCCGCAGATGAAACGTACCGAGGCCATGCCGAAGCCGTGGCTGTCGAGGCCCTGATGGGCGGCGGTAATGAGATCAGGGTGGTTGGCCAGCCCCAGATAGTTGTTGGCACAGAAGTTCAGTACCTGCTCGCCGCCCACCGCAATCTGGGCCTGCTGGGCCGAGGTGATGATGCGTTCCTGCTTGTATAGCCCTTCCGCCTTGACCTGTTCGAGCTGCTCGGTCAGGTGACGATAGAATCCGTTAGACATCCTCGGTCCTCATTGCTGTATCGACTGGGTAATCAGGATCTCGGGCCGTGCAACCCGTACGGTGCGGCGTCGTCACGGTCGCGACGAAACGCCGACAGACCCTAGAATGGGCAACATTTTACTGTAATCCCTGCGCATAAATTCAAATTTTTATGCTGGTATTAAACAATTGTGAAACAGATCTCACCCGGCTGGTTGGGCCAGTTGGTGGTAATGCTGCTCCAGCTGGTGGATCTGCGTGGCCACCTGAGGCTGCACATAGGGGCGCAGCAGGAACAGCACGCGCAAGACTCCCTGATAGAGCAATGGCTTGGTGATGCGGGTGTGGGGAGCCTGGGCGATCTGGAAGGGGATCCAGCAGGTGACGACCATCTTGATGGTCTGGCCCAGATCCGGCAGGTCTTCGTCGCTGACCGCGAGTATGCCCCCCTCGCGCAGGCTCCTGAGCAGCGCCTCCACGGTGGCACGCAGCTGCTCCTGGGCTTTGAGGTATTTCTGTTGCAACGGTTCGTCGCGACTCAAAATGTCCGGCAGATTTGCGTAAAAGAAGCGGAATTGCCACATCAGGTAGAAGATGGCATCCAGATAACCCATCAGGTCTTCCAGATTGATCTCCTGTTTGCGCGCGGGGGCAAAGCTCTCGCTCAGGTGGCGGGCATATTGATCGAAGATGGAGTGAATGATGTCTTCTTTGTTGCGAAAGTGATAGTAGAGGTTGCCCGGGCTGATGCCGAGGTGCGCGGCAATGTGGTTGGTGGTGATGTTGCGTTCACCCTGGTCGTTGAACAGCTCGATGGCGCTGTGGATGATCCTGTCTCTGGTCTTCATCGCTGATCCCTCTGCCGGGCCCCGGGGGGAAAGTCATCGAGGTCGAATCCCCCTGCGGCCCGTGATAAACTTTTCGGCAATTTCAAATTGGCCCACTATACACAGCTTTAACAGGCAGTCACACGGGGCCACAACGTACGCGAGGCAAACTCCATGATCGTAGTAACTGGCGGTGCTGGCTTTATCGGCAGCAATCTGGTCAAGCAGCTGAACGCTCAAGGACGGACCGATATCGTGGTCATCGATGACCTGACCGACGGCACCAAGTTCGTCAACCTGGTCGATCTCACCATCGCCGATTACATGGACAAGGATGAGTTCCAGGCGCGCATCGTCTCCGGTGACGAATTCGAGGAGTGGGATGGCGGTATCGAGGTGATCTTCCACGAGGGTGCCTGCTCCGCGACCACGGAGTGGAACGGCAAGTTCATCATGGAGGTCAACTACGAGTACTCCAAGGATCTGTTCCACTACTGCATCGAGCGGGAGATCCCGTTCATCTACGCCTCCTCCGCCGCTACCTATGGCGGTCGCAATGACAACTTCATCGAAGATCCCAAGTTCGAGCAGCCCCTGAACGTCTATGGCTACTCCAAGCAGCTGTTCGATCAGTACGTGCGCCGCTGGATGCCGGAGATCAACTCCCAGGTCGTGGGCCTGAAGTATTTCAACGTCTACGGTCCGCGCGAGCAGCACAAGGGCTCCATGGCGTCCGTGGCTTTCCATCTCAACACCCAGGTGAAGCAGGGTGACAACCCCAAGCTGTTTGAAGGCTGTGACGGCTTCCCGGACGGCGGCCAGATGCGCGATTTCATCTATGTGGACGACGTCTGCAAGGTGAACCTCTGGTTCTGGCAGAACCCGCAGCACTCCGGCATCTTCAACTGTGGTACCGGCCGTGCCGAGCCGTTCCAGAACGTGGCCGAGGCGGTGATCAAGCATCACCAGAAAGGCGCCATCGAATACATCCCCTTCCCGGATCACCTCAAGGGCCGCTACCAGAGCTTCACCCAGGCTGACCTCACCAAGTTGCGCGGCGTCGGTTATGACGGCGAGTTCAAGACAGTGGCCGAAGGCGTGGCCGATTACATGGCCTGGCTGAACCGGGCTTGATCCCCCTCTGACGGGTGGCCCTGGCCACCCGTCGATCGGATGCGCTTGCATGAACATATTGATGGCTCTCTCCCAGCTCGAAGTGACGGGAGCTGAGGTCTATGCCACCACGGTTGGCAACGAGCTGACCCGGCGTGGTCACAACGTCTTCTATGTCTCGGATACCCTGACCAAGCCCACCCAAGGGCCTGTGTTCAAGCTGCGTTTCAACAAGCGCAGCATCCTGCGCCGTTTCTGGCACGTGTTTTACCTCGTCTACCTGATCAAGAAGCATCATATCCAGTTGGTGCATGCCCACTCGCGTGCCTCCGGCTGGAGCAGCTATGTGGCCTGCAAGCTGACCGGCACCCCCATGATCACCACGGTGCACGGTCGCCAGCCGGTGCATGCCTCCCGCAAGGCATTTCATGCGTTGGGCTACCGGGCGGTGGCAGTGTGCGAGGATATCGCCAGCCAGATCATCGACAATCTGGGGGTGGATCCCGCCATCGTCCAGGTACTGCGCAACGGCATCGAGACCGACAAGTTCCAGCCCGTGCCGGCTCCGGACAACGACAAGCCGGTGATTGCCATCATCGGTCGGCTGAGCGGCCCCAAGGGGGAGCTCTGCTACCGGTTGCTGGATGAGGTGCTGGATCTGGATGCCTGCCGGGTGCGGGTCGTCAGCGGTACCCGGGTGCCGGAGCGGTTCGCCCGGTTCCAGGACAAGGTCGACTTTGTGGGCTATATGGACGATGTGCCCGCCCTGCTGGCAGGCTGCGATCTGGTTGTGGGCGCCGGTCGGGTGGCGATGGAGGCTCTGCTGTGTGGTCGTCCGGCGTTTGCCATCGGTGAGGCCAAGGCGATCGGGCTGGTGGACGAGTCGAATCTGGATGAGGCGCTCGCCAGCAACTTCGGTGACATCGGCCCCAGGGATCTGGCCATCGACTTTGCCGGGCTGAAGGCGCAGATTCCTTCGGCGCTGGCCTGCAAGGTGGTGCCAGACCCTGTGCGCCAGCGTGTTTTGCAGGAGTATGACCTGCAAGGTGTGGTCACCGGGCTGGAGTCCATCTACCAGGACGCCGTAGTGGAGACCCTGCGCCGGGAGATGCCGGTCATCATGTACCACCGCTTCATCGAGCATGACAGTGAGAAGGGGGTGCATGGCACCTGGTTGCCCATCACCATGTTCGAAAAGCACCTGCGCTTAATGAAGTGGCTCGGCTATGAGACGCTGACATTCGCAGATATAGCGGACAAGGGTTTTATCCATCGACTGCAATACGGCAAGAAGTACCTGATGATCACCGTGGACGACGGCTATCTGGACAACCTGACCCGCATGTTGCCGCTGCTGGAAAAATATGGCTACAAGGCGGTGGTCTACGTGGTGACTGGCGAGGATCACAACCGCTGGGACGTGGAGCATCCGACCCACCCCGATACCCCGGTGACCCTGATGAAACCGGAGGAGATCAAGGCGATCGTGGCCTCCGGGCATGTGGAAATCGGGGGACATACCCTGACCCACCCCCGTCTGAGCCAGCTGACGCCTGAGCAACAGGCTCACGAGATCCGGGCAAACAAGGCGTGGCTGGAGCAGTTGCTGGGCCACCCGCTGCTCTCTTTTGCCTACCCTTACGGGGATCTGAACGACAGCGCAAAAGCCCAGGCCTGCGACGCCGGTTATCGCTATGCTGTGGCCACCAACAGCGGCCCCAGAGCCATGCATCAGGACCCGCTTCAGATCCGCCGGATCGCCATCTTCCCCCGTACCGATGTGTTCGGCCTGTGGCGAAAAATTTGTGGCAATTATGTATTTAGGAAGAATTAGTTAATGCCTATTAACAGCAAAATTCTACTTGTTCGAATGACAATAGGTTTATTTTCCTTATCAATTATATTTTTGTTTTGTGGTTTGTTTATCGTTCCATCTGGAACATCATACATGTCAACTCTTATTGTATTATCATGTTTTTTTGGTGTTGTTAATTTTTTTACTGGTGATAAGACAAGTGTAGGTTTGCGAGACAAAAGGCTGCTGTTTGCTTTTCTAGCATATGCACTGGTCATTCTCGTTAATAGACAAATTCATGGCGATGCGTCTTGGATCATGAGAAATATACTTTATGTTATAGTTTTTTCATTTTTCCTGCCAAGAGAGAGAATAATAATTAATATAGGTGTGCTGAGTGTGATTATGGGAGGCATATCTATTGGCGGGCTTAGTGTGTGGCAATACTATCATGGCTTGGATAGAGTTGAGGGGTATACAAATGCCATCTTATTCTCCCAGGCAGCTTTAGTCATGTTTATCTTAAACATGATGGTTGTGTTTTCCTGCCAGCGGATTTATGTGTCTTTTCTCGCTAGTGTTGCAGTACTTGGCTCACTCTATGCGCTATATCAATCACAGAGCAGAGGGGTATGGATTGCAGCTGTTTTCATCATAATGATCGTATCATTTGTAAAACTAAAACATAAGCCTATAAAACTGTCTCTTTTAATTCTTGCCTTTATCATATCAATGATACTGCTGTACCAGTACAGCCCTGTAGTGCAGCAGCGAATCTTGGATGCTACGAGTGACCTGGATAAGATGCAAGGTAATTCCTATGACACATCGTGGGGATTGAGGCTAATGGCATGGAAGAGTGCCTGGTTCGGATTTTTAGAATATCCCATTTTTGGCATTGGCTATCATGGCTTAGATGGTCTGAGGCTTGATCAACTGAAGTTAGGCATTGTTGATCAGTTCTATATAAATAATGGGGTGTATCATGCGCACAACCAATTCATGCAAAATATACTTATTAGAGGAATGTTAGGTGGGGTGGTGGCTATTCTTGTTTTAATTTATCCTATTGTAATAGCTAGAAGATCTTTTGGTGTTTTTTCTGCCTCGACATTAGTTCCTATCGGTATACTGATCTGCAGTTTATCAGATGTCCCTCTAGAGCATCAAAATACATTGTATATCTATACATTGAGTCTTGTGCTCTGCTGGTTTTACTATGAAAACGCTCATCTTTTAGAGGGTGTAAATAGTGAGGAGGGGATTTCTGAAAAATGAAAAAAGTAGCCTTTTTGATCGAGAGATTACACATGGGGGGGGCCGAAAAGGTTCTTCTAGAATATATTAAGTTACTGTCATCTTCAGGAAAGTATTCATTGCTGGTAATAACAAGCAAGAATAATCAGGAGGAGTTCCTGTGTCAGGAAATTATGAGGTATGCACAGTATGCATACCTCCTTGAAGATGAGGTTGTAAATAAAGCTAACTTTATTAACAAGATCAAGCGCTCATTGAATAGAAAAGCAAAGCTAAAAGCCCTTCTTGCTGGCTATGATGTGATAGTGGATTTTATTGATGCTGACTTTCATAAGTATATTAAAAAATTTAAAAATAAAAAAATAACTTTTTTACACTCTAGTTTTATTAATCTCGAGAAGAGAAAGCGTGGTATTAGAGAACGATGTGATGGTTATGATAATATAATTTTTATTTGTCACGATATGCGTGATGAAGTAGCGCCTCTGAATGTTTCATGGTGGAATAGAACATCGGTTATTTATAATCCGTTTGACTTTATCAAGATAGAACGTGAGTCACTAAATTACTCCGTTCTAACTTCAAAAGAGAAAGAGCTTCTATCGTGTGATTATATATTGAGCGTATCAAGGTTGGATGAAAAGACGAAAGATATTTCTGGTCTTATAAATGCTTTCTCTATCGCGAGAGATAATGGATTGAACAAAAAGTTATTCATTGTTGGTGATGGCGAAGATAGGTACCTGTTGGAAGAATTAGCTAGAAAATTTGGTTTGACAAATGAGATAGTCTTTCTTGGGCAACAATCCAACCCTTATGTGTGGATGAGGCATGCTAGTTCATTTGTACTTAGCTCTAAAGGAGAGGGATTTGGCCTTGTTCTTGTGGAGGCTTTATTTTTAACAGGCAGCGTTATCTCAACCGATTGTCCTGTTGGACCAAGTGAGATATTAGAAAGGGGCTCCAATGGAGCTCTGTATCCGATGGGAGACTATGACCAGCTTGCTAAGTTGCTTTGTAATCCACCACCAAAAATTGAAAATATTGATCTGACAAAATACTCAAGAGAAAAATTGCTTCGTGATATAGTATCTGTTCTGGATAAGTAGTGCTTAATTTATATGACAGTTTTTACATACATTATATGAATGAAACTTAAGTCTTTTTTCATAAATAGCGATTATAGTTTTTGAGGTGGAGTCTAATGGTCCCTGTCTTTGTTATCAGCTTGAACCGTAGCATGGATAGACGTGCAATGGTTACAAAGCAGATGAAGCATCTCAATATTGACTTTGAGTTTTTTGAAGCTGTCGATGGCCGCTCTTTGAATGATACTGATATTGGGGCGGTAGACTTTACCTTGGCTAAGGAATTTTGCGGTCATGACCTAAGTATGGCTGAGGTTGGCTGTGCTTTGAGCCATATCCGTTTGTATGAAAAAATTATTTCTGAGGGAATCGAACGTTGTATAATTTTGGAAGATGATATTTATCTGCACATGCACTTCAAATCAATTATAGAGTTTATTATCGGATGCAATCAGGCGGATATTGTTTTCCTTCATCATGGAAAAGCAAAGTATTGGCCAATATTAAAAATGCTCCCGGAAGGGTATCGTTTGGCTCGCTACATGACCCCGAGCCGAAAATCCAAGAGGGGTATAATCTCGGCTGCTGGTTATATGCTGACGTTAGCCGGTGCAGAAAAATTATTAGCAACAGCTTATCCGCTTCGAATGCCAGCTGACTATTTGACGGGGCGGTTACAGCTCAACGGTCTAACGGCATCGGGTGTTGAGCCTTGCTGTATGGATGTTGGTATGTTCGATACCACGATTGATGACCGCAATTATGGTCCTCATGTTGGCAATGAAGAGGTGTGATGGTGATCGGCTATCTGCAACTGTTGCGTGATCGGGTGCGCAGAGCGCTGGGCATACTCTTGTTTGACAAGAAGATGCCCCTCGGCATGCAAGGGGATGTCAACCATGTGCTGGTCGTCCGCTGGGATGCCAAACTGGGAGACTCGTTTATCTCTTCATTTTTCTTCAGGGAGATAAAAAAGCTGCCGGGGAGCAAGAGGGTGACCGTGATCACGACCCCTGCGTTGGCCAGCCTGTATCGGGATTGTTTCGGCGTTGATGAAGTCATCGAGATCGACAAGAGGCCCGGCTACCGTGCCATCGGCGAGATGGCGGCAACCATTGACCATGTCGATCTGGTGATACATCTCACCGAGGGGATGAAGATGAAAGATCTTTATCTCCTGCACAAGCTCTCGCCGACCAATGTTGCCTCCCTTGATGACAGTATCGGACGCGTCAATGTGAAACTCTCCAGGGCGACGGCGGGCATGCTGTTCCAGGATAAATATCGCCATCTGTTGTCTCTGCTGGGGGCTGGAGATATAGATCCCCAGTACATCATCCCTGTGGCAAGGAGGGGGAATGTGACCTCTGCCTGCGAGGATCTTGTTCTCCTCAATCCCTTCGGCAGCACCCAGTACAAGTCGTTCTCCCACGCCAAGGTGGTTGCGTTATTGAACACGCTGGGGAATGAATTCTCGGATTGCCGCTTCGGGCTTCTGTCCTCACCCGCCACTTATGACGCGGCAGCGTCCATGGTCAGCGCCTGTACAGCCAGCAATGTCATGCTGCTGGAGGGTGTGAAAACCATTGATGATGCGATCTATTGTGTCCAGCAGTCCAGAGCCGTGCTGTCGGTGGACACCGCCATAGTGCATATCGCCGTCGGATTGGAGAAGCTGCTGGTGGCGGTCTACCCGCGCCATGGTGAAGTGTTCAATCAGTGGCTGCCGACCAGCACGCCAAAGGTCCGAATCCTCTTCAGCGATTCCCCGGGCCTGAATGCCGACATGAACAACGTCGATAATCGGGCCGTTTGTGAGGCGCTATCTAGTCTGTTGACTGTGACTGAGCAAGCAGAGTCTCTAGCCGCTGAATAACCAGCTCCGGCGTAATTGCTCGGAACAGGGCTTCATCGAAGGCGTCTTTCTCCTGGGGCGGGAGCCGATAGTCTGCCCCCTTGGCATCGAAGATGTCGATGGCCTGATAGCGCGGGTGGTTCACCGGGTTGGCGATGATTTTGTCGCCACCTGGCGCCACTATGGTCAGCAGCGGTAGATCGATGGCCTGCGCCATGTGCCGCGGGCCGGTGTCGTTGCCGACGAAGAGCTGGCAATGGGCGAAGAGCCCGACCAGCTCGCGTACCGAGCGGGTCTTGATCTGGTCAAACACGCTGGCTTGCAGCGCCTCAGGCAGTAACGGTCTGAGACCCCGATTGTACTCCTCTTCCCCCGGCCCGCAGTAAATCAGTATCTGGGCGTTGTGCTCCTCGATGAGCCAGTGCGCCACCTCGGCGAAGCAGTCGATGGGCCAGCGCTTGTAGTGGCCCAGCGAGTTGACCCCCATGGCGATGAGCGGGCGGGCCGGATCTACATCGGCGGCCAGCAGGGTCTCGCGTCCCCGTTGCCTCTCCTCGTCGCTGAGCCAGAGATAGTAGTTGCGATCCTCCCTGACGAGGCCGAGGGGCTTGAGCAGGGAGAATCTGTCGTCCACCAGGGTGCTGTTGCCCCGATGCTCGGTGTCATGTCGGAAGCGCACGATGCGATTGTGGCCGAGTCGCCAGGGGAAGGAGTCGAATCCGATCCGCAGCCCGGCCCCGGAGAGCAGGCAGGTCAGCAGGCCTATCATCTGGCCCTGGCTGTTGATCACCACGTCGTATTGCTCGCGGCGGATCCTCAACAGCAAATCCTTCATGTAGCGCCACTCGTTGCGGCGCGCCTTCTCGATGACGATTAAGCGGTCGATGTTGGGGTTGCCCTCCGCCATTCCCGCACAGTAATCCATGACCAGATAGTGAACCTCCCCGGCAGGATCGTGCTGTTTGAGGTTGTTGCACAGGGCGGTGGAGATCAGCACGTCCCCTATCTGTTTGGTTTGTACTACCAGGTATTTCATGGAGAAGGCCTCATGTGAGGTCATGGTTGAACGACAGCGAAACAGCATATCGCACTCGACCGTCAGATGCTGCCGCGACGGCGTGAAAATCCGATCCCCGGCACTGTGCGGACCCGATTTTTGTCTCTCTGCTGGAATATTCGCCACTCACGCGGCCAGCGCAGTGAAAGGCAAAAGGCACGACCCTGGGTCGTGCCTTTTTTCGGCCACACATTGCTGCGATCAGCGCACGATAAGGCCGAGCAGTATCCCCACCACGCCGAAGTCGGCATCGCTGAAGGTGGTGTTGGCAAAGCCGAGATCCCCCAGCACTGGTAACAGGAACACCGGCAGGAAGGTGATCAGCAGGCCGTTGGCGAAGGCCCCCAGCATGGCACCGCGACGGCCGCCGGTGGCGTTGCCAAATACTCCGGCCGCCGCGCCGACGAAGAAGTGCGGTACCACCCCAGGAATGATGACGGTGAGCCCCAGCAGATAGAGCAGCACCATGCCCACCAGACCGGCGGCAAAGCTCGACAGGAAGCCGATCAGCACCGCATTGGGGGCGTAGGGGAAGACGATGGGGCAGTCCAGCGCCGGTTTGGCGTTGGGCACCAGCTTGTCGGAGATCCCCTTGAAGGCCGGCACGATTTCGGCGATGACCATCCGTACCCCCTGCAGGATCACATAGACCCCGGCGGCGAAGGTGATGGACTGCATCAGGGAGAACATGAACCAGTGCTTGCCCTTGGCGACTTCCGATACGTAATCCGCACCGGCAAACAGGGAGGTGATAAGGAAGATGATGCCCATGGCGAAGGAGATGGCCACCGGGGTATCGCGCAGGAACAGCAGGCTCTTGGGCACCTGCACCTCCTCGCTGCTGCGGGCCTTGTTGCCGAACCTGGCGCCGATCCAGCCGGCCAGCACGTAGGAGCGGGTGGAGAAGTGGCCGAGTGCCAGGCCATCGGAGCCGGTGATCTGCTTCATGTAGGGGTGGGCGAGGGCCGGGAACAGCACCATGGTCACGCCGACCACCAGGCTGCCCACCGCGATCAGCGGGATGCCGCTCATGCCGCCGGCGGAGAGGATGGCCGCCACCATCATCGACATGAACAGGGTGTGGTGGCCGGTCAGGAAGATGAATTTTCACGGGGTGAGCCGGGCGATCAGGATGTTCACCAGCATGGCGAAGAACATGATCATCGCCATCTCCTTGCCGAACGACTGCTGGCGCGGGATCTGCCGGCTGGCGTCTTCACCCAGGTGGCGACCGGGATCGGGCTGAGACAGGTGGCTGGCCGGACCTTAATTAATCGCTGACTAGCACCACTGGCGGGCCCCATTTTTCTGGATAGACTTTGAAGGCCGGTGCACTATCCAAGGAGAATGAGCATGGGTAAGCAGACACCGGATTTCGAGCTCGACGACGAGTGGGAGCCGGAATCCTGGGAAGACGAACTGGAGGAGTTCGACGACGAGAGCTGGCTGGACGACGACCCTCTCGACGATCAATGACTCCCTGTAACGCCTGCGGGCGGGCCCTGTGCCCGCCCGATTTATTTGGCGGCCGGGGACGTCGCCCTTGGTGGGAAGGCGTCGGGCTGGTTAGAATGAATCTCTCAAATGGCGCTGTGCTTGGCGGTGACCCGTCGGGCTGGCGGCTGGATACACACGCAAACGACAATCAAGGATGATTATGCGCTCACTCGTCATCATGTTTTGTGTCGCCCTGCTCGGGGGCTGCGTTTCCAACTCGGACGATCCCTGCGAGAAGGTGTGGAGTGACGTCGGCGAGGCCGACGGCAAGCTCGGTTTTGCCGGCGACAGGGTGGCATTCCATCAGACCCAGTGCGGAGACAAGGTGGACGTCGCTCTGTGGGAACAGGGGCGGCAGAAGGGACTGGCCTGGTATTGCCGGCCCGAGCACCTCTATCTGGCCGGGCGGTCGGGAGAGGAATATCGAGGCGTCTGCCCCAACGACGTCCAGGCCCGTCGCCTGGTCGAACAGGGCCGCCACGGCTGGACCGATCAATAGGGCTCGGCCCGCCCTGCCTTTCCCCTCAGCCCCTGCAGAAACGGGGCCTACTCCTCCTTGTTCTTCAGCCGCAGCGGCTGACACAGGTAGTCCTTGTCGTTGGCGCTGCGGGCACACTTGCCGCACACAAACTTGGGCTTGCGCAAGATTTTGCGCAGCGCCTTGAGATCGGCCGGGATCTCGTGGCGGCGCCATTCACACAGCGTCTTGTGACCCATGGCGTTATGTCCTCGACTGTGAATGTAAGGGGAGTGAGTTACTGGTACAGGTACTTGGTGAAAATGAGCTCGCGCACCGCCTTCTTGCCGGTCTCCTTGACCAGCAGTTCGTTGACTCTGGCCTCACACTCCTTGCGCAGCTCCTCCCGGCTCACCAGGGACTTGATCTGGGCGCCCGTCTTGCTGCCAATCAGGCGGATGATGGCGTCGCGGATCAGGGGGTCGTGCTGTTCCAACAGCGCGAGATCGGCGGCGTTCTCGGCCATCAGCTCCACCGTTACCCGCACGTAGCCCAGGGTTTTGCCATCGCCAAGGTAGTTGGTGATGATGTCCGGATCCAGCGCATGATAAGCAAAGCCCGGCTGGACGGCGGAGGAGGCAGCGTCGGTGGCTGCCTCTTCGTTGGCGAAGGCCTGCGTTTGCAGCAGGGTACAACCCAGGGATAACACCAGCAGAATTCTGAAGATCTTCATCTAGATGGCTCGGCAGCGATGGATGCCCCATTTTTGATGCTGTCATCGGGGCCGTCAAGCACGGATGTTCTTACAATTCGCCATTGATTTACGGATAATAAACCGGATTTTAACCTGACAACGGAAATCTCCGGATGGTGAAGCTGTGAAGTCCGAGTTGACTGTTCCCCTCATCCAGCTCGTCCCATGGCGGGCTCCCGCAGAGTGCGAACTCCCCGAGGCCTTGCGCCCCTGGTTGCTGGAGACCGATTCCATGACCCGGCGCCTGCGCCGTTACAATCGCCACCTCTCGGTGCAACTGCTCGGCAATCGCAGCGTGTCGCTGGCAGAGGACGAGCAGGCGCTGGTGGCGGTGCATGATCCCGTTGGGATGTGCCGCGAGGTCATTCTGCACGGGGACGGCGGGCCCGCCATCCTGGGCTGGACCCTGTTTGCCGAGGAGGTACTGCTTGGCGGCGGCCTGCAGGATCTGGGGGAGCAACCGCTGGGGGAGCGCATTTTCGGTGATCTGCCCGCGCGGCGCGATCACCTGCAACTGGCCTGCTTCGAGATCGCGAGCAATCCCTGGTGCCCGGCCGGCACTGTCTGGGGGCGCCGTTCCCGCCTCTATCTGGGGCAGTGGCCCTTGCTGGTCCACGAACTCTTCCTGCCCTCGCTATCGTCCAACGGGTTGCCATCGCATAAGGAGCTGGTGTGAAGCTGTTAACCAAGGAGCGGGGACTGGCCTATGCGCAGTTGGCCCGCATCGACAAGCCCATCGGCACCCTGCTGCTGCTGTGGCCGACCCTCTGGGCACTCTGTCTGGCCGCCGGCGGCCTGCCGGACCCCTGGATCCTGACCGTGTTCGTGATCGGCGTCTTCCTGATGCGTTCGGCGGGCTGCGTCATCAATGACTATGCGGATCGCAACTTCGACGGCCACGTGAAACGCACCGCCGGGCGACCGCTGCCCATGGGCCGGGTCGCCGAGCGCGAGGTACTGATCCTGTTCGCCGTGCTGGCGCTCATCTCGTTCGCCCTGGTGCTGACCCTGAACCCGCTCACCATCGGCCTGTCGTTTGCCGGCCTGCTGCTGGCGGTCTGCTACCCCTTCATGAAGCGGTTCATCCCCATTCCGCAGCTGGTGCTCGGGATGGCGTTCTCCTGGTCCATTCCCATGGCCTATGCGGCCCAGGCCAATGCCCTGCCGCCTGTGGCCTGGCTGCTGTTTCTCGCGAACCTGCTGTGGACCATCGCCTACGACACCGAGTACGCCATGGTGGACAGGGACGACGACCTCAAGCTCGGCCTCAAGTCGAGCGCCATCCTGTTCGGCCGCCACGACAAGCGGATCATCGGCGGGCTGCAGCTCGCGACCCTGCTGATCCTGCTGGGAGTGGGCCAGCTGATGGGGTTGGGCTCCGGTTACTACTGGGGTCTACTGGGGGCGGCGGCGCTGTTCGTCTATCAGCAGCGGCTCATTCGGGAGCGGCAGCGGGAGGCCTGCTTCCAGGCCTTCCTCAACAACAACTACGTGGGGGCCCTGGTGCTGCTCGGGGTGATCGTTCACTACCTGCAGGGCTAGCCCCACGAGATAAAAAAAGGCCGCATGATGCGGCCTTTTTTCTTTTCCGGTTGCTCCTCAGAGCCGGTTGCCCGCCTGTATGGTGCGGCGGATCTTGGTGCTGAGCAGCGGCACTATGTTGTCCGCCAGCGCCTGGAAGCGGCCCAGATCCGGCTTGCAGCCCGGGTCCAGATAGCCTTCGCTGCGCAGGGTGTGGATCAGGGTGCTGAACAGCTTGGGGTCGAAGAACTCGGGGGCATTGATACCGTGCAGGGTGCCGAGGCGCTCCGCCATCATCAGACCGTCCGCCTCCAGCTGCTCCGCCTCGATGTGGGGCTGGGCCAGCATGCGGGTCAGCACGATGGCGTAGCGCTGCAGGGTCTCCTGGATGCTCTCGGCCAGCAGCAGCAGGCGTGTCTGGTTGACCGGGTTGACCCAGAAGCCGCCGTCGCGCGCCTCGATGAGTTGCTGGCGCTGCAGTTCGGCCAGCAGGGCATCGACCAGCTCCGGCAGCTCGTCTTCCTGGTAGCGCAGGAACAGCTCGGTCTTGAGCAGCGGGTAGATGTCGACGCAGCGGGCGACGATTTCGTTGCGGGAGATCCCCTCGCACCGCTCGATCAATGCCGCCACCAGGGAGGGCATGGCGAACAGGTGGAGGATGTTGTTGCGGTAGTAGGTCAGCAGGATCGCCTGGTAGCGGTCCAGGCTGATGATCTGGCCCAGCTTGTCCTCGCTCACCTCGAACTTGTTGAGCTCCATCGCCTGATCCAGCAGGGTCTTGGCATCCTCGGCCGGCATGGTGCTGTGCGGGCTGTAGGGCACCTGCTTGAGCAGGTCCAGATAGGTGTTGAGCTGGGCCTGCAATTCATCCCGGGTCAGGGCGTGGCGCTCGGCGGCCAGCAGCGCCAGGGCGCTCAGGGTCAGGCCGTTGACGGCGGCGGCATCGTTGATGCGGGTCATCATCAGCTCGGCCAGCTGGTTGACGGTGGGCGCCATCCACTCGGGGCGCTCCTCCTTGCCGATGTGGGCCTTCCACTCCGGCACCCGTTCGTTGAGGTAGCCGTTGATGGTCAGGGGCTCGCCGAAGTTGACGAAGCCGCGGCCGTAGTTGCGCAGCTTGCGCAGGATGCCGAGTACCTGCAGGAAGCTCTCTTTTTCCTTGCGGCTGCCCTTGAGCTCGTTGTGGTAGGTGTTCACCTCCATCACGTGCTCGTAGCCGAGGTAGACGGGGACCAGGGTCACCGGGCGGTCTAGCCCGCGCATCATGGCCTGCAGCGTCATGGCCAGCATGCCGGTCTTGGGTGGCAGCAGACGGCCGGTGCGCGAGCGGCCGCCTTCGGTGAAGAACTCCACCGAGTAGCCCTTGGCAAACAGCAGGTTGAGGTATTCACGGAACACCGTGCTGTAGAGCGGGTTGCCCTTGAAGGTGCGACGGATGAAGAAGGCACCGCCGTGGCGGAAGATGGGACCCGCCGGCCAGAAGTTGAGGTTGATACCTGCCGCGATGTGGGGTGGCACCATGCCCTGGTGGTAGATGACGTAGGAGAGCAGCAGGTAATCCATGTGGCTGCGATGGCAGGGCACGTAGACGATCTCGTGCCCCTCCTGGGCCAGCTGGCGCACCTGCTCGGCACCGTTGACCGACAGGCCGCGGTAGAGCTTGTTCCACAGCCAGCCGAGGAAGCTTTCGCCGAGACGGATCAGCCGGTAGGAGAAGTTGGAGGCGATCTCGTCCATGTAGCCGTGGGCGCGCTTCTGCGCCTTCTCCAGGCTGATCCCCTCGCGCCTGGCCTCTTCCTCGATGGCCTGCTGGATCACGCCGGAGTCCAGCAACTGCTTGAACAGCAGGTTGCGGTTCGGCAGTTTCGGTCCGGTGGCGGCCAGCTGCTGGCGGCTGAAGTGGGTGCGGGCGACCCGGGCCAGCTTGTGGGCGATGGCCTCGTCGGTGCCGTGCTTGTCCGCCATGTAACGCAGAGAGAGGGGCGGGGAGAAGCGCACCAGGTTCTCGCGCCCCTTGAGGATCACGATCAGCGCCTTCTTCAGGCGGTTCGGCGCCAGGCTGCTGATGATGTTCCAGCCGGAGGCCTCTTCGCCCTCCCGGCCAGGGGCGCGGCCCCAGAACAGGGTGACGGGGACGACCTGGATATCCAGCGCCGGATCCTGCTTGTGCAAGTCCAGCAGCTGGTGGAACTCCTGCAGGAAGGGGAGCGGCTTGGTGCGCTTGCCAAACAGGGGAGGCGGACGATCCAGGCAGACATAGCGCGGCAGCAGCTGACCGTTCAGCTCCAGCGGCGTGAAGGGGCCGGGCAGGCCGAGATCCTCGCAGCACTGCTGCAGCGTCATCAGATCGGTGATCGAGCTGGTCTTCAGGGCATAGACGATGGGTCTGGCCGGATCCAGCTTGAGCTCGGTGATGGGGTTTTCCGGCAGGCTCTTGTGATTGACCAAGCCGCTGACCGGCCATTGCAGTATGGCTCTGGAAATCTTCTGTCCAAGGGACATGTGCGTCTGCTCTCCAAAAAAATGCGGCGTGAGCATAGCAAATCACCGGCGGCTTGTCGCCGAGAGGTACGATGAGTCCCGAGACGGGATCGAGGACACCCTTTTGGCTGCAATGGGGGACAAATGTCAGCAACGCCTTGCCTTGGCCACAGCACTGTATATACTGCCAGTGTGCTGTATAAAAAGACAGGTGCCCATGCTATGAAACCCCTTACCCCTCGCCAGGCCGAAGTCCTGGAGCTGATCAAGGCGAACATGAACGAGACCGGCATGCCGCCGACTCGCGCCGAGATCGCCCAGAAGCTTGGCTTCAAGTCGGCCAACGCGGCCGAGGAACATCTGAAGGCCCTGGCCAAAAAGGGGGTCATCGAGATCATGCCGGGAACCTCTCGCGGCATCCGCCTGCTGCTCGAAGAGGAGGAGGCGCAGCCGGAAGAGAGCGGCCTGCCGCTGATCGGCAAGGTGGCGGCCGGTGAGCCCATTCTGGCGCAGGAGCACATCGAGAGCCACTACCAGGTGGATCCCGCCCTGTTCCATCCGCGGGCAGACTTCCTGCTGCGGGTGCAGGGCATGAGCATGAAGAACATCGGCATCATGGACGGGGATCTGCTGGCGGTCCACAAGACCCAGGAGGTGCGCAACGGCCAGGTGGTGGTGGCGCGGCTCGACGAGGACGTCACCGTCAAGCGCTTCCAGCGCAAGGGCAGCCAGGTATGGCTGCTGCCGGAGAACGAGGAGCTCTCCCCCATCGAGGTGGATCTCGCCAGCCAGCACCTCACCATCGAAGGGTTGGCGGTCGGCGTCATCCGCAACGCCGACTGGATGTAAGCATCCGGCTCGGTGAGGGGCCTCCTGCGGGAGGCCCCGTCATTTGGACACTCCTCCCCGGGCGCCAGTCTGTTCCCCCTTTCGTCGCTCCCACCGCCCTCCCCGCTGCAAACAGTCCCGCCACAGACAGTGCATTTCGGATATATCCTTTGATAAGGCTCGCACTGTCATGGCCGGGTTTCCCCCATGACGACGCGTGTGCCGCACCGGCCGGTTGGGCGGATGTGCAGGGATGCATCACCGTCGGGACGGGGCGGGAAGAAGGGAGAGTCGTCTGCAATGGCACGACTCGTACAGTCAGTACGCGACGGTGGTTGGCTTGCCTCCCGATGGCAGTAACACTGGTCGGCGTGACCTGTTGAGCAAGGAGGACAGGTATGGCTTCAAGCTCGCCGTGGGATCCGGTGCCGGTCGCGGCCCCCGCATCCTCCATCACCCGATTCATCAAGGGCAGTCGGATGACGTGGTTCTATGCACTCTGGGTCTACCACAAGGGAGATGGCTGGACCGTCTGGCTTGGGTGTCCCAAGGACAAGATCGTCCGCCTGGTGCGTCTGTTTCGCCGCCACCATGACATAGGCTTGCCGGATGCCCCCTGGACGGCGCCCGTGATCCCGCTGCGTGCGCCGATCAGACGTTCCCAGCCGTTGCGCAGGCTGAAACCCTGACCCTTTCTGTTTGCTGCGAGCCCCGCCCAGTGCGGGGCTCTTGTTTTCCTGCCGCCAGGGCCACCGAGTGTCCCTGAATGGCGCCATCCGGACGAAGGGCTAGCCATAAGCGGGGCCTGGCGGGTTACAATGGCCCCTCTTCTGGTTCTGCCCTTTGGGCTGTTGATACAGGCAACACATTGTTTCATATGGTTAAACCACGCTTCTACCTGCTGCTGTTGCTCTTCATTGGCAGCCTCATGGCCGCCTATTACTGGAGCCAGCCCTCCCTGCCGGAGCAGGCCGATTACTATCCGACGGGGCGGGACATCAATCCCTTCACCCTGACGGACGGGGATGGCCAGCCCTTTACGCCAGCGGAGCTCGCGGGTCACTGGACCTTCCTGTTCATCGGCTACACCTATTGCCCGGACGTCTGTCCGACTACGCTGGCGGATCTGCGGGCCGTCTATCCGAGCCTGAAGACGATCGCGTCCAACAGCCAGGTGGTGTTCATCTCGGCGGATCCCCAGCGGGACGACAGCGCCCGCCTCAAGAGCTATACCGCCTTCTTCGAGCCGGAGTTCAAGGCGGCGACCGCGCCCCACAGCGCCCTCTTCCCCCTGGTGCGCAATCTGGGCCTCGTCTATTCCATCGTGGAGAACGATCGCAAGGATTACCTGATAGACCACTCCGCCTCGATCGTGTTGATCAACCCGGCGGGCAAGCTGGCGGCCATGTTCCGTCCCAGGGTGGCGCCGGGCGAAGTGCCCCACGTGGACATGCAGACCATGGTCTCCGATTTTGCGCGCATCGTGCGGCTGGTCGACGAGTGATCTCCCTGTCTCTGTCCCGCCCATGCTGATGGCACCCTGGTTGAGGGATGCCGGCCGCCACCGGGCGGTCTTTGCCCTGGCCCTGCCCATGGTGTTCTCCAATATCACCACCCCCTTGCTGGGGCTGGTGGACACCTGGGTGATCGGTCATCTCGGCGAGGCCTGGTTCCTCGGCGGCGTCTCGGTCGGTGCGACCCTCATCAACCTGTTGTTCTGGCTACTCGGTTTCCTGCGCATGTCCACCACAGGGCTGACGGCTCAGGCCCAGGGGGCGGCCAGCGCAGAAGGCCAGCTCGACACCCTGGCGCGAGCGCTGGGGCTGGCGATCGCCCTCGGGGTGGTGATCCTGCTGCTGGTGCTGCCTTTCCTCCCCGCCATCATCGCCCTCGGCGGCGGCTCCGCCGAGGTGCAGGCCTATGCCGGCCAGTATGTGTCGGTGCGGATCTGGAGCGCGCCGGCGGCGCTGTGCAACCTGGTGATCATGGGATGGCTGCTGGGCATGCAGGATGCACGCAGCCCCATGTGGCTGCTGATCCTGAGCAACCTCGTCAACATGGTGCTGGACGCCGGTTTTGTGCTGGGGTTGGGGTGGCAGGTGAAGGGGGTCGCGGCCGCCTCCGTGCTGGCCGACTACAGTGCGCTGGCGGTGGGGCTCTGGCTGGTGAGCCGCCACCTGCGACGCCTCTCGCCGGCGGTATGGCAGAACGCTTGGTCGCGCTGGCGGCAATGGCCCGCGCTGGTGCGCCTGCTCGCCCTTAACCGGGACATCTTCATCCGTTCCCTCTGCTTGCAGCTCTGCTTCGCCTTCATGACCCTGCAGGGGGCCAGGCTGGGGGACGTGGCCGTGGCGGCCAATGCGGTGCTGCTCAACTTCCTGATGCTGATCTCCTACGGGCTGGACGGCTTCGCCTATGCGGTGGAGGCCATGGTAGGGCGCGCCATCGGGCGGCGTGACCGGCAGGGGCTGCGGGAGGCCATCGTCCTCAACCTGGGCTGGGCCCTGCTGATCGCCCTGGCGTTTACCCTGGCGTTTGCCGTGGGGGGCGACGCGCTTATCGCCCATATCACCGACATACCGGCGGTGATCGCCGAGGCCAACCGCCAGCTGCCCTGGCTGGTGGCCATGCCGCTGCTGGCCGTCTGGTGTTTCCTGCTGGACGGGGTCTTCATCGGGGCAACCCGGGCCCGTGAGATGCGCAACAGCATGCTGGTGGCGGTGTTTGCCGGTTTCTTCCCGATCTGGTGGCTCTGTCAGAGCTGGGGTGTCGCCGCCTTGTGGGCCGCCATGAGCGCCCTGATGGCCGGACGGGGCCTGACCCTCGGCTGGCTCTGCTGGCGGCTGGAGCGTGACGGCCGACTGCTGACGGGGCAGAGGGCCAAGGGGGTGGCCTGACTCGTGATTCTGCCCGGCCGGGTCAGGCAGATCCTGCGTAGTCGAACTGTCGCCAGCTCTCGTAGACGAACACGGCGACCGCGTTGGCCAGGTTCATGCTGCGGCTCTGGGGCAGCATGGGGATGCGCAGCCGCTGCTCGAACGGCAGGCTCTCGATGATCTCCGCCGGCAGACCGCGGCTCTCCGGCCCGAACAGCAGGGCGTCGCCTTGGGCGAAGCGGACCGCCGAATGGGCGGTGCGTCCCTTGGTGGTGCAGGCAAAGACCCGTTGGGGGGCGACGGCCGCCAGAAATGCCTCGTAGCTCGGCCAGCGCTTCACCTCGGCGAACTCGTGATAGTCGAGCCCCGCCCGTTTCACCCGCTTGTCATCCCACGCGAATCCCAGAGGCTCGATCAGGTGCAGCCGATAGCCGGTGTTGGCACAGAGACGGATGATGTTGCCGGTATTGGGCGGGATTTCCGGTTGGTAGAGCACGATGTCGAGCATGACGGGATCCTGGGGTGGTGCGAAATGGGCGCCAGCATACCCAGCGCCCGTGTCGATGAAAAGGGGGCGACTCAGGCCATGGGCAGGCGGATGGTGATGACCAGGCCGGTCGGCTGGTTGCTGCTGGCCCGGATGGTGCCGCCATGACGCGCGATCGCCTCGGCGGCGATGGCGAGACCGAGGCCGGTGCCGCCGGTCTTGGCATTGCGGGCATCATCGACCCGGAAAAAGGGCAGGAACAGCCTGGGTTGCTGTTCCACCGGCACACCGGGGCCGTCATCCCGTATGGTCATCACCCACTCCCGACCCTCCCGGTACCACTCCACCTTGATGAACTCGCGGGCATATTTGAGCGCGTTGCGCAGCGGGTTTTCCAGGGCGCGCGCCAGCAGCTCAGGCCACATGGTGAGGGACTCCTCCGGCAGGGGGGGCAGCCTGAGCTGCTTGCCGTTCTGGTTTGCCTCGAACATGGCGTCATCCAGGATGGGCTCCAGCAGCTCCGCCAGCGGCAGAGACACCGGGGCCTCCACATGCTGCTGTACTCGCGACAGATCCAGCAGGTCCCCGATCAGCTTGTCGAGCCGGGCGATCTCCCCTTCAATGCGTGCCAGCTCGGCGCTGTCCCCCTGCTTGCGGCGGATCAGCGCCTGGGCCAGCTGGATGCGGGTGAGGGGGCTGCGCAGCTCGTGGGAGATGTCGGAGAGCAGCTGTTTCTGCTTCTGGATCATGTCCTTGAGGGTATCGACCATGTGGCTGACATGCTCCGCCAGCTGGCCGATCTCGTCCTTGCGACCGAGGTTGGGGATCTGCATCTCCAGGTTGCCCTGAGCCAGCCGGGAGACAGACCGTTGCAGCTCCAGGATGGGGCGGGTCAGGCGCCAGGCCAGCAGCAGGCAGAGCGGAGTGCTGACCAGCATGGCGATGCCGAGGATCTGGATGGGGTGATCCAGGATCTGGATGAACAGGAACAGGTAGGAATTCTCGACGTTGAGGCCGAAGTAGACGTGATAGACCTGGCCGTGGTGGGTCATCTGGAAGGGGCCGGCGATGGCGCGCTGGTGCTCGCTGCCGAGCATGGGCTTGGCCGGGTTGTCCGAGTCGAGCATGAAGCGGATCACGAACTTGCTGAGCTGGGTGCTGGCCTGCATCTGCCCCTTGGCGTCACGCAGATAGATGTTGTCCACCGGGAGGAGGCCGGCGGCATCGATGGCCTTGGCGAGATCGAAATCCTGGTCGGGATCCGCCCCCCGCTGCAGTGCCGCCAGGTTGTTGTTGAGGCGGGTGACCTCGTGGGCCGGTAGCGGAATGATGTTGCGGGGATCCAGGGTGGGCAGTATCACCACGGCCGCCACTACCAGCAGCAGCATGAACCAGAACCAGAGAAAGATCTGGGTCGAGATGCCGTTGAAGGGGCGGGCCATCTTCATGCCTGCTCCAGCCACAGGTAACCCCGGCCGCGTACTGTCTTGAAGCGGGGCTGGCCGTCGGTGCGTTCCGGCAGTTTCTTGCGCAGGTTGCTCAGGTGCATGTCGATGGATCGATCGAAGGGCTCCAGCTTCTTGCCCAGCACCTGTTCGGAGAGCAGGTTCTTGCTGACGATCTGACCCGGATTGCGCAGCAGGCACTCCAGCAGGCCGAACTCGGTGGCGGTCAGCTCCAACAACTGACCATCGCAGCGGGCCTGCTGCAGGCCGGGTTGCAGCACCAGATCCATGAATCTCAGTTCATCCGGGGTGCCGCGCTGGGGCTGGCTGCCCTGGGTGCGGCGCAGGATGGCACGCACCCGGGCCAGCAGCTCCCTGTCGTCAAACGGCTTGGCCAGGTAGTCGTCGGCACCCGCTTCCAGGCCGTTGACCCGATCCTGGCTGTCGCCACGGGCGGTCAGCATCAGCACCGGGGTGTCGTGGGTCTTGCGCAGCCGGGTCAACATGGCGAAGCCGTTGAGTCTGGGCATCATCACATCCAGCAACACCAGATCGAAAGGCTGCTCGCCCAGTCGCTGCAGCCCCTCTTCCCCGTCCTCTGCCACGGTCACCTGGAAGCCTTCCAGGGTCAGGATTTCGGTCAGCAACTGGGTCAGTTCGAGATCGTCATCGACCAGGAGTATTTTGTTCATCTGGGAGTCACTCTGTTGATTTCACACGCCAAACAGACGGTCGGGTCAGGGTATAATAAGTTTTTACGCGTCGGAGGAAAGCCGGTTTTGAGCCACCAACAATATTCCCGCTGGGTCACCCTGGCCAGCATGGCGGCGGTCGTCACCGCGACCCTGCTCATCCTGGGCAAGCTGATCGCCTGGCTGATGACGGACTCCTCGAGCCTGCTGGCCTCCCTGACGGACTCCTTCATGGACGTCAGCGCCTCCATCATCAACCTGCTGGCCATCCGCTACGCCATGGCGCCTGCCGACGCGGAGCACAGATTCGGCCACGGCAAGGCGGAGTCCCTGGCGGGGCTGGTCCAGTCGGCCTTCATCTCGGGTTCTGCCCTGCTGCTGATGATGCACGGTATCTCGTCGATGCTGAATCATGTGCCTGTGGTGCGCCTGGAGGCGGGGATCTGGGTCAGCGTCGGCTCCATCGTGCTGACCCTGCTGCTGGTCAGCTTCCAGAGCCTGGTCATCCGCAAGACCAACAGCGTGGCCATCAAGGCGGACATGCTGCACTACCGCTCCGACCTGCTGCTCAACGGCGGCGTGCTGCTGGCACTAGTGCTGGCGGGGCAGGGGTGGTACTGGGCAGACGGCCTCTTTGCCATTCTGATCGGCCTGTTCCTGGTGTGGGGCGCCGTGCATATTGGCTACGAATCGGTGCAGGCCCTGCTCGATCGTCAGTTGCCAGAGGAGGAACAAGCGAGAATAATGGCCCTCTGCTGTGCCGTAGAGGGGGTGCATGGCGTACATGATCTGCGTACCCGCCAATCCGGGCCGACCCGCTTCGTGCAGTTGCATCTGGAACTGGATGACCAACTGCCCCTGGTCAGGGCCCATCAGATAGCCGACGAGGCTGAACTGGCCGTCCGCCAGGCCTTCGAGCGGATGGATGTGATCATTCACATGGACCCCATCTCGGTGCTGACAAAAGAACGACAAAGCACTCACCCTGAACAACAGTAGGCTGCAACATGGATGATCTGGTTGCCAGAACCTGGCAAAAAATTCAGCAGGAAGCGCAGAGCATGGCGACCCAGGAGCCCATGCTGGCCAGCTTCTTCCACTCCACCATTCTCAATCACCGGGATTTGCGCTCGGCGCTGAGCTTCCAGCTCGCCAACAAGCTCGACAGCACCACCATGCCGGCCATCGCCCTGCGCGAAGTGATCGAGCTGGCCCTGCGCAGCGAGCCCGAGCTGCTGGCGGCGGTGGCCGCCGACATCTGCGCGGTGCAGGATCGCGACCCGGCGGTCGACCTCTTCTCCACCCCGCTGCTCTATCTCAAGGGCTTCCACGCCTTGCAGGGATACCGGGTTGCGAACTGGCTGTGGCGTCAGGGGCGTCGCGCCCTGGCCCTCTATCTGCAAAACCAGATCTCCGTGGTGTTCGGGGTTGACGTGCACCCGGCCGCGCGTATTGGCAAGGGCATCATGTTTGACCACGCCACCGGCATCGTCGTCGGGGAAACCGCGGTCATCGAGAACGACGTTTCCATCCTGCAGAGCGTGACTCTGGGGGGGACCGGCAAGGAGAGCGGTGATCGCCATCCCAAGATCCGGGAAGGGGTGATGATAGGGGCGGGGGCCAAGGTGCTCGGCAACATCGAAGTGGGCGTCGGCGCCAAGATCGGGGCCGGCAGCGTGGTGATCAATCCGGTGCCTCCCCACACGACGGTGGCCGGCGTGCCTGCCAAGATCGTGGGCCGTCCCGAGTGCGACAAACCCTCCCTGGACATGGATCAGTGTCTCTGATCCCCTGACCGAGGCCGTTGTATGGTCAAGCGCTGGTCAGGCTTTCTGATCCTGGGGATGTGGCTGCTCAACCTGCTCCATCTCTATCTGGGGTTCTCCCCCTGGCCGGCGGCCATCGCCGCCTGGGCCGCCTCCCTGCTCACCTGGCCCTGGCTCGTGGGGGCCGCGAGGCGCCAGGCCCTGGCCCTCTACGGTGCCGCGCTGCTGCTGCTGATCTTCTCCTGGTGGCGGGGGGCTGTCCTCAGCCCGGGGGACTGGCTGCTGCCGAACATCAACATGCTCACCATGTTCGCGGCGGTCAGCACCCTCAACCTCGCCACCTCCGGACTGCTGACGGGGACCACCTCCTGGCAAGGTCGCAAGGGGCTGTGGAGCACCATGGCCAGCCTCAATCTGCTCGGGGCCGTCATCAACCTCTCGGTGCTCTTTATCATTGGTGATCGGCTGGAACGGGGCGGCACCCTGGAGCGGCGCCAGGTCATGGTGCTGAGCCGGATTTTCTGCGCAGCGGCCTTCTGGTCCCCCTTCTTCGTCGCCATGGCGGTGGCGCTCACCTACTCTCCCGGCCTGCAACTGGGCAGCATACTGCCCTTTGGCATCCTAGCTGCCCTGCTTGCCATGGGGCTGACGGCCTGGCAGGTGGAGCGGCTCGGGGTGGCGGATTTCGAGGGGTATCCGCTGCGACCCCAGACCCTGGGGCTGCCGGTGGCTCTGGCGCTGCTGGTCTTGCTGATCCACCAGTTCTGGCCCGGTCTCAGCATCCTGGCGGTGATCGCGCTGGTGGCCCCCCTGCTGGCACTGCTGTTCATGCCACGAGCCGGGCGTGGTGCCGCGCTCAAGCGGCAGGTGGTGGAGCGCTTCCCGGCCATTGGTGGTCAGCTGGTACTGTTCCTTGGGGCTGGCCTGCTGGCGGCGGGCATCAACAGCGCATTGTCGGTGCTCGACTTTGGCGGCGGGCACGGTCTGCCGCTGTTCATTCACTTCGGCTGGCTGGAGGCCAGCCTGACCCTGCTGCTGATTTTCCTGGTGGCCATCGTCGGCGTGCACCCCCTCATCAGCATCTCGGGGGTGGCGCCTCTGTTGTGGCCCCTGTCACCGGATCCCAGCCTGCTCGGCATGTGCTTCCTGCTGGGGTGGGGGCTGGCCACCGGCACCAGCCCGCTCTCCGGCTCCAACCTGGCCCTTGCATCCCGCTACAACCTGAGCGCCGCGCTCCTGCTTCGCTGGAACCTGCTCTATGGCCTGCTGATGTACGGGGTTGCCTGCCTGTTGATGGGGGGCTTCATCGCCTTGCACGGAGCCTGATCTGCAGGGCTGTGAATATTGCGGGACGTGCCATGGAAAGGGACGCCTGCCACCTGCGAGAAAAACCGACGCATATTTAGGCAATACCGAGCTGGAGGGCGCATTTTGCAACGCGCTGGCTTGTTTGTGCCGCGCGCATCGGGGTATGCTGGCTTCACGCGCTTGAATCGCTCCCTGTGGGGCATCGCAATTGAACATACAGGTATGCATATGTCACTAGAAGTCCTTGAGCAACTCGAATCCAAAGTACAATCCGCCGTCGACAACATCTCCCTGCTGAAGATGGAGCTGGACGAGCTGAAAGAGCAGAACAGCAAGCTGCAAGACGAGAACCATCAGCTGCGCAACGAGCACGTTGCCTGGCAAGAGCGTCTGCGTGCCCTGCTGGGCAAGATGGACCAGATGGGCGATGCCATCTGATCCTGTCGCTGCTGACCGGAATGAAAGCGGGCCGCTCCTTGAGCGGCCCGCTTGTTTTGGACGGACGGAGTATCAGAGCGCGAGCAGCTGCTTGACCGTCTTCTCGATGCCGTCGGCCGCCTCGACGATGTTCTGCGCCAGCATGTAGGCGGGGGTGGAGATCACCTTGCGCTCCTGATCCACCACGAACTCGCTCACCGGACAGTCGAGGTGGCTGCCGCCCATTGCCTCGATGGCGTTGGCGGCGCCTTCGTCATTGCCTATGGTGGCCAGGGTACCGGCGCCGTAGATGAGCGGGATCATGGCCGGCGCGATGCAGATATAGGCCGCCGGTTTCCTGGCCTTGGCAAAGCTCTGGCAGGCCTTCAGCACATCCGGCTGGATCTGGCAATCGGCCCCCTTGACGGCGAAGTCGCACAGGTTCTTGGCGGCGCCGAAGCCGCCGGGCAGCAGCAGGGCGTCGAAGTCGGCCGCATCCAGCTCGGCCACGTCCTTTATCTGGCCGCGGCAGATGCGGGCGGCCTCGACCAGCACGTTGCGGCTCTCCCCCGCACTGACCTCGCCGGTCAGGTGATTGATGACATGAAGCTGAGGGACATTGGGGGCGAAGCATTGAACGGATGCCCCCTGACGGGCCAGTGCCAGCAGGCTGATGACGGCCTCATGGATTTCGGCGCCATCGAACACGCCACAGCCACTCAAGATCACGGCCACTTTTTTCATGGCGGACTCCTCGTTGTTGAAAATGTGAGCCAGGGTCAATTGTTGTACTTTTGTATGGTTATCGTTCGACCTCGGCTGGTCAAGTCATCTTGCTGTGCTAGGATTGTTTCGTTTTGGATCCTGCCTCAGCTACCCCTCTCAATTTTTTTCCACATTGATCGAGATCATGGACTGCCTTTCAAGGTGTGTTTTGTTGGTCTTAATGCTTTGTTTTAAATGTATTTTTATATTTTAATCCACAGCTTTGTCAGGGTGGTGTCGTCACGCGGCCATTTTTGAGCACAGAGTTATCCACAGGGTGGTCTGCTTGCGATGGCGTGCAGAGGGGAGGGGCTGCCCCTTGGTGTGGTGCGGGCCCTGTGGCATCCTAGCGGCTGTTTATCTCTGGCAGGACGATTTCATGGCCCCTAGCAACCCCCTTATTCTGGTCGACGGCTCTTCATACCTTTACCGCGCCTTCTTTGCCTCCCAGCAGGCCGATCTGCGGACTTCGACCGGTTTGCCTAGCGGCGCCGTCCGTGTCATGGCCAACATGATGCGCAGCCTGCGCAAACAGTACCCCGACTGCCACGTGGCCGTGGTGTTCGACGCCAAGGGCAAGACCTTCCGCGACGACATCTATCCCGAGTACAAAGCGACCCGTGCCAGCATGCCGGACGATCTGCGCAGCCAGGTCGCCCCCATCCACCAGATGATCAAGGCGATGGGCTTCCCCTTCCTGATGGTCGAGGGGGTGGAGGCGGACGACGTGATCGGCACCCTGGCCCGTCAGGCGACCGAGAAACAACTGCCGGTGCTGATCAGCACGGGGGACAAGGACATGGCACAGCTGGTCTCCGACCATGTCACCCTGATCGACACCATGAAGGACGTGAAGACCGACAGGGAAGGGGTGATCGAGAAGTTCGGGGTGCCGCCCGAGCTCATCATCGACTACCTGGCCCTGATGGGGGACAAGGTGGACAACATCCCCGGCATGACCGGCGTCGGCGAGAAGACGGCGCTGGCCCTGCTGCAGGGGATCGGCAGCATAGACCAGATCGCCGCCAACCTGGACAAGGTGGCTGCGCTCGGCTTCCGTGGTTCCAAGGCGTTTGCCGACAAGTTCCGCGAGCAGGAGGAGCAGGTGCGCCTCTCCTATGTGCTGGCCACCATCAAGACTGACGTCGAGCTGGAGCAGAGCCTGGAAGAGCTGGAGCTTGGCCCCATCGACAAGGAGGCGCTGCTGGCGGTCTATCGCGAGTACGAGCTGCGCAACCTGATAAAAGAGCTGGAGTCCGGTGGTGAGGAAGGGGCCGTTTCGACCGAGGGGGATGAAGACGCCGCACCTCAGGAAGCGGCCATCGAAACCGACTACTGCTGCATTCTGGACGAGGCCGAGTTCGACGACTGGCTGGCACGCCTGAAGGCGGCGCCGCTGTTTGCCTTCGACACCGAGACCACCAGTCTCGACTATATGGAGGCGCGCGTCGTTGGCGTCTCCTTTGCCATCGAGCCGGGCAAGGCGGCCTACGTGCCCTTCGGCCACGATTATCTGGGTGCGCCGGTGCAACTGACCGAGGCCGTGGTGCTCGGCAAGCTCAAACCGCTGCTGGAAGACGCATCTCGTCTCAAGGTGGGACAGAACCTCAAGTACGATCGCAACGTGCTGCTCAACCACGGCATCGAGCTGCAGGGTATCGCCTACGACACCATGCTCGAGTCCTATGTGCTCAACTCCACCGCCAGCCGTCACGACATGGACTCCCTGGCCCGCAGGTATCTGAACGTCGAGACCATCTCGTTCGAAGAGATCGCCGGCAAGGGGGTCAAGCAGCTCACCTTCAACCAGATCGAACTGGAGCAGGCGGCCCCCTACGCGGCGGAAGATGCCGACATCACCCTACGCCTCCATCAGGCGCTGTGGGGCAAGCTCTCTGCGGAGCCGGGCCTCGCCAGGGTGTTCAGCGAGATTGAGCTGCCGCTGCTGCCGGTGCTGGCACGGATGGAGCGGCTCGGGACCACCATCGAGCCCAAGCTGCTGCATCAGCAGAGCCAGGAGATCGAAGTCCGGCTGGCGGAGCTGGAGCGACAGGCCCACGAGCTGGCCGGGCAGGAGTTCAACCTCTCCTCGCCCAAGCAGCTGGGGGAGATCCTCTTCACCAAGCTGGGGTTGCCGATCATCAAAAAGACCCCTAAGGGCGCGCCATCCACTGCGGAAGAGGTGCTGGCCGAGCTGGCGGAGACCTATGAGCTGCCGCGCCTCCTGATGGAGCACCGTGGCCTAGCCAAGCTCAAGTCCACCTACACCGACAAGCTGCCGCTGATGATCAAGCCGCAGACCGGGCGGGTGCACACCTCCTATCATCAGGCGGTGGCGGCGACAGGGCGGCTCTCGTCCACCGATCCCAACCTGCAGAACATCCCGGTGCGCAACGAGCAGGGGCGCCGGATTCGGCAGGCCTTCATCCCGAGCGCCGGTTACAAGCTGGTGGCGGCGGACTACTCCCAGATCGAGCTGCGGATCATGGCCCACCTCTCCGGTGACAAGGGGCTGCTGACCGCTTTCGCCGAGGGCAAGGACATCCACAAGGCGACCGCTGCCGAGGTATTCGGGGTTGAACTTGATGCGGTGACCAGCGACATGCGTCGCAGCGCCAAGGCGATCAACTTCGGCCTTATCTACGGCATGAGCGCCTTCGGTCTGGCCAAGCAGTTGGGCATCGGCCGTGCCGAGGCGCAGAAGTACATGGATCTCTACTTCGAACGCTACCCGGGCGTGCTGGAGTACATGGAGCGCACCCGCCAGCAGGCGGAAGCCCAGGGCTATGTCGAAACCCTGTTTGGCCGCCGTCTCTATCTGCCGGACATCAAGTCCCGCAACGCCGGTCTGCGCAAGGCAGCGGAACGGGCTGCTATCAACGCCCCCATGCAGGGCACGGCCGCCGATATCATCAAGCGCGCCATGATCAGCGTGGACAGCTGGATCCGGGGGATTGAAGACGAGTCGATCCGCATGCTGATGCAGGTGCACGATGAACTGGTGTTCGAGATCCGCGAAGAGAAGCTGGAGGAGTACATCGCGCTCATCAAGGAGAAGATGTCAGCCGCTGCCGAATTGCATGTGCCGCTGGTGGTCGAAGCGGGCACCGGTGACAACTGGGATCAGGCCCACTGATCGCTGGCAGTCGTCATCGACACCTATATAGCTATATAAGACGCGAAGCCCGGCATCATGCCGGGCTTCCTGTTTGTGGCTGATAGGATTCAAGCCTCTTGCAGGTATTCGTCCTTGAGCAGCACATAGTTGTCGGCCGAGGTCTTGAGGAAGGCGATCTCGGCGGGCTTCAAGGGGCGAGCCTGCTTGATGGGGTTGCCCAGATAGAGGAAGCCGGCTTCGAGGCGCTTGCCCGGTGGTACCAGGCTGCCGGCACCGATCATCACATCATCTTCGACCACGGCCCCGTCCAGCAGGATGGCCCCCATGCCGACCAGCACCCGGTTGCCTATGGTGCAGCCGTGCAGCATCGCCTTGTGGCCGACCGTGACATCCTCCCCGACCAACAGGGGATGGCCGGTTGGATTGCTGGCACTCTTGCGGGTCAGGTGCAGCACGGTGCCGTCCTGAATGTTGCTGCGCGCGCCGATGCGGATGTGGTTCACGTCACCCCGGGCGGCCACCATGGGCCAGATGCTGGCATCGTCGCCCAGTTCGATGTCGCCCACCAGGGTGGCGCAGGGGTCTACATATACCCGTTTGCCCAGTTGCGGGCGTTTTCCCTTGTAGGGTCTCAGTCGCAAGTCCATCTTGGCCTCCTTGTTTTCGGCCATTCTAGCAACTTGGAACCCGTTTCTGTGGATAAGTTTGTATAAAAGCTGTGCTTGGATATGAATAACTAAAAAAGTGCGCTTTTTTGCAATTTTATTGCAGGGGAGGGGTTGCCAGAACGAATTCGCTCCCTATAATGCGCCTCCATCGACACGGCAAGCGGCAACGCAGAAAGCCAAGTCGGTAACCTCGAAAAGCCTTTGAAAATAAGGCTTGACTCGAGAAGGCGGTTGAGTAGAATGCCACTCCCGCAGCAGCCAAAAGCTGCGTCGCTCTTTAACAATTTGAATCAAGCAATCTGTGTGGGCACTCACAGCATCGAGCATCAAAAGCAATTTTTGATTTTCAATGTCTGATGAAGTGACCAAAGCAACTTTTAAGTTGCAGCAGTTAA
>NZ_CDDD01000034.1 GCF_000820165.1 Aeromonas taiwanensis
TACAACACCCAAGAAGTGTTTCTGGTGCTTGTAGCAAGTGCATGAACTACTTACAAATTCAGTGATAGCGACACAGCACACTAGCTAAGTTGTTATTCACGTCAGCTTTCCAAGATTGAAGATTTTGCCTGGCGGCAATAGCGCAGTGGAACCACCTGACCCCATGCCGAACTCAGAAGTGAAACGCTGTAGCGCCGATGGTAGTGTGGCATTCGCCATGCGAGAGTAGGACACTGCCAGGCACCCAATTAAACAGTGATGTGCAAAATCACGTTACTGGCTGCGAGGATGACACCTCAGAAGAAGCGGCAAATGATTTAGCGAAAGCTAACCGAATGCGGAGCGGTAGTTCAGTCGGTTAGAATACCGGCCTGTCACGCCGGGGGTCGCGGGTTCGAGTCCCGTCCGCTCCGCCACTACTTAAGAAGCCCAGTCGACAGACTGGGCTTTTTTTCGTCTCCACGATCTCCTTATGTCCATCTCAGTTAACCAGATTTCGCCGTTCCATCCCGATTCTCTCCCCCTGAAACCCGTTGGTACTCGCCATGTCAGCCGATCGGGCTTCTTGGTCACTGGCATGGATCCACAAGCTATCACCGGGCATGGTGCTACTGACCAAGGGCGGATTTGCGCTCAGGGGGAGTTGAATATGCAGTAAAGAGATAAGCAAAGCGTTATTTCTTTCTTCATGGAATATGAGACTGCGGGCATGCTGTACTCAACCCAACGATATGGAGTATCACCATGAAACTGCGAATGACCGCTTTGACCCTCCTCTCCCTGCTGGCACTCGGCCAGGCGAATGCCGCCGAGGTGCGTCTGCTCAACGTCTCCTACGACCCGACCCGGGAACTGTTCCAGGAATACAATGCCGCCTTCGCCAAGGAGTGGAAGGCCAAGACCGGTGACGATGTGGTGGTGAGCCAGTCACACGGCGGCTCCGGCAAGCAGGCGCGCGCCGTGGTGGACGGACTGGAGGCCGACGTGGTCTCCCTGGCGCTGGCCTATGACGTGGATGCGGTGGCCAAGGCGGGCCTCACTGCTGGCGACTGGGAAGGGCGGCTGGCCAACAATGCCTCGCCCTACACCTCGACCATCGTGTTCCTGGTGCGCAAGGGCAACCCGAAGCAGATAAAGGACTGGGACGATCTGGTGCGCAAGGATGTCGCCATCATCACACCGAACCCCAAGACGTCCGGTGGGGCGCGCTGGAACTACCTGGCTGCCTGGGGATATGCCCTGAAGAAGATCGGTAGCGAAGAGGGGGCCAGGCAGTTCGTCGGCGACCTGTTCAAGAACGTGAAGGTGCTGGACTCCGGTGCCCGTGGCGCTACCACCAGCTTTATCGAACGGGGCCTCGGGGATGTGCTGCTGGCTTGGGAAAATGAGGCCTTGTTGGTGCTGAACCAGCCAGGAACCAGCGAGAAATTTGAATTGGTGGTGCCGTCGGTCTCCATCCTGGCAGAGCCGCCGGTCGCCGTGGTGGACAAGGTCGCCAGGAAGCATGGCACCGAGGCCGTAGCCAAGGGTTACCTCGACTACCTCTATTCTGACGAAGGTCAGCGGATCATCGCCAAGTATCACTATCGTCCGAGCAACCCGGCGATCCTGAAGGAGACCTCGGCCCAGTTCCCCAGTCTGAATCTGTTCAACATCAAGGATCTGGAAGGGGATTGGGACAAGGCGCAGAAGAAGCACTTCGCCCAGGGCGGGCTCTTTGACCAGATCTACCAGCCGGGCCGCTGAGCCGGGCTGACCTCGAGCCAATGGAGAGGAGTACCAAGATGAACAAGATCCTTCTGGTTCCCGGCCTGCACAACAGCGGGCCCGATCACTGGCAGAGCCGCTGGCACCAGCAGTTTCCCCAGTGGCAGCGGATGGTGGGTCTGCCCTGGGATCAGCCGGATCTCACGGTCTGGTGCGCCAAGCTGGCGAGCAAGCTCAGGAGCCGGCGCAGCCGGGTTCATCTGGTGGCTCACTCCTTCGGGGCCCTGACGGCCATTGCCGCCGCCAGGTTGCAACCGGACAAGGTATCGTCCCTCCTCATCGTCGCGCCCGCCGATCCGGCTCGCTTCGGGATCCCGGACGAGGCGCTGGCGGGCTCCATCAAGGTTTCCGCCCAGCTCGTCGCCAGCCGCAACGACCCCTGGATGAGTTTCGAGCGTGCCGAATACTGGAGTCGCCAGTGGCAGGTGCCCTTGTTCGATGCGGGTGATGTGGGCCACATCAATGCCCAGTCTGGTCATGGTGACTGGCGCCAGGGGCTCGATCTGCTCACCACTCTTCACCGCAGGGCCGAGATGGTGGTGGAACCGGCTCCCGCCCAATGGAAGAGGCGTGCCGCCCTCACGGTTCGCTGACACCACATTGCAATCCGAGGGAGTATATGGGCGCGACCCCGGCAGGCTGGCCCACCTGATTTAAGTGACTGTCTCCATGGTTTCACGGCTCCGTTTTTTAGGTCTTTTATTTATATAAAAGACCTTTTTTTCTATTTATCGCTCTCAAAGCCTTGTGCCACCACGGTTAGATAAAAAAGTGCTTAGCAAAGGCGTTATTGGTGTTTGTTGTCCCTGGCTCTAGTGAGCAGAATCGCCATATCCAAAGTTTTTATAACAAACGGATGTGTTATGCGATTAAGTTCTTATTCTGTCCTGCCCGGCCTGGGGCCGACGCTGGGCTTCAGTCTGCTCTATCTGGGCATACTGGTCCTGTTGCCCCTCTCGGCTCTGGTGCTGTTTGCGGTGAACAACCTGAGCGCCGCCGAATTCTGGCAGGTGATCGGCTCCCCCCGGGTACTTGCCTCCTTTCGCCTGAGTTTCGGCGCAGCCTTCATCGGCGCCCTGCTCAACAGCCTGTTCGGCCTGATCCTGGCCTGGGTGCTGGTGCGCTACACCTTCCCCGGGCGCCGCCTGGTGGATGCGCTGATCGACCTGCCCTTCGCCATGCCAACCGCCGTCTCCGGCATCGCCTTGTGCGCCATCTTTGCCCCCAACGGCTGGATAGGCCAGTGGGTCGCCCCGCTCGGCCTCGAGCTTGCTTACAACCCCATCGGGGTCGTCATTGCCCTGACCTTCATCGGGCTGCCCTTCGTTGTGCGCACCCTGCAACCGGTGCTGCGGGAGGCCGAGACCGAGCAGGAGGAGGCGGCCGCGAGTCTGGGTGCCAACCGCTGGCAGACGTTCGCCAGGGTGCTGTGGCCGACCCTGATCCCGGCGCTCCTCACCGGCTTTGCCCTGGCATTTGCCCGCGGGGTGGGGGAGTACGGCTCCGTCATCTTCATCGCCGGCAACCTGCCCATGGTGTCGGAAATCGCACCGCTGATGATCATGAGCCACCTGGAGGAGTATGACTACGCGGGAGCTTCCGCCATCGCGTCTGTCATGCTGCTCATTTCATTCATTCTGCTGTTGCTCATCAACAAGTTGCAGGCCTGGAGCTGGGCCCGTATCGGAGGGAGCCGCCTATGAGCGCATCCAGTGCAAGTCTCGATCTGGCTCAGGGCGCCGTGCCGACGCCCCGGGTGAGCCAACCCCGGGTGATCCACGAGCCGGCCTGGGTCAAATGGCTGCTGATCACCATAGGTCTGGGCTGGTTTGCCGCCCTGCTGCTGTTGCCGTTGGCCACCGTCTTTATCCAGGCCCTGTCTCCCGGGCTGGCTTTCTTCTGGCATGCCATCAGCGAGCCGGATGCCCTGAGCGCCCTTGGGCTGACCGCCCTGGTGACGCTCTGCTCCGTGCCCCTGAATCTGCTGTTCGGGCTCGCCGCCGCCTGGGCCATCGCCCGGTTCCGCTTTCCTGGGCGGCAGCTGCTCATCACCCTCATCGATCTGCCGTTCTCGGTCTCGCCGGTCATAGCAGGCCTGATGTTCGTGCTGCTGTTCGGCAGTCGCGGCTGGTTCGGGGAGTGGCTCGGCGAGTACGACATCAAGATCATCTTCGCCACCCCGGGGATCATTCTGGCCACCACCTTCATCACGGTACCCTTCGTGGTGCGCGAACTGCTGCCCCAGATGGAGGCGCGCGGCCCTGAAGAAGAGGAGGCCGCCATCATGCTGGGGGCGAGCGGCTTGCAGATGTTCTGGCGCGTCACCCTGCCCGGTATCCGCTGGAGCCTGATGTATGGTCTGCTGCTCTGTACCGCCCGGGCCGTGGGGGAGTTCGGCGCCGTCTCCGTGGTCTCCGGCCACATTCGCGGCCAGACCAACACCCTGCCGCTGCATATCGAGATCCTCTACAACGAGTACCAGACAGGGGCCGCTTTCGCGGTGGCCAGCCTGCTGGCGCTGTTCGGGATCTTCACCCTGCTGGGGGAGACCCTGCTGGCCCGGCTGCGCAGTCAGCCCGCCCAGTCCCATTGATGTCGATTCAACGATTCATAAGAGGCCGCCATGAGCATTCAGGTTCAACGACTCAACAAGCATTTCAATCAGTACGCCGCCCTGGCCGACATCAACCTCGACTTTCACGACGGTGAACTGGTGGCCCTGCTCGGTCCCTCCGGCTGCGGCAAGACCACCTTGCTGCGGATCATCGCCGGGCTGGAGCAGGCCGACTCGGGCCAGGTGATCATCCGCGGGGAGGATGCCTCGGATCTGCACGTGCGCGAGCGCAACGTCGGCTTCGTGTTCCAGCACTACGCCCTGTTTCGCCACATGACGGTGTTCGAGAACGTGGCGTTCGGTCTGCGGGTCAAGCCGCGCAGCGAGCGGCCGGCCGAGGAGGCCATCCGTGCCCGGGTCAGGGAGCTGCTGGATTTGGTGCAACTCAGGCACGTGGCGGCACGCTACCCGACCCAGCTCTCCGGCGGCCAGCGTCAGCGGGTCGCCCTGGCCCGCGCCCTGGCGGTGCAGCCCAAGGTGCTGCTGCTGGACGAACCCTTCGGCGCCCTCGACGCCCAGGTGCGCAAGGAGCTGCGTCGCTGGCTGCGCGAGCTGCACGACGAGTTGCATGTCACCAGCCTGTTCGTCACCCACGATCAGGAGGAGGCGCTGGAGGTGGCGGACAGGGTGGTGCTGATGAATGCCGGCAGGGTGGAGCAGATAGGCACGCCGGCCGAAGTCTATGACCAGCCCGCCAGCGCCTTCGTGCACAGCTTCCTCGGCAGTGTGAACCTGTTCCGTGGTCGGGTGGCAGGCCAGGGGCTTGGCATCGGCGAGCAGCTGCTGGGGGGAGCCATTGCCTCCCCACTGGCGGAAGGAAGCGCGGCCATCGCCTATGTGCGTCCCCACGAGCTGGAGATACTGCCGGCGGATGCACCGGGTGGCATCAGCGCCACCATCACCCGGTTGCTGCCCATGGGGCCGCGTATCCGGGTAGAACTGCGCGGCGACGGAGAGAGAGCGAGTGCCCACTACGAGGCGGAGCTTAGCAAGGAGGCCGCCCGGGCCTTTGCTCCCGGCCAGGGGGTACGCCTGGTGGCAAGACAGGCCCAGCTCTACCCCGACTACCAGATCTGAGGGCTGGCCGCCCTGGTGGTCCAGCTTCAGGCCGGGTTGGTGCCCGGCGACCCATTATTAGAAGACGGTGGCACTTCCACCGTCCCCCAGCGCAGGAGGCGATGGTGAACTTTCAGCAGTTGCGAATCATTCGGGAAGCGGCACGGCGGGATTACAACCTGACCGAGGTGGCCAATGCCCTCTTTACTTCCCAGTCCGGGGTCAGCCGCCACATTCGCGAGCTGGAAGAGGAGCTGGGGCTCGCGCTCTTCATCCGCTACGGCAAGCGGCTGCTCGGCATGACGGAGCCGGGCAAGGAGTTGCTGGTGATCGCCGAGCGTATCCTCAATGACGCCGACAACATCCGCAAGCTGGCCAGCACCTTCGCCAACCGTGACTCGGGCCGGCTGCTGGTCGCGACCACCCACACCCAGGCCCGCTACGCCCTGCCCAGGGTGGTGAAGGCGTTTCGCGAGCAGTTCCCGCTGGTGCAGCTGGAGCTGCGCCAGGGCAGCCCGGAGGAGATAGTTCGGCTGGTGCAGACCGGCGAGGTGGACATCGGCATCAGCAGCGAGCAGCTCGACAGGAGCGAAGGGGTGGTGGCGTTTCCCTACTACCGCTGGCACCACAACATAGTGGTGCCGGAGCAGCACCCCCTCACCGCCGAGCGGGAGCTGACCCTGGCTGCCCTGGCGCACTGGCCCATCGTCACCTATCAGGCCGGCCTCACCGGGCGGGTGCGGGTAGACGAGGCGTTTGCCGAGGCGGGCATAGCGCCGCAGATCCTGCTGACGGCCCAGGATTCGGACGTCATCAAGACCTATGTCGAGCTGGAGATGGGGGTGGGCATACTGGCGGACATGGCGTTCGACGCCCAGCGGGACAAGGGATTGGTGCAGCTGGACGGCAGCCGGCTGTTTTCGCCCCACACCGCCTGGATCGGCCTCAAGCAGGGGCAGTTCCAGCACAACTTCGCCTGGCAGTTCATCCAGCTGTGCAACCCCGAGCTGGCGTTGTCGGAGATCCAGGCCCGTGCCATGAGCAACGAGCCCCTGCTCGACTACCAGATCTGAGCGGTTGCCATGGAAAACGGGGAGCCATTGGCTCCCCGTTTTATTGCGGACGGATGGGCCCCTTCGGCTGACCCTATCCGACTTTACACTGCGCAGGTGCGGCGGATCACAGCTGTGTCCATGCCTCCTGCCAGTGGGAACCCACGCCCGGCTCATACTGGGTAGCCGTGCTCGCCCACTGGCTGCACCAGCCGCTGTAGGGGAAGGGTTTGCACTGGTAGATCTTGCCGTTCTTCGGCTGCAGTACCCGGGTCCCTGCGGTGTAGGACTTGAGCCCCTCCGGGAAGCTGTACTGGTAGTCACCGCCAGCGGCCGGATCCTTGAGCATCAGATCCAGGGTCTGCTGCAGGGTGGCGCCACCGTTCTTCGGCTTGGCCTCGATCACCAGCTGATGGTGGCCGGCGCTCAGGCCGGTCAGGGCCATGGTGAAGCCCTGGCTGTTGTCCTTGATGTCGGCGCTGGTCTGCCCCCTGGCGACACCGCCATGGTCGTAGAGGGTGCTGGTGACGGCGAGATCTCCCTGGGCGGCGACGGTGAAGGCCAGGGTGAGCTGGCCGTTGTCGATCGGATACTCGCTCGCCAGGCCGCTCACGCTGATGCTGTCGCTGACCGGGGGTTGCTGCTGCTCTAGCTGGACTTCTACTCGCTGCAGGTTGCTGCCCGCTTTCAGGTAGACGGGGTTCTGGCCGTAGACCGGGTTGAACTGGCCGTCCGTGCCCTGCTGGCCGGCGCGGATCTGGCTCTGCTCTGCATTGATCTTGCTCGCCAGGGCGTGAGCCCAGTTGTTCTTCAGGCCTTGCTCGGTACTAGCGATGGTCAGCTCGGTCTGCAGATCGGTGCGTTCGCCACCGGCGTCGAATACCCGGGTTCTGGCCTTGTCGCCGACGGCGAGGTCGATGGAGGGATAGATGGTGCCTCCCTGACTCCAGGTCAACGGCGGCTGGCCGTCGTCCTTGAACCGGGCGTCGATCAGGTTGTAGAAGCTGTTGGTGGTGTCACCCACCTCCCAGACCCCGAGGATCAGCTGATAGCCGGTACGCTCGGGCAGGGTGCAGTTGTGGGTCACCTGCTTGGGTGGCTGTACCATGCCCCCGTCGATGACACAGAAGGGCACGAGATCGAAGGCGTCCCGGGTGAGCGGCTGGTTCGGGTTCCAGTCCTGCCGGGTGAGGTAATAGCGCCAGTTGCGGGTCGCGTGGTTGGCGGTGAAGGTCCAGCTGATGGTGAAGGGACCGGCCTGCACATTGCGCTTGGTCCAGCGATCGCTGGTCTGGGCGTTGAGCTCGCCAAACTGCGGGTGTCCTGCCGAGGCGATCTGGCCATCGGCGGGGCCACCAGCGGGGAAGCCGGAGGGGGCCTCCAGGCTCTGGGGCTCCCACTGGATGGCGCCGCACTGGATGTTGCCACCCGTCTTGCACAGGTAGTTGCGCGACTCGGGCTGGCTGATATAGCCGTGGGCGAGGGCACCGCCGCTGGCCAGCAGCGTCAGCGCCGCCGCGAGGTGATTGAATTGAAGTTTTGCTGCCATACATTCCTCTGTTCGGTGATGTGGGCAGTCAAGTTGGCAGGGGAAATCCCGGTGCACACCTGGGTGTGGCAACCCCGCTATCCTGGACAGCATGTCTTTAGACCGGAGGCTTTGCGTCCTGGCCTTTCAACCAGTTTGCCAAATGACTACAGAAAGGGTCATGGTGCCGCACTGGGCGGCAGACCCATGATGACTATATTTTGTTAAAAAATTAAGTGTAAATATTGACGGCTTGACCTCATCGGAGCAGTACGACTCCCCATACTTCTCTTGCTCCCCCCTCGGACAGGGCGATACCGATCATCAGGTGTGTTCGGGCTGGGCCGCCCGACATCCCCCGCTGCTTGCCCCCCAGATGCACGTCTGGACCAATCGCCAGCAGACAGTGCTCCCCGCTTTTTGGTAGCTTGTTCATGCGCATCCCGGCGCACTGTTTGCCAATCTCTGTGAAGGGGGCGGCATCTCACCAATAAAAGGAGTGGGCCCCGTGCGGGTGACCCCATAAAAGAGGGAATTTATGAGTTCCATTGCCAGGAATTATCTCAACCAGCTCAACGCCGACTACCTGCAGGTACACAGGCGCAAGGAGGATCTGTTCTGGTCCACCTACATGGGCACCAGCGACGATCAGGCCGGCTTCACCGCCGCCGAGCAGGCCTACAAGGCCTTCTGCGCCGACCCAGCACGCCTGCCGGTGCTGCGGGAGATGCAGGCCCAGGCCGAGGAGACCGAGCTGAAACGCGGTCTGGCAGGCTGGATCGCCTTCTTCGAGTGCAATGTCATCGAGGATCCTCAGGCCGCGTCCCTGATGGACGAGCTGGTGGCCGCCGAGGCGGATCTGTTTGCCCGGCGCAAGGGGCTGAAGCTGACCTTGCTGGACGAGCAGGGTCACCAGGTCCCCGGCAGTCTGCCCGCCGCCAGCACGACGCTGGCCGCCAGCAGCGACGAGGCGGTGCGCCAGAGTGCGCTCGCCATGTTCCACGCCCTGGAGCAGTGGGTGGTCGACAACGGCTATCTGGAGATAGTCGCGCTGCGCAACCGCTTCGCCCGGGCCATGGGCTATCGGGACTACTTCGACTACAAGGTGCACAAGAACGAGCAGATGAGCCCGGAGCAGCTTTTTGCCGTTCTGGATGACTTCATCGCCCGCACCGATGCCCGCCTGCACCAGAGTCTGGCGGAATTGAAGGCCGCCAAGGGGGAAGAAGCCCTGCTGCCCCATAACCTGCGCTACAGCGTGAGCGGCGACGTGACCCGCCAGCTCGATCCTTACGTGCCCTTCTCCCGGGCGCTGAAGGATTGGGTCGAGAGCTTCCGCCGCCTCGGCATCCAGTACCGCGGTGCCACCCTGACCCTGGATCTGCTGACCCGGGAGGGGAAATACGAGAACGGCTTCTGTCACGGCCCGGTGCCGAGCTTCTGGCAGGAGGGGGAGTGGGTGCCGGCGGTGGTCAATTTCACCAGCCTGGCGAACCCGGCTCAGGTAGGCAGCGGCTGGAACGGGCTCAACACCCTGTTCCATGAAGGGGGCCACGCGGCGCACTTTGCCAACGTCACCGGCAATGCCCCCTGCTTCTCCCAGGAGTTTCCGCCCACCTCCATGGCCTATGCCGAGACCCAGTCCATGTTTTGCGACAGCCTGCTGGACGACGCGGACTGGCTCAAGCGCTACGCCAGGAATGACGCGGGGGAGGCGATCCCCGATGCGCTCATCCAGGCGATGATCGCCGCGCGCCAGCCGTTTCGCGCCTTCAACGAGCGCCAGATCGCGCTGGTGGCCTACTTCGAGCGGGATCTCTACGCCATGGACGAGGCCGAGCGCACCCCGGCCGCCGTGCTGGCGCTGGCCCGCCAGTGGGAACGCAAGATCCTGGGCGTCGAGAGCCCGCGCCCGCTGCTGGCCATTCCGCACCTCCTCAACCAGGAGTCGGCCTGTGCCTATCACGGCTACCTGCTGGCCCTGATGGCGGTGGAGCAGACCCGCGCCTACTTCCTGAAGCGCGACGGCTACCTCACCGACAACCCGCGCATCGGGCCGGATCTGGCCGCCCACTACTGGGGGCCGGGCAACGGCATGACCCACGACGAGACGCTGCAGAGTCTCACCGGTGAGGGCTTCAGTGCAGTGCCTCTGGCGGAGGCGTGCAACCGGAGCGCCGCCGAGGCGTGGCAGCAGGCGCAGGAGTGTATGGATGCGGCACGGCAGCGTCCGCCAGCGGGGGAAGGGACGCCGCTCGACGCCCGCATCCGGGTGGTACACGGCGCCGAGCTCATCGCCGACAACCAGGAGTCAGAGGCCCGCATGCTGGCCGACTTCGAGGCCTGGATCCGGCGCCATTACGGGGCCGAGGCCGCCGTGGCCGGCTGAGCCTGCCCCTGAGCTCCGAGCCCCGCCAGCTGGCGGGGCTCTCTATTGGCGAGAGGGGGGCACGGGGCTCTTTCGGGGGCATATTCAAGGGAAGGGACTATCCCGCTGTTTTTCCTGTGCATTCATCGAGATGACCGGGTTGCCTTCGCCGTGTCGCCAGATATGTTTTTCTCGATATATTGAGTATTCATGGCGATCCCATATCATGGCGCTCGCTCGTCACCAGAGAGTGGCGACATTCAGATGATTTGCTAACAAGAGAGCCCTGAAGGCTCGTCGAGGGATGGAAAGTGAGAGCCGTATTGCTGTGTTTGCTGGGGCTGTGGCCCGCATTGAGTTTTGCCACCCTGTCTGCCGATATGGTGGTGGTCAAGAAGTCGAGTTACAGCCTGACCCTGATGAAGGATGGCAAGGAAGTCAAACGCTACTGGGTTGCCCTGGGCCCGGCGCCCATGGGGCACAAGCAGCGTGAAGGGGATCAGCGTACCCCGGAAGGGCGCTACACCCTCGACTACAAGAAGAGCAACTCCGGCTTCTACAAGGCCATTCACATCAACTACCCGAACCTGGACGACATCAAGCGCGCCAACGAGCTGGGTGTGAACCCGGGCGGCATGATCATGATCCACGGCCAGCGCAACAGCCTGGGGGATCGCAGGGTGCAGCCCTCCAACTGGACCAACGGCTGCATCGCGGTGCTGAACCACGAGATGGACGAGATCTGGAACGCCATCGAACCCGGCACCCCCATCATCATCGAGCCCTGATCCCGTCTTCCAACGCCCGCTACCACGCGGGCGTTTCATTTGCCGCAGGCCATGGCGTGACAGCCCGTCCCGCGCCGTGTTAGTTTTTCCGGCTCGCATTGGCTATCTCAAGGACGATCCCATGATCTCAGAAACGGGCCTCCCTGCGTCCGAGCGCCCGGTGGCGCTCTGGTGGCGTGCCTCCATCGATATTCTGCCCCTCTCCATCTCGGTGATCCCCTGGGGGATCCTGTGCGGCGCCCTGGCGCTGCAGGCGGGTCTGAGCCCGCTGCAGGCCCAGCTGATGTCGCTGCTGGTCTATGCCGGTGCCGCCCAGCTCTCGGCCACCACCTTGTTCGGGGCGGGCACCCCGCTGTTGCCCATCATGGGGTCCACCATGGTGATCACCTCCCAGCACCTGCTCTATGGCTTCACCTTCCGTCGCGACGTGCTGCCGCTCTCCCTGCGCTGGCGGGCCAGCCTCGCCTTCTTCCTGACCGACGAGATGTTCGCGGTGGCACTCAAGGACAGGGAGCGCAGCGGCACCTTCAACCCCGCCTATGCCCTGATCGCTGGCTTCGTCTTCTACCTGTTCTGGAACCTGGCAACCCTGCTCGGCATCGCCGCCGGCCAGTACATCGAGGGGTTGGACAAGATGGGACTGGACTTCGCCATCGCCGCCACCTTCATCGCCATGACCATTCCCGCCATGAAAAACCTGCCCATGGTGGCGGCCACCCTGGTGAGCGGGGGCACGGCGCTGCTCACCAAGCCGCTGCTGGCGGAGATCCACATCATCGTCTCGGCCCTGGCCGGCATGGTGGTGGGCTATGTGCTGCACCGGATGAGGAGGTGATCATGGGCTGGCTGATGATAGGGCTGCTGGCCCTGATTACTTTCTTCAACCGCTTCGCGTTCTTCTCGCGGCTGACCCGCTACCAGCCCGGTGCCGAGATGGGGGCCTTCCTCAGTTTCTCGGCCCAGTCGGTGCTGACCGCCATCTGGCTGCCCATCGTCTTCAGCTATGAGCCGGGCATCGGGCTGGACTGGGATCCGGACTACCTGGCTGCCACCCTGCTGGTGACGGCCCTGACCCTGCTGCGCCTGCCGACCCTGGTGGTGGTGGTGGTCGGCATGGGGGGCTTCTTCCTGCTGCGCTGGCTGGGGGGCATTGCCATTCTCTTCCCGGGCTGGGGCTAGCCCCGTGATCCTGCATGGCGGATGTCGTTATGGGATATCCGCCATGTTGGGAATGTCACTTCAAAAAAGGCCTCTCAAGTGTGAGGATTTTGGCATCATCCGCCGAGGAGCGAGCCATGTCCTTCACCGAAACCTGCCAGCGCATCGTGCGCGACCCCCTGCTGTCACCGGCCCAGAAGAGCCACGCCCTGGCGCTGGCCGCCGAGACTGCGCTGCCCTATCCCGAGCTGCCCGCCGACGTCGCCGAGGCGATGTCGCAAGGGGTGCTGTGCGACATGTTCGAGGGGCACGCCCCCTACAAGCCGCGATACGTGCTGCCAGACTACGAGAAGTTTCTGCGCCAGGGCTCGGCCTGGCTGGAGCTGGCCCCGCCGCGGGATTTTGACGAGGCCCTCGACGCCCTGCGCATCCTCTACCATCACGTGCCCTCGGTCACCGGCATGCCGGTCTGGCTGGGCAGGCTCGATCATCTGCTGCTGCCCTTCGTCGGTGCGCTCGATGACGAGGCCCTCCATCGCAAGCTGAAGGCCTTCTGGACTTACCTGGATCGGGTGCTGCCGGATGCCTTCATGCACGTCAACATAGGCCCCGACGACAACCGGATCTGCCGCCTGATCCTGCGCATCGATGGCGAGCTCAAGCAGGCGGCCCCGAACCTCAGCCTGTTCCACGACCCGGCGCAGACCCCGGACAGCCTGCTGCTGCAAGGGGCCGAGAACATCGCGGCCTGCAGCAAGCCCCACATCGTCAACTACCCGCTGCACAGGGAGACCTTCGATGCGCGCGGCTTTGGCATCGTCAGCTGCTACAACGCCCTGCCTCTGGGGGGCGGGGCCAATACCCTGGTGCGCCTCTCACTCAAGGGCGTGGCCGGGCAGAGCACAGGGGTTGAGGATTTCATGGCCCGAACGCTGCCTCACTATTGCGAGCAGGCCTCGCGGCTGATCGAGGCGCGCGCCGCCTTCCTGCACGAGGCATCCGGCTTCTTCGACAGCTTCCTGGTGGAGGAGGGGTTGATCGAGGAGGCGCGCTTCGTGCCCATGTTCGGCATCTATGGCATGGCGGAGGCGGTAAACCTGCTGATGGAGCAGGCGGGGCTGGCGGGGCGATACGGTCACGACGAGGAGGCGAACCGGCTCGGTCACCGCATCTCGGCCCGCCTCTCCGAGCTGGTGAGGGCGCGGCCCCAGCCCCATGCCTGGGGCGGCCGCGCCCTGCTCCACTCCCAGGGGGGGCTCAGCGTGGACAGGGGCGTCACCCCCGGGGTGCGCATCCCCTATGGAGAGGAGCCGGATCCCGCCAGCCATCTGCTGGCCCTGGCACCCCACCACGGCTTCTATCACTCCGGGATCAGCGAGATCCTGACCCTGGATCCCACCATCCGCCAGAACCCGCAGGCGCTGCTGCAGCTCTGCAAGGGGGCCTTTGCCCTCGGCATGCGCGAATTCACCGCCAACGTGGCCGACAGCGACCTGGTACGGGTGACCGGCTACATGATCCGCAAGCGCGATGTGGAACGCTTCGCGGCGCAAGGATCGCGGCTGCAGACCACCTGCCTCGGCGCCGAGGCGAGCGAGCTGACCGGCATTCGCCAGCGGGCGCCGCGGGTGGTGGCCATCGAGGCTCTCTTGAGTGAGCGCTGAGTGCGGCAGGCAGGAGGGGGCCGAACTCACGGCGACGGTGAGCCGCTGGCTCCCCTTCTCCTGCGTGGACGGCCCCGGCAACCGGCTGGTGCTGTTTCTGCAGGGGTGCAACTTCCGCTGCCCCGGCTGCCACAACCCCCACACCATAGGGTTGTGCGATCACTGCGGCGACTGCGTGCCCGGCTGCCCGAGCGGGGCCCTGACCCTGCAAGAGGGGCGGGTGAGCTGGCGGGAAGCGAGCTGCACCGACTGCGATGCCTGTCTCGAGGCCTGCCCCCGCAGCGCCAGCCCCAAGACGCGCCAGATGTCGGTGGCCGAGGTGCTGGCCCTGCTGCGCCGCTACGGCCCGCTGCTCACCGGCATTACCGTCTCCGGCGGCGAGGCCACCACCCGGCTGCCGTTCGTGATCGCCCTGTTCACGGCCATCAAGGGGGCGCCGGATCTGGCTCACCTCACCTGCCTGCTCGATAGCAACGGCTCGCTCGCCGAACCTGGCTGGCAACGGCTGTTGCCGGTGCTGGACGGCGCCATGGTCGATCTCAAGGGGTGGCACGAGTCAGTGCACCTCGCCCTGACCGGCCGAGGTCGCGATCGGGTGCTGGCGTCGCTGCATCTCCTGGCTGCCCACGGCAAACTCGCCGAGCTGCGCCTGCTGCAGGTGCCGGGGCGGAGCGACTATCTCGACGCCGCCGGGGAGCTGGGGGAGGGGCTGGCGACCTTCTTGCAAACGCTGGGGCGGGTGCCCATCCGCCTCAACGGTTTTCGCCATCACGGGGTGCGCGGGGCCGCGCTGGCATGGTCAGAGGCCGGGGGGGATGAGCTGGCGGCCCTGGCCAAGGCACTGAAGGACAAGGGGTTTGGGCCCGTGATGCTGCCAGCGCTCTGAGGCGTTATCCGGCACCTCATCCTGAGACCCGATATGACGCATCTGTGACGTCCGTCTATTTGGTGTGCCCGAGGGGGCGGCTAGAATGGGAAAACCGCCCATCATCAACAGATACCCATGAGTGAAGCCAACGCCTTATACCGAGTGCAGTTTATTTGTCACAACGAGCGTTACGAAGTCTACGTCAGGGAAGTGAGTCAGGGTCAGCTGTTCGGCTTCATCGAGATCGCCCACTTCGTGTGGGACAACCACACCGCGCTCATCGTCGATCCCAGCCACGAAAAATTGAAGAGTGAGTTTGCGGACGTCAACCGCACCATGATCCCCATGCACCACGTGCTGCGGGTCGATCAGGTGCGCAAGCAGGGGGCCGCCCGCATCACGGATTTGGGTAACAACGTCTCCCCTTTCCCCAGCCCCATCTACACCAGGAAACCCTGATCCCGTCAGACCCGGC
>NZ_CDDD01000035.1 GCF_000820165.1 Aeromonas taiwanensis
GCGGCAAGGCGAGCCTCTTCCGCGGCCTGAGCCTCGGCGGCAACACGTGCCTCTTCCTCGGCCAGCAGGGCGTCATTGACGATCACCGGTTCCAGCTCGGACGCACACTCCTCGACCACTACGGGGCCATGGTCATCCAGCTCGGCGGGGGGAGCGCACTCCTCTTGCACACCAGTATTCTGTGCGCTGGCCGGCGTCTCGACAGCCTCGGGCTGCACGGTATCGGAAACGGGGGCAGGGCTGGTCGAGACTTCGGACTCAGGGGTGGCTTGGGGTGTCTGTGGTTGGACGGCCTCAGCCTCTTCTTTCTTGCGGCCGAAACCCAGCCAGGAAAACAAACCTTTTGCCATCTAAAAATACTCACATCAAAGGCTGACTGCTAAGATAGCCGTCCCTCGGCGGGTCGGCATAAAAATGAACCGCCTTATACTATCACTTTATTTTCTGACGACGAAACGCGATGCCCAGAGTGAAATCCAGCCGTAGCAGCCCGAGCAAGAGCCCGGCCCCCCAGGGGCGAGCGGGTGTGGTAAGAATCATCAGCGGCCAGTGGAAGGGTCGCAAACTGCCGGTCAGGGATGTGGAAGGTCTCAGACCCACCACGGATCGCGTCAAAGAAACCATCTTCAACTGGCTGGCGCCCCATGTGCGCGGAGCCCGCTGCCTCGATCTGTTTGCCGGCAGCGGCGGCCTGGGACTGGAGGCGCTGTCCCGTTACGCCGAGCAGGTGACCCTGATCGAGATGGACAAGGGCGCCGCCGACCAGATCAAGAAGAATCTGGCCGTGCTCGGCAGCAGCCAGGGCCAGGTGATCCAGGCCGATGCGGTGAGCTGGCTACAAGGCCCGGTCACCCCCTTCGATCTGGTGTTCCTGGATCCGCCGTTTCGCCGCGAGCTGCTGCCCCAGGTGTGCGACCTGCTGGAGCAGCGCGGCTGGCTGGCGCCAGACGCCCTCATCTATCTGGAGCGGGAAAAGGAGATGGCCGATCTGGCCCTGCCCGCCAGCTGGCAATTACTCAAGGACAAGCAGGCCGGCCAGGTCTGCTATCAGCTCTATCTGCGGGACACCAAAAATGACGCAGCAGTTTAAAGGGGGGAGATGTGCGCAGTGCCCCTCCCCGTCAATCTGGGCAACGAATCAAGGACAGGCAGGTCGATCACATCAGGTCTGCCATCAACTCTATGTACGGGAGGTAGGTGATGAAGCGGGTGTTTAATCTGTTGGCGATGGGGGTGTTGCTGTTCTTCTGGTTCGGCGTGGCGCTCGCCCTGCTGGGCACCCTGCCCGGCAAGCTGAACGGCTTCCTGCCAGTCTGCGGCGTCATCGTGATACTGATGCACTGGGTACAGGCGAGCATGATCAAGGCGGCCTGCAAGCCCTACTTCGCGGTCACGCGCCTGGAGTTCACCCAGGTGTTGATCTTCGGCGTGTTCGGCATGATGGAGATCCGCGCCAAGCTGCAGGCCATCATAGACGCCAGACAGAAGGGCGAGAACCCGCCCAGGGTCGACTAGCGTCGAGCCGCCATGCCTGACCAGAAGGAGTGACACGTCACTCCTTCGTTGTTTTTCCGAGGCTGATCCCGAGCCTGATGGAGAGCACGGCGAGCAGCAACAGCATGGCGATGAGGGAGAAGAAGTTGCTGCCAAGTTCAGGGTACTGCACCTTGATCAGGGCAGAGTGGCCGAACGCGCCGATGAAGAAACAGAGCAGGATGCACCTGGGGGTATTGCCCACCATGGGCTCCTGGCGGTAGTACTGATAGAGCTGGCTGGCCGCCAGCAGCAGGGCGATCAGGGGGAAGAAGGAGAAAGGCACCACGGATTCGGTCACCACCGCGAGGAAAGCATCACCGCAGATGCCTATCAGCAGGGCCAGTAACAGGGGCTTCTTCGGGATCGGGGTCGGTTCGTGCATGGGGCTGTCCATCCTTGCGTTAAGAGAGTGATTCGCGACGCTTGCGGTTCTGTACCTCGGCGCCCATGGCGATCATCCGCAGCTGGCTGATAGTGCGCTCCGACAGGGCCCGACACTCTTCACTGGTCATGTCGAGGGCGTCGGCGCCGGCACTGAAGACGATGGTCACCATGGCTTCGGCCTGGATGTAGGCCTCTTCCCGTGGCGCCTCCGTGGTGGCCTCCAGATAGTCGGTCAGCTCGGCGATGAAGTGCTGGATCTCCCGGGCCACCGCCTGGCGGAACGCCGCCGAGGTGCCGGAGCGCTCGCGCAGCAGCAAGCGGAAGATGTTCGGGTTGTTTTCGACGAATTCCATGAAGGTCTGCACCGAGGTGCTGATGACGCTGCCGCCACCGGCGATGCGTTGGCGCGCCTGGCGCATCAGCTGACGCAGGGTCAGGCCACCCTCGTCCACCAGGGTCAGCCCCAGCTCCTCCATGTCGCGGAAGTGACGATAGAAGGAGGTCGGCGCTATGCCCGCCTCCCTGGCCACTTCCCGCAGGCTGAGGTTGGAGAAGCTGCGGTTGGCACAGAGTTGACTGAACGCCGCCTCGATCAGCGTACGCCGGGTCTTTTCTTTTTGTTGCGCGCGAATACCCACGAAAACTGTCACCTTGAGATGAGCGAGGCCAGATGATAACCCGAAGGGAGGGGCGGGATCAGGTTTGTCTCCGACTTTTTTACCATTGACCCGCATTCCGGCTCAATGGAGAATAGTGAACAGCTGTTCGCTGAAAGGAACCGAGTGAGATGGAACGCCCCCCGATCATCATGACCAACACCCTGCTGTTTGCCCTCTCCGGGCTGACCGCACTGATCGCCGTGCCCTGGTACGGCATGACCCATGGCTATGACCTCTGGCAGTGGGGCAGCTTCCTGCTGCTGTTCTGCTATTGCGGCATCTCCATCACCGCCGGCTACCACAGGCTCTGGTCCCACAAGGCCTACAAGGCGCACCCTATCCTGCAATGGATCTTCGCCATCGGCGGGGCCCTCGCCCTGCAAAACTCGGCGCTGCACTGGTCGTCCGATCACCGTCGCCACCATCGCCACGTGGACGACAACCACAAGGATCCCTACAGCGCGGGCCGCGGATTCTGGTTCTCCCACATCGGCTGGATGCTGCGGGAATACCAGCGCGACACCTATCACGACTACACCAATGTGCGGGATTTGCAGAACAACCCCGTCGTCGCCTTCCAGCACAGGCACTATCTGGCGCTGACCCTGGCCACCAACATCGGCATTCCGCTGGTACTGGGACTCGTCCACGGGGATCTGCTCGGCATGCTGCTGCTGGCGGGGGTACTGCGCATGGTGATGACCCACCACACCACCTTCTTCATCAACTCCCTGGCCCACATCTGGGGCAGCCAGCCCTTCACCGATCGCAACAGCGCCCGGGACAACGGCATCCTGGCCTTCTTCACCTTCGGCGAGGGGTACCACAACTTCCACCACCTGTTCGAGAACGACTATCGCAACGGTATTCACTGGTGGCAGTTCGATCCAACCAAGTGGCTCATTCGCAGCGCCGCCTGGTGCGGTCTGGCGAAGGACCTGAGATCCTGCCCGGAGGAGCGCATCGAGCAGGCCAGGCTGGAGATGCAGCTCAAGCGCGCCCAGGCAAGGCTGCACAGGGGAGAGGACAGGGAGCGGTGGCAGGCCCTGCTGCAGGAGGAGTACGACAAGCTGAGCCTGCAGATCCAGCACTACTACGCCAGTCGCAAGTCCCTGCTGGAGCAGCGCAAGCGCACGGCCATGGCACGCTACGACAGGCTCAAGCTGCAACTGGAGTATCGCACGCTGCGCGATGGCTTCCTCGCCAGCAAACGCAACTGGAGCCGCCTCCTGGCCGGCATTGCCTGACGTCGGAACGCCTTGCCGACAAGACCGCCTCCGGGCGGTCTTTTCATTGGTCCCGGCTGGAAGCGAGCATAAAAAAATGGGGCGACATTCGCATGTCACCCCCTCGCAAATAGCATGTTCCATATTGGGATCCGGCAACGACGGGGAACCGTTGTGCCTCACGGGTTTCCGCTCCCGTTCCGCGCTGCCAGCCGAAGCAATCCGGCCAGCCCATTTCCCCTGCTGCTTTCACCCACACGGCAGACCAGCCGCCGTGTTTGTCCTTGCAACCGAAATACTACGCAGTTCCGTAAAATAGAAAACCGCTTTATCCGGCCCGCCATGGAGACCTGGTGGCGATCGCATCGCCAGCCTCAAGAGATAAACCGATTAAAAACAATACGATAAAATCCCAACCCGATTTTGGATGGCAAACGTTGTCTTCGAAGGCGCACAAGGCTTTGCGAGATCTCGCACAAGGTGTGCACCATTCACAGCCAGCGGTGCAACGGTAACCAATCGCTCAATTGCGCCAGCAGCCGCCGCCATGCAGAGGGGGACGCCGCCACCGGGTGAACGGCCTGCTGCAACCAGCCATCGATGAGTTGCTGCAACTCGTCGCACAGCACCGGGCACCTGAGGTGCAGCATCAGCTCGGTGTTGAGCATCAGGGAGCGGGGGTCCAGGTTGAAGCTGCCGAGCAGCGCCTCCTCCCGCCCCATCAGGATCAGCTTGGCGTGCAGGCTGACCTCCTCCCCCACCAGCTCGAACAGCCCTATCCCCTGGCGTTCGAGCCAGGGGCGGTGACGCCGATAGGCGCCATACACCAGGGGGACGTCCGTGCTGGCCAGGGAGTTGGTCAGGATCTCGATGCCGACCCCCGCCCTGCGCTGCCCCCTGAGCTGGCGGCGCAGGCTCCGGGTCAGGATCAGGTAAGGGCTCACCAACCTGAGGTCCCCCAGATTGCCGGCCAGCTTGCGACCCAGCAGAGGCGCCGTGGCGGGCCGGGAGACCAGCCCCTTGCCGGGCCGGTCAAACCAGCACTCCCCCCGCCCGGGGTGCCAGCGCAGGGAGACAGGTTCGTCGTCGAACAGGCTGGCGGGCAGATCGTAGACGGCAGCCACCGCGGGCTCGGTCAGGGTCAGCAGGAAGTCGTTCAGCACCGTGACCTCGGCGGGCGACAAGGCGCGCCGCAACAGGCGCCGCACGGGATGGCTCCAGCGGCTGTACCAGAACAGGTCGAATCCCTGCTCGGCCTGCTGGCAGAGCGGGCCCCGGCAGAGCAGATCCAGATCGATGAAATGGGGGGGTGGCCCGAGATCGAAGTAGCGGTCGCCGATGTTGCGCCCCCCGATCACCGCCTGGCAGCCGTCCACCAGCAGCAGCTTGTTGTGCATACGGTGGTTGATGCGCCGAAAGCTCAGCAGACCCTCCAGCAGCAGGGTCAGGGGGCGCCAACCCCTCAGCCAGAACGGGTTGAACAGGCGCACCTCGATGCCGGGCTCTGCCGCCACCGCTTCCAGGAAGCGGTTGTCGCCCCCATAGAGGTCGTCGATGAGCAGCCGGATCCGGACCCCGCGCCTCGCCGCCCGGATCAACTCGGCCAGCAGCAGCTTGCCGCTGCCGTCTTCCTCCCAGCTGTAGTACTGAGCCAGGATCCGGTGGCGGGCGTGGCGGATCAGCTGGCAACGGGCCTTGAGGGCGTCACCGGGGTTATCCAGCAGGGCGAAGTCGGCGGTGAGCAAGGGTCATCTCCCTGTCATCTGGTCGTGGCATAACCCAGACAACCGCCCCGATCGCCACATGTCAAGGAGCCGATGATGGAACTGCGCGACCACCCCTCTCTCAGCCAGGGCCCCCAGGCCAGCCAGCCGGCCCCGACCCCCGCCAGGCTGCTGATGCCCTGGTACCTGCAGCACCAGGATCTGGGTTGGGACCCCCTCCCCCCGCTTCACGGGGATCGCTTTCCCGGGTGGCATTGAGCGTTCAGGGTTGCACCGCCTCGATGGCCTCCGACTTGCCCTCCAGCTGGGGCAGGCTGAAGCGGTAGCCCACGTAGTATTTGTAGATGGTACCGACGTAGTTGATGGGCCCCTGGCCCACCTCGTTGGCCACCAGCTGTTCCACGTTGCCGAACCAGACGTTGGGATCCAGCCCCCGCTCCCCAGCCTTGGCCTGCAGGGCCTTCACCCGGTTCGGGCCCGCGTTGTAGGCGGCCAGTGCAAACAGGTGGCGGTTGATCCTGTCCATCCCGGGGTCGTTGAAGTAGGTATCGAGAATGAGCCGCATGTAGCGGCAGGCCGCCTCTACATTGCCCTCCAGGCTGGTGAGCCTGGCGCCGCGGATCCCCACCTCGCCCCCGGTGCTCGGCAGCAGCTGCATGATGCCAACTGCCCCCCGGTGGGAGCGGACATTGGGGTTGAGCCCCGACTCCTTGTAGGCCAGGGCCGCCAGCATCAGCCAGTCCAGCCCGTACTTGTCGGCCTGGGTTTCCAGCACCTTGCGGATGGTCGACAGGCGGCCCAGGGGATCCGGCGCCAGTATGTTGCTCATCTGGTCGCTCTGGGCCAGCAGGCGGCGAAGGGTCATGTCGCTGTAGAGGGTGCGCTTGCTCGACTCCGAAATATAGGCGTTCACCGCCTTGAGCAGCTCCGGGCTGTTGTTGCGCAGGGCCCAGGCGCTGCGCCCCTGATCCCGCAGCGGGATCAACCTGTGGGCCTTGAGCCCCCCTATCATGTCGAGCCAGATCCGCCCCTTGAAGCTGTCGGTGACCGTCAGCGGGATGATGCCGGCCGCCACCATCTCCAGCAGGTCCCCGTCCTGCAGGTACTCGGGTACCGTCTCTATGTAGACGGGGGGCAGCCCCAGCTCGCGAAACAGCCAGTTTAGCTGGCGCAGGCTCTCGTAATAGCTGGAACTGGCCCGCACCCAGATCCGCCGGCCGGAGAGCTGGGTGATGCGGTTGAAGGCTGGCAGATCCCGCTGACTCACCACCCACTCCTCGATGGGGGAGATGAGCGGCTGGGAGAAGGTCACCTGCTCGCGCCGGGTCGGCGTCACCGTCAGGTTGGCCGCCACCAGATCCCCGCGCCCCTCGGTGAGGTAGTCCAGCAACTTGTCCTGGCGTACCGGGATGTAGATGATTTTGAGCTTGAGTTTATCTTTGGCCAGATAGGTCCGGTTCAACCAGCGTTCGAACCCCTGCAGCTGATTGACCAGTATGCCGTACTGGGCCCCCTTGTCGAAGAAGAAGAAGCCCCGCTCATAGACCACCAGGGCCCTGAGTTCCTTCTTCTCCAGGATGTGATCGAGATCCCCGGCCTGGGACAGGAGCTTGGGTTTGACATCCGGGACACGTGAAGGCGTTGCGCCAGACAGAGGCATGGGATCCGCCGCCAGCAGGGGGAGAGAGCAGAGGGCCAGCAGGGCCCAGATCCATCGCCGTATCATGATCCAGCCACCTCATCGTGGGCCGACTCGCGTCGGGGGAAGCGTCAGCAGAACGACGTCTGTGGCGCCTGCGCCTCATGGCAGGGGCCATGGCGGTGCGGGCGCGCGTCCGCCCATCGGCTCGTTCCGCTCTGGCACCGGGAACGTCCGCGGGATAACTCACTATACAACGGGGAAGGCTATTGGAGGGGCAATACGGCAGGCGAGCCTGCCGTTTCATCACGAACTCAGAGCGAGCGGGCACGCATCTCGAAGATCAGTTTCTCGGCGGTGCAGGTAAATTGCAGGCGGGCCTTCAGGATCACACCGTGGGCACCCTGGCTCAGCTCGCTGCTGCTCTTCGCCTCGGCAGTCACCTGCCGGGCCAGCGCCTCATAGGCCGCAAGCTTGGCGCGGGCATCGGCCTCTTCCGCCGCCTCTATCACCAGCTCCATCACGTCATCACCCTCGCCGATGATGGTCCCGATCTCGGCGAAGCAACCGCAGCTGTCACAGGTCTCGTTCAATTCCACTTTCTCGTCTACAGACATATGTTTACTCCTACTTATTCCGGATATTGCCATCGTCACGCAAGGCGTTACGAAAATCTCTGATGGCGGCGCCCAGGTCCTCACCGGCGCCGGCCAGGCGTTTGCTGCCAAACACCACCACCACGACGACGAGCAGGATCAGCAGGTGCCAGATATGGATTCCACCCAGCCCCATAGGGATACTCCTGACAGATTAGATACCCTGAAGTTGTATCAAAAGAAAGCGCCTCGATTGTTGGGCAAAATCAAGGCAGGTGCAAGTTGGCGGGAAAATCGCTCAGATGCGGACGTTCGAGGCAAAAAAATACGGCGACCTGGAGTCGCCGTATGAATCAGTGCTACTTGTCCCCTCAACCGCTACATCCTGTACCAGCCGCCACCAGGGCGAGAGACGGATTGAGCATAGGATCGCCAAGATATGAAAACAAATGGTATAAATTCATCTAAGAATTGAAGAGGATTCATATCATGTTGCTGGAACAGTTGGGGCGTATAGACCTCAATCTCTTGATTATCCTGCAAGTCTTGCTGGAAGAGCGCAATGGCAGCCGGGCCGCCCGCCGCCTTCACCTGAGTCAGTCTGCCGTCAGCAAGGCCCTCGGCCGTCTGCGGGAAACCTTCGACGATCCCCTGTTCGTCCGCTCCGCCTACGGGATGGACCCCACCCCCCGCGCCCTGGATCTCCAGCAGCAGTTGCAGCCCATACTGCTCTCCCTGGACAACCTGATCCAGCCGCCGGATTTCGATCCGGCCAGCACGGAGCGGGAGTTCGTCATCGCCAGCATGGACAGCGCCTTCACCCTGTTCGCGCCCCTCTACCTGAGCGAGCTCAAGCGCCAGGCCCCCGGTATCCGGCTGCGTTACGAGGAGTGGACCGAGCACAGCCTGACCGAGATGAGTCAGGGTCAGGTGGACATCGCCTTCACGGTGCGGGAAAACTGCATCAACTCGGACTTCCGGCTCGACACCCTGCCCAACGCCATCTGCCAGCGGCTGCTCACCATCGACGATCTCACCTGCCTGGTGCAGCGGGATCACCCGGCTCTGCGCGAGCCCGGCTGGGATCTCGCCCGCTACCTCGCCTACCCCCACGTGCAGACCTACTGCGAGGGGCGGGATCGCTGGATGCTGGATCACAAGCTGGCGGAGCTGGATCTCTACCGCCGGATCGAGGCGACCGTGCCCTCCTTCGAGGCGGCCCTGCGCATGGGCATGCATTCGGACATGATAGTGACCCTCTCCCGGCTCTATGCCCGCCATGCCACCCAGGTCTATCCGCTGGTGCCACTGCCGCTGCCCATCGCCCTGGACAGCATCTCCCATCTGCTCATCTGGCATCAGCGTCACGAGGAGGATCCGGGGCACCGCTGGCTGCGGGAGACCCTGCTCACCCTCATCATGGGCAAGCTGGAGTCCCCCACCAGCGCGGTGGAGAGTGCCGCCTGACGCGCAAAAAAACGGGGCTGTCTCAGCCCCGCTTCGTCAGTTCTGGTTCGTCACCGCCAGATAGTGGTGCACGCCGTCCAGCAGCATCTGCACCGAGATCATCACCAGCAGCATGCCCATCAGCCGCTCCACCGCGGTGAGTCCTCGCTCACCCAGCAGCTTGTTGAACAGCTCGTAGAACATCAGGATCACGGCGCTGGCCCCCCAGGCCATCAGTAGGGCCAGGGACCAGTCCACCATCCGGGTCGGCTCCTGGTTCGCCAGCAGCAGCAGGGAGGCCAGGATGGAGGGGCCCGCAATCATGGGGATGGCCATGGGCACCAGGAAGGGTTCCTCCCCCGCCGCCAGCCCGGTCACGCCGCCCGGACTCGGGAAGATCATCTTGATGGCGATGAGGAAGAGGATGATGCCGCCAGCGATGCTGACCGCCTCCTGGCGCAGGTTGAGGAAGCTCAGGATCTGCTGACCCGCGAACAGGAAGCCCATCATGATGACCAGAGAGAACAGCAGCTCGCGGATCATCACCTTGCGCCGCCGCTTGGGATCGACATGGCGAAGGATCGAGAGGAAGACCGGCAGGTTCCCCAGGGGATCCATGATCAGAAACAGCATGACGGCAGCGGAAAAAGTGTCCATACAACGCCCAGGCAGAGCCTTTCAACAAGAGGGGAAAAGAGGGCGAAATATAACAAAGGTGGCGGGATTCGGCGAGCACCCAGGTGTGCCCGCCGCCAGGGATCACCCGTGGTTGCAGATCTTGTCGGCGCGGGTCTGGAACCCTTCGTCAGATTCGATGAACTTGCCGCGCTGGGCCAGGAAGGCGATCAGGGCCTCGGCATCCATCTCGCTCGCGCTGCAGGTATGGAAACGGGCATCGGCGCCAAAGTGCGTCTCGATCGCCTGCTTCAGGCTGGCCCGGGTAAATTGCCCGCCCTGCGCCAGCATCATCTCCATCACTTCGTGGCCGTGTATCGACTGGGACATCTCAAACCTCGTTAATCATCATGTCAGATGCCAATTAAAACCAAAAGTCCGCAGCATGATCTTGATATAAGCCAACAAAGCGCCTTTTTTGCGCCACCGGGGTGATCGTATTCACCGCTTTGTCGATAATGTGGCAACCTGACGGGGGGACGGCTACACTGGCGCCCCTTTTTGCCATCGCAGACAGAAAATAAGGACATTGGCGTCATGCTGTTCCATGGATTGGTCTTCAAACCCTGGCGGATCTGGACCCGCCGCCCACTCTGGTTGAAGACACTGCTCGGCATGCTGACCGGGATAGGGCTGGGGCTCTGCTTCAATGAGCAAGCGCTGTTGCTCAAACCCGTCGGCGTCCTGTTCGTGAACACCATACAGATGCTGATGGTCCCCCTCATCTTCTGCTCCGTCATCGCCGGCCTCACCGCTCTGCTCAAGGGCAAGCGCCTGGACCGTATCGCCGGCAAGGCCATCGCCCTCTACCTCAGCTCCACCGCCGTCGCCATCTGCATCGGCCTGATGATGGGCTGGCTGCTGGAGCCGGGCATGGGTGCCAATATGGGTCCCTATGAGCGGGGTGCCATGGCAGAGCAGCCGACCCTGGCCAGCGTGCTGAGCCACCTGGTGCCGCGCAATCCGATGCAGGCCATGGTGGATGGCAAGATATTGCAGGTGATCGTGTTCGCCGTGGCCCTCGCCCTGGCCCTCCATGCAACTGGCCGGCGTGGCCGCCCCGCCATCCTCTTCTTCACTTCCCTGGCGGAAGGGATGTTCAAACTGACCCAGATGGTGATGTCACTGGCCCCCTACGGCGTCTGCGCCCTGATGGCCTGGATGACCGGCAAATACGGTGTCAGCCTGCTGCTGCCGCTGCTCAAGGTGATCGGTGCCGTCTACCTCGGCTGCCTGCTGCACGTGCTCGGCGTCTACAGCAGCCTGCTTATCCTGCTGGCCCGCCTCAATCCGCTGCACTACTTCAAGAGCATCGTCGACGCCCAGGCGGTGGCCTTCACCAGCAGCTCGAGCAGCAGCACTCTGCCCATCAGCCTGGCCTGCGCCGAGCGCCGGCTCGGGGTCTCCCCCGCCATCACCGCCAAGGTGCTGCCCATCGGGGCCACCATCAACATGGACGGGACAGCCCTCTACCAGGGGGTCACCGCCCTGTTCGTGGCCCAGGCCTTCGGCGTAGATCTGCACCTAGTGGACTACCTGACCATCATCAGCATCGCCACCCTGGCCAGCATCGGCACGGCGGGGACGCCGGGCACCGGGCTCATGCTGCTGACGCTGACGCTCACTGCGGTGGGGTTGCCGCTGGAGGGGGTGGCCCTCATCGCCGGCATAGACAGGATCCTCGACATGGCGCGCACCACGGTCAACGTCTCCGGCGACATCCTGGTCTCCGTGCTCATCGCCCGCAGCGAGAAGGAGCTGGATCTCGCCACCTACCACGACGCCAGCGCGGGGGATGACATCGACTTCACCCTGCGCTGAGGCCGCGCGGGCGGCACTCAGTGGTCGTGGGGATCGTGATGGCAGCGCCAGCAGATGTCGAAGTTGGCGCCGTTCTCCTCCCCGCACTGACCACACAGCCAGCCGTTGCCCTGCCGCTGCTGGTAGCGTTCGATGATCCGCCCCGCCTTGCTGCGATCCTGCTCGCACACCATCAGGGTGACCTGCAGCAGATCCACCGGCAGCTCTCCCAGCGCGCCGGAGAGCCCCTCACCGCTCAGCCTCACCCTGACTCCCTCGACCTCCAGCGCCCCTTTGAGTGCGTGCGCCTCCAGGGAGTGGGAGGCCCGATACAAGTTAATCCACTGATCCATACGTTGTCCTCGAAACCGCTTGTCAGTGCCGCCAGCGCGACCCTCATGCCAGGGCGAATACCTCCAGGGAAGGGGAGACCAGATACAAGCCACGCCATGGATCCATGAAAGATCTCTGCACCATTCCCCTATCGCAAGGCTCCCGCCCGAGCCATGCCGCCCGGGGCGGCTGGTCCGATGGCTTGTGATCCACTATGGCCCGTCCCTGTCATCCCCACACCGGCACCCGCCCCCGGGCGCCGCTCACAACAGCTTGTCGATGCCATACTCGGGGCCGTTGGCCACCAGAAAATCGATGAATGCCCTCAACTTGCGCGGCATCAGCCGCCGCTCCGGAAACAGCAGGTAGATGGGCACCCTGGGTTGCTGCCAGTCCGGCAGCAGCGACACCAGAGCACCGCTCGCCAGCTCATCATGGCACAGCATGGCGGGCAGGGAGGCGAGCCCCAGCCCGGCCTTGGCCGCCTCCCGGGCACAGGTGATGTTGTTGACCTGGAAACGGGAAGGCGGGTCCACCAGCACCTCGCGCTCCTCCCGCTCGAAACACCAGTGAGAGGACAGAAAGCCGCTGCTGACCGCGATCCGCTCGTGGTGCACCAGATCCTCGGGCCGGCCGATCGCCGGGCTGCGCGCCAGATAGTCCGGACTGGCGCACAGCAGCCGCTCCGTGCTCCACAGCCGCCGAGCCGCCAGGTTGGAGTCGCTCATGTCGCCGACCCGTACTATGGCATCCAGCCCCTCGCTGATGGGCTCCACGATGCGGTTGGTCAGCTCCAGCTCCACCCGCAGCCCCGGATAGGCCTGCAGGAAGTTGGCCACCAGCCTGCCCACCACCAGCTGCCCCGTCTCGATGGGCACTGCCAGCTTGAGGGTACCGGTCACCTCCTGCTGGCTGGCGCTCAGCATCAGCTCTGCCTGGGCCAGCTCCTCCACCGCCTTGCTGCAGCGCTGGTAGTACTGCTCACCCGCCTCGGTCAGGGTGAGCTGGCGGGTAGAGCGGTAGAGCAGCCGCGCCCCGAGGCGCTGCTCCAGCTCGGCGATGCGCCGGCTCACCGTGGCCTTGGTCATGCCCAGCTCCTGGGCGGCGGCGGTGAAGGAGCCCTTGTCGACGATGCGCACCAGAATTAGAGCTGCGTTCAGGTCCATTGTCTCACCGGTGAAACTGTATATCTCATGAATGGATACTAATCGAAACAGTTTCGCGATGTTAGCCTGCCCGCCACAGTTCAGGAAAACCAATATCATGAGTCAACACAAGAAGATCCCCCTGCTGGCCGCCCTGCTGCTGGCACTGCTGGGCATGCTGTTCGCCGCCTACTGGTATCTGCACGGCCGCTACTTCGAGAGCACCGACAACGCCTACCTGCAGAGCGAGGTGACCGGCATCGGCTCCAAGCTCTCCGGCTACATCAGCGAGGTGCTGGTGACCGACAACCAGGCGGTGAAGGCCGGCCAGCTCATCGCTCGCCTCGACGACCGCGAATACAAGACCAGGGTGGCGGAGGCCGAGGCCGACCTGCGTCTCAACCAGGCGACGGCGGAAAATCTCGCCGCCACCCGTACCCAGCAGCTGAGTCTCATCCGCCAGGCGGAGGCCAGGGTCAGCTCGGCCAATGCCGAACAGATTCGGGCCCAGCAGCAGGTGCGCCGGGTCAGCCAGCTCAATGAGCGCCACTACAGCTCCCAGGACAGCCTGGACGAGGTGCGCGCCGGCTTGCAGGTCAACCAGGCCCAGGAGCAGGAGGCCAAAGCCGCCCTGCAGGCCGCCCGCGAGCGGCTGCTGGTGCTGGATGCCGAAGCCAAGCAGAACCAGGCCAAGCTGGCCCTGAGTGAAGCTCAGCTAGAACAGGCCAGGCTGGAGCTTGGCTACACCGAGCTGCGGGCACCGGCCGACGGCATCATCGGCAAGCGCAGCCTGCGGGCCGGGCTCTATGTCCAGTCCGGCATGCAGGTGGCCAGCCTGGTGCCGCTGCAGCAGGTATGGGTCGAGGCGAACTTCAAGGAGACCCAGTTGCAGCACATGCAGCCGGGGCAGAAGGTGGAGGTGATCCTGGATGCCTACCCGGATCAGCCGGTCGAGGGGATCATCGACAGCCTGGCGCCGGCCACCGGTGCCAAGTTCGCCCTGCTGCCGCCGGAGAACGCCACCGGCAACTTCACCAAGATAGTGCAGCGGGTGCCGGTCAAGATCCGCATCCCGGAGCCGGGTGCGCTGGCGGGCAAGCTGCTGCCGGGCCTCTCTACCGAGGTGATAGTGGATACCCGCACCCCTGAACCCGTGGTGGCCGCCCACTGATGGAACCCATTCCACGCCGCAACTGGATCGCGGTCATGGGGGGCCTTATCGGCGCCTTCATGGCCATCCTCGACATCCAGATCACCAACGCCTCCCTGAAGGACATTCAGGGGGCGCTCTCGGCCACCCTGAGCGAAAGCTCCTGGATCTCCACCTCCTATCTGGTGGCGGAGATGATCGCCATCCCCCTGAGCGGCTGGCTGAGCCGGGGGCTGAGCGTGCGGCGCTACCTGCTGTGGACCACAGGCGCCTTCATCGTCGCCTCCGTGCTCTGCTCGTTCAGCTGGAACCTCACCAGCATGATCGTCTTTCGGGCGCTGCAGGGTTTCACCGGCGGAGCCCTGATCCCCATGGCCTTCTCCCTCATCGTCAGCCTGTTGCCGCTGCAAAAGCGGGCCACCGGCATGGCGCTGTTCGGCCTGTGCGCCACCTTCGCTCCCGCCATCGGTCCGACCCTGGGGGGCTGGCTGACGGAACAGATGTCCTGGCACTACATCTTCTACCTGAACGTGCCACCGGGACTGCTGGTGATGGCCATGCTGGCCCACGGACTGGACCGGAAGCCGGTGGACTGGGAGGTGATCAAGCGGGTGGATCTCATCGGCATCCTTACCATGGCGGTGGGGCTGGGTCTGCTGGAGGTGGTGCTGGAGGAGGGCAACCGGGAGGACTGGTTCGGTTCCAGCTTCATCGTGCGACTCACCGTCATCTCGGTGGTGGCCCTAGTGTTCTTCGTCATCAGCCAGCTGCTGCGCCGCCACCCCCTGGTCAACCTGCGGCTGCTGCACAACCCGCGCTTTGCGCTGGCCTGCTTCGCCTACCTGGTGCTCGGCATGGCTCTGATGGGCTCCATCTATGTGCTGCCCCTCTACATGACCCAGATCCACAACTACAACGCCCTGGAAATCGGCGAGGTGCTGATGTGGATGGGGTTGCCCCAGCTGCTGGTGCTGCCCTTGGTGCCCAAATTGACCCACAAGATAGACCCGCGCTATCTGGTGAGCTTCGGCTTTCTGGTCTTTGCCATCAGCTGCTTTATGAACGTCAACATGAGCGCCGACTACGCCGGCCCCCAGCTGATCCAGTCGCTCATCGTGCGGGCGCTGGGGCAGCCCTTCATCATGGTGCCCCTCTCCCTGGTGGCGACCGCCAGCCTGACCCCGGACGAGATACCCTCCTCCTCCACCCTGCTCAACGTGCTGCGCAACCTGGGGGGCGCCTTCGGCATCGCCATCATCGCGACCCTGATCGACAACGATACCCGGACCCACGTCAGCCAGATCGGCAGCACCCTGGCCGCCACCAGCATCGAGGGGCAGAGCTACCTGCTGCAGCTGGCCCAGAGCATGATGGCTCAGGGCTCGGATCCGGCACTGGCGCAGCAACAAGCCAGAGCCATGCTGTCGAACACCATCAGCCGCGAGGCAGCCATCATGGCCTACAACCAGGTGTTCTACGTGATGGGCATCTTCCTGCTCATCGCCAGCGCCCTGATGCTGCTGCTCAAGCAGCCGGCCCCGAGGGCGCCTGATGCAGAACCGGTCGAGGCGTGAAAACGGTGGGAATGGAATAGCAAAACGGGCCAGAAGGCCCGTTTTTCATTGCTGCCCGCCGGTCAGCCCGCCAGGGAGGCGGCGATCAGGAACTGGGCGGCGAAGTAGCTGGTCATCACCCAGGCCGTGGCATGGGGGAACGGACGACGGAAACGGTCGAGGGCCAGCATGCTGTCGGAGAAGAGGAACATCAGCGCCCCCACCAGGGCGGCGGCGCTGCCGGCAGTGAGGGAGGCATGCCAGGCGCCGGCGGCCACCCAGGCCATGGCGATGATCACCAGCATGTAGCAGAAGACGGGGATCCGCATCTCCCCAAGACTGCCCCACAGCAGGCCGAACACCAGGGCTGCCAGCCCCAGCAGCAGCAGGCCGTCCACCAGCTTGAGCACCAGGGGGCCCTGGGCAAAACCGACGATGTAGCAGAGGTGCGCGACAAGAAATGCCGCCAGCCCCTGGATGAAGCGATCCCGTGGCAACATCAGCAGTACGTCCCCGGCCAGGGAGAGGCAGAGGCCGAGCAGGATCCAGGCATGGGAGCCATTGTGATCGTCACTCTGGTAACCGAATGCTAGGGCGATGATGAACAGCATGGTCAGGGGCTTGCTGATGTAGAACTGACGGGAGTCTGAGCCATAGGCCGCGCGGATGTGCCACCAGCCCGATGCGATGATCAAGAAACTCAATACCATACCCTGCTCCTCACCGACTGCGCGCGCTCGGGCGGCAACCCCTTTAGTGCACGCAAGAGTAGCAAATTCCCCCGGCCAGTGGCAGAGGGTGAGACATATGGCACCCTACACCTAAAGTCTAATTGCCCCTCCCTCGTGGCTCGGGCATAAGAGACAGCTCTGGAAGATCACCATGGAAGACGCTATGACCAACTACCTGCCCGCCATCGACATCATGATGTGCCACCTTGGGATCAGCTTTGAGCAAGCCTGCGAGCAGCTTGGCCTCAGCCCGCAGGAGCAGCAGACCCTCGACCAACTGCAAAAACAGAAGCAGAACCAGTCCAACTAATCCTCCCGGCATCGGCATCCCGATGTGCCACATGCCGGGCATCAGCTTCGAGCAAGCCTGCGAGCAGCTTGGCCTCAGCCCGCAGGAGCAGCAGACCCTCGACCAACTGCAAAAACAGAAGCAGACCCAGTCCAACTAATCCTCCCGGTATCGGCATCCCGATGTGCCACATGCCGGGCATCAGCTTCGAACAGGCCTGCAAGCAGCTTGGCCTCAGCCCGCAGGAACAGCAGACCCTCGATCTGCTGCAAAAGCAGAAGCAGAAGCAGAACCAGTCCAACTAATACTCCGGACATCGGCTTAGAGCAGATCTGCGAACAGCTTGACCCCAGCCCACCATAGAAAACGGCGCCCGAAGGCGCCGTTTTCATTGCACTGGTTTATGGGCGGGCAGCCCGGCGGCGTTGCAGCCAGACCACGGCGCCGAACAGCAGGAAGCCAGGCAGCCACATCAGCTCCTTGTTCCAACGCTCGGTGGGGGCCTTGACACTCAGGATCTGCTGATCCATCTCCAGCCCCAGCTCGGCGGCCTGACTGCCGAAGGTCACGGTGTCGATCAGGATCTTGCCGTCCTGCTCGTAGGTCTGGATCCCCAGCTTGGCCAGACGATCCTCACCGCTCGCGCCATCCGGCACCGGCAACAGCACGGTGAAGCGGCGCAGCTTGCCCACCGCGTCCTCCCCTTCCATGCGCAGGCGCAGTGTGCTCTCTGCCTCCACCTGCCCCATGGTCTGGACCAGCTCCGCCGGTGCCGTGTCACGATAAGGGTCGTGCAGCAGATCCATCCAGAAGCCGGGGCGGAACAGGGTGAAGGCCACCAGCAGCAGCAGCACGCTCTCGTACCAGCGGCTCTTCACCAGGAAGTAGCCCTGGGTAGCGGCGGCGAAGATCAGCATGGCGATGGTCGCCACGATGAAGATCATCACGCCGTGGGCGAAGTCCACGTTGATGAGCAGCAGGTCGGTGTTGAAGATGAACAGGAACGGCAGCGCCGCGGTGCGCAGGCTGTAGTAGAACGCCGTGATCCCGGTCTTGATGGGATCCCCCTTGGAGACGGCGGCCGCGGCGAACGAGGCCAGCCCCACCGGCGGGGTCACGTCCGCCATGATGCCGAAGTAGAAGACGAACAGGTGCACGGCGATGAGCGGCACGATGAGACCGTTCTGCTGCCCCAGGGTGACGATCACCGGCGCCAGGAGGCTCGACACCACGATGTAGTTGGCGGTGGTGGGCAACCCCATGCCGAGGATCAGGCTCAGCAGTGCAGTCAATATCAGCATGAGCAGCAGGTTGCCCATGGAGAGGAACTCCACCAGATCCGCCAGCACCAGGCCGACCCCGGTCTGGGAGACAGCCCCGACGATGATACCGGCGGTGGCGGTGGCGATGCCGATGCCGATCATGTTGCGGGCACCGGCGATCAGCCCCTCGCGCAGGTCCACCATACCGTCGGTGAAGCTGCCGTAGTCATGCTTGCCGTCCGTGCGCAGCCAGTTCAGCAGCGGGCGCTGGGTCAGCAGTATGATGATGAGCATCACCGAGCCCCAGAAGGCCGACAGGCCGGGGGAGAGGCGCTCCACCATCAGACACCACACCAGCACCACCACAGGCAGCAGGAAGTGCAGGCCGGAGAGCAGCACGGCGCGGGTCTCCGGCAGCTCGTCCAGGGGCTTGTCCGGATCTTCCGACGGCAGCGGCTCGTTGCTCGCGGCAATCTTCAGCAGACCCAGGTAGGCGGCAGCCAGCAGCACGCTGATCCCCGGCAGAGCGTAGTCACCCAGCGCCGGCTTGAGCCAGCCCAGGCCATAGTAGACCGCCATGGAGAGGCCGCTGATAAGCGCCGCACCGAAGGCGAAGCCGGTCAGGCGACGCAGCCAGGGGCGCGGCTGACGGTTGCCGATGGGCTCCATGCCGAGCTTGAGCGCCTCGAGGTGCACTATGTAGAGCAGCGCGATGTAGGAGATGGCCGCCGGCAGGAAGGCGTGCTTGATGATCTCCACATAGGGAATGCCCACGTACTCCACCATCAGGAAGGCGGCGGCGCCCATGACGGGGGGCATGATCTGGCCGTTGACCGAGGAGGCCACTTCCACCGCGCCGGCTTTCTCCTTGGAGAAACCGACCCGTTTCATCATGGGGATGGTGAAGGTGCCTGTGGTCACTACGTTGGCGATGGACGAGCCGGAGATGACGCCGGTCAGGGCCGAGGCCACCACGGCCGCCTTGGCCGGGCCGCCACGCAGGTGGCCGAGCAGGCTGAAGGCGAGCTGGATGAAGTAGTGGCCCGCGCCGGCACGCTCGAGCAGGGCGCCAAACAGCACGAACAGGAAGACGAAGCTGGTGGAGACCCCGAGGGCGATACCGAACACCCCTTCGGTGGTGATCCACTGGTGGTTAGCCAGCGCATGCAGGCTGACCCCGCGGTGGGCCAGCAGGGAGGGCATCCAGGGGCCGGCCAGGCTGTAGGCCAGGAAGACGATGGCGATCACCGCCAGGGCCGGGCCGAGGGCGCGGCGGGCTGCTTCCAGCAGGAGCGGAACGCCGATACAGGCGACCACGAAGTCCATGGTGGTCAGGTTGCCGGGGCGCTGGGCCAGCTGGTCATACATGACAAACAGGTAGCTGGCGACGGCGGCCCCGATGAGGCCGAGGGCGATGTCGCCAAGCGGCACGCGGTCGCGCGGCGAACTGCGCATGGCCGGGAACACCAGGTAGGCGAGCAGGATGGCGAAGGCCAGGTGAATCGAGCGTGTTTCAGTGTCGTTGAGAACACCGATGCCGAGAGAAAACGGCAGCGGCGAAGCGATCCAGAGTTGGAAAAGGGACCAGATCAGCGCGAGGCCCGCGATGATCCAGCTCATGGTGCCCACCGGCAGGCGGGCTCCCACGTCCTGGGCGATCAGCTCCTCGGCCGAGAGCGCCTCTTGTTGTTGTGTTTGCTGCATAGTGTGACTCTGTTGGTGCTGCAATAAACGAGACTCGCTCCCCCGAAGGAGGAGCGAGTCAGGGGCACATCCGAAGCCGCAGCCGGATTACATCCAGCCACGCTCCTTGTAGTAACGCACCGCGCCTTCATGCAGCGGGGCGGAGAGGCCCACCTTGATCATGTCGGCTTCCTTCAGGTCGGCGAAGGCCGGGTGCAGGCGCTTGAAGCGATCCAGGTTGTCGAACACGGACTTGACCAGCTGGTAGACCACTTCCGGATCGGCCTTGGCACTGGTGGAGAGCACGGCCTTGCCACCGATGGACGGGGTCGGGTTCGGACTGCCCTTGTACAGGCCACCCGGGATCTCGGCCTTGCTGTAGTAGCTCTTCTCGGCCAGCAGCTTGTCGATCTCGGGGCCGGTCACCGGCACCAGCACGGTGTCGGTGGTGGTGGAGGCTTCCTGGATGGCGCCGTTCGGGTGGCCGACGAAGTAGCTCATGGCGTCGATGTTGTTGTCACCCAGGGCGGAGGCCTGCTCGGCGGGTTTCAGCTCGGAGACCAGGCTGAAGGCGGACTTGTCCCAACCCTTCACGGCCATGATCTCTTCGAAGGTGTCACGCTGGCCGGAGCCCGGGTTGCCGATGTTGACGCGCTTGCCCTTCAGATCGTCGAAGCTGGCTACCTTGGCGTCCTTGCGGGCCAGGATGGTGAACACTTCGCTCTGCAGGGAGAAGACGGCACGGATATCGTCCATGGCCCCTTCGGCCTTGAACGGCTCGACGCCCTTCATCGCCTTGTACTGGTGGTCGGACTGCATGATGCCGAAGTTGAACTCACCGGAGCGGATGCCGTTGACGTTGGCAACACCGCCACCGCTAGCCGGTGCGTTGCACTTGATCTGGTGATCGGCGGCGCCGCGGTTGAGGAAGCGGCAGATGGACTGGCCCGCCACGTAGTAAACGCCGGTCTGACCGCCGGTGCCTATGGTCACGAAGCGCTCCTGCGCCTGTACCGGACCACCAAATGACACACCGACCAGGGCCGCCGACAAGGCGCACGCCAAGGATAATCCTTTCATGTTCTTCATCCTTTTCATTGATTAATCCCACCCGTTTCCCGGGTGATTATGAGGCAGGCCCGCTCTGCGACGGGATTGCCTATACAGCCTCGTACGAGGAAATGGTCGAGCGACACGCGCTCTTCCATAAGCCACCATCATCCTGCGGTGAGATAATCAGCGTCATGCCGATCGGAGATGATCTGACCACGACCAGGTCAGTTCAAAAGCATCAACGCCCCGATTAAGCACATAACGCCAACATAAATCAAACAAAACAGCAAAATGGCGGATTTAAATAGCGAGAATTTTGAAGCGGATCATTCATTTCTCAATGGCAGATTAATTAGATGTGCCATCGAATGGAAGCAATAAAAAAAGTCATCAGATTCTTTCGTAACCCTTTGCTGGCAGGGATTGCAAGCCTGGTGTGTTATCTCGAAACGGCGACCATATACAGCATAATCGCGATGTCGAAGACGCGGTCATCGCCATAACGCAAGACCCCCGATCCGCTGCCGGATCGGGGGTCTGTTACAACTCGTTTTCATTCGATGCCGAGGGTCACGCCTTGCTGCCGGCCAGCTCCAGAATGAAGGCGAACTCCAGGGCGATATCCTCATAGGCCTTGAAACGGCCCGACTTGCCCCCGTGGCCGGCGTCCATGTCGGTGCTGAGCAGCAGCTGGTTGTCGTCTGTCTTCAGCTCCCGCAGCTTGGCCACCCACTTGGCCGGCTCCCAGTACTGCACCTGGGAATCGTGCAGACCCGTGGTCACCAGCATATTCGGGTAGGCCTGCGCCTTGACCTGATCGTAGGGGCTGTAGGACTTCATGTAGTCGTAGTAGCGCTTCTGGTTCGGGTTGCCCCACTCGTCGTACTCGCCGGTGGTGAGGGGAATGGACTCGTCCAGCATGGTGGTGACCACGTCGACGAAGGGCACCTGGGCCACCACGCCGCGATAGAGCTGCGGCGCCTGGTTGATGACGGCCCCCATCAGCAGGCCGCCGGCACTGCCCCCCATGGCATAGACCTGATCCCTGGCACCATAGCCCTGGGCCACCAGCGCCTCGGTGACGTCGATGAAGTCATTGAAGGTGTTCTGTTTCTTCAGCAGCTTGCCGTCTTCATACCAGGCGCGACCCAGCTCCTCGCCACCCCGGATGTGGGCGATGGCATAGACGAAGCCCCGGTCCAGCAGGCTCAGACGAGAGCTGCTGAAGTCCGGATCCATGCTGGCGCCATAGGAACCGTAGCCGTAGACCAGCAAGGGGTTCTGGCCATTGTGCTTGAACTTGTCCTTGCGATAGACCAGGGAGACCGGCACCTTGACGCCGTCGCGGGCGGCGATCCAGAGCCGCTCGCTGGCATACAGCTCGGCCTTGAAGCCCGCCACCGGCTGCTGCTTGAGCAGGGTGCGCTTGCCGCTGTCCATGTCGAGCTCATAGGTGGAGGACGGCGTGGTCATGGAGGAGTAGCCGTAACGCAGGGCGCTGGTTTCCGGCTCCGGGTTGTAGGCGAGCCAGGTGACGTAGGCGGGATCGTCGAAGGCGATCTCCTTCTGCTCACCGCTCTGCCAGTTGACCTGGCGCAGCCGGGTCAGCCCCTGGCTGCGCTCCTCGAGCACCAGCCACTCCTTGAACAGGGCGTAGCTCTCCAGCAGCACGTCGGGATTGGGGGCGATCACCGCCTTCCAGCGATCCACCGGACTCTCTTTGGTCTCGTACAGGCCGAAGTTCTTGCCGTCCTTGTTGGAACGCACATAGAAGCGGCCACGATAGTGATCCAGGCTGTACTCGTGATCCACCTGGCGGGGCAGGAACAGGCGCGGCGCCTGCACCGGGGTGTTGGCGTCGATGAGCCGCGCCTCACTGGTGGTGGTGCTGGAGAGATTGATGACGATGAAGTCTTCCGAGGTGGTGGCGTAGAGGCTGACGTAGAAGCTGTCGTCCTTCTCCTCATAGACCAGCTGATCCTTGGCGGGATCCGTGCCCAGCTCGTGGCGATAGACCTGATAGGGCAGCAGGGTCTGGGGTTGCTTGCGCACGTAGAACACCGTCTTGCTGTCGTTGGCCCACACCAGATTGCCCGAGGTGTTCTCGAGCTTGTCGGCGGCCCAGGTGCCGCTCTCCAGATCCAGGAACTGTACCTGGTACTGACGGCGGGAGAGGAAATCTTCCGCCACCGCCATCCAGCGGTTGTTGCGACTCACCTCCAGGGCGCCCAGAGAATAGAACTCGTGGCCCTCGGCACGCTGGTTGCTGTCCAGCAGCAGGCTCTGGGCCCCATCCCCGTCCACCTTGCTGCGGGAGTAGATGGCGTACTCCTTGCCGGGCTCGTAGCGGGTCTGGTAGCGGTAACCATTCTTCACGTAGGGGACGGATTCATCCTGCTGGGGAATGCGGGCCACCATCTCCTTGTAGAGCTGGTCGCGCAGCGGCTTGGCCGGCTTGAGCATGGCCTCGGTATAGGCATTCTCGGCCTTGAGATAGTCCAGCACCTCGGGGTTCTGCCGCTCGTCGTCGCGCAGCCAGTAGTAGTTGTCGACCCGCGTATCCCCGTGCTTCTTGAGTGTGTGAGGGTGCTTGGCCGCTACCGGGGGGAGCAGGGTGGACGAAGGGGAGGTATCGCTTGTAGGCATGGCTGGCTCTTCATTGGCTTGGGTACAGGGCGCGGCAAGCAGGCAAGCCAGCAGCAACCCTCGGGAAAAGGTAAACATGTCGCATCCTCTGCGCGGTAACAGGGCTGACGGCCCCGGGGGAACGCCATGCATCGACGATCGCACCACCGAGGCCACCAGGAGGACGGCAAGGCAGACGGGAAGGCATCGTCCCTGAGAAAACAAATTGGCGTTCAATCTGCCCCTTGTCGTTCTGGGTTGCAAGCGATCCCCTGACATTCCCCCAAAATCGACGAAAAAGGGCCGCCATCTCGCGATGGCGGCCCCTCTTGCTGACCATGAGCGGCACGGGCTCGCTCAGGTGTGCCTCACATGATGAAAGTGTGCCCGCTCACGGTCAGCCTGCATCAGCCGGGATAGCTCGACCAGACCTTGGTCGCGCCCTCCTTGTCGATGCTCAGCACCTCATAGGGCTGGCCCGGAATATCCATGCCCGGCGCACTCTGGGGCATGCCCGGAATGGTCAGACCGCGGATCGCCGGTTTTTCCTTGAGCAGCTTCTGCACGTCGGCAGCGGGCACATGCCCCTCCACCACATAGCCATTCACTACCCCGGTGTGGCAGGAAGCCAGCTGTGGAGTAATGCCGTGCTGCTGCTTGATGGGATCGAGCTGCTCGGTTTCCACGACCTTGACCTCAAAGCCGTTCTCTTCCATGTGCTTGACCCAGGTCTTGCAGCAGCCGCAATACTTGGACTTGTAGACGGTCATCTGCTCGGTTGCCAGGGCAGACAGACTGATGGTGCTGGCCAGCACGGCCAGTAACAGGGACTTGTACATAACTCACCTCGGATAAGAAGAAATGCCCAGAAAAGGGGGGGATCGACTCAGCAGAGGTGACGGGGCGGGCGTTCCAGCCGCTCCAGCGGCGCATCCGGCGTGAACAGGGAGGGGGAGACGAAGGCCGGCGCGTCAGGCTCAAGTCTTGCGACCGTCAGGCTGTCGCTGGCGAGCACCGTCATGGCGAGGGCCGAGGTGAAGCTGCCGCAGGGCATGGCCTTCTCCAAGGTGCGTTCGCTCTGGCTGCAATGGGGCGTCAGGGTACAGAGATCCGTGGCGGCCTGGCTGCCAAACGACATCAGCACCATCAGCAGGCCCCACAGGGGGAGCCAGCGGCGGGCGCGAGCGAATTGGCGACGGGTCAGGACCATGACAGGACTCATTGACGAAAGATGGGGCTATGGTAACCCCTGGCCCAGGGTGAGGGTCAAGCCCGTCACCTGAGGGAGATCAAAAGAAGAGGCAATAGAGGCAAATCGGCACCGGCCCTGGTGTAAACGCCCGTCAGTCGACATGACAGTGGCGAGCCGGGGCGCTTCTTGATAACGTCGCAACTCGATGTACCTTTGCCGAGTCCTTCCCTTCAGGTTATGACCCCATGAAACGCATTCTGGTTATCTTCTCTCACCCGGCACTGCAGAGCTCCCGGGCAAACAGGCAGCTGCTGCAGGCGATCGACGGTCTGGAGGGTATCACCCTGCACGACCTCTACCACCACTACCCGGACATGTACATCGACGTGAAGCGGGAACAGACCCTGCTGTCGAACCACGACATCATCGTCTTCCAGCACCCCTTCTACTGGTACTCCTGCCCCGCCATCATGAAGGAGTGGATGGATCTGGTGCTGGAGTATGGCTACGCCTACGGCCCCGAGGCCCACGCCCTCAGCGGCAAGCAGTGGCTCTCGGCCATCACCACGGGGGGCGCTCCCGAATCCTATTGCAGCGCCGGTTACAACCAGCGCCCGCTGCTCGACTTCCTGCTCCCCTTTCAGCAGACGGCGCAGCTGTGTGGCATGACCTGGCTGCCCCCCTTCGTGCTGCACTCCTTTCACAAGATACGGGATCCGGAGGCACTGCGTCGCTGCGGCCAGGACTATCGTCAGCTGCTGTGCGCCCTGCGGGACGAGCAGCTGACCCCGGCCCAGCTCACCGGCACCTCCTACCTGCGCGATCTCCTGGGGGGGCTGTCATCATGAGGCAAGAAACAAGACCACAAGGGCGGAGGAATCACTGATGGGACACGGACTGCTGTTTGACGCCTTGATCTATCTTTGTGCCGCGGTGATCGCGGTGCCGCTGGCCAAGCGCTGGGGGCTGGGTTCCGTGCTCGGCTACCTGCTGGCGGGCATCATCATCGGCCCCTTCCTCCTCGGCCTGGTGGGGGAGCAGAAGGACGTGATGCACTTCGCCGAGTTCGGAGTGGTACTGATGCTGTTTCTGGTCGGCCTGGAGCTGCGCCCGGCGCTGCTGTGGCAACTGAAGGGACCCATCCTCGGCACCGGCGGCCTGCAGGTACTGCTCACCAGTGCCGTCCTGACCGGGGTGGCCAGCCTCATCGGGTTGCCCTGGCAACAGGGGCTCGCCATCGGCCTCATTCTCGCGCTCTCCTCCACCGCCATCGTGCTGCAGAGCCTGCAGGAACGCAGGCTGATGCAGAGCGAGAGCGGCCGCTCCGGCTTTGCGGTGCTGCTGTTCCAGGACATCGCCGTCATCCCCATACTGGCGATACTGCCGCTGCTGGCCATCGCCCCGATCGCCAGCAACGGTGGGTCGGAACTCGCCGGCTGGCAGCACGGCCTGCTGGTGGTGGCCGCCATCGCCGGCATAGTGCTGGGCGGCCACTACCTGATGCGGCCGGTGTTTCGCGCCATCGCAGAGGCCCATATGCGGGAGATCTTCGTCGCCGCCGCCCTGTTGCTGGTGATCGCCATCGCGGTGCTGATGGAATCCGTGGGTCTCTCCCCTGCCCTCGGCTCCTTCCTCGCCGGCGTGGTGCTGGCCGACAGCGAGTATCGCCACGAGCTGGAGGCAGACATAGAGCCGTTCAAGGGGTTGCTGCTAGGCCTCTTCTTCATGTCCGTGGGGGCCGGCATCGACTTCAGCCTGTTTGCGGCCCATCCCCTGCTCATCCCGGCCCTGGTGGTCGGCCTGATGGTGTTGAAGTGGCTGGTGCTCATGGGGCTCGGCTTCGCCATCCGCATCTCGCCGAGCCAGCGCTGGACCTTTGCCCTGGCCCTGGCCCAGGGAGGGGAATTCGCCTTCGTGCTGTTTTCGTTCGCCGCCCAGAACAAGGTGCTGCCGGGGGAGACCATCTCCCTGCTGACCCTGGTGGTGGCCCTCTCCATGGCGTTGACGCCTCTGCTGCTGATCCTCAACGATCGGGTGATCCAGCCCTGGTTCGACTACCGCAACCAGAGCGATACCCCCGAACACGAGCAGCCGGAACTGGTGGAGCACCCCGTCATCATCGCCGGCTTCGGCCGCTTCGGGCAGATCGTGGGGCGCCTGCTCCACGGCCACGGCATCGGCACCACCATTCTCGAGCAGGACGCCAGCCAGATCGAGATGCTGCGCAAGTACGGCTATCAGGTATTCTACGGCGATGCGAGCCGGCTCGACCTGCTCCATGCCGCCGGTGCCCACAAGGCCAAGCTGCTGGTGCTCTCCATCAACGACCCGGCCACCTCCATCGCCGTGATCGAGCTGGTGAAGAAGCACTTCCCGCACCTCAGGATCCTGGCTCGCGCCCAGGACAGACCCCATGCCCACGAGATCCTGCGCCAGGGCATCGACAGCGTGCACCGGGAGACCTTGGGATCGGCGGTGGATCTGGGGGTCGAGGCACTGACCCAGCTGGGATTCCGGGCCAACCAGGCCTGGCGCGCCGGCCAGATGTTCAAGCAGTACGACAACCGGCTGCTGCGCGAGCAGGTCAACTACCTGGACGACGAGCACACCTATATCAACAAGAGCCTGCAATACCGCGAGATCCTCTCCGACCTGCTGCAAGACGATCAGGAAGGACAGGAGCGTACCCACGCCCACAACTGGAACAGCGGTCTGCCCGAGAACGACAAGGAAGCAATATGATTGCCTATTATCCCCTGCTCAAACACCTGCACATGATCCTGGCCCTGGTCAGCCTGCTGCTGTTCCTCTATCGCTGGCTGCTGGCCCTCGGGGGCAGTGCTCGCCTGCAGCAGAAGTGGCTGAAGGTGCTGCCCCACGTCAACGACACCTTCCTGCTACTGCTTGGCGTGCTGTTGGCGGTGACGCTGCAGATGAGCCCGGGTCAGCAACCCTGGCTGATGGCCAAGCTGATCGCCCTGGTGGTCTACATCGGCTTCGGCGTCATGGCGCTCAAGCGCCCGGCCCGCGGCCAGAAGGTGTTGGCCGGTGTCGCCGCCCTGGTGGTATTCGGTTACATGGTGGGCGCCGCCCTCACCAAGTCTCCCTGGTCCTGGCTGGCCTGATGACCTCCTGGGGGGGGAGGCTTCTCTCCCCCCTCTCCCGCTCCTCTGTATCCCCGTTTGATCCTCATTTCCTCGCAGCCGTCACGGCGGCGACAACCCTGACAAGACTTTATTTCAACCAAAAAAAGCCTCAAACAACCCCTCTATATTGATGATTCACATTTATTATCAATAGCTTGCAAGATTATGTATGAAAATGGCGACAGTTGTCGCAGCAAAACTTGCGACATAGACTGTCGCAACCCATGGCTAGGATACACTCAACGCTAAACCAGTGAAGGCAAGCACCATGAGTAAGAAGCTGTTACGACAACTGACCTTGGCGCGTTGCATCCCGCACCGCCCTTACAAGCTGACCGCCAGCCAACTCCAGGTAAAACTGGAAGAGGAAGGCATTCACGTCAGTCTCCGTACCGTGCAACGGGACCTGGAAGAGATGTCCGGCATGGGGTTGTTCGATCTCACCTCCGATGAGCGCAGCAAGCCCCATGGCTGGTGCTTCGAACGACACGGTCTCAACGACTTTGCCAACATCATGCCGCTCTCCCTGGCAGTGGCGCTGAAGACCTGGAGCGACCAGGCGAGCCAACTGCTGCCGGCCAGCGTGCTGACCGAATTGAACCCGCTGGTCGACAAGGCCGGCCAGGTGATCCGCGACAGCCAGAGCGAACTGGCCGAACGCTGGCTGGAGAGCGTGCATCAGTCGCCGCGTCCGTTTGCCGGCAACCCGGAGATCCGTCGCAGCACCCTGATCCGCGACGCTCTCTGGCGCGGCCGCAAGTTCAGCGCCGAGATCCAGCGTGTCATCAAGGAGCGCACCGTGTGGCTCTGTTATGACCGCATCAATCCCCTCGGCATCCTGAACCAGACCGATGGCCCTATCCTGCTCTGCACCCTGTCCGAGCTGGATCCCAAGGTCTATGGCATTCCGTTCGATCACATCAAGAACGTGGAGCTGACCAACTTCAGCGCGACCCAGCCGAAGGACTTCAATATCCAGAAGCTGATCCGCGACCAGGGTTATCAGGACGTCAGCGGCCCGATCCGCTTCGTCGGGCGCATCGATGCAAACTGCCCGACCCTGATCGACGGGCAAATCCCGGGACACAACCCGCGAATGACCCGCTATGACAAGCGCAGCGTGGTGGTCGAGACCGAAGTGCAGGACACACCCGAGTTTCGCTCCTGGCTGAACAACATGAGCGGCAACCTGGAAGTTCTGGCCCCCGAGTCCCTGCGCAAGGCATATCCGACACCGGGTACCCGAGTAAGCTGATCTCCCCAGCCATCCATGATGAAAAGCCGAGCCTGCGCTCGGCTTTTGTCTGTTTTTTACACATATTTATTCAATTAATTTTTAACTATTACTCCCCTGATTGAACCCGCTGTAATATCGTTTTCCTGCCATTTTCTGCTTGTGAGAGATCTGCCATTCCCCCTGTAAGCCCCCTCAGTTTTGAACCGTGCGTGAAGCCATCCAGGGTACGGCATGCTTTCCACAGAAACCAATTAAGCTTCTGATATAAATGAAAAATCTACCTACACATCACACCAGGGTTCGCCAGACAATCCATTCCAATGACTTCAGATGCCTTGTAGATGCGCTCGATTGCCTTAGTATGGGTCTCACAAGGACGAGCTGATTCGGCAGGATGCAGAAACAGCGCATAATTAGGGAATAATCCACAGGACGTGGACAAGGAACACCTCGGGATGAGGCCGATGACCGGGATGGTTATCGCAAGGATAGACAGGACAACCGCGGGATGCGGTCGCTGGACACCTCGGGACGAGGATGAGTGGCACGGATAGTCACTCTCAAGGATGACGAGGGAACACCGCAGGAAGCGGCAGGAACCAGCTTCAGGATGAAGCGAGATAACCAGGGTGGTTATCTGTCAGGACGACGCATGGAACACCACGGGATGTGGTAATGGACACCTCCAGGATGGAGAGGGTGAAGCAATCAGGAGCGATTGCCAGGCTAGGATGGCCACAGGACACCCCAACGGAGTGGGAAGGGGAAATTCCAAAGGAAAGGATAGAGTCAAGGATTGCAGGGAGCATGGCAGTTCAGGGACTGGGCGACATGACTTGAGGGGACGGCAGACGCCGTCCCCTTTTCTTATATCTGTCTACCACAGCATCATTCTGAATCGCCCCTACTTTCCTAGACACCCCAAGAGCCTCAAACTGAGGTCATTCAGGAGGTGTTATGAGCAAACAGCAACGTTACACGGAAGAATTCAAATTGGCCGCCGTCAAGCAAGTGACTGAGCGGAATTACCCAGTGGCAGAGGTTGCTGAGCGGCTTGGTGTTTCCAGCCATAGTCTTTACGCCTGGATCAGGCGCTACAGCCAACCCGACGTGCAGCAACAGTATGACTCCAGCCAGCAAGCCGAAATTAGGCGCCTCAAGGCTGAACTGCGCCGCGTCACCGATGAGCGAGATATCTTAAAAAAGGCCGCCGCGTACTTTGCCAAGCTGTCAGGGTAAGGTACGCCTTCATCCGGGAGCACGCGTCCACATATCCCATCCGCAGACTGTGTCGAATGATGAATGTCCACCCGAGCGGTTATTACGCCTGGCAGCTCCAGCCTTTATCTGTCCGAGCCCTGGAAGACCAACGCCTCCTGGGCCAGATCAAGCAATGTTGGCTAGAAAGCGGGGGCGTCTATGGTTATCGCAAGATCCGGGATGACCTGCGAGAGATGGGAGAGACCTGCGGGAAACACCGGGTGGCGCGATTAATGCGTCATGAGGGTTTACGTTCACAAACCGGTTATCGTCGCCGTCCCGGTCATTATGGTGGCCAGCCGGCAGTGGTTGCACCGAATCATCTTGAGCGCCAGTTCGATGTGACTGAGCCAAATAAGGTCTGGGTAACGGACATCACTTATATCCGAACCCATGAAGGCTGGCTCTATCTGGCCGCAGTATTGGATTTGTTTTCACGACAAGTCATTGGTTGGTCAATGAGGCCAAGGATCGACCGAGAGCTAGCCATCAGCGCGTTACTGATGGCGGTGTGGCGACGGCGACCTGAGCAGGAAGTGTTGGTTCATTCCGACCAAGGTAGCCAGTTTAGCAGCTATGACTGGCAGGATTTTTTGCGGGAGCAGCGGCTCAAGGCCAGCATGAGCAGACGTGGTAACTGTCATGATAACGCGGTGGCGGAGAGTTTCTTCCAGCTCCTAAAACGCGAGCGGATCCGACGTAAAACCTATGCGGATCGCGAGGAGGCCCGGCGGGATGTGTTCGATTACATTGAAATGTTTTACAACCCCAAGCGTCGGCACAGTTTCAACAACGGGCTATCGCCAGTAGAGTGTGAAAAGCAATATTTCGAACGGCTCAAAAGTGTCTAGAGAAGCCGGGGCGATTCAAACACTGACTGATTGTTAAGCAAAAGACCTTCTCGCGGGGACGGACTTGGGGGATGGGAACATTCAGAAAAGAAAAAAGCCCAGTCTTTCGACTGGGCTTCTTGTTAGTGGCGGAGCGGACGGGACTCGAACCCGCGACCCCCGGCGTGACAGGCCGGTATTCTAACCGACTGAACTACCGCTCCGCATTCGGTTAGCTTTCGCTAAATCTTTTGCCGCTTCTTTATGAGGTGTCATCCTCGAAGCCGCTCATCTGTCTTCAACATATC
>NZ_CDDD01000036.1 GCF_000820165.1 Aeromonas taiwanensis
GGCCCCCATCCCCATGCTGGCCGCCAGCCAGGCCTTGGGGTTGAGCCACTGCATCAGGGCACCGTACCAGAAGGCGGGCGGCACGCCGTCCACCCCCTCCACCCGACCGGAGTCCACCAGCAACTGCCAGGCCAGGTAGCACAGAAAGAGCACGCCGCCCCAGTGCAGGACGCCGGCCACCAGGGGCCAGCGGGACAGGGCGCCGCCAAGCCCCAGCCCCATCAGCAGGAGCAGCAGGATGAAGCCGAGGGTGGCCCCCACCACGTGGCGCAGGCTGGCCAGGAAGCCGTAACGGGCGCCGGCGCCGAGGGCGACCAGGTTGACCGGGCCGGGGGAGATGGACATGGCCAGGGCAAACCCGGCCATGGACAGCAACAGACTGATTTCCATGGGTGATGCTCATACAAGGGAGTGAGTCACCAGCCTATCCAGCCCGCGCCGACCGATATTGAAGAAAATTGCGATCCCCTGAAATGCGGGCGCATTGCGCACTTAGCGCCAGCCCCGGCTTGCGGTAAACTGCCCCTCAATCCTCCATTTTCAGGACATCTCAATGGACCAGTTTGCCCATATCAGCGCCCATGATGCCCACCAGAAGCTGAGCGCCGGTGAAGCCCGTCTCGTGGACATTCGCGACCCCCAATCCTTCGAGACCGCCCACGCGGTCGGCGCCTTCCACCTGACCAATGGTTCTTTGGTTCGCTTTATGAACGAGGTGGACTTCGACACCCCGGTCATCGTGATGTGCTATCACGGCAACAGCAGCCAGGGGGCGGCCCAATACCTGCTGCAGCAGGGCTATGACGAGGTCTACAGCCTGGATGGCGGCTTCGAGGCCTGGCGCAGGGAGTTCCCGATCCAGGCGGGCGATGCATGACGGGTGACCAGGCCCCCTCCGGCATGATCCAGCTGCTGGTGCTGGGCGACGCCCGCATGGCCCAGGCGCTGGTGGACTACCTCGCCACCCTGGGGATCCCGTGCGAGCTGACCCAGTCCGAGCTCGGTGTCTCGGTCTGGCTGGCGGACGAGCGACGCCTCGCCCAGGCCCAGCAGGAGGTAAAGCGCTTCCTGGCCGAGCCGAGCCATCCCCGCTACATGGAAGCCTCCTGGCAGTCCGGCCGGGCCGACGCCCGCATCGACTACAGCAAGGGGATGACGGATCCGGTCACCGATTTCCTCCACCAGGCGGGCCCCCTGACCCTGGTGGTCATCATCGCCTGCCTGGCCATCTACGCCCTGGATGCCATCGGCCTGCCCATCTTCGACGAGCTCGCCTTCCACCCCACCCTGGCCCAGTTCACCGACTGGCAGGCCTGGCGCTACATCACCCCGGCCTTCATCCACTTCTCGGTGCTGCACCTGGTGTTCAACCTGCTGTGGTGGTGGTACCTCGGGGGCCAGATCGAGCAGCGCCTCGGCAGCGGCAAGCTGTTCATCCTGCTCATCGTCGGGGCCGCCCTGCCCAACATCGCCGAGTTTTTCGCGAGCGGCCCGCGTTTCGGCGGCCTCTCCGGGGTGGTCTATGCCCTGCTCGGCTACAGCTGGCTGCGGGCCAGGCTGCAGCCAGCCTGCGGCCTCGCCATGCCGCCGGCCCTGATGGGCTTCATGCTGGTCTGGTTGGTGCTCGGCTTCTTCGACATGCTGGGCACCAGCACCGCCAACATGGCTCATCTGGTGGGCCTGCTGGTCGGCCTGGCTCAGGGCTGGCTGGACAGACACCATAAGCCGGTATGAGGCCTGGTTGTCGGCAACGCCTCGGCAACCATAGTGACCGCCAACATGGCTCATCTGGCGGGCCTGGCTCAGGGCTGGCTGGACAGGCGCCACAGGCCTGCCTGACGATCCCTGTCCCCACTGCCTGAAACGAAAACGCCGCCCCGAGGGGCGGCGTTTTTATTGGCCAACAGGCTTACTGCTTGAGCAGGGTGGGATCGGTCACCTTGACCGCAGTGCCGCCGCTCATGAAGAAGCTGGCAAACTGGGTCTGCATTTCTGTGGTGACGGCGCCGGTCGGATCGAAGTTCTCGTCCGGTGCCAGCAGCGAGCTGTGACCACCGGCCACGAAGCGGGCGGCATGGTGATTGGCCGCGCCGGTCGCCGTCAGCGGCTGCAGGGCCAGCACCTTGAACAGCGGCTCTGTACCACCCAGCGGGGCGGTGGCGATGCTGTTCGGGATCACCCGGTCAGACAGGCTCAGGGCGCCGTCGCCGACGACTTCAGTGGCAAACAGCGGGAAGCTCGCCGCGATGCCGCTGCCGAGGTTGATCGGGTCAGCCGAATCCAGCACCGACTGGGCCGCGAAGCCATAGCTCTGCAGGGTGCTGGCGGCGCTCGCCTGGGTGGCGGCATCCAGGCTCGGCAGGAACTCGTTGACGAAGCAGGTCGGTACCGCCGTCTTGCAGTTCGGGGCATAGGCGGTGAAGGCCGTCTTCAGGGCGGCGCTGCCAGAGGTCAGCACGCTCATCTGGATCGTCGGGCCGAAGGTCGGCGAATTCAGCAGCAGCGGCGCTATGCCGCCACCCGGCATGGCCAGGCCACCGGTGTCGAACCTGAACAGGGCGTCCGCCGTCGGGTTGCCAACAGACTGGTTCGCGACCCCCAGCAGGCTGGCCCCTGCGATGGCCCCTAGGGAGTGACCCAGGAAGTGGACCTTGAGGCCAGCACCACCCAATTTTCCACCTGCATTTGCCAGGCCCACCGCCAGACGCAGGCCCAGCAGATCCGCCACGCTCTGTTTCAGGTTGTCACGGGCTACCGTCAGGTAGCTCAGGTTCAGGTAGGGGGTCGGGTTGTCTGAGGTGGTCACCGAGTCCATGCTGCCGGTCAGGGCGAAGCCGCGCTCACCGTGCAGGGGATGATCGATCACCACCACGGCCACGTTCTTGGTCGCCTTCATACCGGCACCGATCTGGCCCAGAGCCAGAGCGTAGGCATTCTCCTTCACCGAGGTGACGCCGTGCTGATAGATGATCACGTCGGTGATGCTGGTCAGCGGTGCGGCGGCGAAGACGCGCATCGGCACGGACTGCACCTCTTCCAGCGCCGGCAGCGGGTTGAAACGACCCACGTTCATCTCGGGATCCAGCGCCTTGCCACCGGAGGTGAGAGTCACCCCGATCAGCTTGCTCGCCTCCGCCAGCAGCTCGGCCTGACGGGTCGGATCGGCAATGAGCTCGCCCAGCAGGGCCGGATCCACCCCCGCCCCCACCAGACCGCCGATCACCTCGGTGTCGCCCGCCTTCAGGGCGTTGGCGATGGCGTACAGGCTGGGAATGGCACCGTGCCAGGACTGGCTCTTCGCCTTGTCCCAGGAGCCGGCGGTGGCCGGGGAGGAAAGGAAGTAGGGCAGCTTGACGGTGCCGGTATAGACCTGAGTCATGCCAGCCAGGCCTTTCAGTTGCGGGTTGGCGTCAACGGCGGCGGCAATTGCATCCTTCTGCTCCTGGGGCAGGAAGGCTTCGGCATCCAGCTGGGTCAGGAAATAATTCTTGCCCGTCACGGCCAGGGTGTAGGTGCCGGGCAGGCTGGTGTTGCCCAGGGCATCGTGCTTCCATACCTTGGCGGCATCCAGAGTGGTCGGATCGGCCTTGAGCACGGCCGCGGCCGCCCCTTTCACCGCCACCAGCACGTCGGCACCGGACTGGGTACCGAACCAGTCGGAGAAGATGACGTGGTCGCTGGTGATGCCGGTGGCCGCCTTGAACAGCCCTTCCTGCAGCGCGATCAGGCCGCTGATGGTTTGCTCCTGGGCAGTGCCGCCCGTGCTGGTCTTGTAGGTGCTGTAGTCGCTGCCCGGACGCAGGGGGTTGCCGGTGCTGTCCTTCAACGAGTCGGTTGCGACGATCATGTAGTAGGAGGAGGGGTTGAGCGGCTTGAGCGGCACCAGATTCAGCTTGCCGGCGGACTCGGCCACCACGAAGTCCACCCCGTAGGTCAGGACCTTCTTCACGCCGCTCGGGCGCAGGGCGGCGCTGTCAAATTCCAGCTCCATCAGATAAAGCGGTGCCACAGAGGCGGCGAATTCGGCGGCAGCCGGCGCCTTGACCTGGATGCCGGAGGCCGTCACGGGCACGATCTGGATCGCCTGGGTGGTAGACCAGCCGTCCAGGGTAGAGAGTGCGGAGACAGGGTTGGAGAGATCGGCCGTTTCCGTCGAAAACTTCAGGGTGCCATCGGTGGCACGGGCAGCCAGGGCGCTGGGACGCACCGCATTGGAGCCGCTCAGCAGATAATCGAGATAGCTTGAGGTATCGCCTGTGTTGTCGTCACTGCCACCACAACCGCTCAGCAGCGCACTGATGACGGCGGCATAAATTAGCTTTTTCTTCATATCCTTATCTCTTTTATGTTGTTATCCATGATGAGCCTGACGGGGTAGGGTTCAAACCCGACCGAGCCATATTAACAGCATCGCAACAATTAATAAGCCTCTGGTCGGTCATCTGATCTGATTTTTTTGTGTACAGCATCAAGGAATTGGAATCGAGCCCAGGTGCCAGAGGGTAGCAGCATTGCCCTCGCCACCAGACCCGACCAGAGCCTCATCGCCTCCGTGGCGCAAAAAGCCGCCCCGATCTCGGCAAAGGGGAGAATTTGTCGGTAGAATGGCGCCATTGCTTAAGGAGACCCCCATGATCGACCCGAAAAAACTGGAAGAGATCGCCAAACAGATTCACAACTCCCTGCCGCCCGGCATCCGCAGCATGGGTGAAGAGGTGGAGAAGAAGACCCGCCAGGTGCTGCAGGCCCAGCTGAACAAGCTGGACCTGGTCAGCCGCGAAGAGTTCGACGTGCAGACCAAGGTGCTGCTGCGCACCCGGGAGAAGCTGGCCGCCCTGGAGGCCAAGCTGGCCCAGCTGGAGCAGCAGCTCGCCGCCAAGGGCGAGTGATCCGGCCTGACCCGGCAGTAGATAGCACAAACCCCAGCCTGGCTGGGGTTTGTTGTTTCTGACGATCAGCGTAGGGTCGATTAGCGAAGCGTAATCGGTCATGACATGCAGTCAGCGCTTATTGGCCGCCTGCATGTTCGGAGTCAGATAAACTCGTAGGCGTCGCCGAAGATGCGCTCGGGCTCGGCACCCAGCACCTTGAACTCTTCCCGGGCGGCGCCCGCCATCTCGAAGCGGCCAGCCACATAGATGTCGTAGTCATGCAGGCTGACGAAGTCATCCATGATGGCCTTGTGCACCAGGCCAGTCTTGCCGGTCCAGTCACTCTCGGGCTCCTGCACCACGGGGATGAAGGTCAGGGGGGCATAGTCGCGCTCCCACTGCTGCATCTGCTCCAGCTCGTAGAGCCAGTGCGCCTGGCGCACGCCCCAGTAGAGGAACACGGGGCGCTTGCTGCCGCTGTCGATCAGATACTCCAGGATGGCGCGGGCGTAGGAGAAGCCGGTGCCACCCGCCATCAGGATCAGCGGACGGGGAGACTCGTCGCGCAAGAACGCCTTGCCGGCGGCCAGCTCGACCTCGATCTCGCCCTGTTCGCGCATGCGGGCCAGCACCTGGCCGGCATAGGCGTTTTCCGGGGTGGCACCGATCTGCAGCTCCAACCGACCGGCACGGGTCGGCGAGTTGGCGATGGAGAAGGGGCGCTTGTCCGAATCGCTCATCACCACCAGCAGATACTGGCCTGGCTTGAAGCTCACCTCCTGCTGCGGCGTCAGGGCCACGTGCCAGATGGTGTCGACATATTCGCGCAGTTCCTCTACGCGGCACTTGATACGTTGCATTCTTGTCCTTGTGAGGGGCCTGCCCGGCCCGCTTCGCTCATGGTTTCACTATTGTTGTGGCGACCAATCGAGTGGTCAGGTCAGTCGAGCATACCCAATTCGGCACGGCAATACCGCACTTTTGCGTCGGCATGGCCGCCCGTCGGGGAGATCCCTCAGTCGAGGATCTTCAGCTCGTCCCAGATGGCGTCGATCTTCTGCTTCACCGCTTCGTCCTGGACGATGGGCTGACCCCACTCCCGATTGGTCTCCCCCGGCCACTTGTTGGTGGCATCCAGCCCCATTTTGGAGCCGAGCCCCGACACCGGCGAGGCGAAGTCCAGGTAGTCGATGGGGGTGTGCTCGATCAGGGTGGTGTCGCGCGCCGGGTCCATCCGGGTGGTGATGGCCCAGATCACGTCCTTCCAGTCCCGGGCGTTGATGTCGTCGTCGCAGACGATCACGAACTTGGTGTACATGAACTGGCGCAGGAAGGACCAGACCCCCAGCATCACCCGCTTGGCGTGGCCCGGGTAGCGTTTCTTGATGGTGACCACCGCCATCCGGTAGGAGCACCCCTCCGGCGGCAGATAGAAGTCCACGATCTCGGGGAACTGCTTCTGCAAGAGCGGCACGAACACCTCGTTCAGCGCCACCCCCAGCACCGCCGGCTCATCGGGCGGACGGCCGGTGTAGGTGCTGTGATAGATGGCATCCCGCCGCTTGGTGATGTGGGTAATGGTGAAGACCGGGAACTCGTCCACCTCGTTGTAGTAACCGGTGTGATCCCCGTAGGGGCCTTCCGGAGCCATCTCGCCCGGCTCCAGATACCCTTCCAGCACGATCTCGGCGCTGGCGGGCACCTCCAGGTCGCAGCTCTGCGCCTTCACCACCTCGGTGCGGCTGCCCCTCAGCAGACCTGCGAAGGCGTATTCGGAGAGGGTATCCGGCACCGGCGTCACCGCGCCGAGTATGGTCGCCGGATCGGCGCCGAGCGCCACCACCACCGGGAAGCGCTCGCCGGGGTGCGCCTCCTGCCACTCGCGAAAATCGATGGCCCCACCGCGGTGATCCAGCCAGCGCATGATGAGCTTGTTCTTGCCGATCTTCTGCTGGCGGTAGATGCCGAGGTTCTGGCGCTTCTTGTAGGGACCGCGGGTAATGGTGAGGCCCCAGGTCACCAGAGGCGCCACGTCCCCCGGCCAGCAGTGCTGGATCGGGATCTGGTCGAGATCCACCGCCTCCCCTTCCAGCACCACCTGCTGGCAGGGGGCGGAAGAGAGGCGCTTGGTCGGCATGTTGAGCACCTGCTTGAAGATGGGCAGCTTCTCCATCAGCTCCTTGAGCCCGCGGGGAGGCTCCGGCTCCTTCAGATAGGAGAGCCAGGTCCCCACCTGACGCAGGGCGCCGACGTTGGGCTGCCCCATCCCCATGGCAACCCGATCCGGCGTGCCAAACAGGTTCGTCAGCACCGGCATGGTGTAGCCCTTGGGGTTTTCGAACAGCAGGGCCGGGCCACCCGCACGCAGGGTACGGTCGCTGATCTCGGTCATCTCCAGATAGGGGTCTATCTCGCGACTGATGCGCCTGAGCTGGCCGTTTTGTTCCAACTGCGCGATGAAATCACGCAAGTCCTTGTATTTCATGCAGGTACCCTAGCGGGATCAGGAGGTCCCGCATTATAACCCTGGCCGCGTATCCGGTGTACCCGTATCGGACATCATGACGGACGAGGCGTGACGCCGCTCCTGCCGGGTGAGCCTGTCCGCCAGTTGTCCCAGCAGCCTGGGCTCGTCCATCTCCAGCAGCAAGCCGGCCACCAGCCCCCCATATTGATGCTTGCCGAGCTCTGCCAGCAGGTATTGCTGGGCCCCTTCCGGCAGCGGCGACAGCCGGCTGAGCTGGCGCAGGGCGGGTACCATCAGGCGCTCGTTGCGGCTGGCGGCGATCAGCAGATCGCTCGCCTCCTGGCCTGTGTAGAAGCGTGGAATGGCGTGCAACGCCGCCAGGCTGTCGTGATCCACGGGCTGGCGCCACAACTTGAGGTAGAGCGCCGTGTCCCCGGTCTGCTCGATGAGGTGCAGCAGCAGCTGGTTGTCCGGCAGGAAGAGGTTGAGGGTGGCGAGCCGACCCGCCTCGCGCCGCAGCACGACCGGGGGCTGCCCATCGAGCACGGCCAGCAGCGCCTCCTGCTGCTGGGGCAGGTCCGGATTACTGCTGTAGTAGATCTGCTTGAAGTCGAAGCGATCCTGTTCCAGCAGCTGGCGGTAGTTGCCCTGCCAGGCCAGCTGCTGCCAGTGCTGCAGCACCAGCCTGGCCTCGGCCGCAAAGTCGTAGGCGGGCAGCTGGACCAGGAAGCCGTCCACCTTCCCCTCCACCAGCCATTGCGGCGCCTTGGCGGCCTGCGCCCGCACCCAGGCCTGCAGCGCCGGGCTGGGAGCGGATGCCGACTTGAGATCGCTCAGCAGCTGGAACAGCAGGTACTCCCGCTGCCCCACGGACAGCGTCTCCAGCAGCGAATCCATGGCATCAAACTGCCCCTGTGCCAGCCGGCTGTCCAGGTATTCACGGTGACCCTGCAGCCCCTCGTCTGCCACCAGCGGCCCCTGCAGCTGCGGCGGCGTGTCGGCGTAGACGGGAGCGGCCAGCAGCCAGCCAATCCATATGAGTAACACTAGCTTCATGACGTCCCTGTCCTTGTGACATCTAGGCTCACATACTACTAAGCCAGCCGTGAAATAGATAAACAAAAACCGCGACCTGGGCCGCGGTTTTGTCATGCCAAGAGGCAGTTACTTCTGCTGACGCTTCATGGAGTCGAAGAACTCGTCGTTGGTCTTGGTCGCAGACAGCTTGTCGATCAGGAACTCGATGCTGTCGATCTCCCCCATGGGGTGGATGATCTTGCGCAGGATCCACATCTTCTGCAGCTCGTCCGGCGCGGTCAGCAGCTCTTCCTTGCGGGTGCCGGAGCGGGTGATATCGATGGCCGGGTAGGTGCGCTTCTCGGCGATCTTGCGCGAGAGGTGCAGCTCCATGTTGCCAGTACCCTTGAACTCTTCGTAGATGACTTCATCCATCTTGGAGCCGGTGTCGATCAGCGCGGTGGCGATGATGGTCAGGCTGCCGCCTTCCTCGACGTTGCGGGCCGCACCGAAGAAACGCTTCGGACGGTGCAGGGCGTTGGCGTCCACACCACCGGTCAGTACCTTGCCGGAGGAGGGGATCACTGTGTTGTAGGCACGGGCCAGACGGGTGATGGAGTCCAGCAGGATCACCACGTCCTTCTTGTGCTCGACCAGGCGCTTGGCCTTCTCGATCACCATTTCGGCGACCTGGACGTGACGGGAAGCAGGTTCGTCGAAGGTAGAGGCAATCACTTCGCCCTTCACCATCCGCTGCATCTCGGTCACTTCTTCCGGACGCTCGTCGATCAGCAGGACGATCAGTTCGCAGTCGGGGTGGTTGTAGGCGATGCTCTGGGCGATGTTCTGCAGCAGCATGGTCTTACCGGCCTTGGGCGGTGCGACGATGAGGCCACGCTGGCCCTTGCCGATGGGAGACGCCAGATCCAGCACGCGGGCGGTGATGTCTTCGGTAGAACCGTTGCCACGCTCCATGCGCAGACGCTCGTTGGCATGCAGGGGGGTCAGGTTCTCGAACAGGATCTTGTTGCGGGAGTTTTCCGGGCGGTCGTAGTTGACGTCGTTGACCTTGAGCAGGGCGAAGTAGCGTTCACCCTCTTTCGGCGGCCGGATCTTGCCGGAGATGGTATCGCCGGTACGCAGGTTGAAGCGACGGATCTGGCTGGGGGAGACATAGATGTCATCCGGGCCAGCGAGGTAAGAGCCGTCTGCACTGCGCAGGAAACCGAAACCATCGGTCAGGATTTCCAGCACACCGTCGCCAAAGATATCCTCGCCACCCTTGGCGTGCGCCTTGAGGATCGCGAAGATGATGTCTTTCTTGTGCGCCCGAGCCAGATTTTCCAACCCCATGGATTCGCCAAGCTGTACCAGCTCGGACACAGGAGTGTTCTTTAGTTCAGTCAGATTCATAGTGGTGAAAGTCTGTAAGCAAGGATTGAAATGAGGAGACAGTCTGCTGGATTGATGCTGATCGGATTTGACTTGCCAGGCTTGTGAAGCAAAGAGTCAGGCAAAAAGGTTAGCAAACGAGCGATAAACTAGCACCAATCGGGATGAGCGTCTAGGTGATAAAACACAAGGAGCGCATTATTGCAATGCGCTCCTTCTTGATTATTACAGGTTACCGTCCAGGAACTCTTTCAGCTGAGTCTTGGACAGGGCGCCGACCTTGGTGGCTGCCACTTCGCCATTCTTGAACAGCAGCAGGGTCGGGATACCGCGAATGCCATACTTGGGCGGAGTGTCGGCGTTATGATCGATGTTCAATTTCGCCACGGTCACGCGACCTTCGTATTCCTGAGCAACCTCGTTCAGGATCGGGGCGATCATCTTGCACGGACCGCACCATTCAGCCCAGAAATCGACCAGAACGGGGCTGTCGGCTTTGATTACATCGGCCTCGAAGCTGGCATCGCTCAGCTGAACAATCTTGTCACTCATCTCCAACTCCAGTCAGTAATTAAGGCTTTATTGATGCTTCAACAAAGGCAATAGTTGCCCTATTTGAAATGATCCTGTTTATTATTGCAAGCCTAACCTGATAACCTACCGCCATGAGCAAAACACATCTAACGACCGAAAAATTCGCCCAAATGGGCCTCGAACCCGAAGTTCTGGCTGGTCTGGAATCAAAGGGATTTCATTATTGCACGCCCATCCAGGCACTCTCCCTGCCCCTGCTGGTAGAAGGTCATGACCTCGCCGGTCAGGCCCAGACGGGGACCGGCAAGACCCTGGCTTTCCTGGCGGCCACCTTCAACTATTTGTTGACCCATCCGCTGACCAAGCCGCGCCTCATCAATCAGCCCCGCGCCATCATCATGGCCCCGACCCGGGAGCTGGCCGTCCAGATCTACAACGACGCAGAGAGCATGTCTGCTTCTACCGGGCTCAAGCTCGGCCTCGCCTACGGCGGTGAAGGGTACGACAAGCAGCTGGCCGTGCTGGAACAGGGTGTCGACATCCTGATCGGCACCACGGGTCGCATCATCGACTACTTCAAGTCCAAGGTGATCGATCTCGGCAATATTCAGGTCGTGGTGCTGGACGAAGCGGATCGCATGTTCGATCTCGGCTTCATCAAGGACATCCGTTTCCTGTTCCGCCGCATGCCACCCGCCACCGAGCGTCTGAGCATGCTGTTCTCCGCCACCCTCTCCCTGCGGGTACAGGAGCTGGCCTACGAGCACATGAACCACCCGGAGCATGTGCAGGTCGAGCCGGAACAGATGACTGGCGTGCGGATCAAGGAGGAGCTCTTCTACCCCTCCAACGAAGACAAGATGTTGCTGCTGCTCTCCCTGATGGAAGAGGAGTGGCCGGAGAAGGCCATCGTCTTCGCCAACACCAAGCACGTCTGTGAGGACGTTCACGCCTGGCTGGAAAACGACGGCCACCGCGTCGGTCTGCTGACCGGTGACGTGCCGCAGAAGAAGCGGATGAAGATCCTGGACGAGTTCACCAAGGGCACGCTGGATATCCTGGTTGCCACCGACGTGGCCGCCCGTGGTCTGCACATCCCCGACGTGACCCACGTCTTCAACTACGACCTGCCCGACGACGCCGAGGATTATGTCCACCGCATCGGTCGTACCGGCCGTGCCGGCAGAAGCGGTCACTCCATCAGCCTGGCTTGTGAAGACTATGCCTTCAACCTGCCGGCCATCGAGGAGTACATCCACCACCCCATCCCGGTCAGCAAGTACGACCGTGAGGCACTGCTGGATGACGTGACCGCGCCGAAACGGGTGTTCCGCAACCGTCAGCCGGTGAACCGCAACATGCGGGATCGCCAGGGCGGTGGCAACAGCAACAACCGTCGTCGTCCCCCCCGCAAGAACTGAGGGACAGGCCCAGTTGCACAACTCGCCTCTCTACGCCGCCATCGACCTCGGCTCCAACAGCTTCCATATGCTGGTGGTGCGCGAGGTCGCTGGCGCTCTGCGCACCGTCACCAAGGTCAAACGCAAGGTTCGCCTCGCCGCCGGCCTGGATGCCGATTTTCGCCTGAACCGCGCCGCCATGGAGCGGGGCTGGGACTGTCTGCGCCTGTTCTCCGAGCAGCTGCAGGACATCCCCTCCGACAACATCCGGGTAGTCGGCACCGCCACCCTGCGCCTGGCCACCAACGTAGACGACTTCCTGCAGGAAGCGGAACGGGTGCTCAACCACAACATCGAGATCATCTCGGGAGAGGAAGAGGCCAAGACCATCTACGAGGGGGTCTCCTGGACCTCGGCGGGGGAAGGCAACCGGCTGGTGATCGACATCGGCGGGGCCAGCACCGAGCTGGTCATCGGCGAGCAGAGCGAGGCGAAGTTGCTCAACAGCCTGCACATGGGCTGCGTCACCTGGCTCAACAACCACTTCGGTGATGGCGAGCTCTCCGAGACCCGCTTCGAGCAGGCCATCGCCGCCGCCAAGGCGGTACTGGAGAAGGTGGCAGAGGATTACCGCCTCCTCGGCTGGCGTACCTGCGTCGGCGCCTCCGGCACCGTCCAGGCGCTGCAGGAGATCATGCTGGCCCAGGGCAAGAGCGAGCGGGTCACCCTACCGAAGTTGCAGGAGTTGATGGGGCAAGCCATCGCCTGTGGCAGGCTCGATCAGTTGCAGCTCGAAGGGCTGGCCGCCGAGCGGCTGACCGTATTCCCATCCGGCCTCGCCATCCTGATCGCCATCTTCGAGACCCTCGGCATCGAGAGCATGACCCTGGCCGGTGGCGCGCTACGCGAGGGGTTGATCTATGGCCTGCTCGGCAACAATCACGACTGTGACGCCAGGGATCGTACCGCCGACAGCCTGATCAGCCGCTATCAGCTGGACAAGGAGCACGCCGAACGGGTGCGCGACACCGCCATCGAGGCCTTCGCCCAGCTGCAACCGGCCTGGCGCCTCTCCAAGCGCTACGGCCGTCCTATCCTGCGCTACGCAGCCCTGTTGCACGAGATAGGCCTCTGCATCGAATACAAGAAGGCGCCCCAGCACGCCGCCTATATCATCGACAACATCGACATGCCGGGCTTCACCCCTGCACAGAAGAAGCTGTTGTCGGCCCTGCTGTTCAACCAGCGGGACGAGTTCAAGCCGGAGCCGCTGGAGAAGCAGGGCGCTGTCACCGCTCGTCAGGCGATACGGCTGGCCCGCATCCTGCGCATCTCTCTCATCCTCTGCATGCGCCGCACCCAGGGCACAGTGCCCAGATTCCTGCTGCAGGCCGATGAGGACGCCCTGACCCTGACCCTGCCCAAGGGCTGGCTGGATGAGCACTACCTGCGCGCCAGCGAACTGCGCCTCGAGGTGGAGCGCCAGCAGAAGATGGGCTGGCCCACCCGCCTGCTCGAAGCCTGAATGGGCGCCCCGCGCCCGTTCTGCTCTCTTTTCCGTCTGTTCCGACAAGCTCCTTCGCACCCACTGCTGGCGCCATTCAAGGCCTCGCCATTGATTTTATTATTTTTTTAATCAATTCCGGTCATGCCGCCTTTCCCGCCCGGCTAGTCAGTGCCAACCACTCGGCTAGAGTTGAATGGTCTCTCCCATAGGAACGGAAACCATGAAACACATACCCCTGATAGCCCTGACCGCCCTGCTGACCGCCTGCGGTGGCGGCGGTGACGGCGACAACAACAGCCAGCCGAATGCCCAGATGTCCCTGGCCTTCTCCGACGCCCCGGTGGACTCGGTCAGCAAGGTCTGCATCGCCGTCTCCAATATCAGCATCAACCCGGTCACGGGGGCGGAGCAGAACTGGACGACCGCCAGTTTCCTGACCTCGGCCCAGGACGATGGCTGCACCCCGATCGGGGAGAGCATCCCCCTCGATGGCAGCGGCCATCCGCTGTTCACCTATATCGATCTGCTGAGCTACCAGGGTTCCGCCAGCCGCCCCCTGCTGGCCAGCCAGAGCGTGGTCCCCGGCGAATACAGCCAGATGCGGTTGCGGGTACTGGACGGGCGAGAAGTGGCCAACCAGTTCCTGGACGGCACCCCCTACTCCTACGTCAAGCAGGATGACGGCGTGATCAAACCGCTGGAGGTGCCCAGCAGCGAGCTCAAGCTGGATGCCTTCACCATCGCCGCCAACGGCCTCAGCGCCTTTACCACCGAATTCGATCTGCGCCACTCCATGGTGCTGCCGGGCCACGAGGAGTACTACAAGCTCAAGCCCAGAGGGGTGCGACTGGTGAACACCACCGAGGTCGCCACCGTCAGGGGAACAGTGTCTGCCGGGCTCTGTGGCGGTCAGCTGACCGACAAGGCGTTCGTCTACTTCTATGACGAGCTGCGCCCGGAGGGCGACAACGCCTATCCCGACATGGCCGACAGCGACAACGGCTTCTATGCCAGCGCCCCCGTGGTGCTGAACAACGGTGTCTTCGGTTACGAGCTGGGCTTCGTGGAACTGGGGCACTATGACGCCGTGCTGGTCTGCAACGGTGACGAAGATGATCCCGAGCTGGCTGGCGATGCATTGCAGCAAGAGCTGGTAGTGAAAGACCGGATCGTGGCCGCCCCCGCCACCACCATCGACTTCCAGTAAGGGCGATGAGGAGGCGACGGCACCATGAGCGACTACCAACCCATCGCCTGCGACCTCTATGACTGGCTCGAGATCGCCGCCAGCTTGCACCTGCCGGTGACGATCACCGATCGGCATGGCCGCCAATGGACGGACGGGATCCGGACCATAGCGGCCAACGAGGGGGTCGAGTACTTGCTGCTGACCAGCAACGAGCGCCTGAGCCTGGCCGATCTGGCCACTCTGGATCTGGTCTGGCAGGGTGAGGCAAAGCGGATCCACTTCGCCCCCCTCCTCTGATCCCCCGACACAAAAAAGGAGGGCCAACCCCGGGTTGGCCCTCCTTTCTTTTATCCCGCCATGGCGGCTGGCATCAGCTCGCCCCCAGGGCCGCCATCACGTAGACGTCGAAGCGGTTGCTCTTGGTCTCGATGGCCATGCTGGGCTTGTGCTCGTTGAGCCAGCCTGCGTAGTCCGGGCGCTTCACCACCACCCGCTTGTCCGCCATCCTGAGCGCCGCCGGCAGCAGGGCATCGGCGTCCAGATCCGCCCCCACCAGAGACTGGAACACCCGCATCTCCTTCTTCACCAGGGCCGACTTCTGCTTGTGAGGGAACATGGGGTCGAGGTAGATGACCTCGGGCCGCTCGGCCAGCGCCAGCAGGGTCTCCACCGCCGGGCCTTGCCGCAGTTGCATCCGCTCGCGCACCCAGGGGCCTATTTCGGGATCCAGGGCCGCCCGGCTCAGGCCGTCCTGCAGCAGGGCCGCCACCACGGGGCTGCGCTCGATCAGGGTCACCTTGCAGCCGAGGGAGGCCAGCACGAAGGCATCGCGTCCCAGACCGGCGGTGGCATCCACCACGGTCGGCATGGCCCCCGACTTGAGTCCCACCGCCTTGGCGATGGACTGGCCGCGCCCCCCGCCGAACTTGCGGCGATGGGCGACAGCCCCTTCCACGAAGTCCACATAGACGGCCCCCAGCTTGGGTTCGTCCAGCTTGCGCAGCTCCAGCCGCGACTCGGTCAGCACCAGCGCAAAGGGGGCGGGAAACTCCACGTCGGCGAGGCGCTGGCGCAGGGCGTCGAGCTCGCCATCGCGGGCGGGGACTTCACTGAAAACCTGAATATGGGGCATAACACGAACTCATCACGGCGCAGAAGCCGGCATGATAGCAGATGCGGGGGATCAGCTCACCGTGGTCAGGTTCATCCCCTGACGGTTGAGACCTAGGTACTCCACCAGATCGTCGAAGGGCAGCGGGCGGCTCAGCAGATATCCCTGGGTGAAGGCACATCCCTTCTGGCAGAGGAAGTTGAGCTGCTCCCGGGTCTCCACCCCCTCGATCACCACCTGCATGCCGAGGTTGTGCACTATGTTGATGATGCCGTCGAGCAGCAGCCTGTCCTGCTCGTTGAAGGGGATGTGCCGCACGAAGGAGCGGTCGATCTTCACCAGATCCACCGGGAAGGTGCGCAGATAGTTGAGGGCCGAGTAGCCGGTGCCGAAGTCGTCGATGGCCAGCTTGCAGCCCGCCTCGCGCAGCGCGTCGATCCGCACCCTGTGCTGATCGCTGCTCTCCATCAGCAGGGACTCGGTGATTTCGATGATGATGTCCGCCGGATCCAGGTTGAAGTGGCGTATCACCCTGAGCCACTCGCTCGCCTCCGGATCTATCGTCTGGAACTCCAGGGTGGAGCGGTTGATGGACATCTGCAGATCCGGGAAACCGGACTGCTGCAACCTGGCCAGATCCCGGCACGACTGCCACAGCACCAGGGCCCCGAGCCCCTGGATGAGCCCCGCCTCCTCCGCCAGAGGGATGAAGTCCGCCGGCGAGACCTGGCCCCACCGGGGATGATACCAGCGCACCAGGGCCTCCAGCTTGGCGACCCGGCCGCTGCGGTTGTCCCAGATGGGCTGGTAGGCCATGGTCAGCTGTCCCAGCTTGATGGCCTCCGCCAGATCGCGCTGCATCTGGTGGCGCTGGCTCACCTCTTCCCGCATGGAAGCGTTGTAGGAGCCCAGGGGGCGTCCCTGCCGCTTGGCTACAAACAGGGCCTGCTCCGCGTTGCGCAGCAGCTCGTCACCATCCTCCCCGTCGTGGGGGCACAGGGTGATGCCCATGGTCGCCGTCACATAGAGGTGCTGGTTGGCCAGCATGAAAGGGCGGGCGAAGCCGCCGATCACCTGCTTGGCAAACACCTCGGCCTGGCGCCGGTTGACGATGCCGGGCACCAGGAAGGCAAATTCGTCCCCCCCGATGCGGGCCACCACATCCTCGGTCCGCACCCGGCTCACCAGTCGATCCGACACCTCCCGCAGCAGGGCATCACCCACATGGTGATCCATGCTGTTGTTGACCGCCTTGAAGTTGTTGAGGTCGAGCACCATCAGGGCGAAACGCTCCCCCCGCTCGCAGAAGCGGGTGAGGCAGCGGCCGAACAGCCAGCGGTTGGGCAGCCCGGTCAGGTTGTCGTAGTTGGCCTGGGTGGCGATCTTCTGCTCCGCCAGCTTGGTCTGGGAAATGTCGCTGAAAATGGCGATGTACTGGCTGATCCTGCCCTCTTCCCGCAGGGCGCTGATCATCAGCTGCTGGGGGTAGAGCTTGCCGTTCTTGCGCTTGTTCCACACCTCGCCACGCCAGATCCCCACCCGTTTCAGGGCGTGGTACATGTCCGCATAGAAGGTCTGATCGTGCAGCCCGGACTTGAGCATGCTGGGACGCTGGCCGCAGGCCTCCTCCTCGCTGTAGCCGGTGATCTTCTCGAATGCCGGGTTCACCGAGATGATGCGGCTGTCACCATCGCACACCAGGATCGCCTCGGAGAGGTTGTCGTAGACCCGGTGGGAGAGCTTGAGCTGCTCGGCATGACGCCGGATGGAATCGATGTTCTCCAGCACCACCATCAGGTAGTCGGGCTGCATCTGCTCGTTGCGGATCAGGGTCACCGTCACCCTTCCCCACAAAACGGAGCCATCCCGGTGCAGGTAGCGCTTCTCCTGGGTGAAGGCGGGGTGCTCTCCCCGCTTGAGGGCGTCGTAGAGCTGAATGCTGGCCCGCCAGTCATCCGGGTGGCTGATCTCGGCCACCGTGAACCGCAGCAGCTCCTGCTGGCTGTAGCCCAACATCTTCTCGATGGCCGGGTTGGCCCAGAGTATATTCCCTGCCAGATCCAGCTTGCCGATCCCCACGGGGGCGTGGGACATCATGGTGTCCAGGAAATGGGGACTGTCCGGCAGTTCAGGCTGGGTCTGACGCTCCTGCTGGTACATCAGCGCCAGCTCGCGGCCGGCGAGAGGGGCCAGCAGGCGCAGCAGGCGCATGACCTTGTCCATCCTGGGCATGGCCCGCTTGAACATGACGCTGCACAGCCCCAGGGTCTCCCCTTCGGCGCTCTTGAGCGCGATGCCGGCATAGGCCCGAACCTGACAACGCTCCAGCACGGCGGCATGGGGGAAGAGCTCCAGGGCGCGATCGCTGAACCAGGCCTCTCCCTGCTGCATGGCGATCTCGCCAGGGGTAGCGGAGAGGGGAAAGCTGTAGGAGTTGATGTCGAGGGAGGCGGGATAGGCAGCATGCACGGTGAAGAACAGCCCGGCCTGATCCTTGCCCGAAACCAGGACGAAATCGGCCCCGAGCACGTTGGCGATTTCACTCACGAAGGTATCAAAATATCCCCGACCACTCGCATGAGACAGGCTTGAGATGATTTGATAGACAGACTCGAGTGCTCGCCTCATGGCAAGGTTGTTTCTCTCCCGGCAAGGTAGAACCCGACTCTACTGAAGAGGCGGCGACAGTGCAAATATGCACTCCGCAAGATATTAAAAAGCCTTGTAAAAAGGGACCCAAAGGTCCCTTTTTATCTCAAAAATCACGTTTTGATCCCACTATGCCGCAAAAAGTACCTGATTGGCACTCGACATGGCGATGGATGGCAGAGAAAGAGATCCCCGCGGTCCCCTGGTCATCAACCGGCCAGGCACCCGCGGGAAACCCGTCATGCCGCGATGCCGCTGTGACGCAACAGGGCATCCACCTGGGGCTCTCGACCACGGAAGGCGCGGAACAGCTCCATGGGCTCCCTGGAGCCGCCCTTCTCCAGAATGTGCTTCAGGAAGGCGTGGCCGGTCTCCGGATTGAAGATCCCCTCCTCCTCGAAGCGGGAGAAGGCATCGGCGGAGAGCACCTCGGCCCACTTGTAGCTGTAGTAGCCCGCCGCATAGCCCCCTGCGAAGATGTGGGAGAAGCTGTGCTGGAAACGGTTGAACGCCGGGGGCGTCATCACCGCCACCTGGCTGCGCACCTCGCTCAGCAGCGCCGGGATCTGGTCCGGGTTGGCCGGGTCAAACTCCTGGTGCAGGCGGAAGTCGAACAGGGCGAACTCCAGCTGACGCAGCATCTGCATCGCCGCCTGGAAGTTGCGGGCCGTCATCATCTTCTCCAGCAGATCCGCAGGCAGCGGCTCCCCGGTCTCGTGATGGCCGGAGATAAAGGCCAGCGCCTCGGACTCCCAGCACCAGTTCTCCAGGAACTGGCTCGGCAGCTCCACCGCATCCCAGGCCACGCCGTTGATGCCGGCCACGCCGGCCACGTCGATCCGGGTCAGCATGTGGTGAATGCCGTGGCCGAACTCGTGGAACAGGGTGACCACTTCGTTGTGGGTGAACAGGGCCGGCTTGCCATCCACCGGGCCATTGAAGTTGCAGGTCAGGTAGGCCACCGGCTTTTGCAGCGACCCGTCCTGACGGTAGCGACGGCCGAGGCAGACATCCATCCAGGCGCCGCCCTGCTTGTGCTCGCGGGCATAGAGGTCGAGGTAGAAGCTGCCACGCAGCTCGTCATCGGCATCGAAGATGTCGTAGAAGCGTACGTCCGGGTGCCAGGTGTCGATGCCAAGACGCTCGCGCACCTTCATGCCGAACACCCGCTTGACCACCTCGAACAGTCCTTTTACCACCCGGCCGGCGGGGAAGTAGGGGCGCAGCTGCTCGTCGGAGATGGAGAATTTGTGCTGCTTGAGCTTCTCGGCGTAATAGGCGAGATCCCAGGCCGCCAGTTCGCTCTGGCCGTGTTGCTCGGCGGCGAAGGCGCGGATCTCGTCGAGCTCCGCCTTGCCTTGCGGCAGGGATTTGGCCGCCAGATCCGTGAGGAAATTCACCACCTGCTCGGGTTTGTCCGCCATCTTGGTGGCCAGCGACAGCTCGGCGTAGTTGGCAAAGCCCAGCAGCCGGGCCAGCTCGCGGCGCAGGGCGAGCAGTTCGGTCATGATGGCGGAGTTGTCCCACTTGCCGGCATTCGGCCCCTGGTCGGAGGCGCGGGTGGTGAAGGCCTCGTACAGCTCGGCCCGCAGGGCGCGATTGTCGGCGTACATCATCACCGGCAGGTAGGAGGGGATGTCCAGGGTGAACAGCCACCCCTCCTTGCCCTTGAGCTCGGCCATCTGACGGGCGGCGGCTTGCGCACTCTCCGGCAAACCTGCCAGCTCGGCCTCGTCGGTCACCAGCTTGCTCCAGCCCTGGGTCGCGTCCAGCACGTTGTTGCTGAAGCGGGAGGCGAGCTCGGAGAGGCGGGACTGAATTTCGCCGTAGCGCTGCTGCGCCTCGGCGGGCAGACCGATGCCGGAGAGGCGGAAGTCACGCAGGGTGTTCTGGATCTCCTTGCGCTGGGCATCGTCCAGGCGCGGGAAGTCGTCGCTCTCGAACAGCGCCAGATAGGCCTGGTAAAGCCCCTCGTGCTGGCCGACATAGGTCTGGAATTCGGAGAGCAGCGGCAGGCAGGCGTCATGAGCCGCGCGCAGCGCCTCGCTGTTCTGCACGGCGTTGAGGTGGCTGATGGGGGACCAGATCCGCGACAGGCGGTCGTTGACCTCCTCCAGCGGCGCGATCAGGCTGTCCCAGGTGTGGGGTTCCTTCTGGGCCAGCACGTCCTCAATCTTCTGTTTGCAATCGGCGATGGCCTGCGTCACGGCAGGTTGCACCTGATCGGGCTGGATCTGGCTGAAGGGAGGCAGCGAGTCCATTGTCAGCAAAGGGTTAGTCATCTGCGGTACCTCTAAATGCTCTGCAGCCCCTGCCGTCCAGAAGCTTGCTTGGACCATCTAAGATGTAGGCAGAAACCCCATTTATCAAGCCTTTGCAGCCAATAGACGGGCATGTTGCCCACTTTTTGGGATGAGTTGCTCACAAAACGAGCTACCCGCCCGCCAGAGACGACAATGCCGGCCCGGGGCCGGCATTGTCAGCAGGATGACGCCACCGCCTCAGCGCCGGGCGTCCTCCTTCAGCCACTGGGCCACGCGCTTGGCGAAGTAGGTGAGGATGCCGTCGGCACCGGCCCGCTTGAAGCAGAGCAGGGACTCCAGGACGCACTCCTTCTCCTTCAGCCAGCCGTTCTGGATCGCCGCCATGTGCATGGCGTACTCGCCGCTCACCTGGTAGGCGAAGGTCGGCACACCAAACTGATCCTTCACCCGGCGGATGATGTCGAGATAGGGCATGCCCGGCTTGACCATGACGCTGTCGGCCCCTTCGGCGATGTCCAGCGCCACCTCGTGCAGGGCCTCGTTGCCGTTGGCCGGATCCATCTGGTAGGTGGCCTTGTTGCTCTTGCCGAGGTTGCCGGCGGAGCCCACCGCATCGCGGAACGGGCCGTAGTAGTGGGAGGCGTACTTGGCGGAGTAGGCCATGATCTGGACGTTGACGAAGCCATTCTCCTCCAGGGCCGCACGGATGGCACCGATACGGCCGTCCATCATGTCGGACGGTGCGACTATGTCGGCTCCGGCGGCGGCATGGGAGAGCGCCTGCTTCACCAGGATCTCGGTGGTGATGTCGTTCATCACATAGCCTTCATCGTCGATGATACCGTCCTGACCGTGGGTGGTGAAGGGGTCGAGCGCCACGTCGGTGATGACCCCGAGCTCCGGGAAGCGGGCCTTGAGGGCGCGGGTCGCGCGCTGGGCCAGGGCATCCGGATTGTAGGCCTCTTCCGCCATCAGGCTCTTTCTCTCCAGCGGCGTCACCGGGAACAGGGCCACCGCCGGCACGCCGAGGGCGACCAGTTCGGCGGCCTCTTCGAGCAGCAGGTCGATGGAGAGGCGATCCACCCCCGGCATGGAGGCGACGGCTTCCCGCTGACCCTCTCCCTCCAGCACGAAGACGGGATAGATGAGATCGTCGACAGTCAGTACGTTCTCGCGCACCAGACGACGGCTGAAATCATGTTTGCGCACCCGGCGCAGACGGCGACCCGGGAAGGCCCCCGGAAGAGTTGTGGCCATGAATCACTCCAAAAGCGGAAGTTGGAAGAATGCGGCGGAGGTGGCCCGGGTATGGGCCAGCAAGGCCTCGGGCGCTTCACCACGGCAGGCCGCCACCACCTGGGCGATGTGCGGCAAGAAAGCGGGTTCGTTGCGTTTGGGCCTGGGTTTCAGATCCCGCGGCACCAGGTAGGGGGCATCCGTCTCTATCATCAGGCGACCGGCCGGAATGCGGGCCACCTGCTCGCGCAGCAGCTGGCCGCGCCGCTCGTCACAGAGCCAGCCGGTCACCCCGATGTGCAGCCCCAGCGCCAGGCACTCGTCGAGCTCGGCGTCGGAGCCGGTGAAGCAGTGCAGCACGGCTCCGGGCAGGCGGAGCAGCCAGGGGCGCAGGATCTCGACGAACCTGTCATGGGCATCGCGGCAGTGGAGAAACACCGGCATCCCGAGCTCGGCAGCCAGCGCCAGCTGGGCATCAAACACCGCGTCCTGCACAGGACGGGGGGAGAAGTCGCGGTTGTAGTCCAGGCCACACTCGCCGATGGCCACCACCTGGGGCAGCGCCGCCAGCTCGCGAAGGGCAGGCAGGGTCGCCGCGTCGACGCTTTTGGCATCGTGGGGGTGCACCCCGGCGGTGGAGAAACAGTAGCCCGGCCACTGGGTGGCCAGCTCCGCGCTGGCCTGGCTGCCGGCCAGATCCGTGCCGGTCAGGATCAGGGCCTCCACGCCGGCGGCGCGGGCGCGGGTCACCAGCTCGGCTTGCTCGTCAGCAAACTGGCTGCTGGTCAGGTTCACACCTATGTCGATCATGGGGTCAGCGGGTCCGAACAAAAGGAAGACATATCAGGCATTTGAAAACCATCTACTCGATGGGGCCTTACCATACGCCTCGAACGGAGGCATGAAAAGAGGAAGGGAGCCTCAGCTCCCCTCTTCCGATTGTTCCTGCTCCTGCTCGTCTTCTTTCTTCACATAGAAGCGGGCGAAGAAGAGCCCCAGTTCCCAGAGCGCCCACATGGGGATCGCCAGCAGGGTCTGGGAGAACACATCCGGCGGCGTCAGCAGCATGCCGACCACGAAGACCCCGACGATAACGTAGGGACGCTTCTCCTTCAGGCTCTTGGGCGTGGTCACCCCGGTCCAGCACAGCAGTATGGTGGCGACCGGGATCTCGAACGCCACCCCGAACGCGAAGAACAGGGTCAGCACGAAGTCCAGATAGCTGGCAATGTCGGTCGCCACCGTCACCCCGGCGGGGGCAGTACTGGTGAAGAAGCCGAACACCAGCGGGAACACCACGTAGTAGGCAAACGCCATCCCCGCATAGAAGAGCACGGCGCTGGACGCGACCAGCGGCATGATGAGGCGTCGCTCGTGCTGGTACAGACCGGGGGCGATGAAGGCCCAGGCCTGATAGAGCAGATAGGGGATCGCGACGAAGAAGGAGACCACCAGGGTCAGCTTGATGGGCGTGATGAAGGGGGTCGCCACATCCGTCGCTATCATGCTGGTGCCTTCCGGCAGCTGGCTGAGCAGCGGCTGTGCGATGAAGTCGTAGATGTCGTTGGAGAAGTAGATCAGCGCGACGAACACCAGCAGGATGGCGCCAACGGAACGCAACAGGCGTGTTCTCAGCTCCACCAGGTGGCTGATGAGGGGTTGCTCGGCCTGACTCATGGCTTCGCCTCCTCTTGCCTGGCATCTGGCTCGGTGCTGCGCACCTCATCCACGGGGGCAGCCTGCTCGGGAGCGGCCACAGCGGCAGCTTGCGGCACCGACGCCTCCTTCACCTCGGCCACGGCCGGGACGGGGCGGATGGTGTTCTGCTGTTCGTATGGGCGGTTCACCGACTGGGCAGCCGCCTTCAGCTGCTCGATGGACTCCTGCAGCTCGGGGCTCAGGTTGTTCATCTGCAGCTTTTCGGCCTTTTTCAGATCGTTGTGCAGCTCTTGCAACTTGAGCTCCTGTTCCAGCTCGGACTTCACCGAGTTGGCGGTACTGCGGATCAGCCTGATCCAGTGACTGGCGGTCCGGATCGCCACCGGCAACCGCTCGGGCCCCAGCACCACCAGGGCGACGACACCGATGACGATCAGCTCCCAAAAACCGATGTCGAACATGGCTTAGGCCTGATCTTTGTCTTTCTGCTTGGCGGTGTCGGCGCTGCTGGCCGTCTCGTTCAACTGCTTGGTCGGAAACTCGGCGTCCTTCTGCTCGGGCTTGGTGTCGGCCGGCTCATCGGAGAGCGCCTTCTTGAACCCCTTGACCGCCGCACCCAGATCGCCGCCGATGCCGCGCAGCTTCTTGGTCCCGAACAACAGCACGACGATGACTGCGATGATCAACAACTGCCAAATACTGATACCACCCATGACTTTCTCTCCAGGATTGGCGCCCGCTGGCGCACTGTGTTTAATGAGAACGGGTTCGCAGCCAACCCAGCAGCCAGCATAACCCGGCGCCGGCGAGGCTGATTTGTCCCCACTCAATGTGTTGTTTCTGGGTCAGCAAGAATACACCCGCCAATAGCAGGCTGGCTCCAACCCCTAAGAGGTAGCGCGCCTGCCCCTGGCGACGGCTGTGCCGGCGAAAATCGGCGAACATCTGGTCGAAGTGGTGCTGCTGATGTCGGGCCTGGCGCAGGGTCTCGTAGACCAGCTCAGGCAGCTCCGGCAGCTTCTCCGCCCAGAAGGGAGCCTTCTCCTTGATGGCATTCCACACCGCCTTGGGGCCGACCTGCTCGTGCATCCAGTTTTCCAGATAGGGCTTGGCGGTCTGCCACAGGTCCAGCTGGGGATAGAGCTGGCGCCCCAGCCCTTCCACGTAGAGCAGGGTCTTCTGCAGCAGCACCAGCTGCGGCTGCACCTGCATGTTGAAGCGACGGGCGGTGTTGAACAGGTTGAGCAGCACGTGGCCGAACGAGATCTCGGAGAGCGGCTTCTCGAAGATGGGCTCCAGCACGGTGCGGATGGCAAACTCGAACTCGTCCACCTTGGTATCGGGCGGCACCCAGCCGGACTCCACGTGCAGCTGGGCGACCCGCTGGTAGTCACGGTTGAAGAAGGCTAGGAAGTTCTCCGCCAGGTAGCGCTTGTCTTCCCGGTTCAGGGTACCGACGATGCCGCAGTCGATGCCGATCCAGAGCGGATTCTCGGGGTGCTCGTAAGAGACGAAGATGTTGCCCGGGTGCATGTCGGCGTGGAAGAAGCTGTCGCGGAACACCTGGGTGAAGAAGACCTCCACCCCGCGCTCGGCCAGCAGCTTCATGTTGGTGCCGTTGGCCTCCAGCGCCGCGATATCGGAGACGGGAATGCCGTAGATGCGCTCCATCACCAGCACCTGCTCACGGCAGTGATCCGTGTACACCTCGGGCACATAGAGCGCCTCGGAGCCGGTGAAGTTGCGACGCAGCTGGATGGCGTTGGCCGCCTCCCGCATCAGGTTGAGCTCGTCAAGTATGGTCTTGCGGTACTCTTCCACTACCTCAACCGGGCGCAGCCTGGCGCTCTGGGGCACGAAGCGGGCTACCAGACGGGCCAGCGCCTGCATCAGGCGCAGATCTGCCTCGATGACGGGCTCAATGTCTGGGCGGATCACCTTGATGACGATCTCGCGGCCGTTCTCTTTCAGGCGAGCAGTGTGCACCTGGGCGATGGAGGCGGACGCCAGCGGCGTCTCGTCGAAGTCGTCGAACAGGGTCTCGATGGTGCAACCCAGGCTCGCCTCGATCTGGCGGCGGGCGGCCTGCCCACAGAAGGGAGGCACCCTGTCCTGCAGCAGCGCCAGCTCCTCGGCGATGTCCGGAGGCAGCAGATCGCGCCGGGTCGAGAGCATCTGGCCGAACTTGATGAAGATGGGGCCGAGGGCCTCGAAGGCGAGGCGAATGCGGGCACCGCGGCTCATGCCTTGCTGCCTGTTCTTGAGCCAGAACAGGCTGCGGCGGGCCAGCCGGCCGGGCCAGGGCTGGTAACGGGCGGGCACCAGCTCGTCGATGCCCTGCTCCAGCAGGATGCTGACGATGCGATAGAGGCGTTTGAACTCCTTCGGGGTCATCAGCTCACCTGTTGCTCGAGGCGGGCCAGACGCAGTTCGACGGCCTTGAGCTGTTGGGCCAGCACCTCGACGTCGTCGTTGAAGCTCGCCACCTCCAGGGGGCCGGGGGCCAGCCTGGCCTCCTCGGTCAGGTACTCCGCCAGCTGCCGCTGACTGCGGCACAGCTCGCGTCCCACCAGGCGGCGCGCCTGACGGGCTCCGCTGCACAGGGTGTGAGCCAGCACGTCGCCGGTATAGCGGGACAGCTCCTCCTCCCAGTCGATGTCGAGCTCACCCAGCAGGGCGCTGAACGCCTGCACCAGCTGGGGATCGCCGCTCAGGTCCAGCTTCTCCTCGCGGATGTAGCGGGTCAGGGCGGAGGGCTCTTTGAGCAGACCGAGGGCGGTCAGGGAGAGACTGAGCACCGCATCGGCCTCCCCTTCATAGCGGGCCAGCACATCCAGCCGGCGGTCGGAGAAGACAAACCAGAGCGGCTTGAGTTCGCGCAGCTCCAGCTTGAGCACCTTGCCCGCCAGCTTGCGCAGCCGCTCAGGGCTCTGCTTGTCGAGGGTCAGCAACTGGTTGAGGCTGGTTTCGATCACCGCGGTGACCATGGCATCCATCGGCATAGGCGACCTTAAAACTTGTAACCGCGGTGCAGGGCGACCACACCCTGGGTCAGGTTGTAGAACTCCACCTGCTCGAACCCGACCTTCTCCATCATGCCGGCCAGGGTCTGCTGATCCGGGTGCATGCGGATGGATTCTGCCAGGTACTGGTAGCTTTCACTGTCGTTCGCGACAATTTCGCCCATTTTCGGCAGTAGTTTGAAGGAGTAGAGATCGTACAGCTTGGCGATCACCTCGCTCTCCGGCTTGGAGAACTCCAGCACCAGCAGGCGGCCGCCCGGCTTGAGCACCCGGAACATGGAGGCGAGCGCCTTGTCCTTGTCGGTGACGTTGCGCAGACCGAAGCCGATGGTGATGACGTCGAAGTGGTTGTCCGGGAAGGGGAGCGCCTCGGCGTTGGCCTGCACGTAGGAGACGTTGTTGGCCACCCCCAGGTTGCGCAGCTTGTCGCGACCCACCTTGAGCATGGAGTCGTTGATGTCTGCCAGCACCACCTGGCCAGTCTCGCCGACGATGCGGGAGAACTTGGCGGTCAGATCCCCGGTGCCACCGGCCAGATCCAGCACCTTCTGGCCCTTGCGGACCCCGGAGCAGTCGATGGTGAAGCGCTTCCACAGGCGGTGAATGCCGAACGACATCAGATCGTTCATCAGATCATACTTGGCCGCCACCGAATGGAAGACGCCAGCTACCAGAGTTTCCTTCTCGGTCGCCGCCACGGTTTTATAGCCAAAATGCGTAGTACTAGTCTGTTCCGACATCCCTCAAATACCCATAGAGCAAAGAATGGCCGCCAGTTTACCAGAGCAGCCAGCGTCCGGACACCTCAGAACCTGTTTAGTGCCTGTCGTACAAGGGTGGCAAGGGAAGCAGGGGCCGGGGCGACGGGGTGGAGAGCTGAATCTCAGGTACCCAGTGTCGCTGTCTCATTTGGCACCTGAGAGGAGATGGCGCCTCACAGCCGGCTCACGACCAGCTGAATCCCCAGTACGACCATGGCCAGACAGAGGAACAGATTGAGCCCCACGTTGAGCAGCGCCTTGAGATAGGCCCCCTGCTGGGCCAGCACCACTGTATCCAGGGCGAAGGAGGAGAAAGTGGTCAGCGCCCCCAGAATGCCGACCATCAGCAGCGGCTTCATCGGGTGTTCCACCACCTGGGCATGGGTGATGAGCGCATAGGCTATCCCCATGATGAAGGAGCCCACGACGTTGACCACCAGAGTGCCATAGGGGAAGTGGCGCCCCAGCAGCAAGGCCATCAATTCGGCGATCCCAAAGCGAAGGCAGGCACCGAAGGCGCCACCGACCGCGACAAATAACCAGGTTTGCATGGAACAGGCTCCAAAGGTATCAGGTCCTTATTATGCAAAATGCCGGCTGACAGGGACAGCCGGCAATTAATCGGCGAGTTTGAGGCGGATCAGCGACGAAAATCGACTGGTTCACTCTGTGCCAGATGCAGGGACGTCTCGGCGGGGCGAGTTTCGGCGATCACCTTGCCATGGCGGATAGAGTAGCGAACCGGCACCTGGCGGCGCACCGCATCGAAGCCATTGTCCGCTGGCAGGATCAACAGGTTGGCGGGCTTGCCAGTCTCGATGCCATAGCGATCCTGCACATTCAGGGTGCGGGCGCTGTGCGCCCCGATGAGTTTGAGGCTGTCATTGATCTGCTCGTAGCCCATGATCTGGCAGACATGCAGCCCCATGTGCAATACCTGCAGCATGTTGCCCGTGCCCATGGGGTACCAGGGGTCGAACACGTCGTCGTGGCCGAAACAGACGTTGATGTTCGCCTCCAGCATCTCCTCCACCCGGGTTATGCCCCGGCGCTTGGGATAGGTATCGAAACGCCCCTGCAGGTGGATGTTCACCAGCGGATTGGCGACAAAGTTGATATCCGCAATCCTGAGAAGCCGGAACAGGCGGGAGGCATAGGCACCGTTGTAGGAGTGCATGGCCGTGGTGTGGCTGGCGGTCACCCGCCGGCCGATGCCACGCTCGTAGGCCAGGGTCGCCAGCGTCTCGAGAAAGCGGGACTGCTCATCATCAATTTCATCGCAGTGCACATCGACAAGAACCCCGTATTTTTCTGCAAGATCGAAGACGTAATGCAGGCTTTCTACCCCATATTCCCGGGTAAACTCGAAATGGGGAATGGCGCCGATCACATCGGCTCCGAGCTTGAGCGCCTCCTCCAGCAGAGCCTTGCCGTTGGGATAGGAGAGGATCCCCTCCTGCGGGAAGGCGACGATCTGCAGCTCCACCCACTCCTTCATCTCCTCCCGCACCTCCACCATGGCCTTCAACGCCACCAGGTTGGGATCGGAGACGTCGACATGGGTACGGACGAACTGGATGCCGTTGGCGATCTGCCATTTGAGGGTCTGGATAGCGCGCTGCTTCACATCCTGGTGGGTCAGGAGCGCCTTGCGCTCGGCCCAGCGCTCTATTCCCTCGAACAGGGTACCGGAGAGGTTCCAGCTCGGCTCACCCGCCGTCTGAGTGGTATCCAAGTGAATGTGGGGCTCGATAAAGGGCGCCACCGCCAGCCCCCCTTCCCCGTCAAGCTCCCGGGCCGAGAGGAGCATCTGGCTCATGGGTGCCATGGTCCGGATCAGGCCATCCTGACAGAGGATCTGCCACATCCCCTCCCTGTCAGCCAGACGCACATTCTTTATCAGCATGTTCCTTTCCCCTTGAAGAGACAGATAGCCTTTGCTAATCCACAACTTAGCTCGGATCAGTTCAATAGAGAAGGGTTCACCATAAAGGGCTTCAGTAGGGATGAAGCCAGGATTGACCCAGATCGGCAGCGCGGGCTTGTTTCACAACTATCTGAAAAGCCCGGGCATCAGGAAGCTGTCTCTGAACGTCATAGAGATTCACTGGGAATATAAACACGATGAGCGCCTGGTCGCTGCCATCCAGATCGAGGCTGCGGGGCAGGCCCATTTCTACCTGGATGTCAGACAGATATCGGCGAGATAAAGGGGGGAAAGACAGAAACAAAAAAGCCTCCCGATTGGGAGGCTTTCTTTTTAATGGTGCTGATACCCAGAATCGAACTGGGGACCTCATCCTTACCAAGGATGCGCTCTACCGACTGAGCCATATCAGCACACTAACCGGTAAAGACCACGCTCAGCGCGCAATCTTGAAATGGGTGCCTGGCAGTGTCCTACTCTCGCATGGCGAATGCCACACTACCATCGGCGCTACAGCGTTTCACTTCTGAGTTCGGCATGGGGTCAGGTGGTTCCACTGCGCTATTGCCGCCAGGCAAAAATCTTCAATCTGAAAAAGCTGA
>NZ_CDDD01000037.1 GCF_000820165.1 Aeromonas taiwanensis
CCCCCTGGCTCAAGGCCCACCCCGAGCTGCGCCAGCTGGTGAGCGAGGTGCTGGCCCAGGATCCGCGCCCCGCCTACAAGAAGGGCAAGCCGGACGACAAGGAGTACGGGGTCAGGCTGTTCGACGTCAACGTGCGCTTTCGCATCAGCGAGCCGACGTGCGAGGTGCTCGCCATCGAGCCTGCGAACTGAGCGCCCCGAACAGACAAAAAAACCACCCGTACGGGTGGTTTTTTTCTGCCTGACGATGGCCCTCAGCGACGTTGCAGCAGCAGGCTGCCGATGGAGTAGCCGGCCCCGAAGGAGCAGAGCACGCCGCGAGCCCCGCTCGGCAAGTCCTGGTTGAACAGGTGGAAGGCGATGACCGAGCCCGCCGAGCTGGTGTTGCCGTAGCGGTCCAGGATCACCGGCGCCTCCTGCTGGCTGGCATCGTGGCCCAGCAGCTTGCGCCCGATGAACTGGTTCATGGTGAGGTTGGCCTGATGGAGCCAGAGCCGGCTCAAGTCACCCGCCTCCCACCCCTGCTCGTCGAGCTGGGCGGCAATCTGCTCGCACACCAGGGGCAGCACCTCCTTGAACACCTTGCGCCCCTGCTGGCGGAACAGCTTGTCGTCCCCGTAGCGGGTGCGCGGACTGAAGCGGTTCAGGAAGCCGAAGTTGTTGCGGATGTTGTTGGAGTACTGGGTCACCAGCTTGCTCGCCACCAGCTGCCAGGGGTTGGCCACCTTGCAGTCGGATTCCCGCTCCAGCAGCACGGCAGTGCAGGCGTCGCCGAAGATAAAATGGCTGTCTCTGTCGCGAAAGTTGAGGTGGCCCGAGCAGATCTCCGGGTTCACTACCAGCGCCAGCCGGGCCGAGCCCGCCGCCAGCAGATCCGCCGCCGTCTTGATGCCGAAGGTGGCGGAGGAGCAGGCCACGTTCATGTCGAACGCCATGCCGCCCGCCCCCAGATAGTGCTGCAGCTCGATGGCCAGCGCCGGGTAGGGGCGCGGCATGTTGGAGGCCGCCACTATCACCAGATCGATCTCCCCCGGCTCGCGACCGGCGGCGATCAGTGCCTGCTCGGCGGCCGCCACCGCCATCTCCACCATGATGGAGGGCTGCTCATCCGGACGCTCCGCCAGCAGGGGCTGCATGATGTCGGGATCCAGCACCCCCTCGCGGCTCACCAGATAGCGGCTCTTGATGCCGGAGGCCTTCTCGATGAACTCGCAGCTCGAGTGCTGCTTGGGGGAGAGCTGGCCCGCGTCGATGGCGGAGGCGTTCTCCTCGTTGTAGAGATCCACGTACTGGTTGAAGGCGGCCACCAGCTCTTCGTTGCTGACGGCATGGGGCGGGGTATAGAGGCCCGAGCCACTGATTACGATAGAGGTCATCTTTGCTCCTGGCCGGGTGCAGTCCCGGCTTGTCTGTTTTTTAGGGTTCAGAGGATCACAGCTGGTCGATCGCAGCGGAGAGACCAGCCAGCGTCAGCGGGTGCATGCGCCCGCCAACCAATTCATTCATCAACTTGATGGAGGGGTGCCAGAGCCACTCCTGCCTGGGCAGAGGGTTGATCCACACCATCCTGGGGAAGTGGTGCTGCAAGCGCTCGAGCCACACCTGCCCCGGCTCCTCGTTCCAGTACTCCACGCTGCCCCCCGGCCAGGTGATCTCGTAGGGGCCCATCTTGGCGTCCCCCACGAAAATCACCCTGTAGTCGCTGCCATAGGTACGCAGCAGCCGCAGGGTGTCGAAGCGCTCCTCGGTGCGCCGGGCATTGTCCTGCCAGACGAAGTCGTAGAGGCAGTTGTGGAAGTAGAAGAACACCAGGTGCTTGAACTCGTGGCGCAGGGCCGAGAAGAGCCGCTGCACCTCGGCCACGTGGGCATCCATGGAGCCGCCCACGTCGAAGAAGACCAGCAGCTTGACGCCGTTGTGGCGCTCGGGCCGCAGCTTCACATCGAGCCAGCCCTGGCGGGCCGAGCTCTGGATGGTGTCGTCGAGATCCAGCTCGGAGGGGCTGCCCTTGCGCACCCAGCGCCTGAGCTTTCGCAGGGCCAGCTGGATGGCGCGCTGACCCAAAGCGTTCTCGTCGCTGAAGTTGCGATAATGGCGCGCCTCCCACACCTTGGTCGCCCGGCCATGCCGGCCCTCTCCCCCCAGGCGGATCCCTTCCGGGTGATAACCGCCGTGACCGAACGGGCTGCTGCCCCCGGTGCCCACCCACTTGTTGCCACCGGCGTGGCGCCCCTTCTGCTCGTGCAGGCGCTGTTTGAGGGTCTCCAGCAGCTTGTCGAGACCGCCAAGGGACTTGAGCAGGGCTTTCTCCTCCTCGCTCAGCAGCCGCTCGAACTCCTGGCGCAGCCACTCCTCCGGCAGGCTTTCTGGCAGCAGGGGAATGGCATCCAACCCCTCGTAGTATTCGGCAAAGGCGCGATCGAAGCGGTCCAGGTGCCCCTCGTCCTTGACCAGCACACAGCGGGCGAGCAGGTAGAACGCCTCCATGTCGACGCTGGCCAACCTGGCCGCCAGTGCCCCGTGCAAGTCCAGCAGCTCCCGCAGGCTGCAGGGAAGCTTGTGGCGGCGAAGATGGAGGAAGAAGTCGATGAGCATTCAGCCGCCGCGGCGCGCCAGGAAGGCGAGCTTCTCGAAGAGGTGCAAGTCCTGCTCCGTCTTGAGCAGGGCGCCGTAGAGGGCGGGCACCAGCTTGCCGGGCTCTCGGACACGCAGCGCCTCGGGGGCGATGTCATCGGCAAGCAGCAGCCGGATCCAGTCCAGCAGCTCGGAGGTGGAGGGTTTCTTGCGCAGCCCCTCGACGGCGCGCAGCTCGAAGAAGAGCTCCATCGCCTCGCTGAGCAGGCTCTCCTTGAGGGTCGGGTAGTGCAGACGGACGATGGCCTCCATCTCGGCCTTGTCGGGAAAGCGGATGTAGTGGAAGAAGCAGCGGCGCAGGAAGGCGTCCGGCAGCTCCTTCTCGTTGTTGGAGGTGATGATGACCACGGGGCGCTGGCGCGCCTTGACCCGCTCGCCAGTCTCGTAGACGTCGAATTCCATGCGATCCAGCTCCAGCAGCAGATCGTTGGGGAACTCGATGTCGGCCTTGTCGATCTCGTCGATGAGGAGCACCGGTCGCTGCTGGGCGCTGAACGCCTGCCACAGCTTGCCACGGCGGATGTAATGACCTATCTCCCCCACCCTCGGATCTCCGAGCTGGGAGTCCCGCAATCGCGCCACCGCATCGTATTCGTAGAGCCCCTGCTGGGCCTTGGTGGTGGACTTGATGTGCCAGCTGATGAGGTCAGCGCCGAGCGAGGCGGCCACCGCCTCGGCCAGCACCGTCTTGCCGGTACCGGGCTCACCCTTGATGAGCAGCGGCTTCTCCAGCACGATGGCGGCGTTGACGGCCATACTCAGTGACGTTGACGCGAGATAGCGGTCGCTTCCTGCAAATCCCATGAGATCCATTCCTTTGGTCGCCCGGGCACCGGGAGGCCCTTCGGCGAGAGAGAATAAGTTCTATATGTTCTAATAACATATTGTTATAACGATTCGTCACTTCTCATTCAGAAACCACAGGTTAATCTTGTTTCATCGCCTTAACAAACACAGGGATAGCACCATGAGCAAAATTTTTGAGGACAACAGCCAGACCATAGGCAATACCCCGCTTGTTCGTCTCAACCGTGTTACCAAGGGCCGCGTGCTGGCCAAGATCGAGAGCCGCAACCCGAGCTTCAGCGTCAAATGCCGTATCGGTTCAAACCTCATCTGGGATGCCGAGAAACGCGGTGTGCTGACCAAGGGCAAGGAGATCATCGAGCCTACCAGCGGTAACACGGGCATTGCCCTGGCGTTCGTGGCCGCAGCCCGTGGCTATCCCATCACCCTGACCATGCCGGCCACCATGAGCCTGGAGCGCCGCAAGCTGCTCAAGGCCCTGGGTGCCAATCTGGTGCTGACCGAAGGCCCCCTTGGCATGAAGGGCGCCATCGCCAAGGCCAACGAGATCCTCGAATCCGAGCCCGGCAAATACGTGCTGCTGCAACAGTTTGAAAACCCGGCCAACCCGGAAATCCACGAAAAGACCACAGGCCCCGAGATCTGGGAGGCCACCGATGGTGATATCGATGTATTCGTGGCTGGCGTTGGCACCGGCGGCACCATCACCGGGGTATCCCGCTACATCAAGCAGACCAAGGGCAAGGCCATCGTCTCCGTGGCGGTCGAACCCAGCGAGTCCCCCGTCATCAGCCAGAAGCTGGCAGGGGAAGAGATCAAACCGGGTCCGCACAAGATCCAGGGCATCGGTGCCGGCTTCATCCCGGGCAACCTGGACTTGAGCCTGCTGGACCGGGTCGAGCAGGTGAGCAGCGACGAGGCCATCGAGATGGCTCGCCGCCTGATGGAAGAGGAAGGGATCCTGGCCGGGATCAGCTCCGGCGCCGCTGTGGTTGCCGCCAACCGTCTGGCCGAGCAGCCGGAGTTCGAGGGCAAGACCATAGTCGTCATCCTGCCGAGCGCCGCCGAGCGTTACCTCTCCAGCGCCCTCTTCGCCGGCGTGTTCAGCGAGCAAGAGCTGCAACAGTAGTTGATCTGCTTACATCAAAACGACGGCGCTCCTCGGAGCGCCGTTTTCATTATGCGCTAAACTCAATAGCCATCAGCGTCAGTCGGCCCCTTATTTTTTGGGGTAAAATAACAAACTCCGCCATGACAAAAAAAGCAGACATTCTGTGATAAATCTCATATCCTGTGCGGCGTCACGAGGTGTTTACCGGCTAGGTATCACAAGGTAACAAAGTGTTATTTTTCGTTATAAATTAATTTCAGGCCAGTCCTGACGCGGCTTGTAGCGCGACAACGAAAAAAGACCTGGCCAAAACGCTGAATACTGCACAGAAAATTGACCTGGATTAAACCATTGCAGGTCTGATTTCGTTACTTTACAACATATCCATACTGACACGGTGAGACAGGAAGCCTCATTAGCGACCATCTCTCCACACAATATCAATAATATGGGGTGAAACCATGTACGAGAAGTCTGTTGTTATTACTGCTGAAAACGGCCTGCACACCCGTCCTGCAGCTCAGTTCGTGAAAGAAGCCAAAGAATTCCAAAGCGAGATCACTGTGGTCTCCGGTGGCAAATCCGCCAGCGCCAAGAGCCTGTTCAAGCTGCAGACCCTGGGTCTGACCAAAGGCACCAACGTGACCATCCAGGCCGACGGCCCGGACGCTCAGAAAGCCGTTGAGAAGCTGGTTGCCCTGATGGACGAGCTGGAGTAATCCAGCTTTATTCCTCCCCCACAGTCGTTTTAATAGGAAGGATTATGATATCTGGCATTCTTGCGTCCCCCGGTATCGCATTCGGCAAGGCGCTTCTTCTGAAAGAAGATGAAATCGTTATCAATCAAGGCAAGATTTCTGCCGACCAGATTGATGCCGAGATCAACCGCTTCCTCGAAGCCCGCACCAAGTCAGCCGCCCAGCTGGAAGCCATCAAAGAGATGGCCGGTCGCACCTTCGGTGAAGAAAAAGAGGCCATCTTCGAAGGCCACATCATGCTGCTCGAAGATGAAGAGCTGGAAGGGGATATCAGATCCTTCATCAAGGACAACAAGGCATCCGCCGACAAAGCCATCTTCGAGGTAATCGAACAGTACGCCAAGATGATGGCCGAGCTGGATGATCCTTACTTGCGCGAGCGCGCCACCGACTTCCGCGACATCGGTACCCGTCTGGTCAAAAACGTACTGGGCATCGCCGTTGTCAACCTGAGCACCATCGACGAAGAGGTCATCCTGGTCGCCAAAGACCTGACCCCGTCCGAAACTGCCCAGATCAACCTGAAATACGTGCTGGGCTTCGTCACCGACATCGGTGGCCGCACCTCCCACACCTCCATCATGGCCCGCTCCCTGGAGCTGCCGGCCGTCGTGGGCACCAACGACATCACCGAGCGCGTCAAGAACGGCGACATGCTGGTACTGGATGCGATCAACAACCAGGTCATCATCAACCCGACCGCCGATCAACTGAACGAAGCCAAGAAGTTCCAGGCCCAGTTCCAGGCCGAGAAAGACGAGCTGGCCAAGCTGAAAGATCTGCCCGCCATCACCCTGGATGGCCATCAAGTCGAAGTGTGCGCCAACATTGGTACCGTCAAGGATACCGAGGGTGCCATCCGCAATGGCGCCGAAGGCGTGGGTCTGTACCGCACCGAGTTCCTGTTCATGGACCGTGACGCGCTGCCGACCGAAGACGAGCAGTTCAAGGCCTACAAAGAAGTGGCAGAGGCCATGCCGGATCAGCCGATCATCGTCCGCACCATGGATATCGGCGGCGACAAAGAACTGCCCTACATGAATTTCCCGAAAGAGATGAACCCCTTCCTGGGCTGGCGTGCCGTGCGTATCTTCTTCGATCGCGCCGACATCATGAACGCCCAGCTGCGGGCCATCCTGCGCGCCTCCGCCTTCGGCAAGCTGCGCATCATGTTCCCGATGATCATCTCCGTCGAAGAGTTCCGCAGCCTCAAGGCCACCGTGGAGACGCTGAAAGCCGAACTGCGTGCCGAAGGCAAAGCCTTTGATGAATCCATCGAAGTGGGTATCATGATCGAGACCCCGGCCGCGGCCGTCATGGCTCATCATCTTGCCAAGGAAGTGGATTTCTTCAGTATCGGTACCAACGACCTGACCCAGTACACCCTGGCCGTCGACCGTGGTAACGAGATGATTTCCGCCATGTACAACCCGCTGTCACCCTCCGTCCTGACCCTGATCAAGATGGTGATCGACGCTTCCCATGACAATGGCAAGTGGACCGGTATGTGCGGTGAACTGGCTGGTGACGAACGTGCCACCCTGCTGCTGCTGGGTATGGGTCTGGATGAGTTCTCCATGAGCGCCATCTCTGTACCGCGTATCAAGAAGCTTATCCGCAACACCAACTTCGAAGATGTGAAGGCAATGGCAGACCAGGCCCTGAGCTATGCGACCGCCGCCGAAATCGAAGCCTGTGTAGATAACTTTATTAAGCAGAAGGCAGTCTGCTAAGATCGGCTGCAAACAGCGACAATCATCTCTAGGAGCTTTTACTATGGGTCTGTTTGATAAACTGAAGAAACTGGTTTCCGACGACAGTTCTGATACCGGCGGCATCGAAATCTTTGCCCCGCTGTCCGGCGAAATCGTGCCCATCGAAGATGTGCCTGACGTCGTCTTCGCCGAGAAGATCGTCGGTGACGGCATCGCCATCAAGCCGGCCGGCAACAAGATGGTTGCTCCGTGCGACGGTACCATCGGCAAGATCTTCGAGACCAACCACGCGTTCTCTCTGGAATCCGACTCTGGTATCGAGCTGTTCGTTCACTTCGGTATCGACACCGTCGAACTGAAAGGCGAAGGCTTCACCCGTATCGCTCAGGAAGGTCAACAGGTCAAGCGCGGTGATACCATCATCGAGTTCGATCTGGCCGTGCTGGAAGCGAAAGCGAAGTCCACCCTGACTCCTGTGGTCATCTCCAACATGGACGAGATCAAAGAGCTGGTGAAGATGACTGGTGCCGTGACCGTGGGCGAGACCCCGGTGATCCGCATCAAGAAATGATGCCCCTGGCCTGGTGCCAGTGACCGCAAAAAACCGAAGCCTGGTGCTTCGGTTTTTTTATGCCTGACTGTCGTAAACCCCGGCGTTGGATAAGGGATACGGCCCCTCATACAGGCCCTATGCCGGTGGGAAAGGGATCCTCATTCATCCCCCCATTGAAAAAGCCAGTCCGGAATCCCGGACTGGCTTTTTAGGATCTTGAGCCTGACAGACCCAGGCTCAGGGCAACACCACCCGGCTTTCGCCGCCGCCGAGGGCCTCCACCCTTATCTGCACACCGATCCGCTCCACCAGGGTCTGCACGTGGGAGATGACCCCGATCTGGCGGCCGGCCGCCTGCAGGGAGTCGAGGCTTGAGAGCGCCAGATCCAGGCTGTCGGGATCGAGCGTACCGAAGCCCTCGTCGATAAAGAGCGATTCGACCTGGGTCTGGCGCGACGACAGGCTGGAGAGGGCCAGCGCCAGCGCCAGCGACACCAGGAAGCTCTCGCCGCCGGAAAGGGAGTCCACCGAGCGCACCTCGTCCCCCATGTCGAGATCCACCACCTGAAGCGCCAGATCGGTACCGGGCACCCGCTCCAGCCGATAGCGGGGGGAGAGCTCGGCAAGCTGGGCGTTGGCCTCCAGCAGCAACCGCTCCAGGGTGAGGCTCTGGGCGAAGGTGCGCAGCTTGGCACCGCTGGCCGAGCCGATGAGATCGGAGAGCCGCTGCCAGTGATCCGCCACCGCCTGCTGGGCGGCCAGCTCCTCCTGCAGGGTGCCCGCCTTGATGGCCGCCGCCTCGGCCTGGGCCAGCGTGCTCTTGCACTGGAACAGCTGCTCGTCGAGGGCGCGGCAATGCGCCTCCAGCGCCGTCAACCGGCTGTCGAGCTCCTCTGGCGCCAACGCGGCCAGTTCGGGGTGATGCTCGCGGTAACGATCCCGCTTGCTCTCCTCCAGCGCCAGCGCCCGCTGCCGCTCGGTCAAACGGGTACGCGCCTCGGCGCGGGCATCCTCCAGCGCCTGCAAGGCGGCGCGGCGGGCCTTTAACTCATCCGGGCTCATGGCCAGCAGGCGGCGCAGGTCATATTCGGCAATGCCGAGGCTGCTGGCGTGGGCAGCCCAGCGCCCCAGCACCTCCCGCCGCCGCCGGCTGCTCACCTGCTTCTCCTGCTCCAGATGGCTGAGACGGGCCTTGAGCTCGGTCTGGCGCTCGCGCAGGGCGCGGGCCGCCCCCTGCATGGCCTCCAGATCGCTCGCCAGTTGCTGCAGCCGCTGCTGCCAGCGGCTCTCGACCAGGGCAATCTCCTCGCCCCCCAGACAGGTGGCGCGGCTGGTGACCATCCCCTGCCGTTGCTGTTCATGCTCCTTGTAGTCGCGCTCCAGCTTGTGCAGCAGCTCGCGCTGGGTCTGCAGGCGCGCCTCCTGGGCGCTCAGGGCCGGGGTGAGGCTGGCGATCTCGCCGGCCAGCCGCTCCCACTCGCTCTGGCCGTGCAGCCAGGCCTCGCAGGCCCGCTGCCACTCGTGCCACTGCTGGCTGCCCAGCCACTGACGCCAGGGCTGGCCCCCCATCTGCTCATCGAGCCGGCTGCCCCCCTGCTCGATGCGCTGGCGCAGGGTCGTCTCCTGCTCGCTCATCGCCTTCACCTCCCCTTCCAGGGCGATGCGCTGGCGGTCGGCCTCCTGCCACTGCTGCTCGAACTGCTGGTGCTGGCTGGCCAGCTGGCTCAGCTGCTGGCGCACGGCCTGCAACTGCTGCTGCCCCTGCTGGGCCTCGCGCAGTTGCTGCTGGCTTCGGGCCAGCCCCTGCTCCAGGCTCTGACCGCGGCCCAGCAGGATGCTCATCAGCTCGTTCCACTCAATTGGACTCTGACCTAGCGGCAGCGGATGGCCAAGCAGGGTATCGCCTCCGAGCTGTTGCCAGCGCAAGGTCAGCTGCTCGGCACGGGTATCCAGCTCAGGCAGATGTTGCTGGCGCACCGCCAACTGGCGGGCCAGCTCCTGACGCTCGCTCTCGCACTGAATGTATTGGTGATTGAGCCGCTCCCACTCGAGCTCCAGGCTGCGGGCACGCTCCGCCAGCTGCCCCAGAATGCCCGCCACCTGCGGCTGGCTCTGGTGATAGGGGTGCTCCTCGGCGCCGCAGAGCGGGCAAGGTTCTCCGTCGCGCAGGATGTGGCGATGCTGCTCGAAGCTGGCGATGGCGCGGGACTGCTCCAGCGCGTGGCGTGCCTCGTCCCGTTGCATGGCGAGCCGCTCACGGGCCGGCGCCAGTTCGTCGCCGAGGATGGCCAGCTTGCCGATCGCCTGCTCCAGCTGGGCGATCTCCTGCTGCAGGCGACCATGCTGCTCACCGTGATTGCGGCCATAGTCCGCCAGCTCCAGCAGCTGGCGCAGCTGGCCCAGCTGCTCGGTCTGCCCTTGCCACTGCTCCTGCGCCTTGGCGAGGCGGCTCTCCCATTGCTGCTCCTGCAATTCGTGCTGCTGTTGCTGCAGCCGCGCCTGCTCGCGCTGCCAGTAGTCGCGCTCCTGCTGCCCCTGCTCCAGCTGGTGTTGCAGTTGCCTGAGGGCGCGCAGCTTGTGTTCGCGCAGGGTGAGCAGCTGCTGCAGCCTGCCGGCATCTTCGGCCCAATCCTGCATGGCGGTGAGCAGGGGCTGCCATTGGCGGGCCACCGGCGCCAGCTCCTTGTGCTCCTCAAGCCAGGCGCCCCACTGCTGGTGCTGGGCCTTGAGCTGCTCCACCTGCTGGCGCTGCTGGTGCCAGCCCTGCTCCAGGGTGAGCTGCACCTCCCGCTCCTGCGTCCCCTCCTGCTGGATCTTCTGCAGTTGCTGCTGCTTTTCCCTAATGCGGGTATCGAGCTCCTGCGCCCGCTTGAGCTCGGGCTGCAGGGCGCCCCACTCGCGCTCGGCGGCGATCTTCTCCGCCAGCAGCTGCTGTTCGGTGAGGGCGCTCTGCTGAGTCTGCTCTTCCAGCTTGCCAAGCTCGGGGCCAAGCTCGGCGAGCAGTTTCTCCTGCTGCTGCACCTCCAGGGTGAGGCGGGCCAGCTCGTCGTGATCGGCGCGGGCCACCTGGGCCTGCTCGGCGCGGGCGAACTCCTCGCGCTCGGGGGCGGCCGCACCGTGGGCCGCCTCGGCCGCGGCCAAGGCCGCCTCCCCCTCCTGACAGGCCTGCTGCTGGGCGGCAATGCGACCGTTGAGATCACGCAAGTCCTGCATCATCTGCTGTTGCTGCTGCTCGTGCTTGAGGCTGGTGGCGAGGCTGACCTGCTGGCTCACCCACTGCTCGCGGGTCGCCTCGTCCATCAGCGCCACGTCGCCGAGCCGCTGGCTGATGGCGGCCAGTTGCTGCTGCTCCTCCCGCGCCCGTTCATGGGTTTGGATGGAAATGGCGGAGTAGAGCTCGGTGCCGGTCATCCGTTCGAGCAGGGCCGAACGCTCGTCGGCACTCGATTTGAGGAAGGCGGCAAACTCCCCCTGCGGCAGGATGACGGCGCGGCGAAACTGCTCCCAGGAGAGCCCCACCAGCTCGTCGATGCGATCCTGCAGCTCCCGCTTGCTGCCACTGAACACCTGGCCCGACGCCACGTCGGTCAGGCTGCGCTCCTGGGCCTGAAAGCGCCCCTCGGCGCGGTTGCGGGCCCGGCGCACCGCCCAGCGGGCCAGCCAGACGCGGCCGTCGCAGCCGCGAAACTGCACCTCGGCAAAACCGCTGGCGTGGCCGCGACTGAGGATGCCGCGCACGTCGTTGGCCTTGAGCTTCTCCTCGTCATCCATACGGCCCACTTCGGCCACGTTCTTGCGATTGGCGATAAAGCGCGGCATCTCATCAAAGAGCGCCAGGCAGATGGCATCGAGCAGGGTGCTCTTGCCGGCGCCGGTATTGCCGGTGATGGCAAACAGGCCGGCGGTCCCCAGGGCGCCACCGGCAAAATCGATGGTGAATTGACCGGTCAGGCTGGCAAGGTTCTCACCACTCAAAGAGAGGATCTTCATACGCCACACGCCTCCATCCATACCGACCCGATATCGCGCGTGCTCTTGCCCCCATCAGCCCGGGTATTGCCGGTGATGGCAAACAGGCCGGCGGCCCCCAGGGCGCCGCCGGCAAAATCGATGGCGAATTGATCGGTCAGGCTGGCCAGATTCTCCCCTGACAGCGACAAGATTTTCATGCATTGGCCTCCTTCACCTGCTCCAGGATCTCTTCAAACGACGCCACCAGCTCAGCCTCCGGCTCTCCGTCAAACTGACGCTGATAGCAAAGGCGGAACACTTCTGTGGGGGAGAGCTCATCGAGCCGGCGCTGGCCGGCGCCGTCCGCCAGCCCTTGGCCCGAGCCCTGATAACTGGTCGTGATGCGGGCCAGGCGCACCGGCTTGTCGCCGATGGCGGCCAGCACGCGCTCGCGGATGCGGGCCTCGGGTTTGGGCAGCAGCAGCCGCACCTCGAGGAAGGGCTGCGCCTGCTGCGGGCAAGCGGGCAGCGCCAGCGCCTCGATAGCTTTGAGTGCCTCGTCGAGGCCGCTCTGGGGCAGCCGGATCATCTGTACCGCGCGGGGTACCGGGATCCGCTCAAGCCTAGCCAGCTTGCCTCTCACAAACGTCACCTCCAGCACCTGATGGTTGTAGTTCGCCTCGGCCAGCGAGAGGGGCAGCGGCGAGCCGCTGTAGTACACCCCCTCGGCCGGGCTCTGGGCCAGATGCAGGTGACCCAGCGCCGTGTAGTCGGCAGCGGCAAACAGCTCGGCAGGCAGGGCATGCTGGTTGCCGCCGAGCACCCGCCGCTCGGAGAGCTCGGAGAGCTGGCCCGCCGCCAGATAGGCGTGGCCCATGGCGATGAGGGCCTGATCCGGATTGCAGCGCGCCCGCCCCTCCGTCAGCACCGCCTCATAGACCTGGCGTACCCCTTCGATGAGCCTGTCCTGCCCCTCGCTCAGCCCTTCCGGACGCAGATCGCTGCTGCGCAGAAACGGCACGGCAGCGCACCAGGCGGCCACCTCGCCGTTTTTGCCTCGCAGCGGCACCAGCAGACGCTCGGTCTCGAGGCGCCCCTCGTCGTCCCGGCTGATGCTGCCCACCAGATGCAGGTCGAAGGCGCGCAGCAGCTCGTGGGGGGCATCCAGCTTGGAGGGGGAGTCGTGGTTGCCGCCGATCAGCACCATCTCCAGTGCCGGGTGCTCGGCGCGCAGACGTGCCAGGAAGCGGTAGAGCTGCTGCCAGGCGCTGGCGGGGGGGTTGGCGGTGTCGAACAGATCGCCCGCCACCAGCAGGGCGTCGATGTCACGGCTCTTGATGGTGTCGGCCAGCCAGTCGAGGAAGGCGTCGTGTTCGAAGCGGCGGTCGTGGCCATGGAGTTGGTGGCCAAGGTGCCAGTCGGCTGTATGCAGGATCTTCATGAAAAAGCGGCTCGAAATGAAAGAGGAGGCAGCGGTGCCGCCCGATGCAGACAAGATGAGGATATGCCCCTCGCTTTTCAAGCAAAAGGGAGGTGACCGCCAGAGTCAGACGGGCTGGTAGTGCATCTCGTACTGGAGGTGTTGGGTCAGGGGATCCGCCACTTCCTCCCCGATCAGAAAGCCGTGGCGGCGATAGAAGCGCACCGCCGGCTCGTTTTCCACGAAGACCCGGGTATGGAGCGCCCGCCCCCGGGACTTGGCCTCCTGCAGCAGGGCGTGCCCCACTCCGCGCCCCTGGCGGTCGGGGCGCACGAAGAGGGCGGCGAGGTAGTCGTCTACCAGCGCCATGAAGCCGAGCAGATCGCCGCGCTCCTCGAACACCCAGATGCGGGCATGATCGAGATAGCGGGTGCGGAGCTCCTCCTGAGCCTGCCACCAGCAGGAAGCGTCGACGAAATCGTGGGCCTGCAAGGATGCCAGCAGCCAGATCTCGACGATCTCTTCCATGTCTTCCGGCCGGCTCTGTCTCAACATAGTCGCATCCTTGTTAACAATTCGAACACTCGCAGTCTAGGGGAGTTCGACCGGGGGACGGGCGGTCAACGTGAGGCCATGTGAAGTCGATCGCCCTTTATTTAGCGAGAATGATTGGCTGATCACAAAGCGCCTCTCTAGTACAATGCCCGCCGGACAATCTAGAGACCGAGGACGCCATGTGGTTTAAAAACCTGCAGATTTATCGCTTTACCCGCCCCTTTGACCTGACCGTCGAGCAGCTGGAAACCCAGCTGGAGGCCTGTGCCTTCACCCCCTGCGGCAGCCAGGACATCTCCCGGTTCGGGTGGGTCAAGCCCCTTGGCAAATTCGGCTCCACCCTGACCCACAGCGCCTCCGGCCACATCCTCGTCTGCGCCCGCAAGGAGGAGAAGATGCTGCCCGGCACCGTGGTCAAGGAGATGCTGGCGGAGAAGGTAGAGGCGATCGAGTTCGAGCAGGGGCGCGCCCTCAAGAAGAAAGAGAAGGAAGCGCTGAAAGAGGAGATCATGCACACCCTGCTGCCGCGCGCCTTCAGCCGTACCAGCCAGACCTTCGCCTGGATCAGTCCGGCCGACAACCTGATGGTGGTGGATGCGGGCTCCGCCAAGAAGGCGGACGATCTGCTGGCCCTGCTGCGCAAGTCCATCGGCTCCCTGCCGGTGGTGCCGGTGGCCCTGAAGAACCCGCCCGAGATCACCATGACCGAATGGCTCAACGAGGGCAACCTGCCCGCCGCCTTCACCCTGGAGGACGAGGCCGAGCTGCGCAGCGCCATGGAGCACGGTGGCATCATCCGCTGCAAGCAGCAGGATCTGATGAGCGAGGAGATCAAGAATCACCTGGCCAACGACAAGCTGGTGACCAAGCTGGCCCTCAACTGGGGCGAGACCCTGAGCTTCGTGCTGGGGGATGACCTCTCCATCAAGCGCCTGAAGTTCAGCGAAGAGCTGCGCGAGCAGAACGACGACGTCACCAGCGAGGATCCCGCCGCCCGTCTGGACGCCGACTTTGCCCTGGTCACCGCCGAACTCTCCCAGTTCATCCCGGCCCTGTTTGCCGCCCTGGGTGGGGAAGAGCAGTCCATCTAGTCCGCCGGCTGGCGACAGAAATCATCGTAAAAAAACCGCCGGATGGCGGTTTTTTTTATGCCCCGGCTCAGAGTGCCCCCCGCTCCTGCAACAGCCGGTGCAGGCGCTCGGCCAGGGTGCGATACCCCGGCGCATTGAGGTGCACGGCGTCGGACTTGAGCTCGGGGCGTCGCAGCAGGTCGCCGATGCTGTCGTTGTCCAGCACCAGGCCGTACTGCTCCGCCAGCTCCTCGTAGAGGGGAGCGCCCTCGGCAAACAGGGATTTTCGGGGCACACCCACCAGCACCAGCTGGGCGCCGCTGCTCTGCACCTCCTCTATCATGGCGGCGAGGTTGGCCTTGAGCGCCCCCTCCCCGCTACCGCGCAAGATATCGTTGCCCCCTTCCAGCAGGATGACCAGGGCGGGCCTGTGTTCCGCCAGCAACCCCGGCAGGCGGGCCCTGCCGGCCTGGCTCAGCTCCCCCGACACCCCGCCATTGATGACGGGATGACCGGTCAGACTCGCCAGCACGCCGGGGTAGCTCTGGGCCGCGCTCGCGCCTCGCCCTTCGGTCAGGCTGTCCCCGAAGGCCAGTATGGTCTCCCCCGCCCCCAGGGGCCTGAGCGCCGGCTCCCCGCAGGCGGCCAGCAGCAGACAGAGCAGCGCCAGGATGCCGCCCCTTCCTTCCAGCGTTTCGAGTCTCATGGTGTGCCTCCTGACAGATTTGTAACCATATGAGTATTAAAGACAATCTTTTCATCAGGCTCCAAGTGTGACACATTCCGACAAGTGAACAAGAAACCGACAAGGAGTTTGTCATGTCCCTCAAACCTCTCGGCCTGCTGGTCGCCCTTGGCCTGCTCGCCGGCTGCGCCCCCCAGAATGGCTTCCACTATGTGCCCCCACCCCAGACCCTGACCGCCCCCGAAGCGGCCAGCGGCTGGACTGACAAGCCAGGCTGGCAGGGTCGCCACTTCATGGTGGCCGCGGCCAATCCGCTGGCAGTGGACGCGGGCTACCAGATCGTCAAGGCGGGGGGCAGCGCCGTCGATGCGGCCATCGCCGTCCAGCTGGTGCTGACCCTGGTGGAGCCGCAATCCTCCGGCATCGGTGGCGGCTCCCTCATGCTGGTGTGGGACGGCAAGCGGGTGGCCGCGGTGGATGGCCGGGAGACGGCGCCTCTGGCTGCCACGGATCAGCTGTTCATGCAGGATGGCAAGCCCATGGCCTTCTACGACGGCGTGGTGGGGGGCCGCTCGGTCGGCGCCCCCGGCACGGTGCGCGCCCTGGCCCTGGCCCACGAGCGGTATGGCAAGCTGCCCTGGGCTAGCTTGTTCGAACCCGCCATCACCCTCGCAGAGCAAGGGTTTGTGATAAGCCCCCGCCTCGCCACCCTGCTCGCCAAGGAGCCCTATCTCGCCAAGGACCCAGAGGCCCGCGCCTACTTCTATCAGGCGGACGGCACGCCCAAGACGGCGGGTACCAAGCAAACCAACCCGGCCCTGGCCAGGGTGCTGCGCACCCTGGCAAGCCAGGGGCCGGACGCCTTTTATCGCGGGCCGCTGGCGGATGCCATGGTGGCCAAGGTGCGCAGCCACCCCACCAACCCGGGGGTGCTGGCGGCGGCCGATCTCGCCAGCTACCGCGCCAAGCTGCGGGACGGGCTCTGCTTTGACTATCGCCAGAGCGAGGTGTGCGGCTTCCCGACCCCCTCCTCCGGTACCCTGGCCCTCGGCCAGATCTTCGGCATGCTGGAGAGCCGCGACATGGCGGCGCTCAAGCCCGTACAGGGGCCGGACGGCAGGCTCGCCGCCTCCAGCGACGCCATCCACCTCTACAGCGAGGCGGCGCGGCTCGCCTTCGCGGATCGCAACCAGTACGTGGCCGACGGCGACGTCGTCTCCGTACCGGTGCAGGGCATGCTGGACAAGAGCTATCTGGCGGAGCGGGGTCGCCTCATCGGCAACCGCTCCATGGGGGTCGCCAAGCCCGGTACCCCGCCCAGGGCGCTGGCCATGGGCCGTGACGCCACCCCGGAACTTACCTCCACCAGCCACATCTCCATCGTGGATGGCAGCGGCATGGCGGTCTCCATGACCAGCTCCATCGAGGACGGCTTCGGTTCGCGACTGATGGTCAACGGCTACCTGCTGAACAACCAGCTCACCGACTTCTCCTTCACCTCGGTGGACGCGGCCGGCCTGCCGGTGGCCAACCGGGTGGAGCCGGGCAAGCGCCCCCGCTCCTCCATGTCGCCCCTGCTGGTGTTTGACAAGCAGAGCGGCGAGCTCGAGATGAGCCTGGGTTCCCCGGGGGGCTCCGCCATCATCAACTACGTGGGCAAGGCGCTGCTCGGTACCCAGGACTGGGGACTGACTTTGCAGCAGGCCATCGACCTGCCGAACTTTGGCAGCCGCAACGGCCCCACCGAGCTGGAGCAGGGGCGCACGCCCGACGCCGTGGTCCAGGGGCTGAAAGCCAGGGGACACGAGATCCTGCTCAATGAGCAGACCTCGGGGCTGCAGGGGGTGCAGCGCAATGCCGGCGGCTGGCTGGGGGCCGCGGATCCGAGACGCGAGGGGGTGGCCAGGGGCGACTAGCCCCTGTTGACTCACCCTATGCCGGCAAGGGTGCCAGCAGCGAGAGCCCCGCGCTTTTGCCACGCCAGAAAAACCAAGGCCACCCGAGGGTGGCCTTGTCGTTGCTCGCGTCACGCGCCCTGGCTCACACCCCGAGGCGATCGCGCAGGGTATACCAGGCGGCCCCGGCGGCGGTGAAGGGGATGCGGAACAGCCGGCCACCCGGGAAGGGGTAGTGAGGCAGCTTGGCAAAGGCATCGAAACGCTCCGCCTGACCGCTCAGCACCTCGGAGAGCAGCTTGCCCGCCAGATGGGTACAGGTGACGCCGTGGCCGCTGTAACCCTGCATGTAGTAGATGTTGTGGCCGATGCGGCCAAACTGCGGCAGGCGCGACAGGGTCAGCAGGAAGTTGCCGGTCCAGGTGTACTCCACCTTGACGTCGGCGAGCTGGGGGAAGGTTTTCAGCATCTTGGGGATGATCAGCCGCTCGATGTCGGCAGGATCCCGCGCACCATAGACCACGCCGCCACCGTAGAGCAGGCGGTGATCCCCTGTGGTGCGGTAGTAGTCCAGCAGGTAGTTGCAATCCTCCACGCAGTAGTTTTGCGGCAACAGCGAGCGGGCCCGCTCCTCCCCCAGCACCTCGGTGGCGATCACCTGGGTACCGCAGGGCATGCTCTTGCCGGCAAGCTCGGGCACCAGGTTGCCGAGGTAGGCGTTGCCAGCCACCACCACGTAGCGCGCCTTCACCGCGCCCTTGGCGGTCTTCACCAGCGGGCTCTGGCCCGGTGTAATGCTGGTCACGGCGGATTGCTCGAAGATGAGTCCCCCCTGCATGCGAATCGCCTCCGCCTCCCCCAGCGCCAGGTTCAGGGGGTGGATGTGGCCGCCGCTCTTGTCGAGCAGGGCGCCGACGTAGCGATCGCTCGCCACCACCTCGCGCACCCCGTCGGCATCGAGCAGCTCCAGCTTGTCGTTGCCCCACTTCTGCCAGCGTTCCTGCTGTGCCTTGAGCTCGTGCAGCTGCTTCTCGGTCTCGGCGGCGAACACGCCCCCCTCCTGCAGATCGCACTGGATGTTGTAGCGCTTGATGCGATCGCGAATGATCTGGCCCCCTTCAAACAACATGGAACCGAGCAGCCTGGCCTGTTCCGGCGGGCAGTTCGCTTCTATGGTGTCGATGTCGCGGCTGTAGGAGTTGACGATCTGGCCGCCGTTGCGGCCGCTGGCGCCAAAGCCGATGCGGGCCGCCTCCAGTACCACCACCTTGTAGCCCTTCTCCACCAGATGAAGGGCGCTGGAGAGGCCGGTGTAACCCGCCCCGATGACGCAGACGTCGCACTCAAGCTGCTCGGTGAGCATGGGATAGGGGGCGTGCTGGTTGGCACTGGCTGCGTAGTAACTCTTTACATGTTCGGTCATGATCCCTGTTTCCTTACCGGTTCTTTTCCAAAACGACACTTTTCCAGAACGACACTAGAAGTTGGCCGGGGTGTGGGCGCTGACGATGCGACAGACCTGCCCCGACGGATTGCTGAAACTGTGGGGTTCGCCTGTGTCTATCACATAGCTGTCCCCGGCGCTGAGCGCATAGGTCTGCCCGGCCAGGGTCAGCAGCACCGACCCCTCCAGCACGGTGCCGACCTCCTCCCCCAGGTGTTTGACCTGGCCCCCGGTGTCCGTGCCCGGGGCATAGGTCTCCAGCATGAAGCCGAGCTGGCGACGGTTGTTGCCGTTGTGCACCAGCTTCATGGAGACCCCCTGGCTGCCCAGCTCGATGAGCTGATCCGCCTTGATCACCACGCTCGGCGTCTGCTGCTCCTCCTCGGCGAAGAAGCGCGACAGCGGCAGCGCGTAGACACTCAGCAGCTTCTGCAGGGAGGCCACCGAGGGGCTCACCTTGTTCTGCTCTATCATGCAGATGGCGCCGTGGGTCAGGCCGCTCAGCTCGGCCGCCCGGCGCTGGGAGAGCCCGAGGCCCCGGCGGATCTGGGCGAGACGCTCCCCCATGCTCTTGTCCATCTCTTTGTCAGCCAAGGGGTTATCCGTCATGGTCCGCCACTGGACCTCTCCATGGGGTTGCTGCATCGTCCATCTCCTTAATTGCCATTCGAATACCTGGTGACGGTTGGTTAAAATAGTGCATCAACGCCGGTGCCCTGTTCACTATCCTGCACAATCCCATCCGTTCATTATTTTGCACACCCGAGACGACATAAAACGCAACAATCGCTCAATTAGCCTCATTTCTAGCATGCCAGACCCCGTACACTCAAATATATTTAACACTTGAAAAACATTTCGGCTCAATTTATGGTCGTCATGTGCTTATTATTCTATACGGCGTGTCCACCGGACGAGTGAACCGCCCTGACCCACAATCGAGGCTTCCCATGTCAGCATCACAACCTGCTCTCTCCTTGATCAAATCCCTTGCCTATGTCGATGGCCGCTGGTGCGAGGCCCGGGGCGGACACCGGTTCGAGGTTCTGAACCCAGCGACCGGCCAGGTCATCACCCAGGTACCGGACATGGACGGGGAAGACACCCGCGCCGCCATCGCGGCGGCCCACCAGGCGCAGCCCGCCTGGGCGGCCCTCACCGCCAAGGAGCGCAGCAGCAAGCTCTACGCCTGGTTCGAGCTCATCATGGCCAATCAGGAGGAGCTGGCCCGCATCATGACCTGCGAGCAGGGCAAACCGCTGGCCGAAGCCAAGGGAGAGGTGGCCTATGGCGCCAGCTTCATCCAGTGGTTCGCCGAAGAGGGCAAGCGCGCCTATGGCCGCACCATTCCCGGCTTCTCCGGTGATCGGCGTCTGGCCACCATCAAGCAGCCGGTGGGGGTCGTGGCCGCCATCACCCCCTGGAACTTCCCCATCGCCATGATCACCCGCAAGGCGGGCCCGGCGCTGGCCGCCGGTTGCACCATCGTCATCAAGCCCGCCGCCGAGACTCCCCTCAGCGCCCTGGCACTGGCGGCCCTCGCGGAGCAGGCGGGCATCCCTGCCGGGGTCATCAACATCATCACCTCTCACCAGGCGAGCGCGGTGGGCGACGAGCTGTGCAACAACAAGACGGTGCGCAAGCTCTCCTTCACCGGTTCGACCCGCATCGGCAAGCTCCTGATGCGCCAGTGCGCCGACACCATGAAGCGCCTCTCCCTGGAACTCGGCGGCAACGCCCCCTTCATCGTGTTTGACGATGCGGACCTCGACGCCGCCGTGGCCGGGGCACTCGCCTCCAAGTACCGCAATGCCGGCCAGACCTGTGTCTGCGCCAACCGCATCCTGGTGCAATCGAGTGTCTATGACGCCTTCGCCGACAAGCTGGCGGCCGCGGTGCGTGGCTTCAAGGTCGGAGATGGCATGGGGGAAGGCACCCAGATAGGCCCCCTCATCAACCCGGCCGCCGCCGACAAGGTGGCCAGCCTGGTCAAGCAGGCCGAGGCAGCCGGTGCCCGGGTGCTGGTGGGCGGCAGCCCCCACCCCGCCGGCCCCCTCTTCTATCACCCCACCATCCTGACCGGGGTCGAGCAGGGCAACCCCATCCTGGACGAGGAGATCTTCGGACCCGTCGCCCCCCTGGTGCGCTTCGAGACCGAGGCCGAGGCCATCGCGCTGGCCAACGACACCCCCTATGGCCTGGCCGCCTACTTCTATGGCCGCGACGTGGCCCGGGTATGGCGCGTGGCGGAGCAGCTCGAGTACGGCATGGTGGGTATCAACGAGGGGATCATCTCAACCGAGCTGGCGCCCTTTGGCGGCATCAAGGAGTCGGGCCTGGGCCGCGAAGGGGCGGCTGAAGGGCTGGAGGAGTACCTGGAGACCAAATACCTCTGCTTTGGCGGCATTCGCTAAGGCACGCGGGGCAGTCAGGAGCACCTGACCACCCCTTCGTTTTATCGACAGCAAGGGGGCGCACCGGCCACCGTCAGAGGTCATCAGACCCGACAGCACGCCGACTGCGCCCCCCACCGGACATGCCGCCCTGCCCATGGCAGGCAGCGGATGCAATTGATAGCCAGATGGCACAGGAATATCGGGGCACATGCCCTTCAGGGAGGAAAAATGAGTCATTCAAGCAACAACCAGAGCTGGCAGGCCCGCCGTGAAGCGGCCGTAGTCCAGGGCGTCGGCACCCTGCTGCCGGTCTTCATCGATCGGGCGCAGAACGCCGAGCTGTGGGACGTGGAGGGTAACCGCTACATCGATTTCGCTTCCGGCATCGCCGTGCTCAACACCGGCCACAACCATCCGAAAGTGGTGGCGGCGGTGCGCGCCCAGCTGGAGAAATTCAGCCACACCTGCTTCCAGGTCACCCCCTACTCCGGCTACATCGAGCTGGCGGAGAAACTGAACGACCTGGTGCCCGGCCCCACGCCGAAGCGTACCCTGTTCCTCTCCACCGGCGCCGAGGCGGTGGAAAACGCCATCAAGATCGCCCGTGCCCACACCGGCCGTAGCGGCACCATCGCCTTCAAGGGAGGCTTCCACGGCCGCACCATGATGGGCATGGCGCTCACCGGCAAGGTGGTTCCCTACAAGACCGGCTTCGGCCCCTTCCCGGGCGAGGTCTATCACCTCCCCTTCCCCGCCGATTACCTGGGAGTGAGCGAAGCGGACGCCCTGGCCGCGCTGGATCTCTGCTTCAGCGCCGACATCGAGCCCGCCCGGGTCGCCGCCATCATCATCGAGCCGGTGCAGGGCGAGGGGGGCTTCTATGCCGCTTCCCCGAGCTTCCTGCAGCGCCTGCGCCAGATCTGCGATCAGCACGGCATCCTGCTCATCTGTGACGAGATCCAGACCGGTTTCTGTCGCACCGGCAAGACCTTCGCCACCGAATACAGCGGCGTCGAACCGGACATCATGACCCTCGCCAAGAGCCTGGCCGGCGGCTTCCCCCTCTCCGCCGTGGTCGGCAAGGCCGACATCATGAACTCGGCCAAGCCGGGTGGCCTCGGCGGCACCTATGCCGGTTCCCCCATCGCCTGCGCCGCCGCCCTGGCCGTGCTGGAGGTGATCGAGGAGGAGCGTCTCAACCAGAAAGCCCAGGCCCAGGGCGAGCAGATCAAGACCCGCCTGCTCCAGCTGGCCGAGCGGTTTGACTGCATCGGCAACATCCGCGGCCCGGGTGCCATGGTGGCCATGGAGCTGGTCAAGGAGCGGGATGCCACCAGGCCGGATCCGGACCTCACCAAGCGGCTGGTAGCCGAGGCGGGCAAGCGCGGCCTGGTCCTGCTGGCCTGCGGTGTGCGCGGGAACGTCATCCGTTTCCTCGCCCCCCTGACCGCACCGGCGGCCATCGTCGACGAGGGGCTCGATCTGCTCGAGCAATCCCTGTTGGCATCCCTGGCCTGATACGGAAGAAAGCGTTCGCTTATTTGTGCAAAAAAATGCGTTTTTGCTCCCTTGATATGCTTGTCAAGGGGGCAACACGAATGCACAATGCGCCGCCGTATTCAAGGACCGCCCGCTCATCGGAGCCCGGTTCTTTTTTTGCGCCAAACAAATCCATAACGAGGCCGGAACCGACCGGAAATGATAGCGAGATGGACAGCCATCTCACGACACCCGCTTCTTAGTGAGGAACACCATGGGGCATATCACCGCTTTACTGCCGGCCCTCGCCGGTCAGCGCCATCCAGCCGAACAAGGGCATGGCGCCCCCTCTGCTCAGCATGACATCTCCGTCAGCCTGATCCCGTCGGTCCGTTTCGAGGGGAACCCATAATGACTGCGCAACCCACCGCTCTGAAGAAAAGCCTGAAACTCTGGCACGTGGTCATCATGGGGCTGGCCTACCTCACCCCCATGGCGGTGTTCGACACCTTCGGCATCGTCACCGAGATCACCGAAGGCCATGTGCCCACCGCCTACCTGTTCGCCCTCATCGGCATGCTGTTCACCGCCATGAGCTACGGCCATCTGGTGCGCAAGTTCCCCTCGGCGGGTTCCGCCTACACCTATGCCCAGAAGGTGTTCCACCCCTATGTCGGCTTCATGGTGGGCTGGGTCTCCCTGCTCGACTACATGTTCATGCCGATGATCAACATGCTGCTGGCCAAGATCTACATGGAGGCCCTGTTCCCGAACGTGGAGCCCTGGACCTACATCTTCGCCCTGGCCGCCGTGATGACGGCCCTGAACCTGCGCGGCATCAAGCTGGTGGCGAACTTCAACAGCCTGATCGTCATGATGCAGTTCAGCATCATCGCCGTCTTCATCGGGCTTATCGCCTGGGGCGTCTACAACGGTGAGGGCATGGGAACCGTGGCCAGCAGCCGTCCCTTCTTCTCCGAGCAGATGCACATCAACCCCCTGCTGACCGGCGCCTCCATCCTGTGCCTGTCGTTCCTGGGTTTTGATGCCATCAGCACCCTGTCGGAAGAGACCCCGGACGCGGATCGCGTGATCCCCCGCGCCATCGTGCTGACCGCGCTGATCGGCGGCGTGCTGTTCGTCACCACCTCCTACTTCCTGCAGCTGTTCTTCCCGGACATCTCCCGCTTCCAGCAGCCGGATGCGGTCCTGCCCGAAATCGCCCTCTATGTGGGTGGCACCCTGTTCCAGGCGGTGGTACTGGTGTGCACCACGGTGGCGGTGCTGGCTTCCGGCCTGGCCTCCCACGCCGGCGTGTCGCGTCTGCTCTACGTGATGGGGCGGGATCGCGCCCTGCCTGCGCGCTTCTTCTCCTACGTCCATCCCAAGTGGCAGACTCCGGCGCTCAACGTGCTGCTGGTGGGTACCCTGGCCCTCTCCGCCGTGTCGTTTGACCTGGAGATCGCCCTGGCCCTGATCAACTTCGGCGCCCTGGTGGCCTTCACCTTCGTCAACCTGGCGGTGATTGCCCACTTCTACGTGAAGCTCGGCCACAACAAGACCCTCAAGGATCACCTGCTGTTCCTGCTGCTGCCCCTGTGCGGTGCCGCCTGCATCGGCGTGCTCTGGCTCAATCTGGAACCCGCCTCCTTCGAGCTGGGCCTGGTCTGGGCGGCGCTCGGTGCCCTCTACCTGCTGCTGCGCCTGACCGTCTTCCGGGTCCGGCTCGGCCGCCCCGAGAGCGATGCCTCCTGATCCCTCCCCTGGAGCCCGCCCCATGCGGGCTCCAGCTTTTTCCTCCCGCCAGTCCATCCGCCCTTCTGGTGAGTATCTTGTCATTTTCCCCTGGATCTGGCTGCGAAGTGACTGCTTGCACTGGAAACAAAATCCCTTCTGACGGCCTTTTTTGCTTGTCTCCTCCCCCCCCTGAGGGCACAATACGGCGCCCTTTGAGAGCCGATGTTGTTGCGACATCGGTTCTTTGCTTTTTAAGGGGCACACCACCATCCACCAAGAGGCCGGACCTTGTGCCGGAATTGATACCGAGATTGCCAAACAATCTCCCGACGTTGTGAGGAAAAACATGGGGCATTTCACTGCTTTCCTGCCGGTCCCCGCCGGCGTGCGCCATCCGTCTGTCACCCAGACCGGCGCCCCCTGTGTCCAGCGAGGCCTGCGCGCTTCCCTGATCCCGTCCGATCTCGCCCCCGTGGCCTGTGCAGAGGAGAAAGCGTGATGGCCGGTGCCAAGCTGCTCAAGACGCTCACCCTGTTCCAGGTGGTGGTGATGGGTCTGGCGTACCTCACCCCCATGGCGGTGTTCGATACCTTCGCCATCGTCGGCGACATCACTGACGGCCGCGTGGCCACAGCCTATCTGCTGGCGCTGGGCGGCATCCTGCTGACCGCCTTCAGCTACGGCCACCTGGTGCGCCGCTTCCCCTCCGCGGGCTCTGCCTATACCTACGCCCAGAAGGTGTTCAACCCCTACGTCGGTTTCATGGTCGGCTGGTCTTCCCTGCTCGACTACATGTTCATGCCGATGATCAACATCCTGCTGGCCAAGATCTACCTGACCGCCATGTTCCCGAACGTCGATCCCTGGATCTTCATCTTCGGCCTGGTCACCGTGATGACCTTCCTGAACCTGCGCGGCATCAAGCTGGTGGCGAACTTCAACGGCGCCATCGTCTTCATCCAGATCGCCATCATCATCACCTTCCTCGGCCTCATCGCCTGGGGTCTGAGCCAGGGTGAGGGTGCCGGCACCCTGATGAGCAGCCGTCCTTTCCACGTGGAGTCCGCCAGCATGCTGCCGCTGTTTACCGGCGCCACCATCCTCTGCTTCTCCTTCCTGGGCTTCGACGGCCTGAGCTCCCTCTCGGAAGAGACCCCGAACGCCGGCAAGGTGATCCCCAAGGCGATCGTGCTGACTGCCCTCATCGGCGGCATCATCTTCGTGACCGTCTCCTACAGCCTGCAGCTCTACTTCCCGGATCTGGCCCGCTTCAAGGAGCCTGACGCCGTGCTGCCGGAGATCGCCCTCTACGTGGGCGGCACCCTGTTCCAGAGCATCGTGCTGGTGTGCACCACGGTGGCGGTGCTCGCCTCCGGCATGGCCGCCCACGCCGGCGTTTCCCGCATCCTCTACGTGATGGGGCGCGATCGCATGATCCCCGAGCGGGTGTTCGGCTACATCCACCCGACCTGGCGCACCCCGGCCATCAACGTGCTGCTGGTGGGCGCCCTGGCGCTCTCCGCGGTGTCGTTCGATCTGGACATGGCCCTGGCTCTGGTGAACTTCGGCGCCCTGGTGGCCTTCACCTTCGTCAACCTGTCGGTCATCGGCCAGTTCTGGGTCCGCGAGAAGCGCAACAAGAGCCTGAAAGATCACCTGCTCTACCTGGTGCTGCCGCTGCTGGGGGCCGCCACCATAGGCGCCTTGTGGATCAACCTGGAGCAAAGCTCCCTGGAGCTCGGCCTCATCTGGGCGGGGATCGGGGTGGCCTACCTCTTCCTGCGCATCGCGGTGCTGCGCATTCCCTTCCGTCAGTACGAGGAAGCGACCGACGGCCAGTAAGCGGCCAGCGACACGCAAAGCAGAACGTCACGCCAAGCAAAAGGGGAGCCCATAGGCTCCCCTTTTTACATCCACGCCCTCTTGCGGCGCATTCGTCGGTCCGGCAACTCAGTATGCGCCGCTGTGGCGCAGCACGGCCCTGCCCGCCGCCTGGGCCGGATCGTCCACGACGTTTTCCACCCGCTGCCTGGTGTTCTTCGCCTTGCGATAGGCATCGTCCACCCCGGTGGCCTGGGCCGCCTTGCGCTTGGCGTAGTCCCCCGGGTTGTCGACCGCATCCTCCACCCGCTGCCGGGTGTTCTTCGCCTTGCGATAGGCGTCGTCCACCCCGGTGGCCTGGGCGGCCTTGCGCTTGGCGTAATCCCCCGGGTTGTCGACGGCATGCTCGACCCGCTGCTTGGTGCTGGCCGCCGAACAGCGGCTGTTGACCCCGGTCGCGCTGTTGACGGCCGAGCCAATCGCCACGTCCTTGGCGCTGCAACCGGAAGAGAGGAGGTTGGCCTGGGCCGGGAGGGCGCAGAAGGCCAGGGGGAGGAGGAGAAGGGACCAGGGTTTCATGACGACATGCTTCATGACAGACTCACCATTGCTAATGACATGGCGCCGCAGTCTACTCTCCCGGGTCGAACCCTGGCACCAGATAGCACCTTTATGTCCTTTTGGCTCCTCTTTTCCCGTTTGCTCCGTCAATTTCTAGCGCGACCTCTGGCCCAGCCGCCGGCTGCCCAACAGAAAGGGAGCCATTGGCTCCCTTTCTTGCGTCGCACGGCGTGCCGCCTCGGCCCGGAATGGCCGACACCCGGCTCAGCCCTTGGTAACCACGGCGGTGGCCGCCGACTTGACCGGATCCTTCACCACCTTCTTCACGTCCTTGCCGGCCTCCTTGAGGCCATCGGTCTTGTCATCGATCGCCTTGGTGGTGTTCTTCTTCACCTCTTTCACTTCTTTCTTGGCATCCTTGGTCTTCTGATCCACCAGCTTGTCGGTATCACAGCGCCCCTTGACCCCCAGGGTTGCATTGAGGGCCTCGTTCTTGGCCGCCTTCTCGAGATTGCACTCGGCCTGGACGCCGGCAGACAACAATCCGAGGGAAAGACACAGTATCCATGCTCGCATGACAGCACCACTCTCTTTGGTTGAAAGGACAATCGTCAGCATATAACCCTGGCTGCCAAGTACAAGCACGATTTCGAACGACGCCCTTGCACCCTCCACACAGGGGGTGCGTCCGACAGTTCCTGACCCATTTGGTGGCAGCAAGGAGGCGGTGACGATCGATCCGCCCATCTCCCTGCCGTCATCAAACCATCATAAAAGTGTCACTTTGTCATATTTCTGTCATAGAGCGCTGCTGTAATGCGCCCGTCCAATTCAACGCAGCACGTCCCAAGAGGCCACATGCACAGCACCGCATCTTCCGCACCACTGCAGCCCCGCCGTACCGGCCCACTGTTCAACTGGCTGGCGGTGATCACGCTGATCTACCTGATCCTGGTCGCCGTTGGCGCCGTCTCCCACGGCTTCAAGGGCTTCTCCGGCGGCGCCGAGGGTGCGGCCCAGATCTTCGCCTTCGCAAACAACCCCTTCGTGGCCTTGCTGCTCGGGATCCTCGCCACCGCCCTGGTGCAATCCTCCAGCACCGTCACCTCGGTGATCGTCGGCCTGGTGGCTGGCGGCCTGCCCATGGGCATGGCCATCCCCATGGTGATGGGCGCCAACCTCGGCACCACCATCACCAACACCATCGTCTCCCTCGGCCATATCCGGGATCGGGGCGAGTTTCGCCGCGCCTTCGCCGCGGCCACGGTACACGACTTCTTCAACCTGCTGGCGGTCTTCATCTTCCTCCCTCTGGAGCTGATGTTCGGCCTGCTGCAAAAGAGCGCCGAGTGGCTGTCCGGCTTGCTGCTGGGCTCCGCCGACATGTCGATGAAGGGGATGGACTTCATGAAACCCCTCATCGAGCCGGCCATGAACGTCATCGACAGCGCCGTCGCCTTCCTGCCGGGCAAGGGGCCCGCCATTGCCACCATCGTCATCGGCATCCTGCTGATCCTCGGCTGTGTCACCACCCTCGGCAAGGTGCTGCAGCGGGTCATGGTAGGCCGCGCCAAGGAGCTGCTGCACAAGGCCCTGGGCCACGGCCCCCTGACCGGCATTGCCTCCGGCACCCTGGTCACCGTCATGGTGCAGTCCTCCTCCACCACCACCAGCCTGATGATCCCGCTGGCGGGGAGCGGCCTGTTCAGCACCCGTCAGCTCTACCCCTTCACCCTGGGGGCCAACATCGGCACCACCATCACCGCCCTGCTGGCCGCCACCGCCATCAGCGGCGCCGGTGCCCAGCTGGCGCTGACCATCGCCTTCGTCCACGTGCTGTTCAACCTGTTCGCCGTGACACTCATCTATGGCCTGCCCTTCCTGCGCGAGCTGCCCATCAAGGCCGCCGAGAACCTGGCCCGGGTCGGCAGCGAGAACAAGCTGCTTGCCCTGGGGTACGTGGCTGGGCTCTTCTTCGCCCTGCCCGCCCTGATGATGGTGGCCGCCAAGTAACGCCCACTGCCACCATGAGGGGGAGGATCTATCCTCCCCCTGTTCATTTGCCAGTCCGGTCACATCCTGCCCGCCCCGGCTCGCCCTGACGCCCCGGCTGGGATAAGATGCCGTTCTCGCTCTCACAAGGGAAATTCGATGAAATTCATTCTGATCGCGCTGCTGGTCGCCGGTGTCGCCTACTACTTCTTCACCAGCAGCAATAACAAGAAGCTGGCCGCGGAAAACGTGCGCATCGGCGCCCAGTTCCTCGCCGGCAATAAAGACAATCCGCTGGTGACCACCACCGCCTCCGGCCTGCAGTACGAGGTGCTCACCAAGGGCAACGGCACGGTTCACCCCACCGCCACCAGCAAGGTGAAGGTGCACTATGAAGGCAAGCTGCTGGACGGTACAGTGTTCGACAGCTCCGTCGCCCGTGGCGAGCCCATCGAGTTTGGCCTCAACCAGGTGATCCCGGGCTGGACCGAAGGGGTACAGCTGATGGTGGAAGGAGAGAAGACCCGCTTCTATATTCCCGCCAACCTGGCCTATGGCGATCGCGCCGCCGGCAAGATCCCGCCGGGCTCCGTCCTGATTTTCGACGTGGAGCTGCTGGGCATTCAGTAAGACCCCGCCCTCTCCTTTTCCCCAGGGCCGGCCACTGCGCCGGCCCTCTCGTTACCGCCCTCCTCCCCCATCACTATCTACCTATAGTGAACAGTGATTACACATCAGCATGGATTGTTAACCTCATGGCGTGAGCAGATAATGACCTCATCGTCAGCGGCACCTCGCCCTGACCCCGGTCTTTGGTACGCCGCGCGTACCTGCACACTGCATAGGGAGTCTCGTCATGGCTATCGCCCCCGTCTGGTTCATCTCTCACGGCGCCCCGGATCTGGTCTTGCGCGACCAGCCGGCCACCCAGTTTCTCAAGCGCCTGCGCCTCGAGGGCATCAAGGGGCTGGTGGTGTTCTCCGCCCACTGGTTCAGCCGCAGCGAGCTGCAGATCAACGTCGAACCCAGCCCGGCCCTGATGTACGACTTCTATGGCTTCCCCGAGCCGCTCTACCATATCCGCTGGCCTGCCAGCAGCCCCCAGTGGCTGCAGGAAGCGGTGAGCGATCAGTTGCTGCTGACCGGCATGCCCGCCACCCCGGTGCGCCGTGAGCTGGACCACGGCGTCTGGTCCCCCCTCTCCCTGATGGATCCTCACAGCGAGATCCCCCTGGTGCAGCTCTCCCTGCCGGCCAGCTTCAGCCCGGATCAGCTGTGGCGGCTGGGGGAAGCCCTGCGGGGCCTGCGCGAACAGGGGATCGGCATCCTCGCCTCCGGCGCCATGACCCACAACCTGCGCGCGCTCGGACCGGACGGCGCCCCGGTTCCCCAGTGGGCGAGCCAGTTCGCCCGCTGGATGGAACAGGCCATGAGCGAGGGGGACAAGGCGGCGCTGGAAGATTACCGCACCCGGGCCCCCGGGGCAGTGGAATCCCACCCCCACGACGATCACCTGCGGCCGCTGTTCGTGGCGCTGGGAGCGGCGGGGCAGGACAGGCCGGAAAAACTGCACGACAGCTGGGACTACGGCAGCCTCTACATGGGGGCCTACCGGTTCGGTTGAGCGGGTGGCACGGCCACGGCGCCCGGACGGCGGTCAATCCGCCCTCCGGGCCTCTTTTTATGGGAATACACGCCAAATAAGGGACTCGTTATAGTCGTTTTCCGGTAGAATGGCCGCCTTTGAACAAGACCTGGCAAGGATGGCTGTCACGTCGGATGGCATGATGAATCTCTTTCGAACACTGAGCCTGCTCTGCCTGCTGTGCCTGCAACCGGCCCTGGCCCTGACCCTTCACAGCCGTCACGCCGCCGAGATCCTCCCGCCCCGCTGGACCCAGGCCGAGCAGGCGTGGCTGCGACAGACCCCCCAACTGCGGGTCGGCATCCTGCGCCACGACTATCGCCCGTTCAGCATGATCCTCGCCCGGCAGCGTGTGGAGGGGCTCACCACCGACTATCTCGACGTGCTGGCCAGAACCCTGCAAAAACCCCTGGCGCTGCGCGCCTTCCCCGACAAGGAAAGCCTGCTCGATGCCCTGCGCCGCGGGCAGATCCACCTTGCCAGCGTTGGCAACCTCACGCTGGCGGACACCGATGCTGCCGGTATCCGGCTGAGCGTCCCCTATTTCAGCTCGCCTCTCGTCTTCTCGGCTCCCAAAGCCCGTCAGGGGCCCCTGTTCGCGCCGGGTCAGCGCGTAGCGGCAGTCCAGGGGCAGATCGACACGGCACGCTTCAAGCGCTACTACCCCACCCTCACCCTGGAGACCTACCCCTCCAACATGGAGGCCTTCGACGCCGTCTTCTTCGGCCGTCAGGACATCTTGCTGGGGGACGCCCATGCCATGCACTTCCTCAACAGCGAGCGCTTCGACTACCTGCGCCAGCGTGGGGAGGCCCCACCCGAGCTCGCGCCGGCAGATTTTCGCTTCGCGATGCAGGCCGGCGAGCCTGTGCTGGCAGCCCTGGTCGACAAGAGCCTGGAGGGGATCGACATCGGGATCCGCAATGCCATCTTCACCCAGTGGAACGGGCCCATTCGCGACATGAACGACAGGAATGGCGAGATCTATGACGCCGCCGAGCGGGCCTGGATGCGCCAGGCCCCCCCCGTCAAGGTGTGGCTGATGGACAATCTCTACCCCTATGGTGCCCTGGATCACGACGGCCAGCTGGTCGGCATGACGGTCGACATGCTGGCCAAGGTGAGCACACGCACCGGCCTCACCTTCGAGTTCGTGAGCGCAGACTCCGAGCGCCAGCTGGCAGAAGCCCTGCGGTCAGGCACCATCGATCTCATTGGTGCCATCTCCCAGCAGGTGGCCGAGCGCTACGGGCTGCTCACCTCCATTCCCTACGCCACCGACAACATCTATGTGATCCTCACTCGCCAGGACGAGCACACCATCGACTCCCTCCAGAGCCTGGCGGGCAGGACGGTGGCAATGACGCGCCACACCCCGCTCGCAGAGAGGCTCACTGGCAGCAAGATCACCCTGGTGGAGAGTGCCGCCCAGGCGATGGATGCGCTCGATTGGGGGCAACTGGACGCCGCCATCGTGCCGCTCTACTTCGCCCGTCACGCGCTGGAGAACGATCCCCGGGCCCGGCTGCGCATCGCCGGCCCCGCCGATGACGAGCCGATCCGGATGGGATTTGCCAGCCTGCCGGAGCACGGCATGCTGATGGGGATCCTCGACAAGACCCTGCTCGCCATTCCCCCCAACGAGCTGGCCATGCTGCGCTACGAGTGGCGCAACCGCAAACTGCCGGTGCCCGGCTTCATGGAGCGCCACGCCCACGTTTTCTACCTGGTGTTTGTCGTGCTGCTCTCCCTGGCGCTGGCGCTGCTCTACCGCAACCGCATGCTCAACCGCCTCGCCCACACCGAGCAGGCCTCCCGCCAGCAGCTGGAGGCCCATGTCCGCTTTATCCGGGCCCTGGGGGAGAGTCTGCCCCACCCCATCGTCGTGCGGGACAAGAGCGGCAAGGTGCTGCTGTGCAACAGCAAGTACCTGACCCAGCTCGGCGCAGAGCCGGACGCCGTCATGGGCCAGCCCTTCGCCCGGGGGCTGGAGGGGGTGCTTGATGCCCGCAGCATCGCCAGACTCGAACAAGACTTTGCCAAGGTGTTGCGGGAGGGGCAGCCCGTCTTTGCCGATCGCCTCTTCAACCGGCAGGGGGAGCAGACCGACATCTATCACTGGATGGTGCCCTACTTCGATGGCGACGGGATCATCAGCGGGGTGATCGATGGCTGGATAGACATCACGGACCGCAAGCGACTGGAGGAGGCGCTGCGCCAGGCCAAGCTCCAGGCCGACAGCGCCAGCCGCGCCAAGAGCGACTTCCTCGCCACCCTGAGCCACGAGATCCGCACCCCCATGAACGCCATTCTCGGCATGCTGGAGCTCGCCACCGAGGATCCCGCCCTCAGCCGCCGCAGCGGCGAGTGGCTGCGCATCGCCGCAGACTCCGCCAACGGCCTGCTGGATCTGCTCGGAGACAGCCTCGACATCGCCAGCATAGAGGCGGGCCAGATGACCCTGACACCGGTGCCGTGCGAGCTCACGCCGCTGCTGCAGTCGGTGACCCGGGTGTTCGCGGGCATGGCCGGGCAGAAGGGGCTGGCCTATGACGTCAGGCTGCCCGAGCGGCCCCTGCCGAGGGTGATGATCGACCCTCTTCGCCTGCGCCAGATCCTCTTCAACCTGATCGGCAACGCCATCAAGTTCACCGAGCAGGGCCAGGTGAGCATAGCGGCCACCCTGGCCGGTGCACAGGCCGAGCCCGTGCTGCACCTCGTCATCGCCGACACCGGGGCCGGCATTTCGCCGGACAAGCTGCCCCGGCTGTTCACCCCCTTCTACCGCGCACACACCCAGGGCCACATCCCGGGTAGCGGCCTGGGCCTCAACATCGCCCGCATCCTGTGCCAGATGATGGGGGGAGAGATCAGCGTCCACAGCCGGGTCGGCGAAGGCACCCGGCTCGAGATCAGCCTGCCCCTGACACTGGCGGAGCACGCCCCGCTGCCTGCCAGGGCAGCGATTCCGACTTCCCTGACGCCGCCGACCCGGCTGCGCATCCTGGTGGTGGATGACAACCACGCCAACCAGACCCTGCTGCGCCAGCAGCTCAAGCACCTGGGGCACGACGTCAGCGTGCGCGCCAACGGGCTGGAGGCCCTGCGCGCCCTCACCAGTCATCCCTTCGATCTCGTCATCACCGACTGCCAGATGCCGGTCATGGATGGCTTCGAGCTGACGCGCAACCTGCGTGCCCGTGGCCATGAGCTGCCCGTCTGGGGGTTCACCGCCCACGCCCAGCCCCGTGAGCGGGAGCTCTGCCTGGCCGCCGGCATGAACGACTGCCTGTTCAAGCCCATCGGCCTCGCCCGCCTGCGGGCGGCACTAGCCACCCTGGCTCATCGGCCCTGACTGGCCACCGGCTGATAGCCAGGGCGCATTGGCGCTGGCTATCAGCCCGGCAAGCGCCCAATAAAAAAGACAGCCCGTGGCTGTCTTTTTTATTGGCTGGCGCGTCCTCAGTAGAAGATCCGCTCCCCTCGCTCGCTCATCTTGAGCCACACCGGCTTGGTGCTGGTCTTGTTCCAGATACGGTGCAGGTAGCTGTAGAAACGGGCGCGATCGCTGCGAAACAGCATCACCGGGAAGGCGAGCAGACCCGCCATCAGCACGAAGATGCGGCGAAGGATTATCTGAGTCAGGGAGAAGGGATGAAACATGATATGACGCCTCACTGGTAAGACCACTGAACAAAGATTACGCCACAAATTGTAGGATTACTACACCCATGAGGCCATTTTTTTGGAAAAAAACGGTCTTAAAGCCAGAAAATGAAAATGGGTTACATTTTTTAACCAAAAAACAACAAGCGTGGCAAAACGCGGCGGCTGGACCAGAGTTAACGGAGGAAGCACAGACAGGGGGAATAGGATGAAACTCGCGGATGTGGCGATCCTGAGCGTACTGGGGCTGCTCGCCTGGTCACAATGGCAGGAGTGGCAGCTCAATCGCGAGGACGCCATCGACATCGCCTATCATGGCACGCCTTCCCCCAGCCTGTGGCAGTGCGCGCTGCTGACCCAGCGGATGACCGCCCTGACCGAACACGGCGGTGAGCTGGCGTTTCAGTTCCGGGGGGAGGCGCTGACCGACATGGAGCACTATCTGCGCAAGGAGTGGCAACGACAGGGATGCGAACAGCTCACCGGGTCGCAATGACAGTGGCGATACAGGGAAAAACCGCGTGAGTGATCGTCGGTGACGAGTGACAAAACAGGGAGAATATGGAGGCACGTTCCGGAGTCGAACCGGACTAAACGGATTTGCAATCCGCTGCATAACCGCTTTGCTAACGCGCCATGCTGACAAGGCCTGAGCCTTGAGAGTGATGTCCATGATTGGTGCCATGGAGTATTGGAGCGGGAAACGAGACTCGAACTCGCGACCCCGACCTTGGCAAGGTCGTGCTCTACCAACTGAGCTATTCCCGCATTACTGCTTTCGTGCCAGTTGCCTGACAACGAGGCGCATTATACGTACCCCGAGCCCGGGCACAACCCTTTTTTATGACTTTGTTCGCTTTTCAAAACTGTTTGCTCAGGCTTTAGACGTCTTGGTCGAAAATCCCCCCATTCCCTGTGACCCGACGAGCGAATTTCAGATAAAGCCATTGAAATAGTTAGCCTTTAGTCAGAAACTCATCGCGCTTAGTAACCGGATTCTCAATTGAAAATCACGCAATGAAATGGATCTTCAGGCCTCGTGGGCTCCGACCGCAGCTGATGCTGGCTTTCTTCATGTTGGGCCTGGTGCCCTTCCTGGTCGTCACCCTGTTTTTCCTCTATAGCCACGGCAAGGATCTCACCACCCAGACATCCAACCACCTGGTCTCGGTGCGCAATATCAAGAAGAGCCAGCTGGAAGATTACTTTGGCAACCTCAAAGAGCAGATCATCAACTTCTCCCAGCAGGATTTTGCCGGCAACAGTATCGGCCGCTTCTATGGCTTCACCGGCGCCTTCGAGAAGCTCGGCACCACGCCGCAGGAGGCCCGCGCCCGTGCCCAGGCCCGCTATGTGCCCGGCTCCTGGGACAAGCTGCAACAACCGGACAGTCAGGTCAACATCGAGCCCTCCATCAGTGCCCTCATCCTCGCGGACGAGATGTATGGCCGTGTCCACCAGCGTTTTCACCGCGGCTACGCCGACATGGTGCGCAAGTCCAACTACAGCGACATCTTCCTGGTCGACCTCAACGGCGACGTGGTCTATTCGGTCACCAAGCACGCCAACTTCGCCACCAACCTGCTCTCCGGCCCCTACCAGTCCAGCGGACTTGGCAACACCTTCGCCAAGATCAAGCGCCGGCTCGACGGTGGCCAGAAGCCGCAGCAGATCTTCGAGTTCACCGATTTTGGCCGCAACGAGCTGACCGGCCAGGTCGTCGCCTACCTGGCCGCCCCCGTGATGCAATACGACTACGTGCGCGGCGTGGTCATCTTCGAGCTGCTGCCGGACAAGCTGAACCAGATCATGGCGGAGCGGGAGGGGCTCGGGGAGACCGGCGAGACCATCCTCATCGGCCCGGACAAGCGGATGCGCGCCAACGCCTCCCTCGCCCCCGGCTTCAGCGTGGAGAACAGCTTCACCCCGGACTTCCGGCCGCTGCAGACGCCGCTCATCATCAAGGCCCTCTCCGGCGAGCAGGGGGTCGGGCAGTTTCTCTCCTACCACGAGGACGAGGTACTGGCCGCCTACACCCAGGTGAAGGTGTTCGATACCGAATGGGCCTTCATCGCCGAGATCTCCACCCGGGAAGCCTATGCCCCCATTCGCCAGCTCGAAGCCCTGGTGGTCCTGCTGGGTGCGGCCTCCCTGCTGCTGCTGACCCTCTTCTCCCGCTGGCTCTCCCACTCCATCACGGCGCCGTTGCGATCCCTCACCGCCGCCGCGGAGCAGGTGGCCGACGGCGCCCTGGATCACCCCATCGCCATCGATCGCACGGACGACGACATCGATCGGCTGGCCCAGGCATTTCGCCACATGCAGCGCTCGGTGAAGGAGAAGATCGAGCTCATCGAGCGCCAGACCCAGGAGCTGCAGCAGCAGGTCAAGCTGACCCACAAGCAGAACCTCAGCCTGCAGCAGGCGGACAAGCTCAAGGACGAACTGCTGGCCAACACCTCCCACGAGCTGCGCACCCCCATCCACGGCATCAAGGGCATGGCGGAGTCCATGCTCGCCAGCCAGCAGGATCTCACCGAGGGGCAGCAAAAGCAGCTCGGCCTCATCATCAAGAGCGCGGACGGCCTGGCACGCCTCGTGGACGATCTGCTGGACTACCACCAGATGCGCTACGGCCAGCTGGAGATCCACCCCCAGCCCGTCTCCTCCAAGGGAGTCATCCGGCTGGTGCTGGATCTCTGCCAGCACCTGGTGCAGGCCAAGCCCCTCACCCTGGTGGACATCAGCCCGGCCGAACTGCCGCCGGTGCTGGCGGACGAGCAGCGCCTCGAACAGGTGCTCTACAACCTGGTGGGCAACGCCATCAAGTACACCCCCCAGGGCAAGGTGGTGCTGAGCGCCCTGGTGGAGGGCAACTTCCTACGCATCAAGGTGACCGACACCGGCATCGGCATCGCCCGGGATCACCTGGAGCACATCTTCGAGCCTCTGGTTCAGATGAGCCCGGAGGTCAGCAAACAGGGGGCCGGCCTCGGCCTCTCCATCACCCGCCAGCTGGTGCATCTCATGGGGGGCGAGCTGTTCGTGGAGAGCGAACCGAGCGTCGGCTCCACCTTCGCCTTCACCCTGCCGCTCGCCAGCGGCAAGGCGGGCACCCTGACCCTGGACAGCCGCCAGATGGAGATCCAGCTGGTGCGCCAGCAGCCCCTCACCCTGCCGGACTGGGAAAGCGAGGATCTGCCGCCCCCGCCACGCGGCGCCCCCCTCATCCTGGTGGTGGACGACGAACCCATCAACCTGCACATACTGCGCCACCTGCTGCAACCCTGCGGCTACCGCATCCTGCCGAGCAGCGACGGCCACGACGCCCTCGCCAAGCTGGCCCAGGAGCCGGTCGATCTCATCCTGCTGGACGTGATGATGCCGACCCTCTCCGGCTTCGACGTCTGCCGCCGGCTGCGCCAGCAGCACCCCAAGGAGACGCTGCCGGTGCTGCTGCTCACCGCCCTCAACCAGCCCAAGGATATCGAGGAGGGTTTCAACGCCGGGGCCAACGACTACCTGGTGAAACCCTTCTGCAAGGAGGAGCTGTTTGCCCGGGTCAGGGCCCTGCTGGAGGCGAGCGCCGGTCGCGCCTCCCTGGTGGAGAACCGATTACTCAAGCAGGAGATAGAGCACCGCCTGATGTTGCAGGAGCAGTTACATCAGGATCAGGAGCGGCTGCTGGCCCTGCTCGGGGAAGGGGCCGACCCCATGGTCTTCATCGACGGCCAGGGCGTGGTGCTGTTCGCTTCCCGGGCGCTGGCGCGCCTGCTGGGTCAGGAACCGGAAGCCATGGAGGGGCAGCCCCTGGACGAGTGGCTGGCCAGCCCGCTGGCCCAGCAGTGGCCCGACATGACGGCGCGCCCGGAGCAGGATCTGGACTTCCTGGTGGCGGGTCAGAAGGATGGCCTCAATGCGCGCGCCCTGCCCATCAACCTGGCCGGGCAACACGCCTTTGCGCTGACCCTCAGCACCGAGCAGCGCCAGGACGACAACCGGGTGATGGCGCTGGAGAACGCCCTCAAGAGCCTGTCACGCCAAGCCATCATCGAGGATGGTCAACTGCTCGGGGAGTTGAGCCGGCTGGGGGGAGAGTTCAGATCGCTCGCGGACAACCTCATCCGCCAGCAGGATGACGAGCCCCTGCGCCGGGCCCTGGTGGATACCATGCGGCTCACCCTGGACACCTGGCAGCAGAGCACCGGCAAGGGCAAGATAGTGCTGGCGGAGAAGAGCAAGCTGTGGCGCGTCTACATGGACAGGTCCAGCCCCCAGACCCGCACCCTCGACAAGTACCTGAGCCTGGATACCCTGCCCAAGGCCCCGCGCTGGAAGACGGTGGTGGCCAGCGCGGAGTACGTCCTCAGGCAGTGCCCCCTGAGCGAGGCACAGCAGCAGAGTCTGCACCAGAGCACCCAGCGGCTGCGCCAGCTCGCGAGCCGCAAGGGCTGAATGGCAGGCGCCCTGATGCTCTCAGGGCGCGGTCATCAGGGGGTCTGACACAGGGCGGGATCGAACACGCTCTTCCAGTCCTGCTTCATGTCCACCAGGGTCCAACCATATTTGGTCGCCTCCGTCAGCCCCTTGACCAGGGTGCCGCTGCTCGGGGGATGGCCGTCATAGGCATACTCCCGTTTCGCGTCCGTGTGATGCACGATGAGGCCGAAGGTCTTGAAGCCGGGCTGGGTGGAGGTGTATTGCAGCATGGGCACATCGCCGTCGCTGTTGCCAAAGGCCCCCACCGGCCGCTGCCCCATGAAGAGGTGAATGGCGGCGGGCTTGGCGGCCTCGTCGTCGAAGTAGGCCCCCTTCATCGTCTTGGTGATGGCTGAGCCATCCGCCGTCAAGGCATAGTCGGACAGCGCGAAGGAGCCGATGACCTGCTCCGGCGGGATGCCGTACATCTCTTGCGCGAACACCCGCATGAAGTCGATGCCGCCACCGGACACTATCCAGGTCTTGAAGCCGTTCGCCCGCAGATACTCCAGCAACTGCCTCATGGGCAGGTAGCCCAGCTTGTCATAGCCACAGCCAAAGCGGGGATGCTTGCTCGTGTCCAGCCAGTGGCGCACCCGCTGCGCATAGTCGTCCGTGCTCATGCCGCTGTGCGTCAACGCCACCAGCTTGGTCAGTCCCGGTTTCTCCGCCTTGACCAGCCCGGCCAGATCGTCGGCCAGGACCAGCTTGACGATGGGATCGTCTTTCCACTCCGGGTGTGCGGGGGCGAGTCGCTTGATCTCGTCGAGGGCGAATTGCAGCTGGAACGTCAATGGGGCCTCCGGCCAGAGGGTCCCGTCGTTGTCAAAGACCACATAGCGTTTGCTGACCGGGATAAAGGTCTTGGAGCCTTCCGTCGTGGCGCCCTTGACCCAGGCCTCGATCGCCTTCTTGGGCGCCGTGTCTTGCCAGGCGGCCAGGGGGTTGGCCGCGCCTTGTTCGCTGGCGCCCGCACAGGTGCTCACGAGCAGGGCAACAAGCAGAGGGTTGAGTTTCATCTAATTCTCCTTGTGTGAGGGCGTCAGGTCCGGCAACGGGACGGGACGCCAGAATCGGGCAACCGCGAGGCGGGCAAACTGCCAGCCACGCAGCAGCGAATGACGGGCGAAGAAGCCCGCCACCGCCAGGATGGCCAGGCCTCCCAGCATAGACAGGTAGCGCCAGAGGTGAGAGGTGGTGCCGGCCCGCAGTTCGGCCTCTCGACCGGCCGCACGCGGCCCCTGTATCTCGTAGTCGGCCCCCGGCAGCTCGGCCGACTGCCAGCGCTGCGCCGAGGTATCCCACCACCTCAGGGTCAAGGGCGGCAGCACCAGCTTGCCCTGCCGGGTGGGCAGATAGCGCAGGCGCTCCTCCCGCTGGCCACCGCCAAAGTCGCCACGCCCCGAATCCAGCAGGCTGTTAACGGGGGGCAGTCGCTGGCTGTCCTGACCAGGAATGGCATACAGCAGTTGCGGGATCTGGGACGGCACGACCCCTTCGGCCTTGACCGTCACCTGCCGCTCAATGGCATCCCCCACATGCAGCGCGTCCCCCTCCCCGCTGCGGTAGAGCACCAGCTTCTGGCTCAGGGTCAGGGCGCTGGCCGGCAGGAAGCGGTCCGGTTGTTTGACGTCTTGGGGCCAGGCCACGGGTCGCTCGACGGCGGGCAGGGAGACGGTGTGGGGTGCTTGCCCCGCCGATGAGAGGGTCACCTCCAGCGCCGGCAGGCTCAGCGTGCCGGGATCCCAGGCGGAGACCAGCCTCTCCATCCGCACGCCGCTCCAGCTCTTGCCATCCTGCTGACGCGTCAACAGCTGGTTCGGCAGGGGCGTGGTCAGCAGGGCGCCGTTTCTCACCACCTGGGCTGGCCATTCGGGTGGCGGGTTGAACCAGGAGTCGGTCCAGAAGGTGACGGCGACGCGCACCGGTTGGCCCGGCACCAGCCGCTCTGGCGCCACCAGCTCCCGGCTGATGTCCATGGCGCCATATCCTGATAGGCTGACGAGCAGCAGCAACAAACAGAGCGGTTTCACTGTGCCTCCGGGGTGTCGGCCTGGTAGAGGTTGCGCAGCAGCCCGGAGGGGGAGAGCTGCAGATTGTCATACCATTGGTTCGCCTGGGGGGTGGCGCCGCCCACCGCCCCGAGATCCTGCTGATCCACCCCCTGCCCCTTCTTCAGGTCATGCTTGATCTCATCGGGATCGTAATCCGCCTCCTCCCCCTGGGAGGCTTCGCGATCCCGCTCTTGCTTGCGCAGCGCCATGATGATCCCGGCAATCCTGGCGCGGTTGTCCAGCGCCATGTCCCAGCCGGGGCGCAGGCTCAGCGCCTGATCATAGGCGTCGATGGCCTGTTGCCAGGATTTTTGCCGGGCATAGCTGTTGGCCAGCCACACTAGGGTCTCCGGTGTGGCCGGGGCCTGACGAAACGCCGCGGCCGCCGCCACAAACTGTTCGGCATGGTAGTGGGCAATGCCTCGCCTCAGCGGATCCTGGAAGTGCTCGGCGGCCTGCTCGTAATCCTGCCGGTCAAAGGCGCGCTGCCCCTGCTGATCCGGTGTCGCCCACCAGTCCAGCCAGGCCGCCTCGACATGGCCCCCATAGAGCCCGAGCGAGCCCGCCAGCAAGGTCACGCACAAGAGTTGCCTGCGCCAGAACAGCAGCAACCCCAGCATGGGGATCACCAGCAGGTAGCCGCTGTCTTTCCACCGCAAGTCTTCACGGGCATTGTTCTGGGCCTGCACCGCCCGCTCGATGTTGGCCGAGACGGCCGCCAGATCCCCGTCATCTATGGTGGCCAGGGTGACCGGTATGCCGTCCCGCTTCAGCGAACCAAACTCATCGACGTTCAGCCGGGTGTCTATCCCGCGCTCGGCATACTTGGCCGGCAGCGTGCCCCCCCGCTCCGTGCCCACCACCCAGACCTGTACCGGCAGCGGGGAGTCCCTCAGCGCGGCCGCTTCGTCCGGGGCCAGGGTGTCGGCCACCACCAGGATGCTGCGCGCCGCATCCGGGGCCGTCGGCAGATTCTCCCGCGCCAGCGCCAGGGCCTTGACCAGGGCCGAGCCCTGCCCCTGCGGCATGATGGCCGGGCTCTGGGCCTCCAGGAAGAGGGAGAAGAAGTCGGGGTCCAGCGTCAGGGGGGTGGTCAAATGCGCCGTGCTGTCATAGACGATGAGCCCGAACCCCGTTCCGGGCGTGCCCTGCACCAGTGACATCAGCTTGTGTTGCATGCGCTGATGACGGCTGGGCGCCAGATCTTGCGCATACATGCCGAGGTTCTGCTGCAGCAGCACCATGACGCTCCCCTGCGGGGAGAGCGCGGCCGGGATCTCCCGTTGCCAGGTCGGCCCGGAAAGCGCCAGCACGCCGGTGGCAAAGAGCCAGGGCAGCAGCTGCATCAGGGGGCGGGACTTGCCCACCAGCAGCGCCTCGGCCACCGGCTTGTCCATCAGCTGATACCAGGCGCTGGGCGGACGGCGCACAACAAACCAGAGCGCGAGGCACAGCGGCAACCCCAGCAGGTGCCATGGGTGGAGGAAATGGAAGTCACTCATGGGTCGCTGACTCCTTGCGGTAATCCAGCAGGGTGAACGCCAGCAACAGCAGCAGGGCCAGGCCGAGCGGCCAGGGATACAGCGGCTGGTGCCAGGACCAGCCCAGCGTCTTGACCTCTACCGGGGTCAGGGCGTCTATTTCCTTCCAGACCTCATCGAGGGCCGCGCCGCTGCGGGCGGCCTGCCAGCTCCGGCCGCCGGTGGTGTCCGCGATCTCCTTGAGCAGGTCCAGATCCACCTTGTCGTCACCACTGGTGTTCTCGTCGCCGAAGGCGATGGTGTGGATCTGAACCCGGTGATCCGCCGCCAACCTGGCCGCCAGCGCGGGGGGCAGCTGGGAGGCCGTGTCATTGCCATCGGTAAGCAGAATGGCCAGCTTGCTGCTCTCCCCGTGCAGGGCGGTATCCAGCATCTTGACCGCGACGCCGATGGCATCGCCGATCGCCGTCTGCTCGCCGATCATGCCGGAGGAGAGCTGGGTGATGCGGGCCTGCAGTGCCTGCTTGTCCTCGCTCAGGGGGGCAAAGGGGTAGGCACTGCTGGAGAAGATCACCAGTCCGATGCGATCCTGTTTGCGGGCTGCCACGAACCTGGCCACGGAGGCCTGCATCGCCGCGAGACGGGTCTCTCCCCCGGGCAGATCATTCTTTCCCATGGAGCCCGACACATCGAGGATGAGCACCATGTCTCTCATCGGTTTTACTATGTGCTGGGGCGGTGTCAGGGATTCGGGCCTCGCCAGCGCGCACACCAGGAGCAGCCAGACCGTCCAGAACCACAGCTGCTGCCAGCGGCTGGCTTGCGGTGGGCTCTCCTTGAGGTTCAGGGTCTCGATCAGATGGGGCAGGAACGGAACCCTCACATAGTCTGCCTGCGGCCTGACCTGGGGCAGCAGGAAGCGGCCGAGGAGCGGCAGGAAGAGGAGCAGCCATGCCCAGGGCCAGGCGAAATCGAAGCGGGATAACCAGTCAGACATGAGGCAGGCTCTCCAGCCAGGCGGCGATTTGCCTGGCCAAACGGGCGTTCTGGGCAGGGGTCAGTTCACTGTCAGGGCGGCAGTAGCGCTCGCACAACAGGTGCCGGGAGGCCTCGTCGACGGGGACTCCGGCCAGGATCTCGGCCGGGGAGATGGCCCGGGCGACCTCGGCGCGAGGGTGATGGACCAGACGGATGCGCTTGATCATCGCCAGCCAGCCGTCGACGTCCCTCAGGGTCGCCATCATGGCGCCGGCCTCGCGGCGCCAGCGGTTGCGCCGCCAGCGGGCAAGGCGGGACAGGGCCATCACGCACAGGGCCAGCAGCAGCAAGGCTCCCAGCCATCGCCAGCCAAACGCCAGCGGCCACCAGGAGACACGCTCTGGCAGGGATGGATCCAGCAGTGCCGGTACGGAAAACCCTTTCTCGAGCATCAGCCCCCCTCTATGTTCCCTTTCATGTTCCCTTTTGCAGCTGCCGCACCAGATCCTGGCTGGTCACTATGTTGCGCACCCTGGCCCCCAGTCGGGTCAGCCGCGCCTCCTGATCCGCCAGACGCCTGCCGATGGCATGCTGGATATCGTCCCTCATCTGCGGCGACAGGGCGACGGTGGCATCGCTGCCCTGATAGCGGGCGCACAGCGCACCCCGGGTCGGCAGCCGCAGATGGAGGTCGTCATAGACCACGAAGGCCGTGATCTCGCAGCGACGCCTGAGCCCTGCCAGCAGGGCATCACAGCGGGCATCCATGTCATGAAAATCGCTGATGATCCCGAGCCAGGCGCCTGGCGGGACCAGCGACTGGATCTGTTGCAGCACGCGGGCCAGATCCACCTCCGGGCGCGGCTCCTGGGGATAGGCCGCCGGCAGCGCCTGATTGAAGCGGCAGAGATCCTCGATGACGCGGCCCAGATTCTGCTTGGGTGAGCGGCAGGGATGCACCGCCAGTTCTTCGTCATTGAACACCAGGGCCCCGAGCCGATCGCTGTCGTGCCAGCTGCGCCAGGCATAGAGCCCGGCGATCATGGCCGCCGCCGCCGACTTGCTGTGGCCACGGGTGGTGAAGTACATGTCGAGACGCTGATCGATCAGCAGGAAGACGGGGCGTTCGCGCTCCTCGTTATAGAGCCGTATCCAGGGGGTGCGCAGGCGGGCGGTGGCCTGCCAGTCGATGAGACGGACATCGTCCCCCGCCTGGTAGCGCCGCAAGCCTTCGAAGTTGAGTCCCCGCCCCTGCTGGCGCGAGACACGCTCCCCCGCAAGGGCCCCCTTGGCGATCCGCTCCGGATCGTTTCGGAGCAGCCTGGCCTCCCCCGCCAGCGCCATCAGATCGGCGCGATCGATGCAAAGTCCCGTGGCCATCAGGCGACCACGGTATCGAGCAGGGTCTGGATGGCGTCGTCCGCCGAGAAGCCGTCCGCATTGGCCTGATAGCTCATCATCAGGCGATGACGCAAGACGGCGTGGGCGACGTCCTTGATGTCCTGTGGCAGGACAGCGTCGCGACCCGCCAGCCAGGCATTGGCCCGCCCGCAACGCTCGAGGGCCAGGGTGGCGCGAGGGCTGACCCCGAGGCTGATGTAGCTCGCCAGTTCGTCGCTCACCCCCTGCGGGTGGCGGGTCATCCCCACCAGATTGACGATGTAGGCCTCGACGGTCGGGGCGACGTGCACCTGGGCTATCTCCTGCCAGCAGCTCAGCACCTCCTCCTGGGTGATCCGCAGATCCGGGGCCGTGGCAGCCTCTTCTCCCCGATCGCTCCGGGCATATTTCTGCCGCTGCTCTTCACGGACCAGTTGCATGACCTGCTGCTCGTGGGCCTTCGAGGGGTAGTCCACCAGCACCTTCATCAGGAAGCGGTCCAGCTGCGCCTCCGGCAGTGGCCAGGTCCCCTCCTGATCCACCGGGTTCTGGGTCGCCAGCACCATGAAGAGGCCGGGCAGTGGCCAGCTCTTCCCCGCCACGGTCACGTGGCGCTCCTCCATGGCCTCCAGCAGGGCCGACTGCACCCGTGCCGATGCCCGGTTGATCTCGTCCGCCAGAATGATGTTGCCAAACACAGGGCCGGGCCTGAAGCGAAACTGTTCCTGCTCCGAACTCGCATGCTGCTGATAGATCTCGCTGCCGGTGATGTCAGATGGCAGCAGATCCGGTGTGAACTGGATTCGGCTGTAGTCCCCGTCGATATGGCGGGAGAGCGCTCGCACCGCCCGGGTCTTGGCGAGCCCGGGCAGCCCTTCCAGCAGCACGTGACCATCGCACAACAGGCCGATGACGAGCATCCTGACCAGATTCTCCTGCCCCAGCACCTGTTCGTTCATGCGCTGCTCGAGCTGCAGCAGCCTCTCCCTGTTGCTCATGCCTTATCTCCTGCCGGTTGCCCCTGCAAAATGGTGACTATGCCCACCACTATGGGCTGGGCGTAGTCGAAAAAGGCCTTGATGCCGGGGCAGAGGTAGTTCAGTCCCAGCTCCCCATCCGGGGTGCGTACAATCCGGTTCTTCGGGCACTCCCCCCAGCACAGCTTGAGATAGGGGCAGGCCCGGCAATAGGCGGGAAGGGTATCCCGCTTGCCAAACCCGAAGGCCTGCTGACGCTCGGAGAAGGCCATGTGGGACAGCGGAGTGTCGTCGATGTTGCCCAGCCGGTACTCCGGATAGACGTAGTGATCGCAGGAATAGATGTCCCCGTTCTTCTCGATGGCCAGTCCCTTGCCGCAAAACTCCGAGGTCACGCAGATCTGGGCGGGCATGCCCATGGTCTGGGCCACCGCCGTCTCGAACAGGTTGACCTGCACCCGGCCGAGATCGTTGTTGACCCACTCCTCGAACACCGCGATCAAAAACTGGCCCCAGTCATCCGGGTCCACCGACCAGTCCGTCACGATGGAGTCCAGATCCCCCGGCTTGGCGCGGCGGCTACCGGTTACGGGAATGGTGTCATCGTGCCAGAACTGCGGCGCCGTCCTGGTGAAATCCACGGGCTCGACACAGGGGTTGAACTGGATGTAGGTGGCCCCCAGCTCCCGGGTTAGGAAGCGATACACCTCGAGGGGGAAGCGGGCATTGGTCCGGTTGACGGTTACCAGGGCATTGAAGGGCACCCCGTGTCGCTTGAGGGCGGCCACCCCTTCCATCACCTTGTCGAAGGTGGGCTTGCCGCTGCGGGTCACCCGATATCTGTCATGCAGTTCGCGCGGCCCGTCGATGGAGAGCCCCACGAGGAAATGGTGTTCTTTCAGGAAGGCGGCCCATTTGTCATCGATCAGAATGCCGTTGGTCTGCAGATCGTTCTCGATCCGCTGGCCTGCCTTTTGATACTGCTTTTGTAACTTGACGATTTTCTGGAAGAAATCCAGCCCCATCAGGGTTGGTTCGCCCCCTTGCCAGGAGAAGACAACCTGCTCGCCATCCTGGCTGTCGATGTACTGGCGAATGTAGTTCTCCAGCACCTCGTCACTCATGTGAGTGTGACGCTCCTGATGGAGCAGCCCCTCTTTGTGCAGGTAGAAACAGTAGGTGCAATCGATGTTGCAGGTGGAACCCGTCGGCTTGGCCATCACATGAAAGCGGCGAACCCAGGCTGGCCCCTTGCCGGCATATTTTTCTGCGGATGCCAGCGCCTTGATGGGCATGGTGGTGCTGTGTTTCATCGTTACCCCTGAAAGCGGGTGAGGCCAGGGCCTCACCCGTACACGCCGAGAATCAGTTGCTCTTCGCACCCTGCTCGATCAGGGCGCTCACGTCGGATATCGTGAAGCTACCCGGTTTCTGCCGTGGCGGGAACTCCTGGAAGCTGTTGATCATGTCGGTGGCATACTTCTGCGCGCCGCCAAGCAGGAAGAGACGATCATAGAACCAGGTGTTGTAACCCATCCCATCACTGCCCTTCTCAAGCGGGTCGACCTCCAGATCGAAGATCATCGGGGTACGCAGCTTGGTGAAGGGGTATTGCCACAACGCCAGACCGGTATGCTCCTGGATCATGAAGTGAGCCTTCCAGCGGCCGTAGCGCATGGCCAGCAGATCGCCATCATCACTCCAGTAGAAGAACTCCTGGCGCTGACTCGGTGACTTGCCCTGCAGATAGTCGAGCTGGTTGTAGCCGTCCAGGTGGACCTTGTAGGTCATTGCCGAGGTCTTGTAGCCCTTGAGCAACTTCTCCTTGATCTCGGGTTCGCCGGCGGCGGCAATCAGGGTCGGGAACCAGTCATTGCTGCCGAAGATATCGTTCAGCACAGTGCCTGGCTGGATATGGCCTGGCCACTTGACCATGGCAGGCACGCGGAAGCCCCCTTCCCAGCCGGTGTTTTTCTCGCCGCGGAAGGGCGTGAAACCGGCGTCCGGCCAGGTCGCGGTCATGGGGCCGTTGTCCGTGGTATAGACGACGATGGTGTTGTCCTCGATCCCCAGGTCTTTGATCTTCTTCATCACCTCGCCAATGATGGCGTCGTGCTCCACCATGCCGTCGGCATAATCGCCGAGACCCGTCTTGCCCTGGTGATCAGGCTTGATGTGGGTCTTGTTGTGCATGCGGGTGGTGTTGAACCAGGTGAAGAAGGGCTTCTTGGCCTTGACCTGACGCTCCATGAAGTCGTTGTTGGCCGCCAGCGTCTCCTCGTCCACCGTGGTCATCCGCTTGACAGTGAGTGGACCCGTATCCTCAATCTTGCCATCCGCGGTGCTCTTGATGACGCCGCGCGGGCCGAACTGCTTGCGGAAGGCGGGATCTTTCGGATAGTCCGGGTTTTCCGGCTCCTCTTCCGCGTTCAGGTGATAGAGGTTGCCGAAGAACTCGTCGAAGCCGTGGGCGGTCGGCAGGAATTCATCCCTGTCACCCAGGTGGTTCTTGCCGAACTGCCCCGTGGCATAACCCAGCTGCTTGAGTACGTTGGCGATGGTGGGGTCCTCTTTCTGGAGACCCTGAGGTGCACCCGGCATCCCCACCTTGCTCATGCCGGTACGGAACGGCATCTGGCCGGTAATAAAGGAAGAACGACCCGCGGTAGAGCTCTGCTCTGCATAATAGGAGGTGAATTTGGCGCCTTCTGCGGCGATCTTGTCGATATTGGGCGTTTTGTAACCCATCATGCCCTGGTTGTAGGTACTGAGGTTCCAATAGCCGATATCATCGCCAAAGATAACAACAATGTTGGGCTTGCCTTTATCCTGTTCGGCGGCCGTCGTGGCTGCCTGTACCGCAGAGGTTGCGGTGGCGCCAAAGGCCAGCGTCAGCATGCTGGCTATCAACGTCCGTTTAGATGGAATGTTATTCAGCATTGCAATGACTCCATTTCCGGTGGGTGGGATTCAAATGCAATGATAACTAAATAAGTTAAGATGGAAACGGTCAAGCCTTAACCACACCTGAACCATAATTATATTGTTTCCATCGCAATAAAAATGCATCAAGCCCCTTTGGATCCGCAGCTGTCATCCATGACTACCCGAGCGCCCGCTCACGCTACCTGGCAACGCCTTCCCGCTTCTCCACCATAAAGTCCATCAGCGCCCGGATCTTGGCCGGCATCTGGGCCCGCGACGGCACATAGAGATAAAACCCCGGGAAGGGGGGGCACCAGGGGGCGAGCACCCGCACCAGTGAGCCATCACTCAGGTGTTGGCGCACCCGCAGATCCAGGTGTTTGACCAGGCCAACCCCCTGCAGGGCCGCCTGCAGCATGCTGTCGTCGTCGTTGAACACGGCGTTGCCCTTGGGATCGACGATCTGGGTGTGCTGCTCCTCATCGGGGGAGGTGAACGACCAGCGGTCGATGGTGTTGCTGGAGGTAAAGCGGTAGGCCAGGCAGTTGTGCCGGGTGAGATCGCCCGGGATCTGCGGCGTGCCATGCTGCCTGAAATAGTCGGGTGAGCCGACAATCGCCATGGTCAAAGGGGGAGTGATGGGCACCGCCACCACGTGTTCATCCAGATTCTCCCCCAGGCGGATGCCGGCATCCATCCCGTCGGCGATGATGTTGGAAAACCCGTCCGCCATCACCAGCCGCAGCTTGGGATGGCGCGCCAGAAACTCCCCCATGTGCGGTTCGATCAGCAACCTGGCGGCGATGCGCGAGCTGTTGATGCGAATAAGGCCCGAGGGCTCAATGGATTGTGGCGGGCAATAGAAGCCACACCAGGATGGATCCCTGTGAGCAAAGAAGAACGGGGGAGATTTGCGTTTCTTAAAACAGGAGTATGAGCCAAAGTATGGGCTGGCATAGGCTTCAAATGACAAGCCCGCGACGGACGCGGGCTTGAAGGGAATAAATGGCGGAGAGACAGGGATTCGAACCCTGGGTGGCATTGCTGCCACAATTGATTTCGAGTCAATCCCGTTCGGCCACTCCGGCATCTCTCCACGGGCCCTCATATTGACTCAACCCAAGCCGGGAAATCAACGTAAATCTCGTTGTAGATCAGACAACTGGCGATAAAATCGCCACCCTTCCACACCTTGCGCCCCTCCCCTGCTCACGCCAACCACATGGCAAACATGATCCGCTGTGTCAGTAGCGGTCACTGGGCAGGGAGCCATGACGCGGCTTCCCATGGGCCGTCATTCCCGGCAACACGGGTTCTTAGCTGCAACGCTGATGCAAACTGCCACCACCCCACCCGGCAGACCCGGGTGCGAGGCTGGTAATCCCCGGACGATTGGTTGACAATCCCAGCTCATTTTTTGGGAAGGAGGGCTTCCCTCACCCACAGTCGATAGGAAGAACCATGTTCAATACACGTATCGTCTCACTGCTGCTGGCCGCCGTCAGCCTCTGGGCCGCGCCGGCCTGGTCCAAAACCTATCCCCTGCCGCCCGCCGACAGCCGGCTCATCGGCGAGCTGGAAGATTACATAATCCAGCCGGGCGATCATCTGGAACTGGTGGGCAAATACACCCAGATCGGTTTTCTGGCCCTGCTCGAGGCCAACCCCGGCGTCGACCCCTATCTGCCCAAACCGGGCACCCGGCTGACCCTGCCGACCCAGATGCTGCTGCCCGACGTGCCGCGGGAAGGCATCGTCATCAACCTGCCAGAGCTGCGCCTCTACTATTTCCCCAAGGGCAAAAACGAGGTGATGGTGCTGCCCATCGGCATCGGGGACATCGGGCGCGAGACGCCGGAGATGACCACCACCGTCATCGCGAAGAATCCCAACCCGACCTGGGTGCCCGGCCCCATGGTGCGCAAATCCTGGCTGGAGCAGAAGGGGATCGATTTGCCCGCCGTGGTACCGCCCGGCCCGGACAACCCCCTCGGCAAGTTCGCCATGCGCCTGGGCTATGGCAACAGGGATTACCTCATTCACGGCACCAACAAGGACTTCGGGGTTGGCCTGCGGGTCAGCGCCGGTTGCATCCGGCTGCGCCCGGATGACATCGAGATGCTGTTCGGCCTGGTGCCGGTCGGCACGCCGGTGCGGGTGATCAACCAGCCGGTCAAGATGGCAGTGGAGCCCGATGGACGCCGCTGGCTGGAGGTGCACTCCCCTCTCTCCCGTACCGAGGACGAACTCGAAAATGGCGCCCCCCTGATCCTGCCACCGGCCGTCGAGCAGTTTATCAGCGCGCCCGAGGTTACCCAGGCCGATGTCACCGCCGCACTGGACAGCAAGAATGGACTACCCCGCCCTATCAGCGGCTAAGTACCGGAGTCATCATCACTCATGAGATACCTGCTTCTTCTGTTTATCCTGGCAAGCCCGCTGACGTGGGCCAAGGACATCCTCTGGATGCGCAACGGCGATCGCCTGACGGGTACCATAGAGGAGATCACTCCAGAGTCGGTGCGCATTGCCCTGCCCTACAGCCAGGCAGTAACGGTCAAACGGGAAGCAGTCAAACGCTGGCGACTGGAAAAGCAGGACAAGCCCAAGGCTACGGCCAAGGGGGGAATATCGCTGTTTCAGGCTGATGGGGACGAGGGCAACGCCTGGCTCTGGACCGGCAATGGCGACCTGAACATCAAGCTCAAGAAGAATGAAACCCGCACCAACGACATCAACATCAAGGGCAAGACGGAGGTCGCCAATCTCGACTGGCGTTACAGCCTGTCAGGGGAATACAACTACGAAACCGCCAATGGCGAGACCGACAGCCACGACTATACCGTCAACCCGACCCTGGACTATTTCTTCAACGATCACTGGTTTGTTCGCAACTCTCTCAATGCCGAATACAACATGCTCGATGAAAACTATCTCCAGCTCGATTTCAGCTCCGGTCCCGGTTACCGCTTCTGGAATGACAAGCGCAGGCGACTGGAACTGATTGCCCAAGCAGGTGTCCAGCGCGCCTATTTTCGCGATGGCGGCTGGGCAGGATTGCTTCTGTTTGATTCGCGCATCATCAGCTACCCCATCGGCAGTCTGAGTTGGGATTATCGCCAGCCATTCTCGCTCTGGCGGCAGCAGTTCGAGCTGTTCAGCAAGGGCAGTTATCTGAAATACCTGTCACAGCAGTCCCCCTATCTCACCCTGGATCAGGACATCAATGGCAGCCTAGGGCTACGCTACTACTTCAACGACAACGTTCGCCTCTCCTGGTCGAGCGAACTCGACTGGCAAGATGGGGAGTTCCATTTTGAGGGGGCAGGGCAGAGTCTCAAGGAGAGCGAGGTCCGCCATCTGATCAGCCTGGGTGCCAGTTTTTGAACCAGTGACCAGTCACATGCAAAGGGGAGTCATAGCGGCTCCTCTTTTTCATTAATAGGCGTGATGTTCTCTAGGGTCAGATGCAAGGTTCAATCGCGGCATGCAGTGCTGCCTCACCAGCTCACAACCTTATCAAAAGAAAACCGGTTAGCTGCGACAGCACCGGTTTTATGAGTCAGATCCAGCTGCGCATCCGTTTGTCCTGGGGGCTGGCCATCTGTGCCGGATACAAAAACGGGCCCGCGACAGCGAGCCCGTTCAACCATCAACAGTGAAGGCGTGATCAGAAATAGATGCGGGTCACCGACTCGATGACGCACCCCGGACGACGGATCCCCTCGATCTCGATCTTGATCTCCTTGAGCAGCTCGATCCCGCCCTTGATGGGGGTGACCCGGGACAGCTTGGTGCGGGCCCGGATATTGCTGTCCACCTTGATGGGATAGGGGAAGCGTACCTGCTCCAGCCCGAAGTTCACTACCATGCGGGCAGTGGGAAACTCTGGCGTCGTCTCATCCACCGAGCCGGTAAGCTGCGGCAGCAGGGCCAGGGTCAGGAAGCCGTGGGCGATGGTGGTCTTGAAGGGGGACTCGGCCGCCGCGCGCTCGGGATCGGTGTGGATCCACTGGTGATCCCCGGTCACGGTGGCGAACTGGTTGATCAGCGCCTGAGTCACCTGCAGCCACTCGCCGACATGGGTCTCTTCCCCGAGCCGATTCTGCAGCTCGGCATAGAGTGCGGCGGCCTCCCCGTCGAGCTCGACGACAGGATCCTGCGTCATGGCCGGCTGGCCGTTGGCCACCTGCGCCACTCTGGCGCTCTCCTGCTGCTGGGCGTTCTGGGACTCCCCTTGCAGATCCAGCACTCGCCCCAGCAAGGGGTGAAGGTGTGCCTTTTGCTGAAACTCACGCCAGTAGTCGCGGATAGCCGGGGAGAGCCAATCCTTGAGCTCGAAGGGGTGCTGCGCCAGAATTTCGCGCTTGTGCTTCAGAAAATCGACAACTTTCATGTACCGATCCCTATTCGATTAACAGCCTGTGAAGAGGTCTAACCAGTCCCATTTTATGAAAGTTTCAGCAGTAAGTACAAAAAAATCTCGGCGTACAACTGTACCGAGGGCGGGAGTGGTCACTAACATGCTGGAAAAATCAGGTGGGAAAACGATTGAAACGAGGGCTGCAAGCGGGAATAAATCAGTCCGGAAAAAGAGAACCGGGGCCCTTGCCAGTGCCCCGGTCTTGCTCATCTGCCCATGGCAGACCACCAGGCTGCCCGCTTCTCCTCATCCAGGAAACTCCAGGCCAGGATCCGGCTCACCTTGTTGCCTTGCGCCATATCGAGTACACGAACCTCCCGCGCCCCCGCCCGGGTCAGCGCCTTGCGGGCGGCCGGCAGGTTCTCCTTCTTCGACACCAGCGAACTGAACCAGAGGCACTGGGCGGCAAATTCCCTGCTCTGCTCTATCATGCCGGCCAGAAATGCCGCCTCGCCCCCTTCGCACCAGAGCTCGGCCTTCTGCCCGCCGAAATTGAGCACGGGCGCCCCCGTCACCGCCTTGCCCTCCCCCTTGCCCAGGTTGCGCAGCTTGCGCTCCGTCCCCTTGCTCGCCTCGGCCAGGGATGCATGGAACGGCGGGTTGCACAGGGTCAGGGCGAAGTGCTCCTTCGGCCCCAGAATGCCGCGAAAGATGTGTTTCGGGTTGCCTTGATGGCGGCACGCAATCTGGCTCCCCAGGCCATTGCTGGCGGCCAGCAGGGTCGCCGCCTTGACCGACACCGGGTCGATGTCTGACCCCACGAAGCGCCAGCCATACTCGCGGGCTCCCAGCAGGGGGTAGATGCAGTTTGCCCCGACGCCGATATCCAGCACCCGCACGCCCTTGCCCGTCGGCACTTTGCCCGCGCTCTCCGCCAGCAGATCCGCGACGCGATGCAGATAATCGACCCGCCCCGGGATGGGCGGACAGAGGTAGCCAGGTGGCAGATCCCAGTGTTCGATACCATAGTGCAGCGCCAGCAGCGCCCGGTTGAGCGCCTTGACGGCGGCCGGATCGGCGAAATCCAAGGTCTGGGTGCCGTGCTCGTTGACGAACACGAAAGGCGACAGCGCCGGGGTACGCAGGCAGAGCGCGTCAAAATCGTAGGGGGCCTGATGGCGATTGCGCGGGTGCAATCCGGTTTTCTGCTGTGGTGTCATGCTGGACCTGCCGAGGATCAAGGGGGCCACACTATAGAGAGTCAGCCAGGGAAAGTCTAAAAGAGGGCCATAAAAAAACCGGACCCTGAGGGCCCGGTTCAAGTGAGGTTGGAAAAACAGTCCGTACTGCGAGCCGTTTGTCCAGCCTGACTCAGATATCGATCCGGCGTGCCTGCCAGAACTTGTTGCGCCAATACACATTGTCGAGCTTGGAGCGCGTGACGCCGGCACGGAAGGAGACGTGGATGAATTCACCGTTGCCGACATAGATGCCGACATGGTTCAGACGCGGGTTGATCTTGAAGAAGACCAGGTCCCCCTCGACCAGATCCTGCTTGGAGACGCGAGAGCCTTCGTGGACCTGGGAGCGGGTATCGCGGGGCAATTCGATGCCGATGGCATTGCGGAACACTTCACGGGTAAACGCCGAGCAATCGATGCCTCGTTCTGTGGTACCGCCATAACGGTAGGGGGTACCACGCCACTCTTTGTATACGGTCAGGATTTCGTTGACATCCGGGGTAGGCGAAACTTCGGGTTCAATCACGGGTTCCATCATGGAAACCTCGATCTTGCTCGCGACCTCGGGTTGGGGTGCCGAAGCACAACCTACCATTCCGAGCGCGACCAGCAGTAGCATCAGGTGGCGCAATCCTTTATCCCCACAAAAAAGAGTGAAACTTGTTAAAATGCAGCCCGACAGGGCAATTTATAAGGCAACAGCACCCGACTATATCCAAGAATTCTATCGAGGCAAGCGAAAATCCCAATCGAACTCACATTTTTGCAAGGAAATGCTCTGTTTAGCGCAATTTATGTGATCATGGCCAAACAATATACAATCTTGAAAGCATCGGTTTCGGCCTCTCCAAACGGATTGTTATCGCTACTTCGACCCCATTTTTAAGTGAAATATTATGCTTTCTGCGGATCTCTATTTGTTAAATACCGCGCTCGTCGATACTGAACAGTTGATCGGGCTGTCATCCGGGCTCTCCCCGGAGGAATACCGCCACTGGCACGAGATCCGCCAACCAGGCCGCCAGCGGGAGTACCTGCTGGGACGCGTGTTGCTTCGCCGCCTGCTGGCCGAACGCCTCCACTGCCCTGCCGGCTCTCTGGCCTTTCACATCGGCGAGCATGGCAAGCCGATGCTGTGCAACCACCACTGGCAGTTCAACCTCAGCCACAGCGGTGACTGGTTGGTGCTCGCCCTCTGTCGGGAGGGTCCCCTCGGCGTGGATATCGAAATGGGCCTGCGCCGCCGCCCCATACTGCCCCTGGCAGAGCGTTTCTATGCCCCCGGGGAATACCTGTGGCTGCGCACCCTGCCAGTGCAGGAGCAGGACTCGGCCTTCTATCGGCTGTGGTCGCGCAAGGAGGCGGTGCTCAAGGCCCACGGCGCCGGCATCGCCGCCGGGCTGGAGAAGGTCTGCTTCTTGCCGGAGCAAGGGTGGCGGCTGGAGAACCTGCTCGATACCCGCATCTATGAAGTGAGCGACTGGCCAATTGGCAGAGGATGGCTCAGCCTCGCCGCCCCGACCCGCCAGGTCGATGCCTATCTGCTGGACGGGAGCTTGAAATCCACTCCGCTGGACCCCATGTTGATCCACACCATTTTCCGAGAGTCAGCCTCATGATCGTCGACATCACTCCCCAGAATTTTCACGCCGAACTGATCGATGCGTCCCTGAAAAAGCCGGTCGTCATCTACTTCCACGCCCCGCAGATGCCGGAGTGTCAGGCCATGACCCCCCTGGTGGAAGCCCTGGTTGGTCAGGCCAATCCTGGCGTCACCCTGGCCAAAGTCGACATGAACGATCCCCAGCTGCAGCCGCTGGCGAGCCAGCTGGCCCTGCGTGCGTTACCCGCCCTGGTGCTGTTCCATCAGGGTCGTCCGGACGAGCAGGCCATCCTGGAAGGCCCGCAGGATGAAGCGACCCTGCGCCAGTATTTCGCTGCTTTCGCCCCCAAGGAAGAAGAGCTGCTGCTGGAGCAGGCCAAGCAGGCACTGGCCGCAGAGCAGGCCGATGTGGCGCACACCCACCTGAGCAAGGCCCATCGCCTCGCCCCCGAGCGTCACGACATCAGCCTCTGGCTGGTACAGGCGGCCCTGGATCTGAACCTGCTGGACGAGGCGCAAGCCCTGCTCGCCGCCATCCCCATGGTGGCACAGGACGATCACTATCAGACCCTGAGCTCTCGTCTCTCGCTGGCGCTGCAGGCCAGTGACAGCCCTGAACTGCGCGCCCTGGAGCTGCGTCACGCCGAACAGCCGGCAGATGACGCCCTTGCCCAGGAGCTGGCGGTACTCTACAGCCAGGTCGGTCGACAGGAAGAGGCTCTGGCCTTGCTGTTCACCATTCTCAAGCGGGATCTGGCCTTTGGGGATGCCAAGAAGATCTATCTCGATGTGCTGGCCACCATGGGTGCACATCCGGCAGCGCAGAATTACCGCCGCAAGCTCTACAGCCTGCTTTATTGATCGAAGGGATATTCAGGACGGGGAATGCCGATCAGTCGGCATTGCCTTGTTCAGGCGGGAGTCAAACACAGAGAATTGCCAGATTTCAGGCAAAAAAAAATGGCGCATTAAAATGCGCCATTTTTTCGCATGGATTACTTCTTGTAGGAAGTAGCCATGTTGTCGATGCGCTGGTTAGCACGCATAGCTTCTTGCTTGGCTTCTGCAACATCAGCAGCGATCTTGGACTGATCAGCACGAACAGCGCTAACATCTTGAGCCAGTTGGTCAACTTTGTTAGACAGATTCTGAACGGAAGTTTCCAGTTCGCTGGTGTTTGCACAACCGCCCAGCAGAGCGGACAGACCAACAACACCTACCAACAACATTTTTTTCATTTTTAAAAGCTCCCTTTAACTCGCCAGACGTTTAGCAAGCGGCGTGATTATGGCACAAAAAAATCATACTTTGGATAGGCCCCATCACAGATAAATGCGTTAAAACCCTCATTTTTTTTTAGTTGCACACTTTATGCGCAAACTTTAATCAAAAAAGAGTGTCTCCGGATGAGGTTCGTGCAAAGCGTAACCAAAATTTCGGCTTATTACAATTTCGTATGAGGCTCAGGCTGAACGCTCTGACAGCAATTGACGATATTGCACCAGATCCTCGATGGTCAGCACCGGCATCTGGTGCTGGCGACCGAAGGCCACCAGGTCCGGCAACCTGGCCATGGAGCCATCCTCCCTGGTCAGCTCGCACAACACCCCGTAAGGTTTGAGCCCGGCGAGCTGCATCAGATCGACCGTGGCTTCGGTGTGACCGCGCCGGGTCAGCACGCCGCCGGTACGGGCACGCAGCGGGAAGACATGGCCGGGGCGATGCAGGTCGGACGGTCTGGCCCCGTCGGCGATGGCGGCACGTATGGTGGTGATGCGATCGGCGGCGGACACCCCGGTGGTCACCCCCTGCGCTGCTTCGATGGTCACGGTGAAGGCGGTCTGGTAGTGGCTGGAGTTGGCCTCAACCATCATGGGGAGCTCGAGCTGGCGAACCCGCTCGTCGGTCAGGCAGAGGCAGACGATGCCGGAACACTCGCGGATCATCATGGCCATCTGTTCGTTGGTCATGGATTCTGCGGCGAAGATGAGGTCACCCTCATTCTCACGATCTTCATCGTCGGCCACCAGCACACCCTGGCCGGCACGCAGTGCGGCCAGCGCGGCCTCGACGCGAGCAATGGGATCACCGAATTCACTGAGCAGAGACTGATTCATGGTAAGACTCCTAAAAAAGACAAGGACCAGAATCAGGGCATGGAAAGGCAGACAGAGATAGGCATGCAGCGGCCGGCCCACAGGGGGCTTGCCAGCAATATCTGTCTTATCCTCTTTCATCCGGACTGTGACCGTCGGCTCCGGCATCTCACCGGATCTGCTGACCCCGCCCGGTCAAACCGGGTCGGGCGCTCGCGGGCTCCCCGAGTCATATCGGGATACCGCCGGTGGGGAATTTCACCCCGCCCTGAGAATAAGCGCAGACAGCCTAAAGAAAATCGCCGCAGGATGCCAGCCCAAAACCCATCAACGACAAACGGTTGCTCCCGGCGGCCCGCCTCTGCCAACCGGTCACGCCGATGCACGGCACGCTGTCTTTTCTGATTTTGTTTGTGGCATAGTGCCAAAAAAACGTGCTGCCCGCGCAGACTGGGCGCCAACAACACAAACGGAATCATGACAGAGATGGAAAAGAAAATACTGCTGACCGATTGCCCCGACGCCAAGGGGCTCATCGCCAAGATCACCAACATCTGCTACAAGCACCAGCTCAACATCAACAAGAACGACGAGTTCGTGGACCATGAAAACGGCCGCTTCTTCATGCGCACCGAGCTGGAAGGGCGCTTCAACGACGAGACCCTGCTGGCGGATCTCGATGATGCCCTGCCGGCGGGCGCCCAGCGCCGCCTGGTCAAGGCGGGCAAGAAGCGTATCGTCATCCTGGTGACCAAGGAGACCCACTGTCTTGGCGACATCCTGATGAAGAACTACGCCGGCGCCCTGGACATGGACATAGTGGCGGTGATCGGCAACTACGACACCCTGGGCGAGTTGACGGGCAAGTTCGACATTCCCTTCCACTGCGTGAGCCACGAGGATCTCAGCCGCACCGAACACGAAGATCAGGTGCGCGCCCTCATCGATGGCTACCAGCCGGATTACGTCATCCTGGCCAAGTACATGCGGGTGCTGACCCCGAGCTTCGTCGCGGCCTACCCGCGCAAGATCCTCAACATCCACCACTCCTTCCTGCCCGCCTTCATCGGTGCCCGTCCCTATCGCCAGGCGTTCGATCGCGGGGTCAAACTCATCGGCGCCACCGCCCACTTCGTCACCGACGATCTGGATGAGGGTCCCATCGTCGAGCAGGACGTCATCCACGTCGACCACACCTTCACCGCCGACGACATGGCCAAGGCCGGTCGCGACGTGGAGAAATCCGTGCTGAGCCGCGCCCTGGAGTTGGTACTGAACGAACGGGTCTTTGTCTACGGCAACAAGACGGTCGTGTTCAAGTAAGCGGCGGTCCGCCCCCAGAAAAAAGGCTCCCGAAGGAGCCTTTTTTCATTGCGGGGGCACTCACTGGTGCAGTGGCAGACCGTTGACGGTGACCTGCCCCTTCTCCAGCTTGAGCTCGGCGCTCAGCACCGCCGACTCCGCCTTGAGGTAACCCAGGTCGATGAACTGGTTCAGCATGGGAGCCAGCTGGGGAACCGCCTGGCCCAGCTTGTCGCCAAGGCGCGCATGGAGCAGGCCTGACAGGGCCTGCATCCCCTCCTCGCTCTCCATCAGCGCTGCCAGGGTCGTGGGGGCCAGTTTGGCCTCCCCCTGCAGGTTGACGGGTTCGCCGTTGAGGCGGGCGCTGAGGTCCGTCAGCAGGAGCGTGGCCCCCCGCTGGAGCATCTTGTCCAGCGCCTCCTGGATGGCAGCTTCGTCCACCCGCTGGCTGCTGGCCTCCTGCAGCCGCTGGTACCCCTCCAGATCCAGCCCGTTGAGCGCCAGATCCAGGTTGCCCTCGGTCAGCGCCAGGCTGTCCTCCTCGTTTTCCAGATTGAGAGACGCCACCTTCATCTGATAACGGGTGGAGAGTGTCTGGACATCATCCCCCGCCAGCTGGGTGGCGGTGGTCATCCCCTGCAGGGAGACCTTGAGATCCCCTTGTGTCAGGGAGAGGGCGGAGAGGGTCGCATCGCTGCGGGGCGAGAGCCAGAGGCCGCTAATCTCCGCCATGTCGGCGCTGCCCTTGAGATCGGCCAGGGCCAGATCCGTCTTGCTCTGCGCATCGTGTACCGTCATGCCCAGCCAGTGGGCAGTCAGATGACCATTACCGTCGAGATCGCCGCGATAGTCGCCGTTCAGGGGCAGGAACTGGAACTCGTTGAGCCCCTCCTTGACCTTGAAGTCGCTGGCCCAGAATCGGGAGCTGTTGCTCATGGTCCAGAGACTGCTGGCCGACTCCGCCCCCAGCTGCCATTTCTCCATGCCTAGGGCCGTGAAGACGGGCGCGAGGGAGCCCTCTGCGGTGTCCAGCAAGAGGTGGCTCTTGATATAGAGCGGCAACATGCGGCTGTTGAACGCGAACTGCATCTCGATGGCCTCGCTCCCCGCGAGCTGGGGATCAAAGCTCTCCAGCGTCTGGGGCGGCACCACCACCTTGAGCAGGCCGTCGCGAACGAACAGGTTCTCCGTGGCCGGATGCCAGCTGATCTCGACCCCGCTCTCCTGCTGCGCCCTGGCGATCTGCTCGGCCAGGATCCGGTCGAACGTGTTGCCCGTGTACCAGCAGGCGCCAAGCCCCCCCACCACCAGGACGGCCCCGACGGCCAAGGCCACTTTTTTCTTCATCTGTTCTTTTTCTCCACATTATCAATGGCGGGTGCATGGGCGCACTCTACGGGGAGGATGGGAACACACGCAAGCCGGATCGCGGCTCAGGGTTCCCTCTCTGGCTGTCACAGCAAGGGGCTGAACAGGTAGAAGATGTTCTCCAGCAGTTTTTTGTACCAGGGCCGCGCACGCCACTTGGTCAGGGACATGGGGGTCGCCTCCAGCATGTAGCCCTGTACCAGCTGGTTCATCTCGGCGACGAACACCGGGTTGTCGATGAGCAGGGTGATCTCGAAATTGAGCCAGAGGCTGCGCCTGTCGAGGTTGACCGTCCCCACCAGGGCGAAGTCATCGTCCACCAGCACGCTCTTGGTGTGCAGCAGGCCGGCGTCGTAGCGGTAGATCTCCACCCCGGCCGCCAGCAGATCCTCCATGAAGGAGTTGCTGGCGTGGTTCGCCATCAGGGAGTCGTTGCGCGCCGGCAGCACCAGCTGCACCAGCACGCCCCGCGCCGCCGCCGAGGAGAGCGCGGCCGCCAGGGGGTCATCTGGCACGAAATAGGGGGTGGTCAGCACCAGGTGATGGCGGGCCTGATAGATGGCCAGCAGCAGGCTCTGCTGGATGCAGTCACCGCCCACGAAGGGGCCGGAGGGGATGAGCTGGGCCCGGTAGTTGGTCTGCGGCCAGGCTTCGGGTTCGTGCTGCAGACTGTCGAGCAGGCGCTCGCCGGTCTCCATCTCCCAGTCCCAGACGAAGGTGGACCACATCAGCGGCACCACGGGCCCCTGCACCCGGATCATGATGTCGACCCACTGGCCGACACCGGCGTCCTGCTTGAAGTAGCGGGGATCCACCATGTTCATGGAGCCCGTGTATCCCACCCTGTCATCGATCACCACCAGCTTGCGGTGCATGCGCAGATCCTGGCGCTGGAAGGGGATGCGCCAGGCACCGACCGGCAGCACCTCCACCACCTTGACGCCGGCAGCGCGCAGCGCCTTGGGCCAGCGGGAGCGCAAGAAGGTCTTGCTGCCGATGGAATCGAGCAACACACGACAATCCACGCCGCGTGCCGCCACCTCCATGAGCGCCTCGCACACCTCGTCCACATCCCCGCCGGGATGCCAGATATAGAACTCCAGATAACAGGACTGGGAGGAGCCCCGGATGTCGCGCACTATCTCCTGGATGATGGTCTCGGGCTTGTGCAGCAGCGTCATCCGGTTGCCCGACAGCATGGGCATGGCCAGCCGCCCCTGGATAAGGTCGTGGAGCGGGCGTGCCTTGCTGCCCACCTCGCAACAGTGCTGGGGGAAGAGCCGGGCCAGCTGGCGGATCCAGATGGCATAAGGGCGGTACATGGCCTGGGCGCGCTCTGCCCGCTTGCGGCCGAGCCGAATCTCGCCAAACAACACGTAGAAGCCGACCCCCGCGAAGGGGATGGCATAGATGAGAGCCAGCCAGGCCAGGGAGACCCCGATGGGACGCCGCTTCATCACCACCCGCAGGGAGATCCCCGCCACTATCACAGTGTGAAACAACAGCAACAGCCATCCGAGAAAGCGGGAAAACAGCAACTGAATGTCGTATTCCAGACCGTCGAGCAAGACGACTCCTTGGTGTATTGGGCAAATGGCATGGGCAGATCCCACAAGGCCGGGATGGTATGCTGTAGGACACACCCATTCTATCAGGTCGTTAGCATGATCCTGCAATCTATGCTGCTGAGTCTGGCCATGCTAGGCCAAGGCTCATATGACATCAATGAGCAGCAGATAAATCAGTACCTGCAATCCCAGGTACAAGTGGACAAACAGTTGGAACTGCCCGGCATCATCAAGGCTCACGTGCGGCTCGAGCAGAGCGACGTGCAGATCGGCCGCCAGAGCCCCGACACCGCCAGGGTGTTTGGCAAGGGCAAGCTGAAGATAGCGCTGCCGGACCAGACCGAGTATGACGCCCTGCTGAACATGACCTATGAGGCCAGACCCCGCTACGACAAGGCCCAGAGCGCGCTCTTCCTCGACAACATGAAGCTCATCGATTACAAGCTGGAGCCGGCGGCGGCCGAGCAGAAGTTCGGTTTCATGTTGCGCATGCTGCTGCAGAGCATGGAGAAACGGCTGGAGACCCAGCCTGTCTACAAACTCGATGACAAGGATCCCAACCAGGCCTGGCTCAAGGAGAATCTGCTGGGGCTGGAGCTGTCACCGGGCAAGATCCACCTGCTGACCAAGCCCCAATGAGACGTCAGTTGAAAACGGGGGCTTTGGCCTGACGCACCAGCAGCTCGATCTGGTAACCCTGTTCGTGCTGCTGGTGATAGAGGGAATGAAGCGGCCCGCTGAGCTCGTTCAGAGGGAGGTGGGCAAAACCGGCCTTGAGGTAGAAGGGCTTCTCGAAGGGCAGGGCATGGCAGATCACGGGCTTGTCCGACAGATTGCTGCAGGCATGCTGCAACAGTCTGGAGCCCAGCCCCAGGGACTGGTAGTGGGGCAGCAGTCGAAAACCGCACAGATGGTAGTAGTCCTGTTCGTCCCGCAGGCGCACCGCGCCCACCAGCCAATGGGCATCGCGCACCACGAAGATCCGCTCGGCCAGATCCGGCACATAGTGGGAAAACGTCGTCTCGTAATAGTCCCTGATCAGGGAAAGATCCGCATCACAGTACTCTTCGAATCTGAGCTCCATCGCTCGCCTGTTTGTCATGCCCATGTCGTTATGGCCACCCGGCCTTCTCCTGCCCCGTCACTCGGCCCCACCAAGCGATCAGACCCGAAGAGATCAGACCAGAGTAGAGCAGCAGCAAGATAACACGCCTTTAACTTACAAAAAAGCCAATAGCCAGAGAGAAAGCAGGGTTGACTCCAGGCTCGCCGCACCGGGCATTGTCGCCTTCGCAACCCCTGCTGTGCTCGGCATCCCGGCCCACCTTCCACCGCGCACTTTTCTGATGGCGCCCCGCCGGTGCACTTGTTCTGCCGCGCCCAGAATGCTTTACTCAACGTGGCGAACGAGGCTTAAGGAGCAAGCCGTTGAAAGCATGGATGTTGCTGGGCATGATCCCGCTGTTTTCCCCCCTTGCCTGGGGCCAGTTGCCGCCACCGGCCGAGGTGGTGATCCTGACGTCCACCCCCTCCCCCTTGCCCGACAAACCCGACGTGGCGCCTCCGGCCCCCTCTTCTTTACCCGACGAGCCCGACGCCACGCGCCAGGCATCTGCGCCCGCCCCCGAGCCCGCCACGCGCCAGATCCAGGTCTACAAGTCGGTGCAAAAAAACGGCGTGGTACGTTACTCCGACATGATGCCGGAGCAGGGTCACTACGAGTTGCTGCTGTTCAACGACTGCTACGCCTGCGACCCCGCCTCCAAGGTCAACTGGCGCACGACCGGGCTCTTCCTCTACGACTACGCCAGCACCATCAAGGCGGCGGCCAAGGCCTATCAGGTCGAGCCCGCCCTCATCCGGGCGCTGATCCACGCCGAGTCCGCCTTCAACCCGCTGGCGGTCTCCCGCAAGGGGGCCATGGGGCTGACCCAGCTGATGCCGGCCACCGCGCGGGAACTCGGGGTCGGCAACGCCCTGATGGCGGAGCAGAACATCTTCGGCGGAGTGAAATACCTGGCGGGGCTGCTCAAGCAGTACGACGGCAACGTGGCCCTGGCCACCGCCGCCTACAACGCAGGGGCAGGGGCGGTACAAAAGCACGGCGGCATCCCCCCTTACGCTGAAACCCGGGCCTATGTAGAACGGGTCAAGCTGCTGCACCAACGCTACAAGGACATGCTGAGCGCCAAGGGCCTGTGACGATCACGGATCCCTGTCTCCCCTCTTCCCGCGCCCTGGCGGCGCGTTTTCCCTCCTCCTCAAACGAAAAAACACGCCCGAAGGCGTGTCGATACCACACGTTATTTAGCAACACATCACTCTTTCGTGGCGACCACACGATAGGCCAATGCACCCAGAATGGCACCGACGATGGGGGCAACCCAGAACAGCCAGAGCTGGCCGACGGCCCAGTCACCCACGAACAGCGCCACACCGGTACTGCGCGCCGGGTTGACCGAGGTATTGGTCACCGGAATGCTGATGAGGTGGATCAGGGTCAGGCACAGGCCGATGGCGATCGGGGCGAAACCGGCCGGAGCACGACTGTCGGTGGCACCCATGATGACGAACAGGAAGAAGCCGGTCATCACCACTTCACACACCAGGGCCGCCAGCAGGCTGTAACCACCCGGGGAGTGCTCACCATAGCCGTTGGAGGCAAAGCCGGCGCTCACATCGAACCCCGCCTGCCCGCTGGCAATGACATAGAGCACGCCACCCGCCACGATTCCGCCAAGGACCTGGGCGACGATGTAGGGCAGCATGTTGGAAGCCGGGAAGCGACCACCGGCCCAGAGCCCCACGGTCACGGCCGGGTTCAGGTGGCAACCAGAGATATGACCGATGGCGAAGGCCATGGTCAGTACGGTCAGACCAAACGCCAGGGCTACCCCCAGCAGACCGATACCCACGTCAGGAAACGCGGCGGCCAGCACGGCACTGCCGCACCCGCCCAGCACCAGCCAGAAGGTTCCCATAAATTCAGCAGCAAAAGGTTTCACTCTTGTCTCTCCCGATGATGACGAACAAGGAGCCCAAAAGGGCTCGTACGGACACTGTTATTAAACAGGCGCCATATTATGGGAGTGTGGCGGAACAAGACGAAGCCGCCTCATTTCATGAAGAATGTGTGACGCAAGTCACAAGTTATTGATTAGGTAGGAAGATATCCCCCATTGCCGCCCCCTTCTCCATGAGAGTCCCGTCCGGAAGGTGCGACAGAAAGTGACTCAAATAGCGCTTTTGTCGGCAACATGGGCACTTGGCGGGGAAGGACGGCCCCCTGCCGGGGGCCAGCGGGGATCAGCGGTAACGGCCGCGCACCGCGCCGGTGGCGCGCCCTGCCATCCGGATCAGGCTCTGCCGGGTGTGGAAGTGGCAGAGCGCCACCCCGAGGGCATCCGCCGCATCCGCCTGGGGGGTCGCAGAAAGCGTGAGCAGATGGGTCACCATGTGCTGCACCTGCTCCTTGGTTGCCCCGCCGGTCCCCACCACCGCCTGCTTGATCTGGGTGGCCGAGTATTCGCTCACCGGCAACAGGGCGTTGACCGCCGCGACGATGGCGCTGCCCCGCGCCTGGCCGAGCTTGAGGGCCGAGTCCGCGTTGCGGGCCATAAAGACCCGCTCGATGGCGAACTCGTCCGGCTTGAACTGGGTGATGATCTCGCTCACCCCGTCATAGACCTGCTTGAGGCGGGACGGCAGCTCCCCCAGGTCGGTGCGGATACAGCCGGACCCCAGGTACTGCGCCTTGCCCGCCACGATGCGGATGACGCCGTAACCGGTGATCCGGGAGCCGGGGTCGATTCCCAGGATAATGCTCATGAGACTCTGCTGTGTTGAAGACTGTTCATGGCGGCCAAGATAGCAAACTCCCCCCCGCTTGGCTCGCGCGGCAACGCCTAGGGCGCCTGACTGCGCAGGGATGCGCCATCTTGTACAGTGGTCTGCCGCTTCTCTCGCCAGTTATAGCGGCCAGTTATAGCGGCCAGTGATACCGGCCAGTGATGCCGATGGGCTTCACCCCGGCTGGCTACGCTGGGGTCACTCCCCCGCCATGACCACCAGTCGCTCCGCCAGCCGGTGGCCGTGCAGATAGCTCTCGATAAGCCGCCCGTCGGCCCGACCCAGCTCCACCTGCCGATACCAGTGATCGAGCATCGCAACGAAGCCCCGTTGGGCCAGCACCGGCTGCCAGTCGTCCGGCGCCAGGGTCTGCACAGCCTTGTCTCGGGCCATCGTGCCCCGGGTGCAGTTCTCGATATGAAGGGAGAGGTTGTCCCCATAGGCGTCGATGCGCTCCTCCGTGATGCCGGCGCTGCGATTCATGCTGCCGCTCACCGCCACCTGCCCGCTCTGCCAGGCGACGCTCGCGCTCACCAGCATGTCCGGATCCTGCGCACTGCGCCGCAGCACGGCATGGATGTCGCCGTCCGGCACGCCGCCATAGAAGCAGAGGCTGTCGAGCACGTGGATAAAGTCATCGAACAGGAACGAGCGCGGCCACCCCGGCAGATCGTGCCTGTGCTTCTGCCAGTGGATCTCGGTGAGCGGCTGACTGCGGGCCGCGGTCAGGGCAGGCAAATAGCGGCGGTTGAAGCCCACAAAGAGCGGGCAATCCTTCGATAGGGCAAGGTTCGCGAGCGTCTCCACCTCGGCGTACTCGAAGCAGAGCGGCTTGTCCACAAAGGTGGGGATGCCCGCCGCTAGGCATTGCCGCGCCAGCGCGAAGTGCACGACGGTGGCGGCGTGGATCATCACCGCATCGGGGCGGCTCGCGAGCAGCGCATCGACCTCGGTAAAGCACTCGGGGATCCGGTACTGGCGGGCCAGCTTGCCGAGCACGGAGGGATTACGGGTGCAGAGCAGCGGGGTGACTCGCTCGTCGCTGGCAAGCAGCGGCAGATAGGCCTTCTGGGCGATATCGCCAAGGCCAATCAGGGCAATGCGCATGGGAACTCCTCCTCTGGGTACGATGGCCGCAAGGTAGCATGTCCCCGCCCCTGGGCGAACCGGGCAAGCCCCCGTATGGGAGATGCTTCACAGCCCACTGATTAACAAGGAAAAATAGACGAAGGTCAGCTTCCAAGCTCAGGCACCGAGGTTCCCAAGCCCCGGACGGCTGGCTAAGATGCCAGCCTTGCACGCCCATCAAGGAAGACCATGAGCCACTCGACCCTGCCATCCCTCTTTCGCTACAAGGCCTGGGCCGATGGCGAGCTGCTGGATGCCCTCGCCACCCTGGACCCGCGAGAGTACCCCGAGGCGCACCACACTGCCCTTCGCATCTTCAACCATCTCCATGTGGTCGACGCCATCTTCAAGGGCAACCTGCTGGGGGAGCCCCACGGCTATAGCGCCACCAATACCCCGGAAACGCCGACCCTCGATATGCTGCGCACCGCCATCCACGCGCTGGATGCCTGGTATCTGGATTACGTGGCAAGCCTTGGTCAGGCAGAGGGCGAGGCCGTGCTCTCGTTTCACTTCGTGGACGGGGACAGGGGGCAGATGAGCCGCGAGGAGATGCTGCTGCATCTGGTGACTCACGGCGGTTATCACAGGGGAGCCATCGGGCGGATTCTGGTGCAGTGCGGCATCACGCCGCCCCGCGACACCCTGACCACCTTCCTGCATCGCAGCGAACCCGGGCGACGGGGCGGCTGATCCCGCCATGCGCGGGCGGCGGATGTCGCCCTTTACTCCGGGGAGTTGGCCTGCGCCCTGGCATCGACCCACTTGCCAATTCGGGCCCCCAGCTCGGAGCCGACCACGGCGCTCACCATGGCCAGGATCATCGGCGCCAGCTCAAACCCGGCCTGGGGCCCGAACAGCACAGGCACCAGCATATTGAAGCCGATGATCCCGAATACCAGCCCGAGCCCGCTGCCTATCTTCTCGTTTCTGGACTTGCTTTTGACTGCCATCTCATTGCTCCTGTGCCGGTCTCTTTGTCGGTGCTCGTGCGGGGTGCGCCATGGCGCCCCCACGCCAAATTAATCGGCCGCCAAGATAGCAAAACCGCCCCCGCCTGGCTGCCTTTATCGGCAGCCTGCTGGCACTTTGATGACAGGGTTCAAAAAACCGCAACTTCCCGACTGTGATATCGCTACCGATGCTCGCACAGGCAGCTTCGTTTGGCTTACAGTGGCTATCTGGAACCTGTTGAGCTGCTATGGGTTGCTGCCCCCGCTGGTCAATGGAGCATGTTGGAAGCTGTAATCCACGGGCGGTAGCGTCTTCTTATAGAAAATAGCTCTAACCCGACAAGCATTAGATATAATACATCCAATCAACCCCAAATCGGATAATAAAACATGAACACGCCTTCCTTTTCAGAATTTTTGAGTCCAATAAGCGTTAGGTTGGAACAAATTTTATTAGACCCTAATAACCCCAGATTTTCAGACCTAGGGGAGGAAGTTCATCCTATACAAGAAGGTCGATTCGCAGACGAGAGAGTCCAATCTCATACATTTGAGAGAATGAAAGCAGATAGTTTTGATGTATCAGAGTTAAGGGATACAATAAAAACTCTTGGTTTCCTACCTATGGATAAAATCGTACTTCGTCGTTGGACAGGAAATCAGGATGAAAATATTAAATATGTAGTTGTAGAGGGAAATCGCCGTGTAACAGCCTTAAAATGGCTTATACATTTACATGATATAGGGCGAGAAACATTTAGTGCAGAACAAATTGAAAACTTCACACATCTAGATTGCTTATTGATCGATGACTCTCGTGCTCCTGATTCAATTTATTTGATTTTGCCAGGATTGCGTCATGTGTCTGGGATTAAAGAGTGGGGGCCATACCAGAAAGCCAAGGCAGTATATGGATTACGATGCTCAGGTCTAAGCCCGCAACAGGCTGCACAGTCATTAGGTCTATCCACTAGAGCGGCAAATAGTGCATATCGTTGCTTTTTAGCGCTGGAAGCAATGAAAGAGGATGAAGAATATGGTGAGTATGCTCAACCCAAAATGTACAGTTACTTTGAAGAAGTATTTAAAAAACCAAATTTAAAGTCATGGCTAGGTTGGAGTGATGAAAGAGAGTCATTTTTAGAGGAAGATCGTGTTGCTGAATTTTATAGCTGGATTGTTCCACTTGAAGGCGAAGATAGTGAAAAAATCACTACCGCAATTCAAGTTCGAGAGCTTGCAGCAATTATTAATGATGAGGAAGCTATAGCTATCTTGCGCAGTCCATCTGGCACTCTGGCAAGGGCTCTTGCTCGTTATGAAGCAGACCATCCTCAAGACTGGTTACCCAAAATAAAAGCTGCAACTAGTGCCCTAAGGGCGTTAACGCCTGAAACCTTACGAGCAATGCAACCAGAATATCTTGCCGCATTAGAAGCATTATTAAGCCAAACTCAATCAACTATTAATGACAGGCAAGTATTGCTATCTCGGGAATAAATATGGCCAATATACCATCACAAGTTATTAAAGGGTGGCTTATTGCACGACTTAATAACACCGATTGGATATCTTTAATAGAGGTATTGATTGCTGTTATAAGAGTTGAGGCGCGTGGATTATCGACAGAAGAGATTGCTGAAATAGCCGAAGATCACATGCCACATATATCTCAATTACTAAGAGAGCAATTAGAGGCAGAGAGACTGTCTCAGGTCCCATCAGTATTTGAACTTGATGAAGAGAGTCCTCCATATATTAGATCTCTTATTAGTGATGAAATAAGAAGATTATCTAGAGACATATGTAGCATTGCTCCAGACAGGTTCGAAATAATATGCCAAGAAATTGTAAGTAAAATCGGAGGGGTATCTAATCAGCATATAGGGGGTGCTAATGATGGAGGTATTGATTTTATAGGGTATGACATTGTTCCTGATCAAGGTTATACGTACATACCACAATCAAGTAAAATCGTCATACTAGGTCAAGCTAAGCGATATGCTAGATCACACAATGTCAACCTCAATGAAATGCGCCAATTCGTCGGTTCCTGTAAAGCCAAAATAAATGACCTTAAACGTTCGGGTAAAATTGGTCCTTTTACACCTATAATGTGTGCATTTTGGACAACGAGTAACTTTAGTGCAGAAGCCGTAAATTATGCCAGACAAATTGGAGTTTGGTATATGGATGGTATATCAATAGCTAAAGCAATCAGAACTTTTGAAATTAACATTGACATGCATTAATAATTTCCAGAGATCATCATAACTGGCATATCCGAGTCATGAACATTTTAGTTTAAAATGAAAAGGCGACCATCTGGTCGCCTTTTTATTTCTATCTCTTCCACATCAGGAATATCACCGCGCCGGTCGCTTGGCTGCCCCGCCTTTTGCGGCAGGCTTGCCGCCCTGAGTGGCGGGTTTGGCGCCCGGCTTGGCAGAGCCAGCGCGGGTCGGGGCCTTGCCCTTATGGGCCGGTTTCCCCTGCCCTGCCGGTTTGCCCTGGGCTGCACCCTGTCCAGCCCCCTGAGCGGCAGGCTTGCCGTTGCCGGCACCTTTCTGGAGCTGAGAGCCCACCGGTTTGCCATTGCCGGCCTTGCCGCCGTTTCTGCTGGCTGCCGGGGCATTCCCTGCACCAGCCTCGCTGCGGGCGCCCTTGTTGCCAGCCCCGTTGCTGCGCTGATGGGTGATGGCGCTGTGGCGGGTCAGGGCCGGTTTCAGGCCCTTGTTGCGGCTGCGCTCGGCTTTGGCTTCGCCACGCCCTTCCGGCGGCACCAGGCAGTCGGGGCCGTTGCCAATCAGGTGGCCCTTGCCCATCTCCAGCAAGGCTTCGCGGATCATGGGCCAGCCGGCCGGATCGTGATAGCGCAGCAGCGCCTTGTGCAGGCGACGGCGACGCTCCCCTTTCACCACGAACACGTCCCCGCCCTGGCGGCTCACCTTGTTGAGGGGGTTTTTCTCCGTGTAATACATGGTGGTGGCGTTGGCGAGCGGCGACGGGTAGAAGTTCTGCACCTGATCGAGCTTGAAGCGGTTGGATTTGATCCAGAGCGCCATGTTCACCATGTCCTCATCCGTGGTGCCCGGGTGGGCGGAGATGAAGTAGGGGATCAGGTACTGCTGCTTGCCCGCCTCCTTGGAGTACTTGTCGAACAGCTCCTTGAAGCTGTAGTAGCTGCCCATGCCCGGCTTCATCATCTTGGAGAGCGGGCCCTCCTCGGTGTGCTCCGGCGCTATCTTGAGGTAGCCGCCGACGTGGTACTTGGCCAGCTCCTTGATATAGCGCGGATCTTCCACCGCGATGTCGTAGCGCACCCCGGAGGCGATCAGTATCTTCTTGATGCCCTTGAGGTCGCGCGCCTTGCGATAGAGGTTGATGGTCGGGCTGTGGTCTGTGTCCATGTGCGGGCAGATGGTCGGCCAGACGCAGGAGGCGCGGCGACAGGTCTGCTCGGCCTTGGGGCTCTTGCAACGCAGCTTGTACATGTTGGCGGTGGGGCCGCCGAGATCCGAGATGACGCCGGTAAAGCCCGGCACCTTGTCGCGGATCTCTTCGATTTCTTTGAGGATTGACTCTTCCGAGCGGCTCTGGATGATGCGCCCCTCGTGCTCTGTGATGGAGCAGAAGGAGCAGCCGCCGAAGCAACCGCGCATGATGTTGACCGAGGTCTTGATCATGTCGTAGGCCGGGATCTTCTCCTTGCCATAGGCCGGGTGTGGCACCCGCTGGTACGGCAGGCCGAACACGCCGTCCATCTCGTCGGTTTCGAGGGGGAAGGCGGGCGGGTTGACCCAGATGATGCGATCGCCGTGGGCCTGGGAGAGCGCGCGGGCACAGCCGGGGTTGGTCTCGTGGTGCAGGATGCGGGACGCGTGGGCGTAGAGCACCTTGTCTTCCTTCACACGCTCGAACGCCGGCAGCTTGACGTAGGTCTTCTCCCACGGCTTTTGCTTCGGCGGCTGCACCAGGATGGGTTTGGCCTCCTGCTCCATCGGCGCGGTGCCTTCGTCGTCCGCGCAGGGGGCCCCTTCCATATAGGGGTTGGGGATGGGATCGATGCGGCCAATCTGGTCGAGCTTGCTCGAATCCACCCCGCGCCAGCCCGGCAGCGGCTCCTTGCGGATGACGGCGGTGCCGCGAATGTCCTGCATGGTCTCGATGGTCTCGCCACCGGCGATGCGGTGAGCCACCTCCACCAGGGGGCGCTCGGCGTTACCGTAGATGAGGATGTCGGCCTTGGCGTCGATCAGGATCGAGCGACGGATGGTCTCGGACCAGTAGTCGTAGTGGGCGATGCGGCGCAGGGACGCCTCGATGCCGCCGATGACCACGGGGACCTCTTTATAGGCCTCCTTGCAGCGCTGGGTATAGACCAGGGTCGCGCGGTCCGGCCGCTTGCCGCCCACATCCCCGGGGGTGTAGGCGTCGTCGTGGCGCAGCTTCTTGTCGGCGGTGTAGCGGTTGATCATGGAGTCCATGTTGCCCGCGGTCACCCCGTAGAAGAGGTTCGGCTTGCCCAGGCGCATAAAGTCATCCTTCGACGACCAGTCCGGCTGGGCGATGATGCCGACCCGAAAGCCCTGGGATTCGAGCATGCGGCCGATCACCGCCATGCCGAAGCTCGGGTGATCCACGTAGGCATCCCCCGTGACCAGCACGATGTCGCAGCTGTCCCAGCCGAGCTTGTCCATCTCCGCACGGGACATGGGCAGGAAGGGCGCCGTGCCGTAGCACTCGGCCCAGTAGCGGGGATAGGAGAAGAGGTTGGTAACCGGCTGCATTTTGACCACCTGGAACAATTCGGGTCGCGCATTATACCGGCAGAGCAAGGCGGGGGCGACGGCTTTTTGCCCCCACAGAACGCGAGGGGAAAGGGCCCCTTCGGGCGGGCACGGCAGGCCGGCGTAACAAACTTGGATCTCATCAACAAGCAGGGCGCCCATTGGCGCCCTGCTTATGGCATCGTGGGTCGGCCAGCTAGGCCGCCGGCTGGTCCCGCCCTTTCTGGGGCGTTCCCTCGTCCGGGAGGGACTGGCGCTCTGGCGTCGCCGCCGGCGCATCGCCCGCAAGCACTTTGCCCGCCAGCACCTCGTCCACCAGCCTGTCCCTCGCCCCCGTCATGCCCGCGCGTCTGGCGATCAGCTGATAGATGGCGGGCACCACCAGCAGGGTGACCAGGGTCGCGAGCGACAGCCCGAAGAACACCACGGTGCCCACGGCCATCCGGCTCTCGTAGCCCGCCCCCATGGAGATCATCAGGGGCACGGCACCGATGATGGCGGTGAGCGAGGTCATCAATATGGGGCGCAGGCGGCGCACCGAGCCTGCGATGATCGCCTCCTCGAACCCTTCGCCGCGCTGGCGCAGCTGGTTGATGAACTCGACGATGAGGATGCCGTTCTTGGTCACCATGCCGATCAGCATGATCATGCCGATCTGGCTGTAGATGCTGAGCTCCTGCCCCGTGAGCCAGAGGCCGAGCAGGCCGCCGAAGATGCCGAGCGGCACCGTCATCATCACCACCGCCGGGGTCAGCAGGCTCTCGAACTGGGCCACCAGCACCAGATAGACCACCAGCAGGGCGAGGCCGAACACCAGCACCATCTCCCCCTGGTTGTCGCGATAGTCCTTGGACTCGCCGGCGTAATCCACCGACATGCCGGTGGGCAGGTGATCTGCGGCCCAGCTATCCAGGAAGTTCAGGGCCTCCCCCAGGGTGTGGCCGGGGGCCACGTCCGCGGTGAGGGCAACCGCCTTCTGACGCTGGTAGTGGTTGAGGCGCTGGGGGCTCGCCACCTGGGTGACGGTGGCCAGGGTCGAGAGACTCACCATCTCGCCGCTCGCGGCCTTGAGATAGATGCGGCTGACGTCCGAGATGCCGTTGAACTGGGTCTGGTTGGCGCGCAGGTAGACGTCATACTCCTCGCCCCTGTCCACATAGGTGGTCTGGCTGACGCCGCCAAGCAGGGCCTGCAACGAGCTCGCCACGGTCGAGACCGGGATGCCGAGCTGGCTCGCCCGCTCCCGCTCTATGGTCACCTGCAGCTCCGGGGTCTTCTCGGCGTAGTCGAGATCCGGGCTCAGCATCAGGCCGCTCTGGGTGGCGGCTTCCTTGAGCGCCAGACCCTGCTGATAGAGCTCGCCATAGTCGGAGCCCTGCAGCACGAACTGGACGGCGGCGGTGGAGCCGCCCCGAAAGCCCGGCTGGAAGGTGCGGATCATCACGTCCGGGATGCCGGCGAGCAGGCCGCTGAGGCTGCGGCCAAACTCGGTGGCGGTCACATCCCGCTCGGCCCAGTCGGTGAGCTGGATGATGGCCATGCCGGTCTGATCGCCGCCGCGCCCGAAGGCCGGGGTGCTGAAGCTCATGGCCTGCACCACCCCCTGGCCGAGCAGCGGCAGGATGGCGGCCTCCACCTGCTGCATGTTGCGCTTCATGCGCTCGATGCTGGTGCCCTCGGCCCCCTTCACGAAGACGTAGAGCACGCCCCTGTCTTCGGTCGGGGTGAGGCTCGCGGGCAGCTTGCCAAACAGGGCGCCGATGCCGCCGAGGCAGAGCAGCAGCACCAGAGGCATCCAGATGGCGCGGCGCAGCACCCAGCCGAGCAGGCGGCGGTAGCGTTCCTCCACCCAGCCAAGGCCCCGGTCCAGGGTGGCGGTCAGGGCGTTGGGTTTATGGACGGCCCGCATCAGCCAGGAGCCCATGGCCGGGGTCAGGGTCAGGGCCACCAAGGAGGAGAAGAGCACGGCGAGCGACAACAGAATGGCAAACTCGGTGAAGAGCCGGCCCACCATGCCGTCCATGAAGGCGATGGGCACGAACACCATCACCAGCACGGCGGTGGTGGCGATGACCGCGAAGCCCACCTCCCGGGTGCCGTGCCAGGCCGCCATCAGGGGAGATTCCCCCCGCTGCAGGTGGTGGTGGATGTTCTCCACCACCACGATGGCGTCATCCACCACCAGGCCGATGGCGAGGATCAGCGCCAGCAAGGTGATGAGGTTGATGGAAAAACCCAGATACCAGGCACCGATAAAGGCCGAGATGAGGGAGACGGGTACCGTGATGGCCGGGATGAGCGTGGTACGCCCCTGACCGAGGAAGAGGTAGAGCACGGCCACCACCAGCACGGCACAGATGGCGAGCGTCTCGTACACCTCGTCGATGGCCTGCTTGATGAAGATGGTGGAGTCGTAGTCCACCTCCAGGCTGGCCCCTTCCGGCAGGAAGCGCTGCATCTCCACGAGCTTCTTCTCGATGCCCTGGGCCACGGCCAGGGGGTTCGCGGTGGACTGTGCCACTATGCCGATCCCCAGGCTCTCGCGACCATTGCGCTGGTAGGCGCTGTCTTCATTCTTGGCCCCCACCTCCACATCCGCGATGTCGGCCAGGTAGATGCTCTCGCCGTTGGCGGCGGTCGTCACCGGCAGGGAGCGGAAATCCTCGGCGCTGTGATAGAGGCGCGCGATCTGCACCGCCATGGTCATGCTGTTGTTGCGGATCTCCCCCCCCGGCAGCTCGATGTTCTCCCGCTTGAGGGCGTCCTGCACGTCCGCCACCGTGATGCCGCGGGCGGCCATGTCGGCGGGGCGCAGTCGCACATACATTACCTGGGTCAGATCCCCGGAGAGGGAGACCTCGCTCACCCCGTCCACCAGGCTCAGGGGATCCACCAGCATGCGGTTCGCGTAGTCGGTCAGGGCGGTGCGGTCCATCTGGGTGCTGCTGAAGTTCAGCCAGATCGCCACGTCGCCGTTGCCGTTGTCCTTGGTCACCATGGGCTCGTCGGCGTCGTCAGGGAGCCTCGGCCTCGCGCGGGAGATGGCGTCGCGCACGTCGGAGGTGCCCTCCAGCATGTTCCAGCCGAGCTTGAACTCCACCGTGATGGAGGAGCGCCCCTTGCGGGTCACCGAGTTGATGTTCTTGATGCCGCTGATACCGGAGAGCTGGTCCTCGATGGGCTTGGTGACCTGGCTCTCCATCACCTCGGGGGCGGCCCCCTCATAGGTAGTGGTGATGGAGACGGACGGGGTCTGCACGTCCGGCATCTCCCTGACCGTCAGCTTGCTGAAGGCCACGAGGCCGAACACGGTGAGCAGGGCGCTGATGACCACCGCCACCAGGGGGCGACGCACTGAGATATCGGAGAGCCACATCAGCCTTTTACCTCGCTCAGGTCGTGCACCAGGGCACCGTCGCGCAGGTTCACCAGCCCCTCGACCGCGATGCGATCGCCGACGTTCAACCCCTTCAGCACCCACACTTCTTCGCCGTGGGTGTCACCGAGTTCCACCGGGATGCGCTTCACCCGGCCGTCCGCCTCCAGGCGATAGACGAAGCGCTGCTCGCCGGCGTACTCCACCGACTGGGCGGGGATCAGGGTCATCTTCTGGGCCGGCAGGGAGAGCTCCACGTTCATCAGCATGCCGGGGCGCAGCTGGCCGCCGGGATTGGGCAGGATGACCCGCGCCTTGATGTTCTGGGTGTCGTTGGAAACTCGGCTGTCGAGGGTCTCCAGCACGCCGGAGAAGGATTGATCCGGCCAGGCGGAGCTGGTCGCCGTCACCGTCATGCCGGGGCGCAGCAGGGAGAGGTAGCGCTCCGGCACCGCCAGATCGAGGCGCAGCCTGGCCAGCTCGTCCAGGTGCAGCAGCACGTCGCCGCTGTTGACCAGGGCCCCTTCGCTCAAGTCGATGAGGCTGACGGTGCCGTCAAAGGGGGCGGCCAGGGTGCGCAAGGAGAGCTCGTAGCGGGCCGCGTCCACCCGCGCCTGGGCCTGGGCCACCGTGGCCTCCTGCCCTTCCAGTTCGGAGGTGGTGACGGCGCCGCGGGCCACCAGCTTGCGCATGTCCCGCAGCTTGCGCGCCTCGTCACGCACGCTGGCGCTCTGCTCGGCCAGCTCCGCCTGTTGCTTGCCCGCGTCCAGGGCGATCAGGGTCTCCCCCTGCCTGACCTGCTGGCCGGAGCGCACCGCTATGGTGACGATGCGGCCGGTCACCTCCGGGCTCACCACCACGGAGCGATTGGCCGCCAGCTTGCTCACCAGCTTGATGGAGGGCTCGGCCAGGCTCTGCCTGACCGTCTCGGCCCGAATGTTGATCTGCTTTGGCGCAGGCTTGCTGGCGGGAGCATCCTGGCGCAGGTGCCAGGCACCCGCCGCCAGCAACAGAAGAAGAGGGAAGAGCCACAGCCACACGCGCGTTTTCATCAAGGGATCCATGCCGTCAAAAAGAGAAGAAGAGAAGGAACTTCATCAAGGATGGCACCATGTTACTCCCTGACTATGCCGTGACTATGTATAAATGTGACAAAACGTAACAGGGCGGCAGAGGATCAACAAAATGTCATCTTCCCGGGACGATAAGGGGTGTTGTACCTTAGACTGAACGTCGATTCCTGCCATCAGCCCGGAACGCTCATGCCCATACCTTCCCCTGCCTTTGCCAGATATCGCTTGCAGTGGCTGCTGCTGGGGTTGAGCCTGCTTCTGTTGCTGCTCGCCCTGCAGCACGCCTTTCATCAGGTCACCGAGCTGAACAAGCGCGACACCATCAATGCCGCCACCCATTTCAGCAGCCAGTACCAGCGCATGGAGGCCTTTCTTGAAGCCATGCGCGGCCAGGCGGAAGAGCGCCTGCGCACCGACCCCAGATCCGTGCTCTCCCACCAGCTGTATCAGGCGCTGCAGGACGACGGGGAACACGGCATCACCCTGGATCGCATCCCCGTCGGCCTGCCTCCCGCCCTCATCGGCAATCTGACCGGGTTGAGCCCGCGGCCCCCGGCGGACAGTCAGCGGGAAGCCAGAATGCACCTGGCCCTCAGCCTCTCGCCCCTGCTCGCCACCGCCAGCAAGCTGCTGGGCAAGGAGGCGGCCTGGATCTACTTCACCGGCAAGGACAACTTCATCTATCTCTATCCCTGGGTGCCATCGAGTCAGTTTCGCTTCAGCCCCCTCATCTACAACACGGCTTACTGGCAAGAGGCTCTTACTCAACTTTCCCCTTCGGAGCACGCCATCCTCTCGCGCCCCTATCAGGATCTTGCGGGCCAGGGACGGATGGTCACCCTCTCCCAACCCATTACCCAGACCGGCGAGATCACCGGCCTGATCAGCATCGACATCGAGACCGCCACCCTGGCGCAGACCCTGCGCCGGCTCGCCCCCCAGGTGGGTACCCTGTTCCTGGTCAATGCGCACCAGCAGATCCTCGCCAGCAGCCAGTCCGGCACGGCCCCGCCCCTCACCCGGCAGGCGCAAAAGGAGGGTTATCGCTGGCAGCAGGGAGCCTTGCAGCTCACGCACACCATCCCCGGCACCCCGCTCACCCTGATCCATCGCATTGCGCTGCTGCCCCTTTTGCAGATATTGCTGTGGGAGTCGGCCACGGCGCTGCTCACCGTGCTCTGCCTGGTGATCGCGACTCTGTCTAGCCTGCACGTACGCAGCCTCAATCGGCGCCTGAACTACCTCTCCCGTCACGATGCCCTGACCGGCGCCTTCAACCGCCACTACTTCGATGCCTTCGAACACAGTCATGCCGAGGCCGGCACCCGCCAGATCGGCGCCATCATGTTCGACTGCGATCACTTCAAGCAGGTCAACGACCGCTTCGGCCACGAGGTGGGGGACGAGGTGCTGATCCGGCTGGTGGCGCTGTGCCACACCCTGCTGCCCCGGGCGTGCCACCTGATCCGCTGGGGGGGTGAGGAGTTCCTGCTGCTCGTCACCGACCGGCGCCTCCCCCTCGCCCCCCTCGCCGAGCGGCTGCGCCTTGCCATCGAGGCGCACCCCTGGACCGACATCGCACCCGACCTGAGGGTCACGGTCAGCCTGGGCCATTGCCGCCAGAGTCAGGCCGCCACGTTGCAGGAGGCCATTCGCCGCGCCGATCTCGCCCTCTATCAGGCCAAGGCCAAGGGTCGCAATCGAAGCGAAGGCTGGCGGGATGACGGGCAGGAACAGTCGGGGTAAGCTGGACCCCCAACTCACCATCAGGAGACGCACTGTGTCACGAAAACCCCGCCTGGGCCTGGCCCTGGGCAGCGGCGCCGCCCGAGGATGGGCGCACATCGGCATCATACGGGCGCTGGAGCGCCTCGGCGTCAAGCCGGATCTGGTGGCGGGCTGCTCCATCGGCAGCTTCGTCGGCGCCGCCTATGCCGCCGGTGAACTGGACAAGCTGGAGAGCTGGGTACGCGGCTTCAACCGCTTGCAGGTGATGGGGCTGCTCGATCCCGCCCTCTCCGGCGGCCTGTTCCGCGGTGACAAGGTGTTCGGCATCGCCGCCGCCCATCTGGGGGATCCCCCCATGGAGAGCCTGCCGCTCCCCTTCGCCTGCGTCGCCACCGAGCTCGATACCGGCCGCGAGATCTGGTTGCAGCAAGGTCCCCTGCGCCAGTGCGTGCGCGCCTCCTGCGGCATGCCCGGCATTCTGACCCCGACCCGGATCGACGACCGCTGGCTGGTGGATGGCGCCGTGGTCAACCCCGTGCCCATCTCGCTGGCCCGCGCCATGGGGGCCGAGGTGGTGATCGCCGTCAACCTCAACACCGACCTGCACCAGCCCTGGACGGACGAACCGGACGAGCCCGCCCCTGGCGGCCTCTTCAGCCAGTGGCTGGGCCGCGGCGAGCCCAGTACCCCGGGCATGTGGGGGGTGATGACCGGCTCCATCAACATCATGCAGGAGCGTATCACCCGGGCCCGGATGGCCGGTGACCCCCCCGAGATCCAGCTCTGCCCCCGCCTTGGCAACCTCTCCATCATGGATTTTCACCGCGCAGGCGAGGCTATCAGCGAGGGAGAGGCTTGCGTCGAGCGCAACCTGGACCAGCTCAAGGAGGAGCTCTCCCGGCTCGGCCTGCTCTGACACTCGGGGATACCCATGAAAAGAGCGCCATCAGGCGCTCTTTTGCTCTCTGGCCCGGTGTTTCAGAACAGCCCCAGCCCCTTGAGCATCACGACCAGGATCAGCAGCGGCGACACGTAGCGGATGATAAAGAAGAGCGGCTTGAGGATGGGCAGCGCCAGCGTGCCGCCATTGGTCAGTGCCCCCTTCATCCGCTCGAAACCCCAGACCCAGCCGACGAACAGGCAGAGGAGGATGCCGCCAAGGGGCATCAGTACGTTGGAGGAGATGAAGTCGAACAGATCGAAGAAGGTCTTGCCGGCGATCTGCACCTGCGCCAGCGTGCTGTTGGAGAGCGCACAGGTCGAGCCGACCGCCCCCAGCACCAGCAGGTTGATGAGTGTCGCCTTCCGCCGGCTCATCTGGAAGCGCTCGGAGAGCACCGAGACCGGCACCTCCAGGATCGAGAGCATGGCCCCGGTGGCCGCAATGGCGGAGAGCACGAAGAAGAGCACCATGAAGAGGTGGCCAAACGGAATGCTGGCAAACACCGCCGGGATGGTGATGAACAGCAAGGAGGGGCCGGCACTTGGCTCGAAGCCGAAGGCGAATACGGCCGGGAAGATGGCGATCCCCGCCAGCATGGAGACGAAGAGATCGGCGCACATCACCCGGACCGTGATGAGGGGGATGTGCTGATCATCCCGAAAGTAGCTGCCATAGGTCATCATGGTGCCCATGCCGATGGAGAGCTTGAAGAACGCCAGTCCCATGGCCGTCAGCACCACGCCGGCGGTCACCTTGGAAAAATCCGGTGAGAACAGGAAGCGCAACCCCTCGCTTGCCCCGGGCAGGGTCAGGCTGCGGATGCCTATCACCAGCAGCAGGATGAACAGCAGCGGCATCAGCTTCTTGGTGACCGCCTCGATCCCCTTGGCCACCCCCATCAGCAGTATGCCCCCCATCAGGGCCAGCACCAGCCACTGCCACAGCAGGCTCTGCCAGGGATCCGTGATGAGCGCGTTGAAGGCCGCGCCGGTGACGGCGGGATCGGTCGAGAGGATGTCGCCGCTGGCCGCCTTGAAGACATAGGCAAACACCCAGGCCGCCACCTCGGAGTAGAACGACATGATGAGGAAGGCCGCCGTCACCCCCATGGCCGCAATCAGCCACCAGGGTTGCCCCTTGGGGGCCAGCTTGATGAGCCCGCTCACCACATCGGACTTCGTCTGACGCCCCAGCATGATCTCGGAGATCATCACCGGCAGCCCCACCAGCAGGGTGGCGAGGAGATAGACCAGCAGAAAACCGGCGCCGCCATTCTCCCCGGTCAGGTAGGGGAACTTCCAGATATTGCCGAGCCCGACGGCCGACCCCAGGGTCGCGGCCAGCACGCCAAAGGTACTGGTGAAACCATCTCTTGCCTTGGGAGTGGAATGACTCATATTTGTCTCGTCACATGCATCAGGGATATGAACTCACAGCGTCGGAATATTCCGGGGATTAATCCAGTTCAACAAATTGATTCAGTTGAAATATTTACTCACGGAACACGACGTAATATTTATTTAAACAGAGTATCTTTTTGATAAATAAAAAATGCCGCCCCGAAGGCGGCATTTTTATCCAGGGGCTGGCGATCAGGCCTTGGCAATATCGTCCGGACCAATCTGGCCGATTTCGGCGACTTTCTTGTCAGCCAGCAGCCAGAGGGTGAACTTGTGCAGTTCCGGGTGGTGAGCCAGGGCAACCAGGAAGGCGCCTCCAACTTCACGGTAACCCAGTTCATAGTTCTTCAGCGTGGTTGGGGGGACACCCAGCAGATCAGCAAACTTGGGACGGCTCAGGCCTACCGCTTCGCGGATCTGACGGATCTTCTTGCCAACAGTTACGATATTTGAATTCATGTGTTCCATACTCCGTTCGGCGGATTGACTCCACCTTTATTTTTCGCGACGACTCGTAGTCAAGTGTATCAGTTTTGAACGGACTCGTTATGGTCGAGTCTCTATCTATAATCAGCGTCTTTCGACGACAACCCTAACAAACCTCGGGGATGGTAATCGCAGAGCCGCTTCAGGTAAACAGTCTCGAAAAGAAACCTTTATTCTTGCCCCGCCTTAGCTCGTATAATTCTCCGATTATCCCTTCAGGAGTAATCAATATGGCATTTCCCGGCATCATCTCCCGTCTTCATCCCGGTTCGGGGCCAGACTCTCTCCTCCGTCAGCTCAGCCAGGGCCAGCAGACCCGGGCCGAGGCGTTCTGGCTGCCCGCGACCATGCAGGGTGACGCCGCCACCGTGCTGGCCGCGCTGTCCGACAAATGCAGTCTCTATCTCGAAGGTCCGACGACACTGATACTGCGCAGCCACGACGGGATCCTGCAGGAGGATGGCACCCTGAAACTTGGAAATGGCAACCATATGAAGCTCTCCATGGAGAGAGGAGATGGGGGCATTGTCCCCGAGCAGGGTCTTCAGGAGATGGACACCTGGCTGGCTGCCGGACACCTGCATTTCATCTGTTCAGCTGCGGTTCAGCCTGTGGCGCGGGCCATCCTCAATATCTGGCCCCTCGACCCCTATCTCGCCCGCCATTTTTTGCTCAGTTTCACACCCTTGCTATGCGAAGCAACTGAGGCCGATTATCTCGCCGTCTTCTCGGCAAGGGAAAATGGCGCCACCCCGCAGAATGACTGGGCTCAGGCCTATATGAAGCTTGAGAAAAAGCTGCACCGCGCCTACTTGGATCACTAATAAATTCGAAGAAACAGCCAGTTATCCATACGACACAATTTGCCCCATCCCTTATCTGTGAGCTTGATCATGTTTTGAAATGGGCATAAAGTGCGCCACGTCATCGGAATGACTCGGCTGTTCGTGACGGCGTTTGTGCACTGTCGACAGTGCAACCCGATCACTTGTGCACCCAGATGCGTGCCTCCTGGATGGATCTAGGATCCCTGTTCGTGCCAACCCAGGTTGGTCGACAGAGCCAGCAGCTTAAATAAATTACAAGTGCGAAGCACGTGAACAACGTGCCATCTCAACGAGGATTATTTTATGATGAAAATGGCTCCTTCCATGATCGCCATCGCCATGGCTGCCATGGGTGCAACTGCAGCTCACGCCGCTGACGACATCTACTTCGGTGCCGGTGTTGGTGCAACTCACTTCAACGGTCTGAACAAGATCGAAGGCGTGACCTCTGGTGAAGAAGACGCGACTGCTGCCAACGCATTCGTCGGTTACAACTTCAACGAATACTTCGGTTCCGAGCTGGGCTACCAGTACACCGGCCGTGGTAACACCGATGGCAACCGTTACGAGAGCCAGGGTGCCACCCTGTCCGGTATCGCTCGTCTGCCGCTGGGCTACGACTTCTCCCTGTTCGCTGAAGGCGGCGCCTACTGGGGCCACACCGACGGCCTGGGCACCAGCGACAGCAAGGTATCTCCGCTGGCTGGCGCCGGTGTGACCTACAAGGTCAACGACGCTCTGGACCTGCAAGCTCGCTACCGCTACATGTGGGACGTGGCTGATCTGCACGACGGCAACGTACGCTACAAAGCCGACCAGAGCATTGCGACCCTGGAAGCCGTTTACCACCCGTTCCGCACTTCCTACGTAGCTCCGGCTCCGGCCCCGGTTGTTGAAGAAGCTCCGGCTCCGGCTCCGCAAGTTGTTGAGAAGAACTTCGCCCTGAACTCCGACGTGCTGTTTGCCTTTGGCAAAGACACCCTGAAGGCTGAAGGCGTGGAAGCTCTGAACGCGCTGTACCAGCAGATCATCGAGTTCCAGCCGAAAGACGGTAACGCCGTTGTTGTTGGTTACTCCGACCGTATCGGTTCCGACGCTTACAACCAGAAGCTGTCTGAAGCCCGTGCTCGCACCGTTGCCAACTTCCTGGTCAGCAAGGGCATGGCTGCCAGCAAGGTTGCCATCGAAGGTCGCGGCGAAGCCAACCCGGTCACCGGCACCAAGTGTGACGGCGTCAAGGCCAAGGCTCAGCTGATCTCCTGCCTGGCTCCGGACCGTCGCGTAGAAGTTCGCGTATCCGGCGTACAAGAAGTTCAGCAGTAATCTGACCTCGCTCAGATAACGCAAAAAGGGGATGCCACGGCATCCCCTTTTGCTTTGTCATCTCCCCCAGCGACAGCCCCTGTCTCATCCCCGCTTGTCTTCTTTCCCTCTGCTCTCGTGGTTGTCCCCTGGCACCCGGGCCTGCGCTGCATATCTGAGCAGAAACTTGATCATGCCGATTCAAAAGAATACAGTAGCAACGCTTGTAAGACATTGGATGAACTATTAAAAGTGCTGAACGCCCGGTTAGTTGTCCATGGAGAACAGCTTCATGAGTATCCAGGTTTCCATCCGTTTTTTATTCAAGCCGTCCGTGATCCATCACGGAGTCGCAACATGAAGTGTCATCTGCGACCGGTATAACAAAGAGTGCGCATTCGCCTGTAGCACGGCAACTCAACGAGGATAAAACGATGAAAATGAAAGTGGCACCAACCCTGATTGCTCTGGCTATCGCAGCCATGGGAACTACCACCGCTCAGGCGGCCAACGACTGGTACACCGGTATGGGTGCTGGTTGGGCATATGGCCATGACCTGGACTCCTTCGGCCTGGATGCCGACAAGGACGCCACCGCACTCTCCCTGTTCGGCGGCTACAACTTCACCGAAAACTTCGGTGCCGAGCTGGGCTACCTCTATGCCGGCAAGGCTGGCGTCGACGGCGTCGACTTCAAGACCCAGGGCGCGACCCTGTCCGGTATCGCCCGCCTGCCCATGGGTGACATCTTCTCCGTTTTTGCCGAAGGCGGTGCCTATTTCAACCACGTCAACGGCAATGGTGACAGCGACAACGGTACTGCCCCGCTGGCCGGCCTGGGTCTGACCGCCAAGCTCTCCGACCTCCTCGATCTGCAGGCCCGCTACCGCTACATGTGGGATCTGGGTGACGATCAGAAGACCTGGCAGACCGACATGAGCGTCGCCACCCTGGAACTGGTGATGCACCCGAACCGCACCTCCTATGTCGCACCTGTGCCTGCCCCTGCCCCGGAGCCGGCACCTGAGCCCGTCATGGTCGACAAGAACTTCTCCCTGAGCTCCGACGTGCTGTTTGCCTTCGGCAAATCCACCCTGAAGCCGGAAGGTTCCGAGGCCCTCAACACCCTGTATCAGCAGATCGTTGACGTTCAGCCGAAAGATGGCAGCGCCGTGGTGGTGGGTTACACCGACCGCATCGGCTCCGATGCCTACAACCAGAAGCTGTCCGAAGCCCGTGCCCGTACCGTGGCTGACTTCCTGGTTGGCAAGGGTCTGCCGGCAGGCAAGGTCTCCATCGAAGGTCGCGGCGAAGCCAACCCGGTCACCGGCAACCAGTGTGACGGCGTCAAGGGCAAGAACGAGCTGATCTCCTGCCTGGCTCCGGATCGCCGCGTCGAAGTGCGCGTCACCGGCGTGCAGGAAGTACAGCAGTAATCGCTTAAGCACCATGCAAAAAAAGGGACCATACGGTCCCTTTTTTATTGCCTGCCGGGGCTGTCATCCTCCCGCTCCCACGCAGAAAAATTGCCCGCCGCTCTCACAGATTTTCCATATAGATGCGCCACTTAAGTGGTTAAAGCGGCCACATCGCCTATACATAGTGTTGGTTATACATAACAAAGGGCTGGGAGCCCTATAACACCCAACATCGACGAGGATACGCGATGAACATAAGACTGAAACCAATCTGGATTGCATTGGCATTGGCGACGGGAGCCGCCCAGGCGGCCCCTGCTCACGACTGGTACATAGGCGCGGGGGCGGGCTGGGCGTGGGCCCATGACATCGACGACTTCAAGATAGGCACGCAAACGGTTCAAGGCGTCGACGACAGCGACAACGCCTACAACGCCTTCGTGGGCTACAACTTCACCGAAAACCTGGGGGCCGAGCTGGGCTATCTGTCGGGAGGCGACTGGGACGTCAACGGCCACGAGTTCAGCAATCAGGGGGCCACCCTGTCGGTGATAGGCCGCCTGCCCCTGGGGGACATCTTCTCGGTGTTCGCCGAAGGGGGTGGTTACCTCTACAGCGTCAAGTCCATCAACGGCAGCGAGGACAACCTGGCGCCGCTGGCAGGGCTCGGGCTGACTGCCAGGTTGCACGACTGGGTCGACATCCAGGCCCGCTACCGCTATCTGGTGCGAGTGGGGGATGACTCGGACAACGACAAGGTGGACAGCGGCACCCATCGCTGGGTCAGTGACATCAGCACAGCCACCATCGAGCTGGTGCTGCACCCCAACCGTACCGTCGCCGCAGCCCCGGTGGCCGCCCCCATGGTAGCGGCTCCGCCCCCGGCCCCCGAGCCCGTGGATCAGACCTTCAACCTGAGTTCGGACGTACTGTTTGCCTTTGGCAAGGCCGACCTCAAGCCGGAAGGCATGGCCGCCCTGGATGATCTCTATCAGCAGATTGCCGACGTCAAGCCCAAGGACGGCAACGCCCTGGTGATGGGTTACACCGACCGCATCGGCTCGGACGCCAACAACCAGGCGCTGTCCGAGGCACGGGCCAGGACGGTGGCGGACTTCCTCATCGGCAAGGGGCTGCCTGC
>NZ_CDDD01000038.1 GCF_000820165.1 Aeromonas taiwanensis
GTTCCACTAACTTCCAAGATGCTTAAGGGCTAATCCCCGTTCGCTCGCCGCTACTGAGGGAATCTCGGTTGATTTCTTTTCCTCGGGGTACTTAGATGTTTCAGTTCTCCCGGTTCGCCTCGCTACGCTATGTATTCACGTAGCGATACCTAGCTTATGCTAAGTGGGTTTCCCCATTCGGAAATCCGTGAGTCGTAATGTCTCTTACCGACTGCTCACGGCTTATCGCAGGTTAGTACGTCCTTCATCGCCTCTGACTGCCAAGGCATCCACCATGTACGCTTAGTCACTTAACCATACAACCCCAAGAAGTGTCGGTGAAACCGGCACAGCTTGTTGTCGTACAACAAGGACCAAATAAAATTTGGTTTTCGCCAAGAAGTTTCCAAAGCACTTGTAACAAATGTTTGAGAACTACTTTTTAAATCAGCTTTCCAGATTGTTAAAGAGCAAGTTTGCAACGGTCAGTGACCGAAGAAAACAGAGTTAAGAATCAGTTCTTAACTCTGCATTCTTGTTAGCAAGAAGAGAAGTGGC
>NZ_CDDD01000039.1 GCF_000820165.1 Aeromonas taiwanensis
TCCAGCTCCTGGATTTTCTGCTGCTCCGGAGTCAGCGCTTTGCTGACAGGAGTGGTGCCAGTTCGTTCGGATTGAAGCTGCTGAACCCATCGACGAAGCACTGTTTCGCCGACATCCAGCGAACGGCTGGCTTCGGAGACGGAATAGCCTTGGTCGAGCACCAGGGATGCGGCTTCGAGTTTGAATTCAGCAGTAAATGAGCGACGTACTCTTGTCATTGAACACCTCAGGTCATGGTGGCGACTGTACCACCTAAAATGGTGTCCGGGATGATCAGACCACTACAAGTCCAGTCCACCAGCGTCTTGCTCCCCTATATAAATAAACCCACGAACACTCTGAACGTTATCTAATGGGCCTATGAAGAACACTATGGCAAGATAACTACCAGTTTTGTCTGAATCTGGCCATCTCATGAAAAAAACACTATTCAGCTATGAAACCATGATGCAGGTATTGCTCAAGGTATTGGCCGATGGTCCCCCGAGCCCTCTGCTGGAAGTCTTTGAACTAGTTCACCAGCATTACGCTTTCCCTCTGAGCGACTAGCCAATGCCTTGCCAAGCGGCTATCAAACAGCGGTGAGGCCGCTGGTGGACGTGGCTTTGACGTCATCTATCCGCAAGCCAAGCGTTACACAGACAAATATGTCGGCCGCCCAGAAATGCAATCCTGTGCAGAGGTGCAGGGTTTGCACAAGGGCCGCAAGGGGGTCTTAAAACCACCTTCGGCTTTAGCCGCGAAGCGCGGGTGTATGTGGACCTGATTGAGAGGTGCATGGGCTGATTGACTAGCCATCGGGGGCCTATGGCTTGCTTCAAGCCAACAATAAGTCCGTGATGAGCCCGCATCCCTTCCTCTCGCCGACTGATATGGCACAGCTACAAGGATTCCGAAGCTAATGGCACAGCCTAAGAACACATCGAAACCGAAAGCGCCTCGTGGCGGCAGCGCGAAACGTGCGCCCGCAACGCTGCGGTCGACGAGCGGTGCTGGGTTCGAGTTCGAAGACCTGATAAGCGCCTGGCAATTGGTGAAGGCCCTGTCAGGTGAGCAAGCTCCGGGTATCGGCGGCGTGGTCACGCAGGTTCAGGCTCAAGTATCGACCTTGGGATGGTGTATTGACGACTTGCTGCTGACGGCTCAGACCACCACCGCGCTGCGTCGGCTTGCGATCTCGGCGAAAGGGAACTTGCAAGTAACCGCGGCCGGCCTCCCAGCTGACTTCGTGACGTGCACCTGGGAGCAGTGGCGTGCCCTTCAGGGGCCGTTCAACCGTATCACCGACGGACTGGCCTTAGTCACGCAAGGGACGCATCAAGAGTTCGACCCTGTGTGGCGCGAAGTTAAGAACGCATGTAGTGGCACGGATATGGCACTCACGATGAGTCGCATCCGCAGAAACAAAAAGCAGTCGCGAGTCTTCGATAGCGTCCAGACGCCGGGTAGCGCATCCGATGAGGAGACCATCGAACTCATTCGTCACCTGCACGTGTTACCGACTGACTTTCAGTTCGCGCACTCAGAGACCGAGGCTCAGGCTATTGCCCAATGTCGACGCTTGCTCGTGTCTGGCAGTGACGACGAAGCGCAGACTCTCTGGAAGGATCTTATCAACGTCGCTAAAGAGGTGCGCCTACGCAACGGGACCATCACCGTTCAGGGCCTGCTGTCCTTGCTCCGGGGCCAGTTCGGCCTTCGTCATCATCCAGACTTTGAGCGTGACTGGGAGACGCTCTCCTGCATCACCGCGGACCATAAAGTGCGAATAGAGACGGAGCTGCCCTCAGGCTATACCGTACCCCGTACGGCGGAGAAGGCATTGCTCCAGGCTACGGTCGCCGACACCCCGGTTACGGTGGTCTTCGGGGAGTCGGGCTCTGGCAAGTCGGCTCTGGTCAAGTCGGTGTTGGACGGCGCATATCCATCTTGGAACCAGGTGTGGTTCGGTCCGGAAGACCTGAAGACGGCGCTCAGTGCGGCGCGGCGCGGCGCCCTTCCCCTGACGCACGAACTTTCGCTTGTACTGAGCGCCACCGTGAAGCCGCAGAACGTACTGGTCATCGACAGCGCGGAACGCATCGAGGCCAGCGAGTTTGTCGTCATCCGTCAGCTGCTTCAAGCCATCCTGCCGAATGACGGAGGAGAGACTGAGGGGGCGTGGCGGATCGTCATCGTCACGCAAACCCAGAGTTGGATCGAAGGCGAAGAGACGATACTCCGTAGGTGGAGGGTGCATCTGGTCGAGGTCGAGGCGCTCAAGAGCGATGCCGTGAAGCTAGCACTCTTACCGTCGCCTACCTTGGGCTGGTTGGCTGCGCATGACGACACCATCGCCGCGCTGACGAACCTGCGGACATTGGCTTGGGTTATCAAGGCAGGTGCGGCGATCAGGTCAAACGCCGACGGACTGGCTTCTCACACCGCCATCGCGGACTGTCTCTGGAAGTACTGGACGAAGGACCGCATCGACGTTAAGTCGTTGATGATGCGCCTCGCTGTGCGAGAAGCATCGTTCGAGCGCAGCTTCGCGCTGACCGGCTTGGAGCCGGCGGACACGGTGACGTTCACGCAGCGGCCTGACGAGCTTCCGCTGCGCCTGAACGAGCGGACCAACCGTATCGAATTCGAACACGATCTCGCGGCGGATTGGGCTCGCTTCCAGTTCCTGAAACAGATTTGTACTGACACGTCAACGTGGGCCTCCCTGGCGAGCAATCCGCTCTGGACGAGCGCGCTCCGGATGCTGGGCCAGTTCCTACTGCGACAGCCGACTGATACTGGCACAGCTTGGGACCTCGCCTTAGGGATTGCGGCAGAGGTAAAAAACGAACTGGCGAGCGATATCCTCCTTGATGCGCTCTGCTTGGACCCCGACGCTGAACGCTTCCTGACCGAACGCGTCGACCTTCTGCTCGACAACGGCGCGACACACTTTACGAGGCTGCTTCTGCGCTTTCACCACATTGCGACGGTGCCGACCGGCGGCGGAATGGGACAGAACGTAGCGGTTGGTTTGTACATGGAAGCCCAGTATCGCTCGATTGTCTTTGGCCGGTGGCCGCCTGTTCTCCGCTTCCTCATCGCCCAGCGGGAGCAACTGGCTGGGCTGGTTTCATCCGCTCTCGCGAAGGTCATCAAGACATGGTTGACGAATACGCCGAATACGCTGAGCAGTGGCAATCCGATGCCTTTCCGCAGAGAGATGGCGGAGATGGCGCTCGCCATGGCTCGGACCGTGCAGGTCGAGAAGGGCCACGGCGTGAAGTACCTGATGCGTGAGCCGTTACTGTACACCGCTCCGCTGGCTGGTGCTGCAGATCTGCCAACCGAGGTCGGGAACTGGGCGCTCGAGCTCGCGGGCCGCCGAGAGACCGACGTTGACGTCAAACGACGTATCGCCGAGGTTCAACTACAGAAAGCGAAGGCGCACGCCGAGCGTCTGAAGACTGATGCCGAATACAAGGCTCGGCAAGAAGCACTGAAGTTGATGCCGCTCTCCCTCGGGTCGTTCCTCGAGCGCTTGCCGCCTTGGCCGCTGGGTGCCTTCAACAAGGTCGACATGGATTTTCGGACCGCCTGTATCAAAGAGAACGGTATCCAGTCTCTCATGCGTGCGCAGCCCGAGCTGGCGGCCGAAGTCCTGCTCGCGCTCATCATCGAGGACCAGCCGGAACGGGAGTACGGGTCCGTGTGTGAAATGAACCTCGGCCTCAAATACTCCGAAGGCACATACCCTACGGCCTTCTGGAAAAGCCCATTCTTCCCTTTCTTCCAACTGGCCCCAGAAATTGCGCTCACCTCGCTCATCGTGCTGGTGAACTTCTGCACCGAGCGCTGGGTCGCCGAGGTCATGAAGGGGCGAACCGGTGGGGCCCCCGGGGTGACGTTGCAACTTGCGGACGGGTCGGAGAAGACCTTCCCTGGCTGGTGGCAGGTATTCGGCTGGCCGCAGTCTAATGACTCGATGCGCAACGGAAACCTGTTCTGCGCTCTCGATGCGTTGGAGCGATGGCTCATGCTGCGGCTCGACGCGGGTGAGGACATCACCGCTGATATCGAGAAGATACTGGGGGAGGGAAACTCCGCGGCGCTCGTCAGCGCGCTCCTCAACGTCGCCAAGTATCGGCCGTCATTGCTGATGGGACCCCTCTCGGCTCTGCTGACGTTCCCCGACCTGTTCTATTGGGACAGCATCCGCGTAAAGCAAGTTGGCCATAACTTCATCGCGGGGTCCTGGCTCCGTAGTGGTGAGGCAATGTTTAACTTTGCCCGTGACTGGACTCTGGCGCCCCATCGCCAGCAGAAGTTCCTCGATATCGTTGTCAAACTACTGTTGGCAGACGACGACATTGCGCGGCGTCTTAAAGCACTGCTGCCGATCTGGGTTCTGCCTGAAGATCCGAAGGAGGCGCTGGAATTCAAGCTGATCTTCGCTACGCTCGACCGGGTCAACTACCGGAGCGTCACTGACTCGGCGACGGGCGCAGAAACCCAGTGCTTCGTCTGTCCTGACGAATTGAGCCGTGAGGTGCAATCGTGGCAGGCCGATTGCGCGCCCGCAATCGCATACCTCCTTGTTCCGAACCAGTGCGAGCAGCGGCTTCGGGGCGGCCAGCCGCTCACCAACGATGAGGCCGCGTACCTCTTCAATCTGCTGCAGGAGTGTGAGACTGGGGAGGAAGGCGAAAATGAGGATGCAAAATCAAATTGCCGTTTCGCTGCTGCCGCCACGCTCGTCACATTGGGGGGCGCTTGGCTATCCCAAAACCCCGAAGCGCAGAAGCTCGTATTCCAAGTGGTGCGCGCCGGAGTGGCTGCGGTCGCGTCGACAGGAGAGGATATTCGCGGACGGCGTATGGGGAGCTTACGAAATGAGCTTGAGTTCGTCGCCTACGCCGTCATGCACTTGTGGCTCGCCGATGAAGATGGAGTTCAAGAGTGGGAAACTGCCGTCATGCGCCTGCTGACGAGCGGCGACAAGCGAGCGGCTGCAGTTGTGGTCGGCGTTGCTTATGCCAATCGAGAGCAGCTTGGCACCACGTGGTGGCGGCTGCTCCACGCCGGACTGTTCTGGTCGGGCCTAATCCTGCTCGCTCCGCGCCACGGTGATGACAACGCTGCGGATAGCGCCTGGAAGGTTTGGCTGACGCGGTTGCGACGCTTTCCACTGCGTGGACTGAATGCAACGCCGGATGACCTCGACTTCAAACGTGTGGTCGCGGGCCGAAGACGTTTGGACTTCCTGCGCCGGATGCGGCTCTACAACGCCGGTGACCAGACTAGGCGCGGAAATCCGGAGCGCGAACGGGGTGGTTCGCTAGACGGTCACTTACTCGAAGTCCTGTTCAACTGGCTTATCGAAGGCGATGGGACAGGCGATCGCGACCTCGATACGCGCTTGGCGCTGCGCATCTGGGATTACGAAGTCGCGCGCGCTAGGGCGAGCGAGAAGAATGAGTATGGCGAATACGATCTACCGAGCCAAAACCTCGGCTACGACATCCTCCTGAAGCTCGGAGCCCTGTCGATCGCGGCGGCCGAAGGGGAAGCACGTGCGGTCTGGGAACCTATTCTCTCCCATGGCCCAGCCGCTCACTACGCGCTGCAACATTTCATTCGCGGCTTATTCCTGCGTCTTGGGAAAGGTGATGACCCGGTGGCATTCGAGCGCGTCTGGCGGGCCACCGCAGAGTATGGCCTCGCCGCTGATTGGTCTCAACCTGGCCTCTGGTTCTATGGCGAGCGCTTGATTTGCGACCTGCTCGGCTTCGGCTCCGAGGATGCGCTATCACGCCTGAACCCGGGCACCGCTCTGCGCATGAAGGATATTTACGAGCGCTGGGCCGCCACGCACCTGGCTCACGATGAAGAATGCGTTACGCGCTTCTGCCAATTCCTGACGACGAACTTCGGAGCCCCGCTTCGCCTTGATGGACTTCGCTGGCTAGCCGCCACGCTGAAGGAATGCGAGCCTTCCGGCCGCTGGTACCGAGAGGGTACAGGAGACGCGCTGGTGGACCTGGTGGCGTCGGCGTTGAGTTCTGACACGCAAGCCCTGTTGCAAGACGCCCAAGCACGGCAGGCTCTTGTCGAGATAACCGCTGCACTTGCAGCTAAAAACGTCACAACTGCCCTGGCTCTCCAAGAACGTATCAAGCAACTGCGATAGTACTGCGCCACTAAAACCGCAGCTTAGACCAAGCCTAATAATCTAAAACCCAAAAAGGAGCTTCAATGCATCTAGTGATGTTCGACACATGTGTATGGCTTGACATTTCCTCTCAGAAGTCCGAACTGCCAATGCTTACGGTAATTGAGCATCTAGTTGAGGATGGTGCCATCAAGATCCTTTTGCCTGATCTGGTACGGACTGAGTTCGAGCGAAATAAAGACAAGGTGATCGACGCCTGTAGTGATCACCCGTAACGAGACAAGCGAATTTTTTGACGGGCATTGAGCGGCGGATTTACACGCCTGCCGCTTTCCCACTCAAATCCCCATGATCATTACCAACCCTAGACAGGACGTGACTTTGCTCGTCGCCAGCCTTCTAGGGATAGGTGATCAGGTAAGGCTGATCTGATCAGATAAAGTGATCAGATCAGGCAACGCTGATCTGATCCTATTCCCCGATTACTTCCGATGATAACTTCTCAGATTTTCTCTAAGTACCAGCCCCACGGCTCATTTTTGTAGCCTATCGGACTTGAGATACACTGCCATCCAACGTGGTATAGGTCATTATTCAAACGCCGAAACACCATTCTGTGGTTTGAGCTGGCCACTCCCACGTAATCAGTCAATTGTTGACTGGTGACTCCGGGGTAAGTCGCCACTGCCCAAATGTGGGCATGATGGGGATGCCAGGACATTTTGATGATCAGGTGTGCCACACAATCAATCGGCCGCAGATCTTCAAGGGCAAATATTCTGGAGAATTTTTCCATGAACCACCGGGAGCGCTGCCCGTTTTGCCTATTTATCTTAGCCACAGTTTTCTGGTCAGTGAAAATAGAAGGAAACATCAACGGCTTAACAATGGTGTTTCTTTGGCGTGCTATTTGTTTATCCAGCTTTTTACGTCGTTCAAAATAATAATGCTTCCACCACTCATCTTCAGTTACACGCTGGAATAATTCATCTCCATACATGAGGCGTAATTTTTCTTCAATGACACCCCACTCATTATTTTCGTTATTTTTTGCACTCATCCAATAGCCCTTTTGGTTGAAGTTTCTGCTGGGGATGGCATGCTGATTCCTATCAGCCAGGCGGCCATGCTATTCCCTATACGGTGGCCTTGTCGTATAGCATCTCGTTGTCTTTACTTAATTTCTCCTAATTGTTCGACTGAACTGATAATCCTTGACGGCGGGTGGCCGCTCTCCCTTGGTTTCAGCTTTTACCAAATAGCTCAAGCGGTAGATCAGCAACCTGTGTTCATCCAGACGATCACGATGAACGTGATAAAAGGGGTTATCAGGTAGGGAAAGATTACCATAGGTCCACATTGCTTTAGCTATACGGTAAACCGTGTCTGAGTGTTTAACCTTCTGCCCGTCAAGTAGTAGTGCCAAGTGGTAGTGCTGGGCTTTGGACTTTCCTTGTTCTCTGACCCAGATATAACCATTGTAAAGCTGGCCATAATGATGGATTAACTGACGTTTTAACTGTTGGCATAATTGGCTGATCGGCCGGTTATCCTTTGTCCATTGCTTCATCTTTAACTCCAAGCGAATAGCCGTGAGCTTGCTTGTCTTACTGAAGAACTTTTCCATAATTTGAAAAATTCCATCCATTATCTCTCGTCTGATATGAAAGCTTTTGATGACCGCCCAAGCATGGCCTTGATACTCATAGTTGAAGGGTAATGATAAAGAAGAATCATTATTAAAATCGGGCATATATTATTAATATCCTAGCGAATTGGGCAGCAGTGGATCGCAGCTTTCCCCCGGCGTTTATGGCCGGATGCTCTGCAATAGGCATTTCTGTTTAAGGAAAAAACGGCCTCAATGTTTCACTTTGTTACATCAAGTACCAAATAAGGGAGGCGATTGCCTCCTCTTTTTTATTCAGCGTTGTGTTAATAGGGCTTCAATCTGTTGTTTTGTCCACCCCATGATCCGCCCGTTATTATGTCTCAGGGGAGAGGGGAGCTTGGCCAGTGCGATCCAACGATAGATGGTCGTTCTTGAGCACCCCAGTACTCGTTGCAGGTCTTTGTGTTTGAGTATTGGTTGAAGAGTGCCGCTATCTGCTGCTGCCAAAGTGCGATAGCAAAATGGTGATTTGGCCATTATTTACCCGCCATCTGCGCTGCCAGCCAATTCTGGTATACCGATTCTGGCCAGCCAACAGTTTTACCATGAACCTTGATAGGCTCAGGGAAGACACCATCGCGCACCCATGCCCACAGGGTGCGACGATTGCGACCTACCAGCTCACAAACGGCTGTAATCGAAAGGATCTTTTGAGAAATCACTGCTCACCTCGTCTCGTTGGATTTGATAGACGCATCTTCCCGGATTTATTTTCAGATGTGAGGTGAGAGAAGGTTGAATCACGGTGAGTTAGATTAACTCACCGTGATTGGGTTTAATTTAACCAATTTTGGATGGTGTTTTTGTCGACGCTAGCCAATTGGCACTGTATTAGGTCCCGTTCTCTTGAGTCCATCAGCGTGTGTATTGCTTCTGCAATTGCAGTGTTCGACCAGTCCTCGAACTGCTGGTTGACCAGAAAGGGGAAGGCTATCGAGGAGTATGCGCACCGGCTCAGAAGATTTCGGATCAGCTCCTCGGCAGGACACTGCAGGGCGTGACTCAGTTTGGTGACCAAATGGTGATAGTTCGAGGATATGAGTGGATGCTGCTCAAAGGCGATGGTGGACAGTACATCGTCCCGTTCCATCAGCAACTCGGTCAGAAAGCAGATCATGGCATGTTTTTTAGGCGAGTATCGTTGAGGCTTTTTCTGCGGTTGCAAGCGTTGACTGGCTGCATGTTGGGCTGTGTGGCCAAGTAACCGCTGCATGCTTTCACTAGTCAGCCACAGATGTTCCGGCAATATACGATGATCTGGGACCGCAGGTTCTTCAATAGAGGTGACGGGCACAATGGAGACCTGAAAGCCTTCAATAGGCTTCTCAATGCTAAGCAAATAGCCATGTTCCAAAAAGAAGGAGCGGAAATCCACAGCGCCATAAGATTCAAGCTGCTTGGTAAAGCTATGCCCCACAGACCAGAGTCCAGATGCCTTGGCCATCATGGTCAATGGAAAAGTAACACCGCCGTAGCTGAAGCGGTAAAACATGGGAACGTCACCAAGCTGTTTATTCGGGCGGACATCATTGAAGTTGAGCTGTGCGAGTCCAAATTCTCCCTGGGTAATGTTCAGCGTTGCGCTGACCAGTCGGGCCTGATATTCCATCTTTTTATCGAAGGAGTCATGTGGGTTTATTGGGGTCAGGTTGCGTATGATGACGGCACATTCTGCATCATCTAACTTCAAAAAAAGTGTAGTTCTCCGATTTGCGGCCCAGTGGATGATATCTTCGATCTCACATCCAAGTATGGCCGCAGCCTTGGAGATTTTGAGGTAGTCCGTAACCGGTAAATTGTTTTTTATCATGATAACTACAATCGTCCACCAGCGTGATTGAACGGGATGATATTGGTGTTAGTGGGGCTGTTCCAGATAATTGACTGCCATAGCTCCAGAGCCACTTTCTGTTCTGACAGGCGATGATCATGGATGTAGTGGCTCATTACACCTTTAAGGCTATGGCCCGAGATGATTTCGATAACATGGGGGGCAATGCCTGCTGCGGTGAGATGGGTGGCTAGAGAGCGTCGCAGGTCGTGAAAGGTCCAAAAGGGGGTATGACCAAGCCGCACGGATAATTTATGGCCATAGGTGGACACAGTGTTCAGTTTCTTCAGCGAGCCGAGGAGATAGTGGGTTTTGTTCTGTTTCGCTTGAGCGATTAGTTCGGTTATTACAGGTTTGATCTGTTCTGGTATGGCTCGAACAATCTTGTGATCCGTTTTTGAGTGTTCGATTGGAACAGTCCATATCCCAGCGGCTAAGTCCCATTCTGTGATATGAGACTCCCGAACTTCACCCGTTCTCGCGCCAAAAGTAAGTAACAAGAGCGATAGCGCACGATAGTAGGAGTTGGAGGAGGGGCTTTTGATCCACTCCATGAGAGTGTGGATTTCTGCAAGGCTCAGCACGCGATCCTTTTTCCCACCTCGTTTACCCACATCTGAAATGGTCAGGTCATTGAGTGCGTCAGAGGCTGCGTAGCGCCGAACACGGCAATACTTCAACGCCTGTTTGGATATTTGGAAGAGCATGCCAGCGGAAACAGGCGCCTGCTTGTTGCATGCATCAAAGACCACCAGCCAGTGTCTGGTTTCACAATCAACTAGGGGGAGATCGCCTATCTTGGGAAAGAGCCACTTTTGGAACAGTTGCCTGATTTTTGGGGCGTTCTTCCTATTCTGGGCAGCGTAGTTATCAAGCCAGTAACAAATCGCATCTTTTACCGTCACTGGTTTTAGCCGTTCTTCTTTGGCCAGTTTGAGCATCAGTGCTGGATTGTGGCCAGCGGCTAGCCATCCTTTGCACTGTTCTGTCTTTCGACGAGCTTCTTCAAGGTCGATCCCTGCGTTGTTGTTGGTGAACTTCCCCAGGGTGACTTACAGATTTTTGCCATCGAAGCGATAGCGAAAGACAAAGCTTACCTTTCCGCTCGGATGCCAGAACGCATTTAACCCATCTCCGCGGTCAACCTTCCGGATTGGCTTGGAGCCATCATGCTTGGTGCCAAGCATTTTTCTGAGCGAGGTGATCCCTAGTGCCATTTCAAAACCCCACTAAACCCCATAAAAAACCCCACACATGTATCCCTAACTGATATCACCACCCATCACAAGATAGGACGATGATTCTCACTGGGCCTTATATAACATGGGGCTTTCAGAGGCAAGGCAGGTTTTCATCGGACGAGGCGAAACGTCAGTTGAGCTCTTCGATGGAGAACTCGCCCGGGATACCATCGCAGGAGATGGCGAAGCCACCGCTGAAGCGGGTGCTGAACTGGATCAGAAACGCATCGTCGTCGTGCTCTTGCACAGGCAGGTTGATGGGTTTACTGCGACGCAGGGGTTTGCGGGTTTGTACGCTTTTCATCATGGTATTTCTCTATATAAATTAAGTGTTTGCTCCTTGTGTTGGCAAATTTCAGGTCAATGGGCGCGGTCAGAACTCTGGCTGACGGGCGCGCAGGAATACCCAGCCCAGGTGAGGGCGTCTGCACTTTCAAGGAATGCGCCAAGGACCATGCGGATGCATGATGCTACTTGGGAGTGGGCAGATCGGGTCTGCACCGTGAGAGCCGGGCAACGCAGGCAGACAGCCTGAACGGTTCTCAAGGCGAGTAAATCAGAAGAAGGTTATGCGGGTACTGGCAGGATTCATCGTGAGGTGAAGCATTGCGAACATAATCAGGGCTGATTAACTAGCCGGGGCGCATTCTCTCCTCGAAATGCATAAAAAGCAAACACTAATTGTGTCGTGACGGGGCGGGGGCTCTCCCTGCCCGGTCAGGGCGAACGAAAAGGGCTCCCGAGGGAGCCCTTTTTCAGGTGGCCAGTCAGGGAGTGGCTCAGGCGTCGCCACAGGCCTTCTTGGCGGCGGTGATCATGGGGGTGATGGTCATGCCCTGGACCACGATGGAGAACATCACCACCGAGTAGGTCATCACCAGGATCACCTGGCGCAGATCGACGCCGTGCTCCGGCAGCATCATGACGCCGGAGGGCAGCGCCAGTGCCATGGCCATGGCCAGACCGCCGCGCAGACCGCCCCAGGTGAGGATGCGCACCGAGAAGGTGTTGTAGCTGCGGAACTTGCGGAAGGCCACATAGGGCAGGGAGACGCTGATGAAGCGGGAGGCCAGGCAGAGCGGCACCGCGATGACCAGCAGGATCCAGTCTTGCCAGGCGAGATCCAGCAGCACCAGCGCCAGACCGATCAGCAGGAACAGCAGGGCGTTGAGGAACTGATCCATCAACTCCCAGAAGTGATCCAGGTGATGGCTGCTCTGCTCGGAGAAGCCGGAGTGACGCGTCCAGTTGCCGATCATGATGCCGGTGACCACCATGGCCAGGGCGCCGGAGACGCCGATCATGTTGGCGAAGGCGAAGCCGGCGGTCGGGATGCAGAGGGTCAGCAGCAGCTCCAGGGAACCGTCATCGGTGGCGCTGATCATCACGTGGGCGATGAGACCCAGCACGGCACCGAACAGGATGCCGCCGAGGGCCTCATGCAGGAACAGACCTGCCACGCTGGTGAAGGTGGGCTCGACACCGCCAAAGGCTACGGCAAACACGGTGGCGAAGATCACCAGGCCGACGCCGTCGTTGAACAGGGACTCCCCCTCGATCTGGATGGCAATCTGGGGCGGCGCCTTCATCTTCTTGACGATGGCCAGCACGGCGATGGGGTCGGTGGGGGAGATCAGGGCACCGAACAGCATGCAGTAGACCAGCGGCACATCCCAGCCCAGCAGCTTGGCGATGAACCAGAAGCCGTAACCGATGAGGAAGGTGGATAGCAGGGTCGCGGCGATGGAGAGAATGGTGATCTCCCACTTCTGGCTGCGCAATGCCTTGAGGTTGATACCAAGTCCGCCGGCGAACAGCAGGAAGCCCAGGATCCCCTTGAGCAGGAAGTTCTGGAAGTCGATGCTCTCCATGGTCTTGACGGCCAGGGGTTCCAGATTGAACCAACCCAGTTTGCCGAACAGCACCATCAGCGCGGAGATCAGCATGGAGCCGGCGGTGATGGCGATGGTGGTCTGGATCTTCACAACATACTGGTTGGCAAAGGCGATAAAGATCGCCAACGCTGCCAGGAAGCAGAGTGTGTAGTAGACGCTCATAGTTGTTTTTCTCTTTTTTAGTAAACAGCAAGCACGTATCCCTATTGAGGACGGGCATAGGGTACTCTTGGGCCACATCTTACTCATTACCTACTTATGAGTATATGCTCGAATCTTCGGACAGATAGACGGCTAGATTTCCATTTGATTTGTTTGCTGCTAGGATGCTGTTTACGCAGTTGCATGGATGTAAGAGGAACGAGCGGTGTCGAACAAAAAGTCGGATGTGACAAACAAGCTGGAAGCCTGTCTCAAGGAGCGGATCCTGATCATCGACGGGGCCATGGGCACCATGATCCAGGGCTACAAGCTCGGTGAGGCGGACTACCGGGGGGAGCGGTTTGCCGACTGGCATACCGACATCAAGGGCAACAACGACCTGCTGGTGCTGAGTCGTCCCGCCGTGATCCGCGAGATCCACGACCAGTACTGCGCCGCCGGCGCCGACATCCTCGAGACCAACACCTTCAACGCCACCCGCATCGCCATGGCCGACTACGAGATGGAAGATCTCTCCGCCGAGATCAACCGGGAGGCAGCCCGGCTGGCCCGCGCCGTGGCGGATGAGTGGACAGCCAAAGAGCCCCACAAGCCGCGCTTCGTAGCCGGGGTCCTGGGGCCCACCAACCGTACCGCCTCCATCTCGCCGGACGTGAACGATCCCGGCAAGCGCAACGTCACCTATGACGAGCTGGTGGCCGCCTACACCGAATCGACCCACGCTCTCATCGAGGGCGGTGCCGACCTCATCCTGATCGAGACCATCTTCGACACCCTCAACGCCAAGGCGGCTGCCTTCGCGGTGGACCTGGTGTTCGAAGAGCTGGGCTACAGCCTGCCGGTGATGATCTCCGGCACCATCACGGACGCCTCCGGCCGCACCCTCTCCGGCCAGACCACCGAGGCTTTCTACCATTCCCTTCGCCACGTCAAACCCGTGTCGTTTGGCCTCAACTGCGCGCTGGGCCCGGACGAGCTGCGCCAGTACGTGGAGGAGCTCTCCCGCATCAGCGAAACCTTCGTGAGCGCCCACCCCAACGCCGGTCTGCCCAATGCGTTTGGCGAGTACGACCTGGATGCGGTCGAGATGGCGGAGCATATCCGCGAGTGGGCCCAAAGCGGCTTTCTCAACCTGGTGGGCGGCTGCTGCGGTACCACCCCGGCACACATCCGCGCCATGAGCGACGCCGTGGCGGGCATCACGCCCCGCGCCCTGCCGGATCTGCCGGTGGCCTGCCGGTTGTCGGGCCTGGAGCCCCTCATCATCACCCCCGAATCCATGTTCGTGAACGTGGGTGAGCGGACCAACGTCACCGGCTCGGCCAAGTTCAAGCGACTCATCAAGGAGGGGCTCTACGACGAGGCCCTGGACGTCGCCAAGCAGCAGGTGGAAAACGGTGCCCAGATCATCGACATCAACATGGATGAGGGGATGCTGGACGCCGAGGCGGCCATGGTGCGCTTCCTGAACCTCATCGCTGGCGAGCCGGACATCGCCCGGGTGCCGGTGATGATCGACTCCTCCAAGTGGGAGGTGCTGGAGGCCGGCCTCAAGTGCGTGCAGGGCAAGCCGGTGGTCAACTCCATCTCCATGAAGGAGGGGGAGGAGAAATTCATCGAGCAGGCGAAACTGCTGCGTCGCTACGGCGCCGCCGTCATCGTCATGGCGTTCGACGAGGTGGGCCAGGCGGATACCCGCGCCCGCAAGTTCGAGATCTGCCAGCGTGCCTACCGCATCCTGGTGGACCGGGTGGATTTCCCGCCGGAAGACATCATCTTCGACCCCAACATCTTCGCGGTGGCGACCGGCATCGACGAGCACAACAACTACGCGGTGGACTTCATCGAGGCGGTGAAGGACATCAAGGATAACCTGCCCCACGCCATGATCTCCGGCGGCGTTTCCAACGTCTCCTTCTCCTTTAGGGGCAACGAGCCGGTGCGCGAGGCGATCCACGCCGTCTTCCTCTACCACGCCATCAAGAACGGGATGGACATGGGGATAGTCAACGCCGGCCAGCTCGCCATCTATGAAGACATCCCGGCCGAGCTGAAAGAGAAGGTCGAGGCGGTGGTGCTGAACCTCAATGACAACGCCACCGAGGAGCTGCTGGCCATCGCCGAGAAGTATCGCGGCGCGGGCGCCCAGGCCGAAGATCCGCGGGATCAGGAGTGGCGCGGCTGGCCGGTGGGCAAGCGGCTGGAACACGCGCTGGTGAAGGGCATCACCGACTTCATCGAGGAGGACACCGAAGAGGCGCGCGCCCAGGCCGATCGGCCGCTGCACGTCATCGAGGGGCCGCTGATGGACGGCATGAACGTGGTGGGCGATCTGTTCGGCGCCGGCAAGATGTTCCTGCCCCAGGTGGTGAAGTCGGCCCGGGTGATGAAGCGGGCGGTGGCCTACCTGCAACCCTACATCGAGGCGGAGAAGTCCGGCGGCTCCAGCAACGGCAAAATCGTGCTCGCCACCGTGAAGGGAGACGTGCACGACATCGGCAAAAACATTGTGGGCGTGGTGCTCCAGTGCAACAACTTCGAGATAGTTGACCTCGGGGTCATGGTCTCCTGCGAGACCATCCTCAAGACCGCGCGGGAGGTGAACGCCGACATTATCGGATTGTCTGGCCTCATCACCCCCTCCCTGGACGAGATGGTGCACGTGGCCAAAGAGATGGAGCGCCAGGGCTTCAAGCTGCCGCTGCTCATCGGCGGCGCCACCACTTCCAAGGCCCACACTGCGGTCAAGATAGAGCAGAACTACTCCGAACCCGTGGTCTATGTCTCCAACGCCTCTCGCGCCGTGGGGGTAGCCCAGAGCCTGCTCAGTCCGGATCTCAAGGAGGCGTTTGTCGCCCGCATCGACAAGGAGTACGAGATCGCCCGCGAGCAGCACGCCCGCAAGCAGCCGCGCTCGCGCCCCATCACGCTGGCGGAGGCCCGCGCCAACCGCCATCAGCTGGATTGGGTGGGCTATCAGCCCCCGGCGCCCCGGGAGCCGGGTGTGCAGAAGTTCGAAGACGTGCCCATTTCGGTGCTGCGCCCCTACATCGACTGGACGCCGTTCTTCCTGAGCTGGGAGCTGGCGGGCAAGTTCCCCCGCATCCTTGAAGACGAGGTAGTGGGGGAGGAGGCAACGCGCCTCTTTGCCGACGCCAACGCCATGCTGGACCAGTTGGAGAAGGAGCAGAGCGTGCGCTGTGCCGGCATCGTCGGCCTGTTCCCGGCCAATGCCGTGGGGGACAGCATCGAGGTCTACACCGACGAGTCGCGCACTGAAGTGAAAAAAGTGCTGCACCACCTGCGCCAGCAGAGCGAGAAGCAGGGTTTCCCCAACTACTGTCTGGCGGACTATGTGGCGCCGAAGGAGAGCGGCAAGCCGGACTGGATAGGCGCCTTTGCGGTGACCGGCGGCATCGGCGAGGAGGCCATCGCCAAGGCCTACAAGGCGGATCACGACGACTACAACGCCATCCTCATTCAGGCGGTGTGCGACCGTCTGGCGGAGGCGTTTGCCGAGTACCTGCACGAGCAGGTGCGAAAGCGGCACTGGGGTTATGCCCCGGACGAGGCGCTCTCCAACGAGGAGCTGATCCGCGAGAACTACCGCGGCATCCGCCCGGCGCCCGGTTACCCGGCCTGCCCGGAGCACACCGAGAAGGGGAGCATCTGGGAGCTGCTGGACGTGGAGCAGGCCATCGGCATGCAGCTCACCGAGTCCTACGCCATGTGGCCGGGGGCGGCGGTGTCGGGTTGGTACTTCTCCCACCCCGACAGCAAATACTTCGCCGTGGCCCAGATCCAGCCCGATCAGGTGGAGGACTACGCCGTGCGCAAGGGAATGACCCTGGAGGAGGCACAGCGCTGGCTGGGGCCGAACCTGCACTGATCCCTGCCCGCCCCGCATCACGCGTGCGGGGCGGGCTTCGGGAACAGACGCCATTTAGAGGTTGCCATGAAGGTTGGATTTGTCGGCCTGGGGGCCGTGGTGCAGACCGCCTATCTGCCTGCACTCGCCACCCTGGCGCCAGATGTCGAGATACGGGGCTTTGACCCCGCCATCACCCTGCCCGGTGTCATCCCTGCACCGACCCTGGCGGCCCTGCTGGCCGCGCCCTTGGACAGGCTGGTCATCGCCACCCCCTCCCTGCTGCACCTGCCCGTGCTGGAACAGGCGCTGGCCAGTACCGTTCCCCTTATCCTGGTGGAGAAACCCGTGGTGGCCACTCTGGCCCAGCGCGATCGTCTGCATGCCCTGCTGGCAGACCCCGCGGTGGCGGGCCGGGTGCTGGCGCTGGATCACTGGATGGCCCGTACCGCCGTGCAGCGGTTGCTGCTGACTGGTGGGCTGGATGAAGGCTGGCTGCCTCGGGAACAGGACGGTGCCGGTATTGCGCCCGCTACCCTCGCCGAGGTGAGCGCGGTGGAGGGCTTTCTGCTGGAGCCCTGCGGCCTGGACGAGGCGGGACATCCCTATGCCCTGAATTTTGCCACCGGCGAGCCGGATCGGCGGGAACTGCGCCACCCCGACGGGGTGATCCTCGACATCGGCACCCACCTGCTGGCGATGATCCGCGAGTTGCTGGTGGCCCTGGGTGGGGACGACAGCCTGCGTCTGGTCGCGGACGGTGTCTGCGATCGCCTGGGGCAGCCCATCCGGCGCGGGGATCTGGAGACCGCCGAGGGACGGGCCTGCCTGCGCGGCGAGGCGGCGGGGGTGCCCCTGATCCTCTGGCTCGACAAGTACGCCGGTCCCGGGGTGGAGAAGAAGGGGCTCTGTCTGCATCTCAAGGATGAGCGGCGCATCGAGCTGCTTCGCCGTGGCAACCTGGAGTGGCTGCATCATCACGATGCCGGCGGCATGCAGGGTTGGGAGCACAATGGACCGCTCTATCGCGACTGCATCGCCCAGACCCTGCTGGCCCCCGTGCCTCCGGGTGGCTGGGGCGGGGTCACAGCCCGCCGTCTGCAGGAGGTGGCCCTGCTGCTTGAGTTGCAACAAGGGCTTCGCGGCCCCCATTGACGCTCGTTGCACGCCATCCGGCATGAGGGCTGGTGGCTGGCGCCGTCTTGCAGAACGGTCCCTGGCTTTGGTCCGTTTATGAGAGCAGCACTCTCGTTTTTTGCCCGTTCTTGCAGAACCGCGCATGGTGAGGGGAAAGGATTGGCGTTGCCAGTCGTTCATGGCACCTTATACTCTCCAGTCCGATTATCAGGTCTGCCATTTCCATGAATATTGCCATTTTATCCCGTGAGCCCAACAACTACTCCACCCGCCGTCTGGTCGAGGTGGCCCGGGCCCGTGGGCATCAGGTCGAGGTGCTCGACACCCTGCGCTGCTACATGAACATCGCTTCCCACAGCCCCTCCATCCATTACGAAGGACGGGAGCTGGAGAGCTATGACGCCGTGATCCCGCGCATCGGTGCCAGCATCACCTTCTATGGCACCGCCGTACTGCGTCAGTTCGAGATGATGAACACCATGGCCCTCAACAGCTCGGTGGCCATCTCCCGCTCCCGTGACAAGCTGCGCGCCATGCAGCTGCTCTCCCGTCATGGCATAGGCCTGCCGGTGACCGGCTATGCCCACAGCACGCACGACGTCCCCGATCTCATCAAGATGGTGGGGGGCGCCCCTCTGGTGGTGAAGCTGCTGGAAGGGACCCAGGGGATAGGGGTGGTGCTGTGCGAGACCCAGAAGGCCGCCGAGAGCGTGATCGAGGCCTTTATCCAGACCAACAACAACATCCTGGTGCAGGAGTACATCCGCGAAGCCAATGGCGCCGACATCCGCTGTCTGGTGGTCAACGGCAAGGTGGTGGCTGCCATGCGCCGCCAGGCCCAGCCGGGGGAGTTTCGCTCCAACCTGCATCGGGGCGGCGAGGCCTCGGCCATCAAGATCACCCCGGAGGAGCGAGCCACTGCGGTGCAGGCCGCCAAGATCATGGGGCTGGACGTGGCCGGTGTGGATATCCTGCGCTCCGCTCGTGGCCCCCTGGTGCTGGAGGTGAACTCCTCCCCCGGCCTGCAGGGGGTGGAAGCGGCCTCCGGCAAGGACGTGGCGGGCAAAATCATCGAGTTCCTCGAGCTCAAGGCGAGCCGCAAGCACAAGCCGGCGGAGTGACCTTCGGGGTCGCCCCGGCCGAAGAGAGAGAAGGCGCCCTTGGGCGCCTTCTCGTTTTCAGGGGGCAGGCCCCCACATCGCCAGCCGGGCGCTGAAGATGCCGTCTTCCAGCCGGGTCTCTATCTGCCAGCCCAGCTTCTCGCAGATGCGCTGGATGATGGTGAGGCCGCAGCCATAGCCGAGGATCTGATCCGGCGCTGCCGCCGTGGGATTGCTGATGGTAAGCACCTGCTCGTGCAGGGTGATCTCGATGTGCCCCTCGGCGTAGCTCAGGGCATTCTTGAGCAGGTTGCCGAGCGCAATGGCGAGCAGGGAGAGGGGCGCTTGTACCTCGCTCTCCTCGACCAGGTGCAGGCGGATATCCAGCGTCTCTCGCTGCAACAGGGGGGCGAGGCGGGTCAGCTCCCGGCGAATGAGCGGCGCCACCTGCTGGGGCGGGCGCTCCACGGCCTCCTTGCGGCCCAGCAACAGGAAGGTCTCGGTGAGCAGGGCCATCTCGTCGGCGGCGGCGCGGATACGGGCGGTGGCGCGGGCTGCCGGGGCGGGCAGATCCGTCACCTTGCCGAGCAGGGCGGCGGATCCCTGGATCACCATGTTGGGGGTGCGCAGCTCGTGGCTGGCGAAGCGGCTGAACTCCTGTTCGCGGGCAAACACGGCGGCTACCTCGCGCTTGCCCGCGAGCAGCGCCTGCTCTATCTCTCGCAGCTCCTGCCAGGGGGCATCGGGCACGAAATCGCCCTGATCCGGGGTCAGGTGGGCGACCCGCTGGCGCAGCCGCTCCAGGGGCCCCGTGATGTGGCGCACCAGCCAGATACCGAAGGCGAGGCTCCCCAGCAGCAGGGCCAGGCCGATGAGACGGGTGACCAGGTGCAACCTGTCTTCGTAGGGGTCCAGATAGTCGTCGGCGTCGTCGTTGAACACCAGGTAGAGCAGCCCCTGGCCGGATGGATGGGGCCTGACCAGGAAGTGTTTGTCCTCGCGGCCGAGCTGATGTTCGAAGAAGCCGGGGTTGCGGTAAGCCTTGAGCCAGGCTGGCAGGCGACCCGCCTCGGTCCAGTAGCTGGAAAACAGACGCGGGCTGGGGGCGGGGGCCAGCTCGCCCAGGCGCAGCCAGTCATCGCCGTAGCGGGTCGCTTCGGCTTCCAGCCAGTGGCGCAGGCTCAGCTCCTCCATCTTGTCCTCGGCCACCACCATCAGCAGGCTCAGCAGCATCAGCAGCAGCAGGCCGGCGCCCCCCAGCGCCAGGATCAGCCGCCGGCGCAGGCTCGGCAGCGGCGGGCCAGGGGGCATAGGGGCACTCATGGTTTCACCAGCCGGTAGCCCTGGCCGTGCAGGGTCTCCAGCATGGGGGTAGGGAAGGGTTTGTCGAGGGCGCTGCGCAGGGCGTAGATGTGGCTGCGCAGGGCGTCGGAGTCCGGCTCCTCATCCCCCCAGACGGTGTCGAGCACCTCCTGGCGCGTCACCAGCTGGGGGGCGCGTTTCACCAGCAGGGTGAGGATCCGGAACGGGATCTTGCCGAGCTTGAGCTCCACTCCGGCGCGGGTGGCGCGGCTCTCGGCGGTGTCTATCGTCAGATCGCCGAAGCTGAGGGCGCCCATGTCACCCCGGGGGCCGCGCAGGGCAAGGGCCTGCAACCTCACCTCCAGCTCCTCCATGGCGAATGGCTTGACCAGGTAGTCGTCGCCCCCGGCCTTGAAGCCTGCGAGCTTGTCTTCCAGGCTGTCGCGGGCGGTGAGGAAGATCACCGGTGTCGAGATGCCATCCGCCCGCAGCCGCTCCACGGCGCTAAGCCCGTCGAGGCGGGGCATCATGACGTCCATGATGATGACGTCGAAGCGCTCCTCGGCCAGCCGCTGCAGGGCGGCCTGGCCGTGGTAGGCACAGTCCGCCCTGTGCCCGGCCAGCTCCAGATAATCCATGATGGTTTCCGCCACCTGGGGATTGTCTTCCACCACCAGTATTTTCATGCTCTGATCTCCTGGTTCTGGCCGGGATTTCACGGCCATTTCACTCCGGATGCGTCATCCTGTGTGCCAGTGTAACCCCGAGGATCCCCGATGAAGAAGTTTCTCTGCACCCTCTGGCTATTGATTTCATTACCTTTTGGTCTGGTGCAGGCGGCCGAGTTCAAGCTCACCGGCCGCACCAGCTGGCAGCTGGGCCAGCTGATGGTCAACGGCATGCCCTTCGTACTCGATGAGCAGACTCGCTTCAAGGAGGGTCTCGACGAGGACGATCTCGGCGGCACCTGGGTCGAGCTGGAGGGGGTGGTGCAGGAGACAGCGACGGGGGAGTCACGGCTGATCCGTGAGGTGGAGCCCCTGGAGGAGGCGGACGAGATGGAGCTGGAGGGGCCGGTAGCGCAGGGGCGGATCTGGGGCTACACCACCTCGGACGACAGTCTGGCACCGTTCGAGGGGCGCTGGCTGGAGCTGGAGTGCAGATTTGACGGCATGCGCCTGAGCCAGTGCCGGGAGGAGGACTGAGGCGCGCCACGAGGGGAAAAATCGCGCATCCCGGCCCATAGTTAAACCTCATCGCGCTGACCCCGGGCCACCCTGCCATGACCAGAACCGCATTGTGTTTGCTGCTGTTGCCCTTCTGCACCTTCGCCGACGACACCGAGCTCTGGCTGGTGGAGCTGGAGCACAACGACGGCGTGCGCCTGCAATTTCAGGGGGCTGAGCTCGAACTCGGCAGCGCCGAACTGCACGGCGTGGCAGGCGATGACGCCCTCAGGCCCGGCATGCGCCTCGCCATCCAGAGCCGCTATGGCGTGGCCGAGACGATCCGTGTACTCCACGCGGCGCCGGATCCGGTGCAGGAGGGCCACTGGCGGCGGGCGGAGGATCGGCTGCTCGCAAGCTCGGGCCAGGCATTGCTGCTACAGGATCTCGGCGTGCTGGTGTTTGATGCAGAGACCCGCTGGCTGAACGGCTCCGCCGCCGATCTGCAGCCGGGGCGCCGCCTAGTGCTGAGCCGGGATGAGGAGGGGCGTCTCGCCGAGATCCTCATTCCCGATCCCGAGGATCCTCTGGAAGACCCAGAGTGAGACCTCTTCCGCTTTCCCCTTGTTAATGGCTTGTACTTTAAAATTCCCCCCCTATACTGGCGCCATCTTGTCGGAGTGCTGACCGTCGAACGACGCTAAGCTGAGACCGTTAATTCGGGATCCGTGGAACCTGATCAGGTTAAGACCTGCGAAGGGAAACAAGGGTAACTTGCGGGTTACCGCGCCGGGGAAGGAGCACCTTCCCGCCAGCCAGAGGCAGACCGCCTCTGGCCGCTACAGGCGCACAGGGGGAGGCTGCCCCACCGGTCGTCCATCAGGCGCCGGCTCTCCTGTCAGGGAGAGAGGGTCAGCAGGGCAGGAGAGATCCATCGCCCACTCCCCCGAGCACATCCCGCCGCAAGTTCATCTTCTCCTCGAACTCCAGACAAGCAAACACCCATAACTTCAACCAGTTAATGTGAGTTTTGCTATGTCTACCAATGTTTCTGATACCGCCAAGTCCAGCCGCCGCGAGCAGCGCTCCAGCGCCCAGACCTTTATCGACAACCTCAAGGGGATGGCTCACCCCAACTCCCGCCGCATCTTTATCGAAGGTTCTCGCCCCGACATCCGGGTGCCACTGCGGGAGATCCAGCTGGCGGACACCTTCGTCGGCGGCACCAAGGAAGCCCCCCAGTTCGAGCCCAATGAGCCGGTACCGGTCTACGACACTTCGGGCCCCTATGGGGAAGAGGCTGCCCCCATCGACGTGCGCCGCGGCCTGCCGCGTCTGCGCGAGGAGTGGGTGCTGGAGCGTGCTGACACCGAAGCGCTGGAAGGGCTGAGCTCCACCTTCACCCAGGAGCGCCTGGCTGACGAGGGGCTGGATCACCTGCGCTTCGAGCATCTGCCGAGCGCTCGCCGTGCCAAGCCGGGCCGCCGGGTGACCCAGCTGCACTATGCCCGCGCCGGTATCGTGACCCCGGAGATGGAATTTATCGCCCTGCGCGAGAACATGGGCCGCGAGCGGGTGCGCTCCGAGCTCTTGCGTACCCAGCATCCGGGTCAGGGCTTTGGCGCCAGACTGCCGGAGAACATCACCCCCGAGTTCGTGCGCGATGAAGTGGCCGCCGGGCGCGCCATCATCCCCAGCAACATCAACCACCCGGAAGCCGAGCCCATGATCATCGGCCGCAACTTCCTGGTGAAGATCAACGCCAACATCGGCAACTCGGCGGTCACCTCCAGCATCGAAGAGGAAGTGGAGAAGCTGGTCTGGTCCACCCGCTGGGGCGCCGACACAGTGATGGATCTCTCCACCGGCCGCTACATCCACGAGACCCGCGAGTGGATCCTGCGCAACAGCCCGGTCCCCATCGGTACCGTGCCCATCTACCAGGCGCTGGAGAAGACCAACGGTATCGCCGAAGACCTCACCTGGGAGCTGTTCCGCGACACCCTGCTGGAGCAGGCCGAGCAGGGGGTGGACTACTTCACCATCCACGCCGGCGTCTTGCTGCGCTTCGTGCCCATGACCGCCAAGCGCCTCACCGGCATCGTCTCCCGTGGCGGCAGCATCATGGCCAAATGGTGCCTCTCCCATCACAAAGAGAACTTCCTCTACGAGCACTTCCGCGAGATCTGCGAGATCTGCGCCGCCTACGACGTCAGCCTGTCGCTGGGTGACGGCCTGCGCCCGGGCTCTGTCTATGACGCCAACGACGAGGCCCAGTTCGCCGAACTGCGCACCCTGGGCGAGCTCACCAGGATCGCCTGGGAGTACGACGTGCAGGTGATGATCGAGGGCCCTGGCCACGTGCCCATGCACATGATCGAGCGCAACATGACCGAGCAGCTTGAGCACTGCCATGAGGCGCCCTTCTATACCCTGGGTCCGCTCACCACCGATATCGCGCCGGGTTACGATCACTTCACCTCCGGCATCGGCGCGGCGCTTATCGGCTGGTACGGCTGCGCCATGCTCTGCTACGTGACCCCCAAGGAACACCTGGGCCTGCCCAACAAGGAAGACGTGAAGCAGGGGCTGATCACCTACAAGATCGCCGCCCACGCAGCTGACCTTGCCAAGGGCCACCCGGGCGCCCAGATCCGCGACAACGCCATGTCCAAGGCGCGCTTCGAGTTCCGCTGGGAGGATCAGTTCAACCTGGCGCTGGATCCCGACACCGCCCGCGCCTATCACGACGAGACCCTGCCCCAGGAGTCCGGCAAGGTGGCCCACTTCTGCTCCATGTGCGGCCCCAAGTTCTGTTCCATGAAGATCACCCAGGACGTGCGCGACTATGCCGCCAAGCTGGAAGCCGTAGAGATCAAGATGGTCGGCATGGACGGCCAGCAGGAGCGGGTCGTGGCCGAGGTGGAGAGCGGCATCGCCCACAAGGAGCCGGAGGCCTTCAAGCAGGCCGACGTTGAGAGCGGCATGGCCCGGATGGCCGAGACCTTCAAGGAGACCGGCGGGGAGATCTATCACCAGGCGGCGACCCTGAAGCAGGCCGCAGGGGAGGAGGCGTGAGCAGCGAGCGCGGGGCTGTCAGCCCCGCCGACCTGTCCGCGGTGACGCAGGCCCGCCCCGTGGTCTGGACCATAGCGGGTTCAGACTCCGGCGGCGGGGCCGGCATTCAGGCCGACTTGCACACCCTGCACGACCTAGGCGTGCACGGCTGCTCGGTCATCTCCGCCATCACGGCCCAGAACTCGGTGGCGGTGAAGATGGTCGACCCCGTGTTGATGCAAACCTTCACCGCCCAGATCGACGCCCTCGGTGTCGATCTGCCGCCGGCCGCCATCAAGATCGGCCTGCTGCCGACCCGGCTCCATGTCGAGGTACTGGCTCGCCGACTGGCGGCCACCCCGGCCCCCTTCGTGGTCTACGATCCGGTGGCCATCGCCAGCACCGGCACCCCCATGGCAGAGCCCGGCATGCTGGCGGCGGTGCGTGAACAGTTGCTGCCACGTCTGTCGCTCATCACCCCCAACGGCCCCGAGCTGGAAGCCCTGACCGGCCTGCCCGCCACCAGCCCCGAGCTGGTGCGCCTCGCCGCACGGCGCCTGCGCGAACTCGGCGCCCGCGCCGTGCTGGTGAAGGGGGGCCATCTGGAGTGGAGCGGGGAGCTGTGTCTGGACTACTACCAGGACGAGACCCGCGAATTCTGGCTGGCCGCGCCGCGCCTCGATACCCGCCACGGCCACGGCACCGGTTGCTGCTACGCCAGCGCCATCGCCGCCGTGGTGGCGCAGGACTACCCGGTGGAAGACGCCATCACCCTGGCGCGCGCCTACCTGCAACAGGGGCTGGCGGCGGCGCAGGGAGTGGGCGCGGGTCCCGGCCCCATCGCCCATCTTGGCTGGCCAGCCGATCTTGCCCACTTCCCCCGCGCCGTGCTGGCGGGGTCAGCCCTGGATCGCCGCTTCGGCCTGTATGAGACAAGCAGTGCCCGCCTGCCGCAGGGCCCCTTCGCGCCGACTGAACAGAGCCTCGGCCTCTATCCGGTGGTGGATTCGGTCAAGTGGCTCAAGCGCCTGCTGGGGGCCGGGGTCAAGACGATCCAGCTGCGCATCAAGGATCTGCCCGCCGCCCAGGTGGCGCCTGCCATTGCCGAGGCCAGACGCACACGGGCCGCCGTCCAGGGTG
>NZ_CDDD01000040.1 GCF_000820165.1 Aeromonas taiwanensis
CCGCGTCGGTGGCATCCAGGTCACCGCTGGCGCTGGCGTCGCCGGGTGTGCCGTTGGCCACCCCGCCGGCCTCGAGCACGCTGTCGGTCGCCGTGCCGGTGATCACCGCGGCATCGTTGCTGCCGTTGATGGTGATGTCGATGACCTGCTCGGTGCCGTCTGCCGTGGCCACCGTGACCAGCTCGTGCAGCGGCGTGCTGCCCGGGTTGAGGGCCTGCACCGCAGTGTTGCTGTTATCCAGGGTGTAACTCCAGACCCCGGCGGCATCGATGCTGAAGGTGCCATAGGTTTTGGCGACGGCGCTCTGCACGACAAAGGCGTTCGAGCTGTCCACGTCGGTGGCATCCAGGTCACCGCTGGCGCTGGCGTCGCCGGGTGTGCCGTTGGCCACCCCGCCGGCCTCGAGCACGCTGTCGGTCGCCGTGCCGGTGATCACCGCGGCATCGTTGCTGCCGTTGATGGTCACGGTCAACACCTGGGTGGTGCCGTCAGCGGTGGCGACGGTGATGGTGTCGGTGTAGTCCTGGCCTCCGACAAACTCGTCGTGGGCGTTGTCCATGACGTAGGTCCAGGTGCCATCCGCGGCGATGGTGAACTTGCCGTAGCCGTTGCTGCCGGCCACGTTGGTTTGTGGCATGAAGGTGGCGAGGCTATCGACGTCGGTGGCGTTGAGTTTGCCGCCTGTGCTTTGCGGGGTATCCCCCTCACTGAGGGTAACAGTGTTGGTGCCAGTGAAGACAGCGGCGTCGTTGACACCAGCAAACTGGATCTTGGCCGTGGCCCAGCTCAGGGTACCGTTCCCGAGGCGGATTGAGTAGGTGAAGCTGTCGCTCAGCGTCTGTCCGGGGGAGAGCGCCTGCAGGGCCTCCCTGAACGTGGCGGACAGGGTGCTGGCATCGTAGCCCACCTTGCCCTCCGAGGTGATCCAGATTTTGGCGCCAAAATAGCTGGTGTCTGTGCTGATCGACTCGTATCTGGCCGTGTCCTGGGTAAGAAGATCTGTGGGGGCATAGAGCTTGGTGGAGGTAGATGAGCTGATCCCGTCGTCCAGTGACCAGAGTGTCTTGGCATTGCCGCCGAGATCGTTGGCCATGACGTCGAGATAGACGATGCCGGCGAAATCTTCGGTGATGAGGCTGCCACTGATGCCATTGATGAGTGCAGTGCTGAAACTGTCGTCCTTGGCTTGGGTGGTATTGGAAAATGAGGTAACGGTTCCGCCGTCTGTCGTGGTTGCCATCTCTGCTCTCCTTAACTTCAGATTTTCAGATTGCCTCCATGGCAACCTGTTCGCGCACTTGGCAACTATCGGGGTTATTTCACCAGCAGTTGCATTTCCTTGATCTTGACCGCTATCCCGGTCAGACAGCCCTCCTGCTCCCGTCTCACCACCTGCCCGCAGCAGCGCATCGTCATGACGCCGTGAGTCATGCCCATGTCGAGCTCGAAGCAGACGTCGCAGTCAGTCATGGCCGCGGCCTCGAGTTGCAGGTAGCAGCCACCGATGCTGATGTCCCGGGTGTAGCCCGTCTGGCCCGAGAGCCGGATTGGCAGCACCGCCGCGACGCGCTCATGTCGACGAGCATTGGTGTGGGTTGGCGTTGTCATGCAGATAGCCTAGGTCAGGGGCTTGCGCCGAAACATGGAAAAATCCGACCGATTTATACGGGACAAAGTGCTGTTTGACTTAGGACAAAACCAGGATATTTCGACTAGTTTAAGAGGGGGAAAACTGTTGTCAGGCTGGATGCCTGTCACATCGTTGTCAGCGCTTGGAGAGCCGGGTATGGACGCCATCATCGAGGTGATCTTGGTCTGCGACTTGCCGATAGTCGCATGGGGGTTGTGCGGGGCGATCAATACGATGCCCGGCGAGATGAAGGTGATCGCCTGTGTGGCCGATCCCGCCGAGGCCGCGCAGTGGATAGCGCCGGGCAAGACCTATGTCGTTTTGTTCGATCTGGACGGCAACAATGGCATGGAGCAGATCTCCTCCTTGCTCTCTGGCACCCAGGTGCGCGTGCTGACCATTGCCACCACGGAGGACATGGATCTGCAGGACAGAGCGGTATTGGCCGGCGCCTGCGGTGCCATCAGCAAGCGGGAGTCGGTCGAGGTGCTGTGCAAGGCCATCCGCAAGGTGCATGGAGGAGAATACTGGGTGGATCGCGCCGCGACCGAGCGCATTTTGATGACCATTGCGCGGGAGAGGGGGGCCAGTCATGCCGAGCAGGCAAAGATTGCACGCCTGACCCGCAAGGAGAGGCAGACCATCGTCGCCATCACTCTGGGCCTGGATGCGAGCACGCTGGAGATCGCCGCGCGCCTGAATATCAGTGAGCACACCCTGCGCAACCACCTGACCTCCATCTACACCAAGCTGGGGGTGCGCAATCGCATGGGGCTCTATGCCTATGCGCAGAAACATGCGCTGACGGAATAGGAGCGCTGGCCCGGGAGGCCCGTCAAGGTCGCACGGCTCACGGTAGCCGCCGCACTCTGATCCGGACTGTGCAAAGGAGGTTGTTCCCTGCACTGCGGGCTGCCGGGCAGGGCCTTGGCAAGGAGGGCAATCTGGGGATGAACGAGGGGAGAGGTATCCCCCCTCAGAGTTCGTGGGCGTGAAATCCCTTGCGATAGCGGGCTTCACAGCGCGGGCAGCGCTGCAGGGTGGGATCCAGATCAAGCTGGTCGATGTCGAGCGGTTCCTCGCAGTCGGAGCAGAGCCCGTAGAGTCCGAGATCCATCTGGCAAAGCGCGGCGTCGAGCCGCTTGAGGCGCGCCACGCTTTGCGCCACCTTGGGCAGATCGAGGCGACTGGTCAGATCCACCAGTTGATCCCGCTCGCAATTCTCCACCTTCTGTGCCCAGTCGTCTTGTCGACAGGCCTTGAGCTGACCCATCAGCTCTTCTCTCGTTTGCGCCCAGTCGGTCAGAAGGCGCTCATGCCATTCGGCCAACCGGGCTTGCGTCACTTCACACACTGCAGCCCCCAAAGACGAGTCATAAAACCCGGCCAGTATAGGGAAAGAAGCAGTTTATCAAGATGACATGAGTCAAGTTAACCGTGCTTTGGCGCGTTTTTCCGGCTGCGGTTGCGGCTTGCCGGCGAGCACGTAGAGCACCCCCGCCACCAGGCAGACGACGCCAATCAGGGTACTCATGGGGGGCATGGCCCCGCGCAGCATGAAGGCGTAGAGCAGCCCCGCCAGAGTCTCGAATACGATGAGCGGCCCGACCAGCACGGTCGGCAGGCGCTGGCTCGCCTCGTTCCAGCACAGGGTGCCGAGCCAGGAGCAGAAGAGCCCCACCGCTCCCATGAGCAGCACGAAGCGCAAAGGCGTCGGCCCGAAGGGCAGGGGAAAGTCCGGTGCGCTCAGGGCCAGGTGACCGAGGCTGCCGAGGTAGGCGATGAGCGCCACCGGGAGGGTCACCAGCCCCTGGGCGGTAGCCCATACGGCGGGGCTGCGGCCCGGGTGCTCGCGTAGCCAGCGGGCGTTGCGCAGGGGATACCAGGTCCAGCAGAGCACGGCGGCCACCGCCTGGGCGAGCCCGAACAGCTGCTCGGTGCGCGCCTCGGCGTGCCAGGTCAGCTCGGCGCGGTTGACCAGATAGAGGCCGGCCCCCATCAGCAGCAGAGCCGGGTAGAGGCGGGCACGGGAGAGGCGCCCGTCGCGCTCGCCATAGAGGTGGTTGGCGGCCAGGGCGGTGACCACCGGCAGGGTGCCGATGATCATGGCCGCCAGGGGCGAGCCGATGCGCAAGATGGCCCCCGACAGGCAGAAGTAGTAGATGAGGTTGCCCACCAGAGTGAGGGCGAGGGCCTCGCGCCAGTCACTGGGCGAGAGGGCCGCCAGGCGTTTGCGGGCCCGCCAGGCGAGCGGCAGCACGATAAGGCCGAAGGCGAGGTAGCGGCCGCTGGCGAGCAGGGCGGGGGGATAGCCGTCCACCAGCAGGGGGGCGACGAAGATGAGCCCCCACATCAGGCCGGCCAGCAGGGCAAACAAGACTCCGAGCAACATGATCACGTATCCAATGGAGAAGAAGGAGGTCAGCCTAGCAGGCGGCGAAGGGGGCGTATTGAACCAGATTGCGCTTTAGCGGCCGGCCTGCACCTGCTTCTGGTAGCGCACCGGGGTAGTGCCATAGCGACGCAGGAAGGCGCGGTTGAGGTGGGACTGATCGGCCAGGCCGCAGGCGGCGGCCACCTCGGCGGCGGGCAGACCGGCGGCCAGCCACCCCTTGGCGCGCTGCAGGCGGATGGCCATCAGCATCTGCTGGGGAGTGACGTGAAAGCGGGCCTTGAAGCTGCGCTGGAAGTGGTAGGGACTGAGGTTCACCGCCCCGGCCAGTTCGGTCAACGTGATGGGGCGAGCGAAACAGGCCTGCATATAGTCGATGGCAAGGCCCAGGGGGTGGGCCGCTTCGCGCGGGGCCGCCAGGGTACGGGCGTGGGGGCGCAGGATCTCGCACACGTTGAGCAGCAGGCCATCGGCGGCGAGCTCGCTGTCGCAGTGCCAGAGGGCGTCGAGGGCCGCCTGCAGGACGGGCGCGGCCTGGGGGTCACTGCGCACTGCCTCGGCGAAATACCAGCCGCGCTTGCCGCTGATGGCCTCGAGTCGATCGGCGGGAAGATAGAGCATGCGGTAGCGCCATCCCTGCTCGCAGGCGGCCTCGCCCGTGTGCAGCTCATCGGGGTTCATCAGCACCAGGCTGCCGGGGCCCGCCAGGAGCTGGCTGCCGCGATAGCGAAAGCGCTCGGCACCACACTCGATGACACCTAGGCCAAATCCCTCGTGGCTGTGGGGGTCGAAGGTGTGGTGCTGGATGTGGGCGCGGTATAGCTCGATCGCCGGCTGTCCCGGCAGGGCGCGAAAATCGGCTCTGTCGTGCTGATGGGTAAACTTGACCGGTACGCCCTGCATCCTGACCTCCTGTCACCGTGTCGATATCATAAGCCGCCGCGTGGCGGCGGCCAAGACTAGGCCCGGGCGGCGCACTCGCGCTCGAGGGCGGCGCGGATCTCGTCCGCGGTCTTGATGGTGCGGATGCGGCGAAACAGCTCGTCGGCCTGGGGATATTCCCTCACTATGTAGGAGAACCACTGCTTGATGCGACTGGGATAGTAGTCGGCCTTGTCGCTCGCCAGATCCTGCTCTGTATAGGTCACCATCAGCTGCAAGACCTCGTCCCAGCTCATGTGAGCACACCCCGTTTTCATCACGTTGGCGAGGTTGGGCAGGGAGATGGCACCCCGGCCCACCATGAGGGCATCGCAACCGGAGACCTGGGCGCAGGTCAGGGCATCGGCATGGTTCCAGATCTCGCCGTTGGCGGTGACGGGGATGGGCAGGGCGCGGCGAATGGCGTCCACGTACTCCCAGTGGGCAGGTGCCTTGTAGCCTTCCCGCTTGGTGCGGGCATGGACGGCCAGCTCGTCGGCCCCCCCCTGATAGACGGCCTGGGCATTGTCCAGATAGAGCGCCTTGTCATCGTACCCCAGGCGGATCTTGGCGCTCACCGGCAAGTGGGCGGGTACCGCCTCACGCACCGCCTTGACGATGCGATAGACGGTCTCGGGCTCCTTGAGCAGCACGGCGCCCCCCTTGCTCTTGTTGACCGTGGGGGCGGGGCAGCCGAAGTTGAGATCGACCCCGGGAGAGCCGAGCTCGATGGCGCGCACCGCGTTTTCCGCCAGCCACTCTGGATGCTGGCCCAGCAGTTGCACCCTCACCGGGGTGCCGGCACGGGTCTTGCCATCCTGCTTGAGCTCGGGGCAGAGGCGATGGAAGACCTTGGCGGGCAGCAGCTGATCGACCACCCGGATGAATTCGCTGACGCAGAGGTCGTAATCGTTGACGGAGGTGAGCACCTCCCGCATCAGGTGATCCAGCACCCCCTGCATGGGGGCCAAAATAACGCGCATAGCTGCTTCCGAAGACAAGGGGAGAAAAAAGAGCGCAGATTGTAGTGGCAATGGCGGGTGTTGTCAGCCGTCTGCCCACTCGATAAGCCCAATCGACTGCCGTTGCCTGGGCCAGGCTGTCAGCTTTTGGGCCAACTCTGTTAGGCTAAAGGCAGAGATACATTTCAGAGGAGTACCCATGAAACGCTGGTGTCTGATGGCCCTGGGCTGGCTCGCCTTCGCCACCGGGATACTCGGGATAGTCCTGCCCCTGTTGCCGACCACCCCCTTCATGCTGCTGGCGGCGGCACTCTTTGCACGCTCGTCTCCCCGGTTTCACCGCTGGCTGCTGGCCCATCCCTGGTTCGGGCCTCCCATTGAGGACTGGCAGCTGTATCGCGGCATTCGCCGCCATGCCAGACGTCGGGCCATCATCTTCATCCTGCTCTCCTTCTCGGTGTCGCTGCTGGTCGTGCCGCTGCCCTGGGTGAGGCTGCTGCTCGTTGTCATAATGGTGATCCTGCTCACCTGGTTGATGCGCGTGCCGGTGCTGGAGCCAGTTGCAATGAAGAAGTGAAATCCCTAAGCTATTGCGGCAATAATGCTATGGAGTCGGCCTGTCATTGTTTGCATGACGGGCCTTTTTATTGCCCGCTGGCGGGCATTGCAATAGCCGCCACGTCTGGGCGCAAAAATAAGCGGTCAAATAATGAATCCGGATACCCTGAAGTTTATCGAAGCGAGCATCAAGACCATCCCCGACTATCCGAAGCCGGGCATCCTGTTTCGCGACATCACCAGCCTGATCGAGAACGCCGAGGCCTTCAAGGCCACCATCGATCTGCTGGCCGACCATTATCGTGATCAAGGGATCACCAAGATTGTCGGCACCGAGGCCCGCGGCTTCATCTTTGGCGCACCGGTCGCCTACGCCATGGGGCTGGGGTTCGTGCCGGTACGCAAGCCGGGCAAGCTGCCCCGCAGCGTCATCGAGGAGTCCTATGCCCTCGAGTACGGTACTGACACCCTGCAGCTGCACACCGATGCCATCGTGCCCGGTGACAAGGTGCTGGTCGTGGACGATCTGCTGGCCACCGGCGGTACCGTCGATGCCACCGTCAAGTTGATCCGCCGTGCAGGCGGGGAAGTGGCGGATGCCGCCTTCATCATCTCCCTGCCGTCCCTCGGTGGTGATGCCCGCCTGACCGCCGCTGGCGTCAAGGTGGTCTCTCTGGTGGAACTCGCGGGCGCCTGAGCCGCGAAGGTGCGTGACAGGCAGGCTTCGTCACGCTGCCATCTGCCGACAACCGGTGCCTGAACGGGCACCGGTTTGAAAATCAAGCGATCCCTCCCAAGGCGGCCGATAGGCCATACAGCCAGCCCCCCATTTGTGTTAGCATCCTGCCTCAATGCCTCGTTTTCCAGCATCGAGATCTATGAGCTATCAGGTTCTGGCGCGTAAATGGCGCCCCCATACGTTTGAACAAGTGGTAGGCCAGCAGCATGTGCTGACCGCCTTGACCAACGCCCTGGATCAGGGTCGGCTTCATCACGCCTATCTGCTGAGCGGGACCCGCGGGGTGGGCAAGACCACCATCGCCCGCATCCTGGCCAAGAGCCTCAACTGCGAGCAGGGGATCAGCAGCCACCCGTGCGGCGTGTGCGACACCTGTCGCGAGATCGATCAGGGCAACTTCGTCGACTTGCTGGAGATCGACGCGGCGTCCCGTACCAAGGTGGAAGATACCCGCGAGCTGCTGGACAACGTCCAGTACCGCCCGGCCCGTGGCCGCTTCAAGGTGTACCTCATCGACGAAGTGCACATGTTGTCGCGCCACAGCTTCAACGCCCTGCTCAAGACCCTGGAAGAGCCGCCCCCCTATGTGAAGTTTCTGCTGGCGACCACGGATCCCCAGAAACTGCCTATCACCATTCTCTCGCGCTGCCTGCAGTTTCATCTCAAGAGTCTGGATCAGACCCAGATCGCCAGGCAGCTCGAATGGGTGCTGGACCAGGAGGGTCAACCCTTCGAGCCACGCGCCCTGCTGGCTCTGGCCAAGGCGGCCGACGGCAGCATGCGCGATGCCCTGAGCCTGACGGATCAGGCCCTGGCCCACGGCAACGGCAGCGTGCGGCTGGACAGCGTGCTCACCATGCTGGGCACCCTCGATCATCACCACCTGCACCAGCTGCTGGAGGCCATCCTGCGCCAGGATGCCCCGGCTACCATGGCCAAGATCACCGAGATTGCCACCCTGGGGCCGGATTTCGACCAGCTCCACGCCGAGCTGGAAGCCCTGCTTCACCGGGTTGCCATGGCGCAGCTGCTGCCGGCCAGCGTGCAGGAGCAGGGGGCGGATGCCGATGCCCTGCTGCAACTGGCCCGGGCCATGAGCCCGGAAGAGGTGCAGCTCTGCTATCAAATCGTGCTGGGGGGGCGCAAGGATCTGCCCTGGGCCCCTGATGGACGCACCGCGCTGGAGATGACCTGCCTGCGGATGCTCGCCTTCTCGCCGCGCCGTGAGGTGATGCACCCTGCCAACCTGACGGCCTTGCCGCCAGCCATGGCCGGGCAAGTCCCCTCAGCGGCGGGGAGGGAGGCCGTATCGACCCTGCCGGGAAAGCCTCAAGGGGCTGAGCCAGCCCCGCACGGGGGGAGCCTGCCGCCAGCCGAGGTCGTGATGCCGACGCCACAGGCCGACGTTGCCTCTGCGCCAGCGCCCGCCATGGAAACGGCCGAAGCGGAGCCCGCTATTGTCGACGCCGACGAGGAGAGCGCACGCCTGTTTGCCGAGCAGGAAGAGCTGCTGCAGGAGGCGGCGGGCATGGGCTATGGGGCCGCCACCCGCGAGCCGGTCAGCGCAGCCCCGCAGCCCCAGGCAGAGCGTCCCGAGGAAATCCCCGCAGCACAGGCAGTGCCCGAGACCGCCGCACCGGTCGAGTCTGCCGAGCCCCAGGGGATCTCCAGCATGCAGAGCCTGCTCGGCAAGCGCAATCTGCTGCGCAGCCGGCTGCGAGGCGAGGCCGCGACGGCACCCTCGACCCCTTCACGGGTGGCACCGGTCAAGCCGGCTCCCCAGCGCCAGGCCGAGGTGCCACCGGCGCCCCAGGTGACGCCGGCCTCAGCAGCTCAACCAGCGCCTTTGGGAGGTTATGACGATCTTCCCCCTCTCGATGCCTATGACGAGGGGGGCAACGACTATGAAGAGTACCTTGCCCAGGGCTTTGGCGAGCCGAGTGCACCGGCAGTGACGCCAGCCTCGATGCGGCCCGCGGCGACGTCTCCCCAGGGAGATGATCTGCCACCCTGGGATCTGGACGGCGCACCGGCTCAGCGGGTGGTGCCGGCGCCGCGGCCCGTGGTACCCGAGTTGCCGAGAGGCCCCGAGCTGCCGGGCGAACCCGAGCCGCAGCCTGCCCCTGTGATGGAGACCATCGACTGGGATGCGCTGGAGAGTGACGAGCAACCCGAGGAGGAGGGGGAGGTCGCCCGCCTGATCCCCTCTTCCCTGCTGGTCAACTGCGGCGACCCCTGGGCCGAACTCATCGCCCGTACCGGGGTGGGCGGCCGGCTGCGTCAGCTCGCCATTAACGCCGTGATGACCCGCGAGGGGGATCGGGTGTCGCTCCTGCTCAAACCTGAGCAGCGCCATCTGGTGAGTGACAAGGCCCGCGCCGATCTGGCCGAGATCATCGGCCCCGAACTGGGTGGGGCCGTGCATATCGAGGTGACTCTTGGCACGGATCCCGAGCGGGAGACGCCGCTCGAGATAGAGCACCGCCTCTATCTCGGGGTGCGCGAGCAGGTGAGCCGGGATCTGGCGGCCGATCCCAACGTACAATTCTTGCAGCAGCGCTTCGGCGCCGTGCTCCATCCCGAGAGCATCGAGCCCCTGAGCCGCTGAGCGGCGATGAAAAAACCGTGCCGGGGGCAGCCCCCCGGTTGAAAAGATCTTTGGCTGCCCCCACTTAGGGCAGATGAACCCACAGCCCGGCGCTGGATGCCGGATTTCAAGACGAGAGACGATCTATGTTTGGTAAAGGTGGAATGGGTAACCTGATGAAACAGGCCCAACAGATGCAAGAGCGCATGCAGAAGATGCAAGAACAGCTGGCCCAGATGGAAGTGGTCGGCGAAGCCGGCGCCGGCATGGTCAAGGTGACCATGGCGGGCAGCCACAGCGTGCGTCGTATCGAGATCGATCCCAGCCTGATGGAAGATGACAAGGAGATGCTGGAAGATCTGGTCGCCGCCGCCGTCAACGATGCCGTGCGCCGGGTGGAAGAGCAGAACAAGGCCAAGATGGGCGAGCTGACCGGCGGCATGCAACTGCCCCCGGGCTTCAAGATGCCGTTCTGAGGATCTCATTACTGTTGAGTCAAGAGGCTATGCCTCGTGGCTCTGTCGGATAGAGAGGTACGCCGCCCCGCATCAGGGGTAGTCGAGCCTCGTCATGACGCAGCGGATACGGTTTGCCCCGTCCCCGCTGCGTTTTGTTTTTACCCCATCCTGCCCGGGCTGTGACCGAGCTCGCCTCTGCACGGCAAACGTCCCTTCCCGAGCGTGCTTCGCCGTACCGTTGCCCCTGCTGACTTGTCCTGTGCCTTCTTGCACCCCGCGGGCATGCTTCACTCTCTTGCGCGCTGGTTTGAGGAGTGCCTGACCCACCTGGTCGAGGGGGGACCGTATACATACTCCTGCCCCGCCCATGCACACCTGGTGGGGGAAATCTTCTCTTGCAGACGCCTCGGGAGTAGGGGAGTAACCGAGCCGTGGCCCAACAAGGGCCCCGGTTACCCGGGGCCGGTGTCAGGCTACTTGCTGCTCTGGACAGTGGTGTAGCTGTTGATCAGGTTGCGATAGTCGGGGATGTGGTTGGCGAATAGAGTACCCAGCCCCTCCACATCGTTGCGCCAGTCCCGGTGCAGTTCACAGGCGGCGCCAAACCAGGTCATCAGCTGCGCGCCGGCGGATGACATGCGATCCCAGGCCGAGTGACGGGTGATCTCGTTGAACGTCCCCGAAGCATCGGTGATGACAAACACCTCGTACCCCTCCTCGAGTGCGGACAGGGCCGGGAAGGCGACGCACACCTCGGTGACGATGCCGGCGATGATCAGCTGTTTCTTGCCGGTGGCCTTGACCGCCTTGACGAACTCCTCGTTGTCCCAGGCATTGATCTGCCCGGGGCGGGCAATGTAAGGGGCATCCGGGAAGGTCTCTTTGAGTTCCGTCATCAATGGGCCGTTGGGCCCGTTTTCGAAACTGGTGGTCAGTATGGTGGGCAGCTGGAAATACTTGGCCGTCGCGGCCAGCGCCAGGACATTGTTGCGAAACTTGTCCGGTTCGATGTCGCGCACCAGGGAGGAGAGGCCGGCCTGGTGATCCACCAGCAGCACGGCAGCGTTGTGCTTGTCGAGTTTGACGTAGGGCTTGTTCATGACTTTTCTCCAGGTTTGTTGGTCAGGTCATTTACGGTGGTTGCAGTACACTCTATGCTTGGCCGTTCGATCGTTTCCGCCGCGTTATCGAGGGGCAGGACAGCCAGCACAGGGGCCAGTGTGGTGTCCGTGTCATCTTGGCTGTGCCGGGTCTGGCACCGCCGGCATGGACAGGGCTGATCACTGTGCCCCTGTTGCCGGACTCGGGGTTCAGCGCCCGATCTGGCCGAAACGGCCGCTGTTGTAATCATTGATGGCTTGCACGATCTCTTCCTGGGTATTCATGACGAAGGGACCGTGACCGACGATGGGTTCATTGAGGGGGGCGCCATTGAGCAGCAACAGCGTCGTCTCCTCCTCGACCTCCATCACGAGTTCCGTGCCGCGGCGTTCCATGACCGCCAGTTCGGCGGAGCGAACCGGGTGACGATCGCCAAGACGGATGGCCCCTTTGAGCACGAACAGGGCGGTGGTATGCCCCTGCGGCAAGGAGATTGTGACCCTGTGATGGGCGTGCAGGCGCAGGTCCCAGACGTTCATCGGGGTGAAGGTGCGGGCAGGGCCAGCGGCCTCGCCGAAGCGCCCGGCGATGATGCGCGCTTCGCCAGCACCATGCGGCAAAGCTACCCGAGGGATCTCACCTGCGGTGATGCCCTGGTAGCCGGGGGGCGCCATCTTGTCACGGGCGGGCAGGTTCACCCACAGCTGCACCATCTCGAAGGTGCCGCCAGTCCTGGCAAAGTCCGGGCTGTGGTACTCCTCGTGGATGAGGCCGGATGCGGCCGTCATCCACTGTACGTCCCCCGGTCCTATGGTGCCGCCACCCCCCGAGGAGTCTCTGTGAGAGACGCCGCCGTCATAGACGATGGTCACCGTTTCGAACCCGCGGTGAGGATGCTGGCCGACCCCGAGCCGATGAGACGTGGCCGGAAACGTGGCCGGGCCCGCGTAGTCCATCATCAGGAAGGGGGAGATCTCTTCGGCGATGTCGTGGTAGGAGAAGATGTTCCTCACAGGGAAGCCGTCACCCACCCAGTGCTGTCCATTGCTGCGCTTGATAAATGCCAGTTCTTTCATCTCGGTGTCTCCGTTGAAGCGATGACACCAGTGTAGGAAGTGGTCATCTGTCCAACTAGATGGTTAAATCAGAAAACACTTTCTATTGAGTTGGAAGATGGACTTCAATCAGGTCGTTGTATTCGTCAAGGTCGTGCAGGCCGGCAGCTTCAGTGCCGCAGCACGTCTGCTGGGGTTGCCGACCTCAACGGTCAGCCATCGGGTGGCCATGCTGGAGGCGCGCCTGGGCGTCACGCTCTTGCAACGGACGACCCGTCGTCTGCATCTGACCGAGGCCGGACAGATCTATTTCGAGCACGCGTCGGCCGGGTTGGTGCATGTGTTCGATGCCGAGGCTGCCATGAGCGAGTCGCGGGAGGAGCCCTGCGGATTGCTGCGGATCACGGCCCCCGTTGATATCGGCGATCAGATCCTGTCGTCACTCCTGGGGCAGATGCGCAGCCGGTGGCCAAAGGTCGACGTGGAACTGGTGCTGATGAACCGCTACGTGGATCTGGTCGCGGAAGGCGTCGATGTCGCCATCCGCACCGGCCCTCTCAAGGACTCGACGCTGATCGCCAGGCAGGTGGGCGTTGCACGTTGGGCACTGTTCGCGAGCCCTGATTATCTTGCCAGTGCGGCGGCGATAGAGGCACCTCAGGCGCTGCGACATCATGCCTGCCTGCAGTTCACCTCCCTGGGCAAAGAGTCCTGGGATCTTCAGGACGAGGCCGCCAACAGCGTGACCGTTCCTTTGTCACGGCAGACGCTGATCAACGATGTCGGTTTGATCATGACCATGGTGCTGGCTGGTGAGGGGGTGGCACTCTTGCCGTCATATCTGTGCCGCCAGGCTTGCGATGAGGGGAGACTGGTGGCTGTTCTTCCCCAATGGCAGGGGAAGGCCGATCCTATCCATATCGTCTATCCAAGGCAGCGTTTCATGCCGCCAAGATTACGTGCCTTTGTGGATCTCGCCACGATCGCGTTGCGAAAATGGCTCGAGTGAATGCTTAACTTGCCCGTTAACAACAAAGCGCCTGATGGCGCTTTGTTGTTTTGGGGCGTGTCGCTTAGCCGAGCCAGCCGATGGCCAGGGCGAGCCGTCCGCACAGGGCGGCGAGGAAGATGCCAAGCAGGGTGCGCAGCAGCCAAATAACCACCAGCTGCCCCACGCTCACCGGGATCCGGGTTGCCAGGATGCAGGGGATGGAGGCGGAGAAGAAGAGCACAGAGCTCACCGAGACCACGGCGGTCACATAGCGCACCAGCAAGTCCGCATCCTTGAGCAGGATGGCGGGCAGGAACATCTCCGCCAGCCCGGCCGAGAGGGCTCGCGCCGTCTCCAGCGGTTCACCGAGGGCCAGCAGCCAGGTCAGGGGCCACAGCAGCCAGCCCAGCAGATCGAACAGCGGGGTGTGCTGCGCCAGCAGCAGGCCCAGCAGGCCGACCGACAGTATGGTGGGCACCACGGCGGCGGCCATCTGCAGCCCGTCTTTGAGGTTGTCCCTCAGCTGTTTGAGCACGGGATCCGCCTGGCTGGACTGGGCCAGACCGCAGGCGAGGGCGGCTTGCAAGCGACTCTGGCCGATAGGTAGCGGCTCGTCGGTTTCCCCCTCATCGTTCATGGTGCTGATGGGGGGAATGCGGGCCAGGATGGCAGTGATGACGAAAGTGATCACCAGGGTGGACCAGAAGTAGAAGTTCCAGTGACCCATCAGGTTGAGGGTCTTGGCCACGATGATCATGAAGGCGGCGGAGACGGTGGAGAAACCGGTGGCGATGATGACGGCTTCCCGCACCGTGTACTTGCCCGCCAGGAAGACACGGTTGGTAATGAGCAGACCCACCGAGTAGCTACCCACGAAGGAGGCGACCGCATCGATGGCAGAGTGGCCGGGCGTGCGCCACAGGGGGCGCATCACGGGCTGCATCAGCACGCCGATGAGCTCAAGCAGGCCAAAGCCGAGCAGGAAGGTCAGCGCCATGGCCCCGATGGGCACGATGAGGCCCACCGACATGGCGAGCTTGTCGAACAGGAAGGGCAGCCTGTCCGGCGTCATCAGCCAGGCGGGCCCGATGTTTGCCACGTACATGATGGCCAGTACCAGGCCGAGCACCTTGAACAGGCTCAGCACACGATCGATGGGGCGGGCGCGCCAGCGGCCATCCAGCAGGGGGGTGATGGCGCCGTAGGCGATGATCAGCAGAATGATGCCAAGGGCAACAGGGCGCTGCGCTATCAGGGCGCCGGCCAGGTGATCCACCAGTATGGTGCTGCGGCCCCCCAGTTCGAAGGGCACGAAAAAGATGGCGATGCCGAGCAGACTGGTCAGCAGCAGCTTGAGGCCGGCCCCGGCACCTGCCGGTGCCGTGAGTACGCGTTCAGGTTCCATTTCCTCTCCTTGTGGTCCACATGGTTCAACTCCGTTGATGGCTGAATTTGTATATACAATAGCGAGTGCCATCGGGAATGGAAATAGGAAAGAAACAAAAACCAAACATGGCGGAAACATTTAATTCATATGAATCCAGGGTAAGGAGGAGGGGGGATGTCGGCAGCGTGTAAGCAGGTGGCAGACTTATCAATCACGCATTCAAGTGCGTGACAGCATGTGCGGGAGCTGGCGGGTATCACAAGTAAAGAGCCCTAAAGCGACCGGTTCCAGGGAAAACCTGAGCCATGACATGTCTTTTTTCACTCTTTTCATGAATGGACGTTATTCATAACCATTAATCAATTGGTCATAAAGGCTTTATTCATTTGACTACTTTTCGAGTTTCTCATTGCAGAGTAAGATGCCCCTTCAATAAAAATAAGAATTAGGAGTTCGGGTGTGAAGGCATTAGAGAAAGAAAGGATATCGCCCTATATCAGCCAGTTATATGAGTGCGGTATTAATGATTCTGACATTAAGCTGGTCGTGGACCAATTTCGTGCGGATGTGTCCTGCAGTTCGTCCCTGTTTTTATTGCGGGACGATGACAAGAGCGACGGAATAAAGCTTTTTTCCAGCGGTCTGACCGAGGCCCAGCAGCAGTTCTATGTGCAACACCATCGCCAGGATGTGTGGTTCAATCATTATCTGGACAAGGGCTGCCAGGGGATCGTCAGTGCCAACACCCTCTCGAACTCGGTGGGGCTGCTGGCCAGTTTCGGCGCCCAGTTTGCGGCGGGGGGGGTCTGTCAGGTCAAGGGTCGGGGGCTTAGCAGTCTGTGCAGCTACCGCGGTGCGGCGCAGGAGGATTTCAGCAGCCGGGAACTCACGTCCCTCTCCGAAATCTATTCTGGTCTCGCCGCCTGGAGCCACCATTATTGGAATCTGCTGGCCCTGGAAACCCAGAACTACCAGCTGCAGCAGCTGGTGAAAAACCATAATAAGCCCAGCGCCATCATAGATGACAAGGGACATATCCATTATTCCAATGTGGCATTCAATCGCATCGCCGATGAAAATGTGGAGCTGCGCGCCATCAATGGCATTTTCTCTTTGCAAAATAAAGAGCAGCAACGCCAGCTCAAGGAGATCCTGAGTGGTTTTGCCTATTTGTTGCCGGGAGCAAGCGCCTATATGTCCATTCCCCGTCAGGCCAATCTCAGGCCGCTGCTGATCCAGTGTTCCCTGATGAGCGGTCTGAGCCGGTTCGAGCGCTATGTGGAGGTGGTGCTGCGGGATCCCGAGCACTCCTTCAACCCCGATATCGAGGCGCTGGCCAGCCTGTATCCCCTCACCATCGGTGAGAAGGAGCTGCTGGTGCTGATGAGCAAGGGCTACAGCAGCAACGACATCGCCGAACTGCGCGGGGTCAAGGTGGAAACCGTGCGCTCCACCCTCAAGGGGGTGTTCAAGAAGACCGATTGTCACAGCCAGAACGAGCTGCTGCTCCTGCTGCAATCCATTTCCTGACGGCTGCGAGCTATGCTTGGAGGGAGCCAGGCATAGTGTCCGGCTCTTGCCTCCCTCGTGGGAGGCCTGTTGGGGGAAGCGTCATGGAATCACTCAAAGCAAGGGACTACATGCAGACCAAACCCATCACGTTCAGCGCGGACATGATGGTGCAAAGTGCAGTCACCAAATTTCTCAACAGCCATCAGCTGGGCGGTCCCGTGGTGGACAGTCAGGGGCATCTGATTGGCTGGGTATCCGAGCAGGATTGCATCGCCGTCATGCTGAAAGAGGCCTATCACTGTGAACAGGTGGCCCAGGTCAGGGATGTGATGCGCAAGGAGGTGCTGGCGGTGGGCCCCGACACCAGCATCCTGGATCTGGCCGAGATGATGATGGGCCAAAAACCCAAGATCTATCCGGTGGTGGAGGAGGGGCGTCTGCTCGGGGTGATCAGCCGCCACAACGTGATGCAGGCCATTCACGCCCAGCTTGGCACCTGCTTCGTGCACCAAGCCAACGGCTGACACCGGTTGTATGCAAGGAGCAGGCAGGTGCCTGCTCTTTTTATGGCCGGTATTCAGGCTCGCTACCCGTTACGCCTCACTCGCCGCTTTAAGGCTTGCACCGCCCAGCCTCGCTCTTTAGGATCTCCCCCAGCTATCGATATGGCCCTTGATGGGCACTCTTTTTAAGGAATTCGTACCTTGTCTCTCTCTATCGAGGCGCTGCGCCGCCGTCTATCTGCCTGCATGAACCTCGACGCCCGTCGTCTCTCCAGCCGTCTGCACGGGGTCAAGAAGCTGCCCGAGGGCAAGCAGGGTGCGGTGCTCGAGACCATCGCCGCCGATCTGGATGCGGCCGAGGCTCGCTACCAGGCCCGTCTGGCGGGCGTGCCCAGAGTCACCTATCCGGACAATCTGCCGGTCAGCCAGAAGCAGGCGGAGATCGCCAAAGCCATTGAAGAGCACCAGGTGGTGATCATCGCCGGGGAAACCGGCTCGGGCAAGACCACCCAGATCCCCAAGATCTGCCTTGCGCTGGGGCGCGGGGTGAAGGGCTTCATCGGCCACACCCAGCCGCGGCGTCTCGCGGCCCGCACCGTGGCGGCCCGCATTGCAGAAGAGATGGAGTCCGAGCTCGGTCACTACGTGGGTTACAAGGTGCGCTTTACCGATCAGGTGAGCGAGCAGACCCATATCAAGCTGATGACCGACGGTATCCTGCTGGCGGAGATCCAGAACGACCGGATGCTGACCCAGTACGACACCATCATCATCGACGAGGCCCACGAGCGCAGCCTCAACATCGACTTCATCCTGGGCTACTTGAAGCAGTTGCTGCCAAGGCGCCCCGATCTCAAGGTGATCATCACCTCGGCCACCATCGACCCGCAGCGTTTCTCCCGCCACTTCAACAAGGCGCCGGTGATTGAGGTCTCAGGGCGCACCTACCCGGTGGAGGTACGCTACCGCCCACTGTTTGTTGATAAAAAAAGCAGTGATAAAAGTGAAGGGCTGGAGGAGCGGGACGAGCTGCAGGGGATCTTCGATGCGGTGGAAGAGCTGGCTAGAGAAGGTTTAGGAGACATCCTTATCTTCATGAATGGCGAGCGGGAGATCCGCGATACAGCCGATGCCCTGCGCAAGCTCAACCTGCGTGACACCGAGGTGCTGCCGCTCTATGCCCGTCTCTCCAACGCCGAGCAGAACAAGGTGTTCCAGCCCCACGCCGGGCGGCGCATCGTGCTCGCCACCAACGTGGCGGAGACCTCGCTGACGGTGCCTGGCATTCGTTACGTCATCGATCCGGGGACCGCCCGCATCAGCCGTTACTCCTGGCGCACCAAGGTGCAACGCCTGCCCATCGAGCCGGTCTCCCAGGCCAGCGCCAACCAGCGTAAGGGGCGTTGTGGTCGGGTAGCGGACGGCATCTGTATCCGCCTTTACTCGGAGGAGGATTTCAATAGCCGTCCGGCTTTTACCGATCCCGAGATCCTGCGCACCAACCTGGCGTCCGTCATCCTGCAGATGCTGGCGCTCGGCCTTGGCAACATGGAGGCCTTCCCCTTCGTCGAGCCGCCGGAGTCGCGCCATATCAAGGACGGTTTGACTCTCCTGAAAGAACTGGAGGCGGTGCGCGAGCTGCCCGCCACGGGTGATCGCGAAGCCAAGCTGCAGCTGACCGACACCGGTCGCCAGCTCTCGCGCATCCCCCTTGATCCCCGCCTGGCGAAGATGGTGATCAGTGCGGCGCAAACGGGCTGCCTGAGCGAGGTGATGGTGATCACCGCCGCCCTCAGCATTCAGGACCCCCGCGAGCGGCCCATGGAGAAAAAGCAGGCCGCCGACGAGCAGCACAGACGCTTTGAAGACAAGGATTCCGACTTCCTCGCCTTCGTCAATCTGTGGAACTACCTGAAAGAGCAACAAGACCAGCTCGGCAGCAACCCGTTCCGTCGCATGTGCCAGAAGGAGTTTCTCTCCTATCTGCGGGTGCGTGAGTGGCAGGACATCCACTTCCAGCTGCGCCAGACGGTGAAAGAACTCGGCTTCAAGGCCAATGCAGAGCCGGCGGATTTCAAGACGGTGCATTGTGCCCTGCTGACCGGGCTGCTCAGCCATATCGGCAACAAGGATCTGGAAAAGCCGGAGTTTCTCGGGGCCCGCAACGGCCGTTTCCACCTGTTCCCGGCCTCGGGCTTGTTCAAGAAGCCGCCCAAGTGGGTGATGGCCGCCGAATTGGTGGAGACCTCCCGCCTCTACGCCCGCATCAACGCCAGGATTGAACCCGAGTGGGTGGAGCCGCTGGCGGGCCACCTCATCAAGCTGCACCACAGCGACCCCCACTGGTCGAAGAAAAACGGCGCCGTCATGGCCAAGGAGAAGGTGACCCTCTATGGCTTGACCCTGGTTGCCGAGCGCACCATCAACTTCAGCCGCATCGATCCGGCCCTGTGCCGCGAGCTGTTTATCCGCCGCGCCCTGGTGGAGGGGGATTTCGAGACTCGCCACCGCTTCTTCAGCGACAACCGCAAGCTGCTGGCGGAGGTGGAGGCGCTGGAGCACAAATCCCGTCGGCGCGACATCCTGGTGGATGACGAGGATCTGTTCCGCTTCTACGATGCCCGTTTGCCGGAAGAAATCATCTCCGCCCGTCACTTCGACAAGTGGTGGAAGGAGGCGCAAAAGCAGGACTCCGAGCTGCTCAACTTCGAAAAAGAGATGCTGATGAAGGGAGATGCGGCCCACATCAGCGATCTCGACTACCCCAACTTCTGGCAGCAGGGGCGCCTCAAGCTGAAACTGACCTACCAGTTCGAACCGGGGGAGGCCGCCGATGGCGTGACCCTGCATATCCCGCTGCCGCTGCTCAACCAGGTGGAGGTGAAAGGATTCGAGTGGCTGATCCCGGGGCTGCGTCATGAACTGCTGGTGGCCCTCATCAAGTCGATGCCAAAGCCGATGCGCAAGAACTTCGTGCCGGCCCCCAACTATGCCGATGCCCTGCTTGCCAGCATCAACCCCGAACAGGGGCCGCTGCTGGACGAGATGGAGCGCCAGCTGCGCCGCATGACCGGCGTGACCGTCCCCCGCGAATCCTGGGATTGGACCGCGGTGCCCGATCACCTGAAACTCACCTTCCGGGTGGTGGACGACAAGCAGAAGAAGGTGGCGGAAGGCAAAGATCTGGAGGCATTGAAAGAGTCCCTGCGCGGCAAGGTGCAGGAGACCCTGTCACAAGTGGCGGACGATGATATCGAGCAGTCCGGCCTCACCCTCTGGAGCTTTGGCGAGCTGCCGAAGGAGTACAGCCAGAAGCGCGGCGGATTCGAGGTGAAGGCCTATCCGGCCCTGGTGGATCAGAAGGATTCGGTCGCCATCCAGCTGGTGGAGAGTCCGGTGGCCCAGCAGCAGCTGATGTGGGCGGGTCAGCGCCGGCTGGTGCTGCTTGGGGTGCCATCCCCCATCAAGTACCTGCAGGAGAAGCTGCCCAACAAGGCCAAGCTGGGTCTCTACTTCAACCCCTTTGGCAAGGTGGCCGAGCTGATTGACGACTGCATCGCCTGCGGCTGTGACAAGCTCATCGAGCAGCATGGTGGGCTCGCCTGGGATGAAGCCGGCTTCGAGGCCCTCAAGGAGTATGTCCGCGCCGAGCTCAACGACGCCGTGGTGGAAGTGGCAAGCCAGGTGGAAGCCGTGCTGACCCTCTCCTTTGATATCAAGAAGCGGCTCAAGGGCAAGATGCAGCTCGACACCGCCTTCGCCATGTCGGACATCCAGCTGCAACTGGACAAGCTGATCCACAAGGGCTTCGTGACCGAGACCGGCTGGCAGCGACTGCCGGATCTCTTGCGCTACCTGCGCGCCATCGAGCGGCGCCTGGAGAAGCTCGCCATCGACCCGAACCGGGACAGGGTCCACATGCTCAAGGTGCAGAGTGTGGAGTCTGAATACAAGGCGCTGCTGGCCAAGATCCCCAAATCCCAGCCGATCCCCCCCGAGGTGGCCAATATCCGCTGGATGATCGAGGAGCTGAGAGTATCCTTCTTTGCCCAGCAGCTCGGGACGCCTTACCCCATCTCGGATAAACGGGTGCAGAGCGCCATCGCCCAGTGCTAAGCTGCTATCTATCTGTTTTATTGGATAGTAATAAGAACAGAACGGATTAACGGGCAAGGGAGGCCGTCATATGCTGGGGATCTGGTTGGGAGTGGCGCTGGTCAACATCAGCGGTTATCAGCCCATTGCGGAGCAAACCTGGGTGCAGCTCAATCCGGAGTTCTATCCGCTGCACCGCGCCGTGCCGCCCATCTTCGCCGCCTGGCGGGGCAATCAGTTCCCGCCGCTGGCGACGAAGAAGAAGAACGGCCACTGGCAGATCCTGTTTCCCGCCCGTCTGGTGCCCCCCTTCGATCTGTTCGAAGGGGAGGCACAGCTCTCCAAGGCCTACCTGGCCAGGCTCAAACGCATCGACGAGATGGCCTATGGCATGGCGCCCCATCAACCGGTGCAGAGCGTGACAGCAGTGCATCAACCCTCTTTCGAGGCGTTAGGGGCCAGTGCCTTTATCGCCGAGTTCTCCTTGCCTGGCCCGACGAGGGGCTGGGGGCGGATGGCGCAAGGGGAGCCCTTGCTGGCGAGGCTGGCGATACCGCGGTCTCTTATACACAACTGACG
>NZ_CDDD01000041.1 GCF_000820165.1 Aeromonas taiwanensis
CTCTCCTCCTTCCCGTTCGCGCCGAGTACCCAGGCTTGTCGCCGTGGCCAGGAGTGGCGCTGGCAGGGGCTCGACCTGCGCGTGCTCTGGCCCGAGCGACCGGGGGCGGGGCGCAACAACGACAGCTGCGTCGTGCAGATCAGCGACGGACGGCATCGCCTCCTGCTCAGCGGTGACATCGAGCAGTTGGCGGTACATCGCCTGCGGGCCCGGGAGAGCAGGGAGGGCGGGGGAGAGGGGTTGGCCAGCACCCTGCTGGTGAGTCCCCACCACGGCAGCCGCACCTCCTCGATCCCGGCCTTTGTGGCGGCGGTGCGGCCGACCTTCGTCGTGCACAGCGCTGGCTTCATGAACCAGTGGGGATTTCCCCGCCCCGACGTGGTGGCGAGATACGATGGTGCGCGGCAATGGGTGACCGGTGAGGATGGCGCCATCCTGATCGAGGGCGGCGATGACGGCCTGCGGATCCGGGCCGAGCGGGAGCAAGGCCCCTGGTACAGGCGAAGTGGGACCTGGTGGAAACCCATTCCATGGAAAGAGGAGTGAGCGGCCGGTCTTGACTCGTGCGCAAGGGGCCTGACGCGGGATGGGGCCGCCGTCATTTGTGACCCTGGTTCGATACCCGACTGCCTGCGACGCTTGGTGAAGCCCCAAGGTTTGGCTAGAATAGCCCGTCATTTCCCTTATTAACGGCTATTCATGCAACAAGAAACCTCACAAGAGAGCTGGCCCGTCTTCAAGCGCCTGCTCGGTTATGTCCGGGATCGCAAACTGGGTCTGGTGGGCGGCATCATCGGCATGCTGGGTTATGCGGCCGTGGATACCACCTTCGTCTATTCCATCAAGCCGCTCATCGATCAGGGGCTCAACGGCAACGACAGCAGCGTGCTCAAGTGGATGCCCTTCTTCGTGCTCGGCATCGTGGCCCTGCGCGGCTGCGCCGCCTTCCTCTCCAACTACTGCATGGCCTGGGTCGGCAACCACGTGGTGATGCGCCTGCAGCAGCAGGTGTTCAGCCACCTGATGGCCATGCCCATGAGCTTCTTCGATCGCCAGAATACCGGCAACCTGCTCTCCAAGGTGACCTATGACGCCGGTCAGGTGTCGTCTGCGGCGAGCTCCACCCTGGTCTCCCTGGTACGGGAAGGGGCCACCGTCATCGGCCTGCTCGGCCTGATGTTCTGGCACTCCTGGCAGCTGTCGGTGATCTTCCTGGTGGTGGGCCCCCTGGTCGGGATCCTCATCAGCCTCATCAGCCGGCGTTTTCGCAAGATAAGTCGCCAGATCCAGCAGGCGGTCGGGGACATCACCACCTCCACCGAGCAGATGCTCAAGGGCCATAAAGAGGTGCTGATGTTCGGCGGCCAGGAGGTGGAAGACAAGCGCTTCTACCGGGTGAGCAACCGGATGCGCCAGCAGACCATGAAGATGGTCGCGGCCGACGCCATCGGCAGCCCCATTGTCCAGATGGTGGCCTCCGTGGCCCTCGCGGTCTTCCTCTATGTGGCGACCATCGACAGCGTCAAGGCGACCCTGACCGCGGGGACCTTCACCGTCATGGTCACCTCCATGATGATGCTGCTCAAGCCACTGAAAAGCCTGACCGACGTGAACAACCAGTTCCAGCGCGGCATCACCGCCTGCCAGAGCCTCTTCGGCCTGCTGGACTCCGCCCCGGAGCAGGACACCGGTACCCGCACCCTGGAGCGCGCCCGCGGCGAGATCGAGTTTCGCAACGTCACCTTCACCTACCCGACCAAGGAGACACCGGCGCTGCACAACGTCAGCTTCAAGGTGGAGGCGGGCAAGTCCGTGGCCCTGGTGGGGCGCTCCGGCTCCGGCAAGAGCACCATCGCCAGCCTCCTGACCCGCTTCTACGACATCGAGCAGGGGGAAATCCTGCTGGATGGCGTCAACATCCGCGAATACCGCTTGAGCGAGCTGCGCAAGCAGTACGCCCTGGTCTCCCAGCACGTGCACCTGTTCAACGACTCCGTAGCCAACAACATCGCCTATGCGGCGGAGGATCGCTACAGCCGGGAAGAGGTGCAGCAGGCTGCCCGCATCGCCCATGCGGACGACTTCGTGCGCAAGATGCCGGAAGGCTATGACACCGTCATCGGCGAGAACGGCGCGTCCCTCTCCGGTGGCCAGCGCCAGCGCATCGCCATCGCCCGCGCCCTGCTGCGGGACTCCCCGGTGCTGCTGCTGGACGAGGCCACCTCGGCCCTGGACACCGAGTCCGAACGCCACATCCAGGCCGCCATCGACGAGCTGTGCAAGGCGCGCACCTCCCTGGTGATCGCCCACCGTCTCTCCACCATCGAGAAGGCGGACGAGATCCTGGTGATCGACGAGGGTCACATCGTCGAGCGTGGCAACCACCAGACCCTGATGGCCCTGCAGGGCACCTATGCCCAGCTGCGCGCCATCCAGTTCGGCAACGGCGCCGCCGCAGGCAACCAAGGCTGATGCTGGCGCGGCTCTGGTACGGGAACAGCGGCTGGCGCTGGTGGCTGGCCCCCTTCGCCCTGTTGTTCTCCCTTGTCAGCGGCGTGCGCCGCTTCGCCTATCGCCGGGGCTGGTTCAAGGCCTATCGCGCCGGCCTGCCGGTCATCGTCGTGGGCAACCTCTCGGTGGGTGGCAATGGCAAGACCCCGGTGGTGGTCTGGCTGGTGGAACAGCTGCAGGCGCGGGGTTTCAGGCCCGGTGTGGTGAGCCGGGGTTATGGCGGCAAGGCGCCCCATTATCCCTATCGGCTCGATGAGACCAGCACCACGGCGCAGGCGGGGGATGAGCCCGTGCTCATCGCCCGTCGCTGTGGCTGCCCGGTGGCGGTGGCCCCCAAACGGGCCGATGCGGTGCGCCTGCTGGAGCAAAGCGGCGAGGTGGACATCATTGTCACCGACGACGGCCTGCAGCACTACGCCCTGGCCCGGGACATCGAGCTGGTGGTGGTGGACGGGGCACGCCGGTTCGGCAATGGTTGCCTGCTGCCCATGGGGCCGCTGCGCGAGCCCATCAGTCGTTTGAAGCGCGTGGACGCCATCATCTGCAATGGTGGCGAGCCGGGCAGGGGCGAATATGCCATGCACCTGGCCCCTGGCACGCCCCGCCGGGTGTGCGACGATGCGCCGCTCACCGCGCCCCTTAAGGGGCCGGTGGACGCCTTGGCGGGCATCGGCCATCCCCCCCGTTTCTTCGCGACCCTGACCGCGCTCGGCTATGAGCTGGCGCAGAGCGTCGGCTATGCGGATCACCAGGCGTTCGACGCCGCCGAGCTGCTCGCCCGCTTCGGCGAGCGCCCCTTGCTGATGACGGAGAAGGATGCGGTCAAGTGCCGTGCCTTCGCGCCGGCGCACTGGTGGTACCTGCCGGTGAGCGCCGAGCTGCCGGATGCCCTGGGGGAGGCCCTGCTGCGGACCCTGAAGGGGGCCGGCGGCCGACAATCATAAAAGGCACGCGGCCCCTTCGGCCCGCTCCCTGTGCCATGACGGCACCTCGGGACGGCCGGGGGCGGCGCCAGCCGACGGGACCGGGCCCGGCTGCGGGCCCGGCACAGCATATTAATGGCCAGGCATCATCGCCTGCCCGACATCGTTAAAGGAGTTTGGTTGTGGCACTGGATATTAAACTGCTCGACATCATCGCCTGCCCGGTCTGCAAGGGTAAGCTGCACTATCAGGCTCACGCGGGTTCCCAGGAGCTGATCTGCCGCTTCGACAGGCTGGCCTACCCGATGGAGGAGGGGATCCCCGTCCTGCTGGAGAACCGGGCCCGCCACCTGGCGCTGGAAGAGCTGAAGCCATGAGTTTCGTCGTCGTCATTCCGGCCCGCTACGCCTCGACCCGGCTGCCGGGCAAACCGCTGGCGGACATCCACGGCAAGCCCATGGTGCAGCACGTGGTGGAGAAGGCCCTGCAATCCGGCGCGGACCGGGTGATCGTCGCGACCGACGATGAGCGGGTGCAGCAGGCGCTGGCGCCGTTTGCCGCACAGGCCGGCTTCGAGGTGTGCATGACCTCACCGGATCACCAGTCCGGTACCGAGCGCCTCGCCGAGGTGAGCCGTCACTACGGCTTTGCCGCCGACACCATAGTGGTCAACGTGCAGGGGGATGAGCCCCTCATCCCGCCGTCCATCATTCGTCAGGTGGCGGACAACCTGGCCGCCGCCAGCGCCCCCATGGCCACGCTGTCGGTGCCGATCGTGGATGCCGAAGAGGCGTTCAACCCGAACGCCGTCAAGGTTGTGACCGACAAGGATGGCTACGCCCTCTACTTCAGCCGTGCCTCCATTCCCTGGGATCGGGATGCGTTCGCCAGGAGCCGCGAGCAGATAGGCCCCCACTACCAGCGCCACATCGGCATCTACGCCTATCGCGCCGGTTTTATCCAGCGTTACGTGGACTGGGCGCCGAGTCAGCTCGAGCAAGTAGAGGCGCTGGAGCAGCTGCGTGTGCTCTGGTACGGGGAGAAGATCCACGTCGCCCAGGCCCTGGAGGCGCCGCCGGTCGGGGTGGATACCCAGGCCGATCTCGACAAGGTGCGTGCGCTGCTGGCTGGTTGAGGCTGGCGGAACGGCTTTGATGCAAAACGGCGCCCCAGGGCGCCGTTTTTTAATTGGTTCTTTGTATAGTAATTTGATTTAAAAAGGATTTTACGAGCAATTTCAAACTTTTCCCGGCCATGGTTTGCCAAATCATCGAGTTTGGTTATGATGCAAGACGCCGTGTTAACCCTAACTGGCATATAACGAGATAAAAAACGGGGTGTTTGGGTGATTAATGTATTCCTGGTCGATGATCATGAGTTGGTGCGTACAGGGATAAGACGCATTTTGGAAGACGTCCGCGGGATCAAGGTGGTGGGCGAGGCGCAGAGCGGGGAGACCGCGGTGGCCTTCTGTCGGCAACATCACCCCGATGTGATCCTGATGGACATGAACATGCCGGGCATCGGCGGTCTGGAAGCGACCCGCAAGATCCTGCGGATCCGCCCCGATGTGCGCATCATAGTGCTGACCATTCATTCAGAAAATCCGTTCCCCACCAAGGTGATGCAGGCGGGGGCCGCCGGGTATCTCACCAAGGGGGCCGCGCCGGACGAGATGATCCACGCGATTCGCCTGGTTCACTCCGGTCAGCGTTACATCTCCCCGGAGATCGCCCAGCAGATGGCCCTGAGCCAGTTTGCCTCCGCCGACGAGAACCCCTTCAAGTCCCTCTCCGAGCGCGAGCTGCAGATCATGATGATGATCACCAAGGGGCAGAAGGTGACCGACATCTCCGAGCAACTCAACCTGAGCCCGAAGACGGTCAACAGCTATCGCTACCGCCTGTTCAGCAAGCTGGGCATCAATGGCGACGTGGAGCTGACCCATCTTGCCATTCGCTATGGCATGCTGGATGCCGACACCCTGTAAGGGGCGGCGTGTGGCCATCGAAGGCGGCGTGGGCCGCCTTTTGCTTTCTTGCCCCTTTTGCTTTTCAGTCAGCGGGCGCAGTATGCTCTTCCCCGTCTTTTTGCATTCATCCGTTGAGTCGAGTTGCCCATGACCCCCTCTCCCGAGCCCCTGTTTGACAGCAAGGCATTCCTCGGCGCCGTCACCCACCAGAGCGGTGTCTATCGCATGTACGACAGCGGCGGCACCGTCATCTACGTGGGCAAGGCCAAGGATCTCAAGAAACGGCTCGCCTCCTACTTCCGGGCCAACGTCGACAGCATCAAGACCCGCACCCTGGTGCGCCAGATCGCCGATGTGCAGGTGACGGTCACCCACACCGAGACCGAGGCGCTGATCCTCGAGCACAACCTCATCAAGCAGTACCAGCCCCGCTACAACGTGCTGCTGCGGGACGACAAGTCCTACCCCTGGATCATCATCACCGACCACCAGCACCCGCGTATCGGCGTCCACCGCGGCGCCCGCAAGGTGAAGGGGGAGTATTTCGGCCCTTATCCTTCCGGCGGCGCGGTGCGAGAGAGCCTGCACCTGATGCAGAAGATCTTTCCCGTGCGCCAGTGCGAGGACGCGGTCTATGCCAACCGCACCCGCCCCTGTCTGCTTTACCAGCTCAAGCGCTGCGCCGGCCCCTGTGTGGCGGGGCTGGTGAGCGAGGCGGAATACGCCCAGCAGGTGGCGCTGGCCAAGCTGTTCCTCGCAGGCAAGAACCAGCAGGTGATAGGCGAGCTGGTGGGCAAGATGGAGTCCGCCAGCGGCGATCTGCGCTTCGAGGAGGCGGCCCGCTACCGGGATCAGATCCAGGCCCTGCGCCGGGTCACCGAGCAGCAGTCGGTGAGCGGCAACGTACTGGACGAGCTCGACGTGGTCGGGGTCGCCTTCGAGCAGGGGACCGCCTGCATCCACGTGCTCTTCATTCGCCAGGGCAAGGTGCTGGGCTCGCGCAGCTACTTCCCGAAAGTGCCGGCCGATACCCCGCTGGAGGAGGTGGTGCAATCCTTCCTGCTGCAGTTCTACCTGTCGGGGCAGGGGGGGCGGCAGATCCCGAGCGAAGTGCTGCTGGACGTGGCGCTGGAGGATGAGAACGTTATCGCCGACACCCTGAGCCAGACCGCCGGCTACAAGGTGCGAGTGGTGAGCCGGACGCGCAGCGAGCGGGCGCGTTTCATCAAGCTCGCCTCCATCAACGCCCAGACCGCGCTGCGCTCGCGCCTCGCCCACAAGAGCACCATCACCGCCCGCTACGATCAGCTGGAGGAGCTGCTGGAGCTCGAGACCCCCATCGCCCGCATGGAGTGTTTCGACATCTCCCACACCATGGGGGAGCGTACTGTGGCCTCCTGCGTGGTGTTCAACCGGGAGGGGCCGCTCTCCTCGGAATATCGCCGCTTCAACATCGACGGCATCACAGGCGGTGATGACTACGCCGCCATGGAGCAGGCGCTGGAGCGCCGCTTTGGCAAGCAGCAGGAGCCGGACAAGGTGCCGGACGTGCTCTTCATCGACGGTGGCCTCGGCCAGCTGCGCCGCGCCGAGGAGATCCTGGCGCGCCAGCTGGAGTTTCTCGGCGGCAAGTATCCGCTCCTGGTGGGTATCGCCAAGGGGGTGACCCGCAAGGCGGGGCTGGAGACTCTGATCCTGGGGGACAGCCACGAGGAGCTGCACCTGCCGGCGGACATGCCCGCCCTGCACCTCATCCAGCACATTCGCGACGAATCCCACCGTTTCGCCATCACCGGCCATCGGGCACGGCGCGCCAAGGCGCGCACCACCAGTACCCTGGAAGACATTCCCGGGGTGGGGCCGAAACGGCGGCAGGCGCTGCTCAAATACCTGGGCGGCCTGCAGGAGGTGAAAAAGGCCGGAGTGGACGAGCTCGCCAAGGTGCCCGGCATCAGTCAGGAGCTGGCCCAGTCCATTCACGACGCCCTGCGCTCCCTCTAGCCCTTCGTCTGCGAAGGGCTGCACTCTGCCCATGCAGGCCTTCACGGCAGACAGGGCCTGGCATACCGGCTGAGGGAGAGCCATGGCATTCACCCCGGATTCATCCCCTGTGGGAAACCCGGACACACAAGGGCCGTGACGCAGGGGGGGCGCAAATGCCATAATGGCCCGCATCCTGAGGTTATTGATGGATTAATGGACCAAGGCGGGCACCTGTGCGGTTGCATCGGCAATCGGCATGGGGCTACCATGTTGTGGCATACAAGAAGTGGCTGAAAATAATGACAAATATTCCTAACCTGCTGACGTTTTTCCGGATCCTGCTCATCCCCGTCTTCGTCATCCTGTTCTACCTTCCCTACCAGTGGTCCTACATGGCGGCAGCCATCGTCTTCATCCTGGCGGCCGCGACCGACTGGTTTGACGGCTATCTCGCCCGCAAGCTGAACCAGTCCACCGCCTTCGGCGCCTTCCTCGACCCGGTCGCGGACAAGATCATGGTGGCGGCGGCCCTGGTGGTCATCGTCGAGCACTACAACACCGTCTGGGTGACCATTCCCGCCATGACCATGATTGGCCGCGAGATCATCATCTCCGCCCTGCGCGAGTGGATGGCGGAGCTCGGCAAGCGCTCCTCGGTGGCGGTCAGCTGGATTGGCAAGTGGAAGACCATGATCCAGATGGTGTCGCTCACCGGTCTCATCTGGCAGTACGACATCTGGATGGTATGGCTCGCCTATGTGCTGCTCTATGTGGCGACCGTGCTCACCTTCTGGTCCATGTTCCAGTACATGAAGGCCGCCTGGGGCGATCTCAGCTACCACTCCCGCTTCTAGGGCGTGCTCCGGCACCAAGGGGAAAATCGCCGTTTCTTTGCCACTGGGGCCAAGAAACGGTCATGATCGCTAAAAGTGCGGGACAAGAGTAAAAAACACTCGAACGATCAGAGTATTAAATGTTTTTGGTTGACTGGACGAGGAACATCGCTAGAATGCGTTCTCGTAGTCAGGCAGTCAGCCAGACCGATGCGGGAATAGCTCAGTTGGTAGAGCACGACCTTGCCAAGGTCGGGGTCGCGAGTTCGAGTCTCGTTTCCCGCTCCAAATTCAGACAATGGAGAGTTCTCTCTCCCTTGCATGGCGCGTTAGCAAAGCGGTTATGCAGCGGATTGCAAATCCGTTTAGTCCGGTTCGACTCCGGAACGTGCCTCCATATTGACAAGCCCGCGACGCGAGCTTGATACCGATTGCGGTGCCCGAGTGGTGAAATCGGTAGACACAAGGGATTTAAAATCCCTCGACGTTCGCGTCGTGCCGGTTCGATTCCGGCCTCGGGCACCATTGATACTTCCAAAGCATTCCGAAAAAGTTTAAAAAACCCAGTAGATTCAATGTCTCTGGGTTTTTTTACGTCCAGAGCATTCCGAGTCATTCCTAACACATCCGCTAGAAATTGGTATACGCTTAGGTATACATCGATTCGATAAAGGAGTCGTATACCAATGCCGCGAACTACCAAACCCCTGTCTGATACCGAGTGTCGCAATGCCCGCTCGCGAGAAAAAGACTATTCCCTGTTCGATGGGAATGGCTTGCACTTATTGGTCAAAAAGAACGGTACCCGTTCGTGGCGCTTCAAGTTCACCAAGCCAGATGGTAAGGCAGGGCTGATGGCGTTTGGCGACTACCCAACCCTTTCTTTGACTGACGCGCGTAAAAGGCGCGAAGAGGTGCGAAACCAGTTAGCCAAAGGTATCGATCCTGTCGTCCATAAGCGGCAGTTGCGAAACGAGATCACCAGTAAACAGACGAATAGTTTTGAGGCTGTTGCCCGTGAATGGCATTCAAGGAGTGCTGGCAAGTGGTCCCCGGATCATGCTTCACGCATCTTGACCCGGCTTGAAACAGATGTGTTTCCGTCGATTGGCCATTGCCCTGTGGATGAACTCAAGACCCGTGACCTGCTTGTTCCATTGCGCATGATAGAGCAGCGAGATGCGCTTGATTTGGCAGGACGAGTGCGGCAACACATCAACGGCATCATGCGTTATGCAGTGCAAACGGGCTTGATTGATAGCAATCTTGCTGCTGATTTGACGGGAGCGTTGTCGGTTCGCAAAGGCAAGCACCATCCCGCGCTGCCGCTGCAGAATATTCCCGATCTGCTGTGTCGCCTTGAGAGTTATCCGGGGCGTCTGCTGACCAAGATGGCGGTGAAATTGAGCTTGTTAACCTTTGTCCGTTCGAGTGAATTACGCTTCATGCGTTGGGATGAACTCGATATCGAGCGAGCAATCTGGACGATTCCGGCGTCCCGTGACCTCATTGAGGGGGTCAAATACTCGCATCGTGGTGCCAAGATGCGAGAACCGCATATTGTGCCGTTGTCACACCAGGCACTGGCAATCATTGAGGTGATCCGCCCTTTGACCGGGCGCTTCGATCTGGTTTTTGCCGGTGACCATGATGTATCAAAACCCATGAGTGAAAACACCGTGAATAGTGCCTTGCGCCGACTGGGTTATGACACCAAGGTTGAGGTATGCGGTCATGGCTTCCGGGCGATGGCATGCAGCGCTCTGCTTGAATCAGGCCAATGGAGTGAGGATGCTATTGAACGGCAGATGAGCCATAAGGAGCGTAACGGTGTGCGGGCTGCTTACATTCATCGGGCCGAATTTATCACCCAGCGCCAGCAGATGATGCAATGGTGGGCTGACTGGCTGGACAGTTGCAAACATCACTATGTGCCACCCCATGAATTTACCGGGATGGAGAGCAATGCGATTCACTTGCCAAATAGTCTGTCTGCATAAGTGGATCGGGTTGTCAATCAGCGTCCAAAATTGCCCAGGGTTAGCTGGCTGATTGCATCCTCTGTTTGAAGCGGTAGGAATCGCTTCCTGTCTCGATGATCTCGCAGTGATGGGTGATCCTATCCAGCATGGCCGTCGTCATCTTCTTATCCGTAAATACCTTGCTCCAATCACTGAAGGCCAGATTGGTGGTCAGGAGCAGGCTGGTACCACTTGCTGATCAGGTGAAACTGCAGGGCGCCTCCGCTTTCGGCAAGCGGCAGATAGCCCAGTTTGCCCAAGATCACCGCATCGACATTGACCAACCGAATGGCAAGCTGCCCGGCTTTGTCTGCCGCCTTCTCCTGCTCCAGTTCGTTGACCAGACCCACCACTGTGTAGAAACGTACTCGCTTGCTCCGGCACCCGGCATTGCGTCCCAAGGTTATGGCCAGGTGGGTTTGACCCGTCCCGGTTCCGCCGATCAACAGCAGATTGCGCTTCTGTTCCAGGAAGTCATCCACACCTACTCGCTATTTAATTGCCCTTGTCAAGTGCGTCTCTGACGGGGTTCACCCCTGTAGGGCTAGGGATTTTTTGCGAGATGATAAAAATAAGGAGCCATGCTGGTGCATCCCGTTCCAGTGCATGACAGGGAATAACTAACATGGCTAAAGAAAGCAAATCCACTCTGACCATTATTCGCCGTAATGAGGTTGAAGCCCGCACCGGACTCTCACGCTCTACCATCTACGCCAAAATGCGTCCCAATCCGAAGTGCCCCAATGTTTATGACCCGACTTTTCCCAAACCGGTGTCCATCGGCGCCAAAGCCGTTGGTTGGGTTGAAGAGGAGTTGGAAGCCTGGCTCATCGCTCAGATTCAGAAGAGCCGCTAGGCGTAAGGAGGCGGGGATGACAGTCACCAATTACGCAAAAAAGAGCCGCCATGGTACGGCGGCCTCTTCGATTGGCATGTTTGATATTGGCCGGATAGTTAAACCTGACGCTGAGAGCGTAGCACCTGCGCGTTTGCTGGCAAGCAAAAGCCTGTGTCGCATAACATCGGAGGGGGGAACCATTTGTGGGCAGTCCGCACTGAGCACGAACAGTGAGCGCATCGAGCAGCTCGGCCGCCTTCAGGAAAGGTATGAGAACGATGATGGTGTATCGCTGTTCACTCACAAGTTCGCCGTTTTGCGCTTGTTCGGGGGTGAGAAATGAGTACCTCTCAGCAAGCCAAGGCTGCCAACATCGAGGCCAACGGCCACACTGTCATTCCGTACCAGAGCAACGGCAACCCGAAACCCTACGGCGACAAGCAGCGCTACCCGTCCTACATGGTACGCGCGGATGACATTCAGTTTGGTGTTCGCTTGGATGGCATGATCTTGCTGGATCTGGATGGAAACAAGGTTGCCGAAGCACCGTCCCCTGAGGTTCTGCTGGCGATGCTGGGGCTTCCGGGCGATACCCCCGCGAACCAGTACCGGATGCTCACCGATAGCCAGCCGGACGGTTCGTATCACTGGCTGTTCCGCTTGCCTGCTGGGGTAGACCTTGCCAGCTTGAAGCAGAGCGTCAACAACGCAAATGGGCTGGCTGGCGTGGATGTGAAGACCGGCAATCAGCTGGTCTACATCAAAGCCGATAAGGTACTGCACGGCGATACCATCCCCAAGCTGGCAGATCTGCCGGAGGCGCCAGCCATCTTGTTGGGGTGGATCACCAAGCCCAAACATGAGCCAAAGGTGATGGCCCCCATGGTCAGCTCCGCAGAGACCAGCCGCTATGGCGAGAGAGCGTTGACGAGTGCCTGTGAGGCGATTGTCAGCGCGCCGTTGGGGAGCCGGAACGAGACGCTCAACCGGGAGGCGCTGGGGGTGGCGCAACTGGTCGCTGGTGGAGAGATCTGCCACGCCGACGCTGAGCGTCAGTTGTTTGCTGCTGGCATGGCGTCTGGCCAATCGGTACAGGAGGTCAAGGCGACTATTGCCAGTGCGCACCAGAAGGGGATACAGGAGCCACGTCAAGCCCCGCCTAAAAGTAAGCTGTAGGCCGATAAGAAGGGCAGCCAAAAAACAGGTTCTCTGCTGGCGGCTAATGTTGTTTCTCTGCGTCCTGAGCAGGACGACGCGGCGCTGATGCTGGAACAGATGAGCGCCAGCCAGCGTGGGGAGGCACTGGCTGCTAGTCTGGGAACCCTGGCCATCAATGTCGACACGAGCCTGGTGTACCGTTACACCGGCAGCCTGTGGGAGTCGATGCCGGATGCGGTGCTTGCGCGCCGTATGACTGCAATGTTTAAGCAGCAAGGCGCCAAATACTATAGTGACCGGGTAATCAACACTGCTGTGGATACCATGAAACTGGGCCTTGATGAGATACCACGCCCGGCACTCAACCTGATTGGTTTTGCCAATGGGGTCTATGACCTAGTGCTCCGCACGTTTCGCCCGCATTCCCCCGCCGATGGCTTGCTGACTCACAATGAGATCGAGTACAGCGAGCCGCTGGCAGGGGAGTTGCTGGAGCAGGGTGCCCCTCACTTCATGAAGTGGCTGAGCTACGCGACAGACAGTGACACAGCCAAGATGGAGCGCATTAAGGCGGCACTGTTCATGGTGCTGGCGAATCGCTACGACTGGCAACTGTTCCTGGAGGTAACGGGGGAAGGCGGCAGTGGCAAATCGGTCATGGCGGCACTGTGCGAACTGCTGGTTGGCCAAGAAAACGTGGGTAGTAGCTCGATGAAGCTGCTCGAGAGCAGCTTTGGTCTGGAGAACGTCTGGGACAAACGCCTGATCTTGTTGCCGGACCAACCTTCGTACGTTGGCGATGGCCACGTGCTCAAGGCGATCACTGGTGGCGATAAAGTATCGGTCAACCCTAAAGGTAAGGCGATTTTCAGCACCCGGATCCCAGCTGTGTTGCTGGCCACCAACAACGTACCGATGGTGTTTAACGAGCGCAACGGGGGGATCGCTCGTCGCCGGGTGATCTTCCACTTCGGACGAGTGGTGGCATCCGCTGATCGGGATGGGGCCCTTGGCGACAAGATTGCCGCTGAGTTACCGGTGATCATTCGCCATCTGCTGACCCGGTTTGCCGACCCTGACCAGGCCAAGCGTCTGCTGGAGGAGCAACGGGATGGTGCTGATGCGCTGGCGGTGAAGCGCGAGGCTGACCACGTACTCGACTTTTGCGCCACCTTGGCGTTTCTGGCTGAGCCGAAGGGGCTCTATATGGGGGGAAATGTCGCCTTGAAGGATGAGCCGAGGAAATTCCTTTATCACCTCTACCTGGCTTACCTGGAGTACCACGGCTTGAACCGCCCACTCTCGCTTAATTCATTCAGCAAAGCCGTCAGACAGGCTGCAAAGGAGCTGGGCGCGGAGTACAAGACGCGCAAGACCAATAGTCAAACTCAAACCAATGTTGCACTCACCGAGCAGGCAGAGGAGTACCTTCCGCGGGCCCTGTAGGCCGATATGACTTAATGAGACCAAACGGCGGTGACAAGAAGGCTCCTTGTGGGGCCTTTTTTTCTAACTTGAGGGGAGGGGGCATACCCCATTTCATAGTCACTGAGTCACTTTACTGTGTGAATGCCTTGTCCTGCCCGGGTTGGGATGCAGTGACCAACATTGATTCATGGTCACTGTTTGTCACTGGGTCACTGCCCTGATGCTTCTTGATGGATGACAGATGGGAGATGACGCAATGAGTGGATCAGTGAAAGCAGTGCTCAAAAGAGTGATGTGAGTGACTCCCAGAGACCATGAAAAATCAAGGTCACTTGCTGCTAGCCCAATGATGGCGGGATGTGTATCAAAACAGTGACCAAGTGACTATCACAGACAACTTCTTGCCACACACAGCTGCGTTTGCACTGACGGGACTCCCCCTGTAGGGCTGGATACCTACCTGCCTCCTCGTAAATACTGGTCGCCTATGATCTATTCCCCTATGCATTCAACAGATTCCCCAGACTGGCACGGTATCGAACTCGCGTACTGTGCTGGCCGCCAGAGTGTGCGCCAGATAGCGCTAGATCACGGCATTTCACATACCGCCATTAACAAGCGGGCCAAGACGCACAAATGGTCAAGAGTCACAACACCTGTTAACGCTGCCTCATCTTCAGGTATGCCTACGGCTCCTATCAGTGGCGCTGAACACGTGGATTCAACAACTCAAGTTATGATCCCAGTTGTCACTCCTCAGGTTTCCACTGTGGAAACCAATACGTCGAATCCCAAGACGGTAACAAGAGGCCGTCGGAGCGCATACACGAACGAGTTGGGGGAGGCCATATGTAGCGCCATTGCTGATGGGGTGAGTCTACGCGCAGTGTTGGCTCGTCCGGGTATGCCGTCCAAATCCATGGTGATGCGCTGGTTGGCTGATGAACGCTACGTAGAATTTAGGGACCAGTACGCGTGCGCGCGCGAGGATCTGGCCGACAAACTGGCCGATGAGATCCTCCAGATTGCCGATGACGGCAGCAATGACACCTTCCTCGACGCCAACGGGAACGTAAAAGTGAACCATGATGCGATTGCTCGTGCCCGCCTGCAGATCGATGCTCGTAAATGGCTGGCCGCAAAGCTGGCCCCCAAGAAGTACGGCGATGGGGGGCAGAGAGAAAATTCGGGCGTTAACCACGGGAGCATGCAGGTGAAATCGACAGTCACGTTTGTGAATCCACCCAATTGGGACGAAGACGGCAATGTGATTAAGGATGACAAAATTGGTAAGAGTGAATGAAAGCTCCAGAGCCAGTGCTGCAATCTTGTTCGGGACGAAGGGGTCGGAGGTTCGAATCCTCTCACACCGACCATATTCAACAAGGGCTTAGCTTCGGCTAGGCCCTTGTGCTTTTCCGGTCCCTCTGTTCTGTGGGGCATTTTGATTTTCTGCCCTGTTTACACCATCTGCAATCGCTAGCTATTGACTCCTCATCCGTAGTTTCCCCCTTCTTGGAAACGTGCTAACTATTTCCTTCCATACAGATTGCCCGACTCGTTGTGGGCCTCAAATGAACGGCTGATTTCAATCTCTTTGAATATCAAGGTTCGACGGCAGGAAAAGGATCACCAGATATGCAAGGCCAGGAGCGGCAATGCCAGGAATTTTACCAGACTCATTTTGTTGGATATGCACAGCAGCTTGCCCCATTTGTAGCACTTGATGAGTGCCTGCACGACTTTTTGGATCAACGTCCGAGTGGCAAATATACCGCGCACAATCGTGCTGCCGGACTGGCTGCCGCGACCTTCTGGTGGGAGCCTGCCAACTTGGAAGGTGCTCAACTGGCAAGCTTGGCATTAGGGCGTATTTTGCATTGCGAGGATGCGATCAATACTGCGTTGCTAGATCATCTGGCCGCTCGTCATCCAGATGTATTGCGTTGGGCGATTCGTTACTCGAAGCTGTTTACACGCAGCGATTCACCGCTCTGGCGGCATCTTCGGGACAATCTCGTCAGCAAGGATTGGTGCGAATTTTTCGGCGTCTGTGATCGCTTACTTGAACAACTCGAACCATTCGACGAAGCAATTGCACTGGCTGAGACCCACCTGAAGTCGCTTTCGTTACTAGAGCTGCTTTCCTATTTGAGCGTGATCGCATATGGGCAACTTGGTGCCGCTAAGGGTAGAGACAGTTCTGCGGAAGATTGGGATGTCTATGATCGGCTAATAGCGCGCAAGCTGTCGAATTGCTCTGAGCGTGATTTTCAGCTGACAGAGGAAGCTCTCGGCCGCTCTCTTAAGCGTCATTTGTCGCCAATCCTTTTTCCACAGTCAGGTGTGGGGCGAGAGAATGTTGCCAACCTCGAATCGGTCGTCTTGCTTATTGCCGCCATGCGCGAGCGAATCGACTACGAGAATTCCATCAATTGGTTTTGTTTTGACAGTGATTGCGATTACCAGCTCAAGCCGGGGCAACCGGTCATCTTCAACAAAACCGATGCGGGCTCACAGCGCTGGCAACGTACCGGGCGCAAAAGCAAATTGCTTTGGCACTACTGGATGTACCGCGCGATTGACCAATTCGCAGCTTCGGATATGGCTGGCGCAATCATAGGGAGGCCGGAAAACCACGAAGCGAATCAGCTTGCTTACATAAAAGCCATCCGCAGTCAGCTTTACCTGCAGACGATTTTCGGTCTGGGTGAGCGGGTCAGACTGAACGACGGAGCTGAGGTAGCCCTGCACCACGCGATATTAGCCAGTGAGCTGACAACCGTGTTCTTCGAGCAGGCATTTCTCCAGCCTTTTCTGCGCTATATGGATGACTCAGGTGTAGCAGTGAAGGCTCTGGGTCAATTGGCTTTTGAAGGACTTGTGCATGGTGAGAACCGCTTTCCCATCACCTGGTCGGAACCGAAAGATAAGATCCGTCGTATTTGTGGTTGGACCGTCAGCCCTGAGCATCCCAAGGGCGACACCGAAGCGGCCAGTGCCATCCTGAAGTTCTGGACCAGTGATCTGCAGGCTCTATCCGCGCAGATAAGGCAAACACCAAACATGCCGTCACCACGACTGTACGAGCGACCGTTCTACAAGATTGGCCGCTACAGCTTTCAGTTCCCCTGGGTTGCCGGTCAACAGAACAATCTGACCGCTGCGGTGAATAACCTGCGTCGTGTTCAACGCAGACCAGATTTGCGCAGTGAAACGGAGCGTATTGAACATACCCTTGCCGAAGCGCTAAGGCAGAGGGGGTTCCGCGTCGTCGTGGGCTACCAACCGCCATTGAGTGATGAGCGCGATGCTGGTGAAGTGGACCTGATCTGTCACTTGGATGGGGTAGTGTTGCTGCTTGAGGTCAAGTCTGGCTTCATTCGTTCAACTCGCCATGAAGTCTGGCTGCATCGAACCAATACCCTACGCAAGGCCGCAAGACAGTTAAAGCGCAAGAAACCGGTTGTGCTTCAAGCCCTGCAAAATGACCAAGGGTTGCGTTCGGCTCTCTTGCTGAGTGATGTCAATCCTCTGCCAGCCCTGCATGCCTGGGTTGTGGATACTGCGATTGAATTTGATGGTGAGGTCATCGATGGTTTTCACGTCGTCTCCCGCGAGGTCATGGAAATCGCTTTGCGCGATGAACCGCATTATCTGCGCGCGTTTGAACAGATGGACGAGGCTGAGGTTGGGAATGAGGAAGAGACACTGTATGCCGACGGATTCAGTGCGCAAGCTCTTGTTAGGTTGATCGAGTCCGATGGGGTCTGGAGTGACTTGCTTTAGATATCAAGATCACTCAAATATGCTTGCCATTCATTGGCGACGTCACCATATGTTGATCGGAACTAGTATGGGTTCCAGCGTTCATTCATAAAGCCGCCACCATGTTCGCGGCGATATTCTTCTCTGCGCTGCTCCTCTTCTGGGTCTGGGCGGTCGTACTCACTGTCGAGACTATCGTGGTTTTCCCAATACTCCCGCTCGGCCTCTTCCTCAAGAGTTTCTTCTATCTCGTCCTCGTCGCCGAAATCGTCGATAAGGTCATCATTGTCATTGTCATTGCCCATTGTGTTCTCTCCCAGTAGGTACAATGCAGAGTGCATTCATAATACTACAGCTAACATTGAATATTTTAGTGTGTTGAGGAGGCACGGGACTAAGACTAACTATCTTTATGGTGGCTCATAGAGTGTACCTTTTGAGTCATCGAGTCAGCCCTTCAAAAATATGGCTCAAAGCTGTTGTTTTAATTGTGAGCTACCACTATATTTAGAGCCATAGATAATGAGCTAGGCATAGGGGCATATCGTGGCAGTCATCGGGTATCTCAGGGTTAGCACGGGCGAACAGAGCGTTGGGGCTCAACGGCACAGCATTGAACAAACGCACAATGTCGAAACCTGGTTTACGGACGAGGGGGTATCGGGAGGTGTGAAGGCACTACTGCGCCCGGGCTTTGCCGAGTTGTTCAAGTTCATACGCAAGGGGGACACGCTGATCGTTCCCGCTGTCGACCGCCTTGGGCGCAATACCATTGACGTGTTGAACACGGTTGAAGCCTTGCAAGGCAAGGGCGTTTCCATCATCAGCCTGCGGGAAGGGTTTGATCTGTCCACGCCGATTGGCAAAGCCATGCTGACCATGTTGGCCGCTGTTGCAGAATTGGAACGTTCAAACATCAAGCTCCGGCAGATGGCAGGGATCGCCAAGGCGAAGGCAGAAGGTAAGGCGCTGGGGCGCGAGAAGACAATTAACGATGCTGCCGTTGCCATCTGGCGCAAAGAGAATTCAGCTAGCATCAAGCTGACGGCTGAACACTTCGGGATCTCGCCCGCCAGTGTGAAACGAGCATGTCGGTCTGCGTAATTAGCCATCTGGGCAGGTGTTTATTCCTTTGATAACGCTTCAGGTATGTTCCTGTTCAAGTTTTGGACTCATAACTCTCCCATACATCCCCGTATTCATGAGAACATCAGCACCAGTTCTCTTTCAAACCGGAGTGCGCTGTGTCGCCCATCAACAAAGCAACCCTCACCGAAGCCGACATCATCTCCAAGTATCTTCTGCCTGCTATCAAGGCTGCTGGGTGGGATGACCTGACCCAGGTTCGCCAAGAGGTGAAGCTGCGGGATGGCAAGGTGGTGGTGCGCGGCCAGATGGCGGCACGTAAAAAGGTCAAATCGGCCGATATCGTGCTCTATCACAAGATGGGCTTGCCACTGGCGGTGATCGAGGCCAAAGCCAACAAGCATGAGATTGGCAAGGGGATGCAGCAGGGGCTCGATTATGCCCGTCTGCTGGATGTGCCGTTCGTGTTCGCCAGCAACGGCGATGGCTTCGTATTTCATGACAAGACCAATCCGACCAAGCTGGAATCCGAGATCGCGCTGGAGGATTTCCCCAGCCCGGGCCAGCTTTGGGACAAACTCTGCACCTGGAAGGGCTACACCCAGGCACAGTTGCCTGTCATCAGCCAGGACTACTACTCCGATGGCAGCGGTAAGTCTCCCCGCTACTACCAGCTGCAGGCCATCAACAAGACCGTAGAAGCCATCTCGAAAGGTGAGGATCGGGTATTGCTGGTGATGGCCACCGGCACCGGCAAGACCTACACCGCATTCCAGATCATCTGGCGTTTGTGGAAGGCGGACGCCAAGAAGCGCATCCTGTTTCTGGCCGATCGCAACATTCTGGTCGATCAGACCAAGATCAATGACTTTCAGCCCTTTGGCTCGGCCATGACCAAGGTCACCGGGCGCACGATCGATCCCGCCTATGAGATCCACCTTGCCCTCTATCAGGCGCTCACCGGGCCGGAAGAGTCACAGAAAGCCTTTAAGCAGGTCTCTCCTGACTTCTTCGATCTCATCGTGGTAGATGAGTGCCATCGGGGCAGCGCCGCTGAAGACAGCGCCTGGCGCGAGATACTCGAGTACTTCTCATCGGCCACCCAGATTGGCCTCACCGCCACGCCCAAAGAGACCGAAACAGTCTCCAGCACCGATTACTTCGGTGACCCTGTCTATACCTACTCCCTCAAAGAGGGGATCGAAGATGGCTTTCTTGCCCCCTACAAGGTGGTGCGGGTCGATATCGATGTCGATCTGCAGGGGTGGCGTCCCACCAAAGGGCAGCTGGACAAACAGGGCAACCTGATTGAAGACCGCATCTATAACCAGAAGGATTTCGACCGCACTCTGGTGATCGACGAGCGTACCCAGCTGGTGGCCGAGACCATCACCAACTACCTCAAGAAAACCGACCCGATGGCCAAGACCATCGTGTTCTGCAACGATATCGATCATGCCGACCGGATGCGACGGGCGCTGGCAAACCTCAACCCCGAGCAGATGCTGAAAGATGACCGCTATGTGATGAAAATCACCGGCGATGATGACCTTGGCAAGGCCCAGCTCGACAACTTCATCAACCCGAAAAAGCCCTATCCGGTCATCGCCACCACCTCCGAGCTGATGACCACTGGCGTCGATGCCAAGACCTGCAAGCTGGTGGTGCTGGACCAAAACATCCAGTCCATGACCAAGTTCAAGCAGATCATCGGCCGTGGCACCCGTATTGACGACAAGTACGGCAAGCTCTGGTTTACCATTCTCGACTTCAAGAAGGCCACCGAGCTGTTTGCCGATCCCCGCTTCGACGGCGAGCCGGAGCGCGTCATGGTGGTCAAGCCGGCAGACATCAACAACCCCGATGATGGCCTGGGCGATATCATCGACGGCGCCGATCCACTGCCAGCAGATGAACCCGGCGACAATGACGATCCGCTTGCCCCCGGGGTTGATGAACAACCCGGCAGCTACACAACCGGTAGTGACGGTGGTCAGGGGGGCGCAGGGGGCCTAGGCACAGGCCCGCTGGGTGGCCCCGAGCCCGGGGTCAGCAAGTATTATGTCAACGGCGTGGCGGTCAGCGTCATCGCCGAGCGGGTGCAGTATTACGATGCCGATGGCAAGTTGGTGACCGAATCCTTCAAGGACTACACCAAAAAGACCCTGCTCAAAGAGTTTGCCACCCTCGATGCGTTCACCAAACGCTGGCAAGGGGCCGAGCGCAAGCAAGCCATCATGGATGAACTGGCTCAGGCGGGCGTGCTGTGGGAGGTATTGGAGCAGGAAGTGGGCAAGGAGCTCGACCCGTTCGACCTTATCTGCCACGTGGTATACGATCAGCCGCCGCTGACCCGCCGCGAGCGGGCCAACAACGTCAAAAAGCGCAACTACTTCACCAAGTACAACGACACCGCCCAGCAGGTATTAACCCGCCTGCTCGACAAGTATGCCGATCAGGGGGTGACCGAGATTGAGACCAAGAATGCGCTAAAAGTCGCCCCCTTTACCGAGTTGGGGCGCCCGTTGGAGTTGGCCAAGAAGGGTTTTGGTGGCCCCAAACAGTTCGAGCAGGCCATCACCGAACTGGAACAAGAAATTTACCGTGAGCAGCAGAGCGCCTGACGACCTGACTGCTTCTGAACTACCATGCGGCCATTCCAATGATGGCCGCTTGTTTTATCGATACTCCTGACGCATTCGCCCCTGTATTCGTCACCATTTTTGTAAAAAGCAGAGAACCCCATGTCATCCATCAGCTCAGTTATCAAATCCATTCAGGACATCATGCGCAAGGACGCCGGTATTGACGGTGATGCCCAACGCCTCGGCCAGCTCTCCTGGCTGCTGTTTTTGAAAGTGTTCGACGCCCAGGAAGAGGAGCTGGAGTTTGAGCAGGATAACTACCGCTACCCCATCCCCGAGCGCTTCCTGTGGCGCAACTGGGCGGCCGATAGCGAAGGGCTGACCGGCGATGCCCTGCTCGATTTCGTCAACAATGATCTGTTCGACAGCCTGAAAAACCAGCCAGCCAATATCGATCTCAACCCCCGTGGCTATGTGGTGAAAGAGGCGTTCAGCGATGCCTTCAACTACATGAAAAACGGCACCCTGCTCAAGCAGGTGATCAATAAGCTCAACGAGATCGACTTTACCGACAGCAGCGAACGCCACCTGTTTGGCGACATCTACGAGCAGATCCTGCGCGACCTGCAAAGCGCCGGTAACGCGGGCGAGTTCTACACCCCCCGCGCCGTCACCCGCTTTATGGTGAACCGTATCGACCCCAAACTCGGCGAGCGGATCATGGACCCGGCCTGTGGTACCGGCGGCTTTCTTGCCTGCGCCTTCGACCATGTCAAAGAGCACTATGTCGAGACCTCAGCCGACCATCAGACCCTGCAGCAGCAGATCCTGGGTGTCGAGAAGAAACAGCTGCCACACCTGCTCTGCACCACCAATATGCTGCTGCACGGCATCGAGGTGCCGGTGCAGATCCGCCACGGCAACACCCTCGACAAACCGCTGTCAAGCTGGGATAGCGATATCGATGTGATCCTCACCAACCCGCCCTTTGGCGGTACCGAAGAGGATGGCATCGAGCAGAACTTCCCCGCCGATCTCCGTACCCGCGAAACTGCCGACCTGTTCCTGCAGTTGATCATCGAAATCCTGAAAAAGGGTGGTCGCGCCGCCGTGGTGCTGCCCGATGGCACCCTGTTTGGCGAAGGGGTCAAAACCAAGATCAAGCAACTGCTCACTGCTGAGTGCAACCTGCACACCATAGTTCGGCTGCCCAACGGCGTGTTTGCCCCCTATACCGGCATCAAGACCAATATCCTCTTCTTCACCAAGGGCCAGCCCACCAAGGATGTCTGGTTCTATGAGCACCCCTATCCGGCTGGGGTGAAGAACTACAGCAAAACCAAGCCGATGAAGTTCGAGGAATTTGAAGCCGAGATCGCCTGGTGGGGCGATGAGGCGGACGGCTTTGCCGCCCGGGTAGAGAACGAGCAGGCCTGGAAGGTCAGTATCGAGACCATTATCGAGCGCAACTTTAACCTCGATATCAAAAACCCCCATGTCGGTGAGCAGATAAGTCACGACCCTGACGAGCTGCTGGCACGCTATGCCAAAGAACAGGCTGAAATTCAGAACCTGCGTAACCAGCTAAAAGCCATTCTGGGCGACGCCTTGGGCAAAGGTGCGGTCAAACAAGAGGGGCAGGCATAATGGCGATCGAGAATCTGATTACCGACCACCTGGATCTCTGGACTGCAGCGGTGCGCCCGAAAAGCAGTGCCGGGCGCGGCAGCAACAGCAAGCTGGAACTCACCGGCATCAAAAAATTGCGAGAACTGATCCTGGAGCTGGCCGTGCGCGGCAAACTGGTGCCGCAAGACCCCAGCGATGAACCGGCCTCCGTGCTGTTGGAACGGATTGCCGCCGAAAAAGCGCGGCTGGTCAAAGAGGGCAAAATTAAAAAGCCCAAAGCCTTGCCGGAAATTGGTGAGGAAGAGAAGCCGTTTGAATTACCGGAAGGATGGGAGTGGTCAATGCTTGCAGAGATCGCAGCGATCAATCCACGTAATGAAAGCGATGATGCTGTTGATGCATCATTTGTACCTATGTCTTTAATCAGCACCTCATATAACGGGCATCATGAGTTTGAAGCAAGGAAGTGGGGCGAGATAAAGAAAGGTTTCACCCATTTTGCTAATGGGGATATTGGTATAGCAAAAATAACACCATGCTTTGAGAATAGTAAGGCTGCAGTTTTTCGTGGTTTAATTAATGGAATAGGCGCAGGAACGACAGAGCTTCATATAGCTAGACCATATACAGATTATGTTTCAGCATTGTTTATATTATTAAATATAAAGTCGCCTATATATCTCAAAAAAGGTGAGGCAGGAATGACCGGAACCGCAGGTCAAAAGCGACTTGCCAAGGATTTTTTCTCATTCTATCCATTGCCAATTCCACCATTTTCAGAACAGCACCGCATCGTTGCCAAAGTGGATGAGCTTATGGCCCTCTGCGACCTGCTGGAGCAGCGCAGTGAATCACAGCTGGCGGCCCATCAGACGCTGGTGGAGACCCTGCTCGCCACACTGACAGACTCCTGCGATGCCGACGAGTTGGCGCAAAACTGGGCGCGGCTAAGCACTCATTTCGATACCCTCTTTACCACTGAGGCCAGCATCGACGCCTTGAAACAGAGCATCCTGCAACTGGCGGTGATGGGCAAGCTGGTACCGCAAGACCCGAGCGATGAACCCGCTTCAGCTCTACTGGAACGTATCGCTGCCGAAAAGGCGCGGCTGGTCAAAGAGAAGAAAATCAAAAAAGAAAAACCGCTACCAGCGATCAGTGAAAACGAAAAGCCGTTTGAGCTACCGCAGGGATGGGAATGGTGCCATTTAAAAGACATCATAACCATAATGGATGCAGGCTGGAGTCCTGCTTGTCCTCCTGAATCCTCACCAGATATTGATACTTGGGGTGTCCTGAAGACAACAGCAGTTCAAACCTTGGAGTATCGAGAATATGAGAACAAAGTTCTTGATAAAACAAAAACTCCGAGACCAGAATATGAAGTTATGGTTGGCGACATCCTAATTACTCGTGCTGGCCCTAAAAATAGAGTAGGAATTTCATGCTTAGTTGAAAAAACCAGACCAAAGCTGATGATTTCTGACAAGATAATTCGATTTCACTTGGTCGATATTGGTTTATCGGAACGTTTTATATCTCTATGCCTAAATGCTGGTGCAACAGCTGTCTATATTGATGACTCCAAATCTGGCATGGCTGAAAGCCAAATGAATATATCTCAAGATAAACTTAAGTTTGCTCCTATTCCGTTGGGTCCTATAAAGGAGCAAAACCATATTATGGATAGAGTGGATCAGTTAATGACCCTCTGCGATCAACTTAAATCCCGACTGCAAACCAGCCAGCAGACCCAGCTTGCCCTGGCCGAGTCGCTGGTGGAAGGCGCCCTTGCCTGACCCCTTATCTTTTATCCCAAGCAGGCCTTGGCTCAGATGTTCGATGGAGCAAAGATGAATCATAAAAATGTGCTGGTGGTAAACCTGTGCGAAACCTATCCAACCGACCGCCCGGTGGTGGATTGCGCGCGTTCTTCTTGGGCGCTGGATGACGATAGAGCCCGGTCTATTGATACCGTGGTGGGGGTGTATCAGAACACCGTGCGGGTGGTGATCAAGGGCTGCACCCTGGTGCCCTCCACACCCGAAGTGGTCGGCCAATATTGGGACGAAGGGTGTCAAGGTCGCTGGTACGCGCAAGGGGGTGAGGCCTATCACGAGGGGCAGGTATTCACCGTCAAAGCCGCCTGCCCCCAGGTCTTTCAACCCCTGGCGAGTGTGCAGGGCATTCGCTACCTCACCCAGGAGCAGTTTGAACGGATACCAGAAGGGATCACGTTAAAGTAACAGCGAGGGTCAGGTCTTGCGATGGATGAGGCCAGCTGATGCGGCCACACAGGCCTGACCCCACGCGCTCCACCTGTTTTCATTTACCGCTACACAAGTCGATTTACCATGAGCCTCTTTCATATCGCCAATCAACAGCTGACCCGATTAACACCCACCACCTTTGCCGCCGAAGGGCTGCAAGAGCGCCAGGATTTGCAAGAGGCGTTAAAGCGCAATATCGCCGCCATTGCCCCCGATTGCCTGGTGATTGCCGACGAGTTTTCCGACTGGGAAGATAGCCGCCGCCGTATCGATCTGTTGGCCATCGACCGTAATGCCAATCTGGTGGTGATCGAGCTGAAACGTGATGAAGTTGGTGCCCATATGGAGCTGCAAGCACTGCGCTATGCCGCCATGATCGCCAATATGACCTTTGATAAAGCCTGTGACTACTTTGCGGCCTATATCGAGCAAGAAGGGCTGCAAATCGATGCCCGCACCACCTTGCTGGAGTTTGTCGATCTGGACGAAAACCAGCTCGATGATTTCGGCAACGAGGTGCGCATCGTGCTGGCGTCGGCTGACTTTGGCAAAGAGCTGACCACCTCTGTGTTGTGGCTGCGGGACAAGGGCATCGATATTCGCTGCGTGCGGCTGACCCCGTTCCGCTATCAGGGAGAGATGCTGATCAATGCTGCGCAGATCATCCCGCTAGAAGAGGCGGAGGCTTATCAGATCCAGTTTCGAGAAAAGCGTGCCGAGCAACGGGCCAGCCAGCAAGGCACCAGAGACTACAGCAAGTACCGCTTTAACGGTGGGGTTTACAACAAACGCCATTTTGCCTTGGCGGTACTCAGTCATTGGATAAAAGACCGGCAACTTGCCGATCTGGCCGGGATCACTGCCTATCTGGCGCAACTTGATCTGGCCAGAAAGGTAACGCCGGTTGACCAGATCCCGGAAAAAAACCTTAACCGCTGGCATGTAGGCGAGGGCAACCTGATTGAGCTGCCATCGGGTGAGCAGATTGCCATCTCCAACCAGTGGGGAACCGATACCGAACGGTTGCTGCAGGGGATGACACAGTTGGGCTACCAGATTGAAAAGATCTAGCAATGTGAGGGGATATTGAGGTTTAACGGGCCATCCATCCGATGATGGACAGGCCGCAATATCGCCGATAAGCAAACCACGCTGGCAGGCCAAAAACCGTCAAACAACAACCCCGGCGTAAGTTGCAAAGCAACCAAGCGGCCGGGGTCATGTTGCGGGCAACCTTAAAGAGAGGCCCTCTTTCAGTCAAACATTTTTGCCCCATTTTGTGACGGATAGGGTGGTAGTCGAGTGGGTATTAAAGCAGGATCTCGAAGGCTCTTCAGCTAGGTGAGAGCCTGCTTGAAATATCAACATTACAAGGAGTTGCGATGCTACATGCCATTTTGCATGGCAAGGCTGGCCGGATCGAGCGGGAAGGGGAATCCCTGCGCTGGCGCGACCTGTTCAAAGGCAGCGAAGATCTGCTAACTGCTACTTTCTTTGGCCGTCTACCCCACCTCTCGGACGGTGCTTTGGGTGCCGTGCTGCGCTTTCTACTCGGTGACAATCCGCTAGACCCGGCCACCTTTCAACGGCTGGAGCTGTGGCCAAAATTGGTATCGCTGCAGGATCGCCGTTATGTCGAGCCCGATGTGCTGCTCCACTTTGGCGACGCGCTGGTGGTTATCGAGGTGAAGCCCCCGTTCGGTGGTGACCAGTATCGGGAGCAGTGGCTGGCCCAGCTCAATGCTGTGGTCAGTGAAGCCGAGTTTGATGACTATGAAGACCGGCTCTATTACGTAGCGCTCGGCAATATCCCTGTCGCCCCGCTGTCTCGCCCAGATCTGCCGAAGCGCTTTGTCCAGATGACCTTGCGTGAATGGGAGCCACTGCGCCGCTATCTGCAAACTGCCTCCGAGTTTGAATCCTGCCGTCAGGATCGCACCATTCGCGATGAGTGGCGGCAGGCGTTTGAGCTGTTTGGCATGGCCCCGGTGGTGCCTGAATGGGCGCCGTTGTTTGCCTACGCAGGGCAGCTGGACCTGGATTGCGGGATGATGTCTGAGCGGGAAACTCCCCCACCGGCTGAGCCTACTGGTTGGGCTGCTCTGCTCGACTATGCCGGGACATTGCACCTATCTCGCCCCGATTTCTCTTTTTTGAATCACTGACTCTGGCTAAGGATGCCGCCATGCCACACGATCTTGAACAGACCACCCAGCTGGTTACCCAACTGCAACAAGCCCACCGACTCGCAGCCGGTTTCTACCAGCGTATCCTCCCGCTATTCGATCAGATCGCCAGTCAGGCGCTGGACGCTGAGTTCTGGTATTGGGAGCCCAGCGAAAATAGCCGCCCCTGCCGCTCGGGAACCCGCCCGTCCAGCAGCTGGGCATGGGACTATCTGCCACTGTTTGCATCGAATCACGCCTACCGTGACTGGGACGGCGATACCGCACAGCAAGGTGATAAGACACTGGTCTTCCGGCTCTTTCTCGATCACGATTTTCGCCGCACCTCTTCTTTGCGAGCGGGAGTAAAAGGTCAGCCAGATCCTTTGCAACTTAATGGGCAGGCCATTGTGGAAGTGACTCTGTTCCGTTGTCTGGAAAATAGCGACAAGCATTTCGACGAGCTGTGGAGCCCGGTGCCTTGGCCCCTGCATCAACCGGATTGGAAGCAAAGTGAGGAGTGCAACCAGCTGGCATTTTGCTCCAATCATGTCCCCCTCGCCCAACTGCTTGCAGACCCTGATAGCGTTGTCCGTTGGATTGAAGAGATGAGCCATCGTTAGGATGCCTCAGTGTGCTGAAGGTGCCTGATATGTAGTCTGGCGCCTTTAGCCTGTGTTCCGGCGGAGGCATGGAGTGCTAGTACTTAGGTATGCTCGGCCTACTATGCCAGTTTTCTCTCTGTACCCACGTGGACGTTTGGTCATGAGGCATGCACTCGTGACCTGTGGATGAACGCTAGCGCCATCATCTATCACGAGCGGCATGGATGGTTTTTTGAATGCGGCGTCTCTGTGGTCGTGGCAGGGGGCGCGGTAGCACTAAAATATTATTGGTATACGGATAGGTATACGGATAGGTATACGATGAGGCTTTTATAATGAAAGTTCACTGATTTTAAAGGCTTTTAGGTACTATTTTCGATTCCGGCCTCGGCACCATTAAGATTAAAGAAAAAAGCCTTTCAGATTAGACAGATACGACGCTTCATTGCGTCGTTTTTGTTTTTACCCCTCTTTTAGACTTCTCTCCTGCTTTTCCTTTCTTGTCCATCTGTTGTTTAAGTGACTTACGGCTTACGGCTTACGGCTTACGGCTTACGGCTCCCAGCGACTTGCTGCACACCACGGGTTCGGCGTTCCAACAAAGGCAAGAACCTGTGATTGGGCTGCGATGGGTGACTTGGTCAGGCGATGGCCAGGCGCTTGAGCGAGGTGAAATATTGGCGATCCTCAAGCAGGATATGCTGGGCGACCACTTCATAAGCCAGAAAATGCAGCAACTCCCCCGCGTTGACCTGATCGTGCTCGAAACGCTCTAACAAGCGATGCGACCGCGCCACCAGCTGGGCGTGGATCAGGCCGTGGGCGCTCCCTTCCACGTAGCCTTCCTGTTGGAAAAGCGCCTCTTCATCGTGGAAATGCTGCTCAATGTCCGCCACCAGCTGCGCGATGAGGCGGGCGATCTCAGGCTTGGGTTGCGACTCCAGCAGCGCCTGCAGCAGGGTATTTGTTTTCTCAAACAAGCTGCGATGCTGGTTATCGATCAAGGTGATGCCCGATTCATAGGTACTGCGCCACACCAGGTGCACCAGATTGGGGAGGGGGGACGAGGTCTGACCCGGTTCATGGTGCAGGCTCTCGTTTTCCACCCGATTGCGGCCTGCGGCTTTTGCCCGGTAGAGCGCCTGATCGGTGCGCTCCAACCAGGTATCCCAACTATCCGTCGATTGACAGACAGCCAGGCCAAAGCTGGCGGTGATCTGTAACCCGTTTGAAAACGGATACTGCTCGATGGCACTCCGGATCCGCTCCGCCAATGGCGCGGCATTGGCAAAACCGCTGTTGGGGAGCAGCAGCAGAAACTCCTCACCTCCCCAGCGCCCCAATAAATCGGTTGTACGGATGCAGCTCTGCACCACGGCGCAGAACTCTTTGAGGGCGATGTCGCCAGCCCCGTGACCGAGTTTGTCATTAATCTGCTTGAAGTAGTCGATATCCATCATGATCAAGGAGACCGGATGGCCGTAGCGTTCGAGTCGGGCCATCTCCTGCTTGGCGGTCTCCTCTATATGTCCCCGGTTCCAAATCCCTGTGAGGCGATCCTTCATGGCCAGCTGACGGTTCTGCTCATCCGTGCTCTCCTTGATCATCAACACAAAACCATTGGACATCAGGAGCAATGTGATAAAGGTCGCCAAAAACGTGACCACTTGAATGGGGGTCTCGCGCAACAGGCTGGAGATGTCGTCGGGGTAAAACATCACGCTAAAAAAGCGCAGGGTCAGCACGGCGATCGAGAGGCTCAACCCGCTGGCAATCAGATACTTGCCACGCCCGCTCACCACAACGCGCCTATCCAGCAAGGTGATCAGCACGACCAGGCACTGCACACTGCAGATGGCGCCGCAGATCATGATGCGGGCACCGATATCATCCATGAAAAAGCTGAACGTCGTCGCCAACAACAGGGGTGGTGCGTAGAACCACAAGCGCGACAGGCGGCGCTGCTGAAATACCACGACGGCCGCCAAGAAGCACGAGAGACTCGCTGATAACGCCGCGTTCGCTACCAAGACAGAGAAGAAGTCATGTATCTGGTTACGCAGGAAGAACAGCGTGAAGACCAGCGTCTGCAAGGCCAGCCCGAGCGTCCAGAGCTGTAGCTCCTTCTCGTCTTTGGCGCGGGTGACCCAGCCGACTGAACACGTCAGGGTCACGCTGGCAGCGATGATCATCATAAACATGGTGGGGATATCAATGATCATCTGGGCACACTGATTGATTAAGGTCAGCTGCCATTCTAATAAAGGCGCTTTCCTCGTGCTACTTGCTCGTCACCCGTTTTAGTGCTCGATCGCATTCCCCACGCGGGCACGGTCAATATGCATCGGTGTGGCCACAGAGCGGATCGCCTGACCTGATCAGGCGATCCGGCTCATCTCGCGTCAGTCATCACCCCTGGACATTGACCAGGATCCGGCCACGCACCTGGCCTGCCAGGAAATCATCCCCCAGGGCCACGACCTGGGAGAGGGGCACTTCCCGGGTGAGGAGGTTGAGGCGGGTCAGGTCGAGATCCTCGGCCAGGCGGGACCAGGCCTGCTGGCGCAGCGGGCGCGGCGCCATCACGCTGTCGATGCCATAGAGGGTGACGCCGCGCAGGATGAAGGGCATGACGGTGGAGGGGAAGTCCATCCCCCCCGCCAGGCCGCAGGCGGCCACGGCGCCGCCGTAGCGGGTCGTGGCGCAGGCGTTGGCCAGGGTGTGGCTGCCGACGGTGTCGATGACGCCGGCCCAGCGCTCCTTGCCCAGCGGTCGTCCCGGCGCGGCCAGCTCGGCGCGATCGATCACCTCGGCGGCGCCGAGGGACTTGAGGTAGTCGGCCTCGTGCAGCCGTCCGGTGGCGGCCACGACCCGATAGCCCAGCTTGGCCAGGAGGGTGATCGCCACGCTGCCCACGCCGCCGTTGGCACCGGTCACCAGGATGTCACCGTCCCCGGGGGCCACGCCGTGCTTCTCCAGCGCCATCACGCAGAGCATGGCGGTGTACCCTGCGGTGCCGATGGCCATGGCATCCCGGGGCTGGAAGCGCTCAGGCAGGGCGACCAGCCAGTCGCCCTGAACCCGTGCCCGCTCCGCCAGCCCGCCGCTGTGGGTCTCGCCCACGCCCCATCCGTTGAGCACCACCTTGTCGCCGGGGTGCCAGTCGGGGTGCTGGCTCTCCAGCACGGTGCCGGCAAAGTCGATGCCGGGGATCAGGGGGAAGCGGCGCACCACGGGGGCGGCGCCGGTGAGGGCCAGGCCATCCTTGTAGTTGAGGGAAGACCACTCCACCGCCACGGTCACATCCCCGGCAGGCAGCACCTCCTCGGGAATGCTCTGGTAGCTGGCGCGATAACCCGCCTCGTCTTTCTCGATCAGAATACCCTTGAACATCTTGTCTACTCCCATTAATTGGACTGGTTGACTATTAATAATCGTAAAAAATTACTTCGCTAACATCATGAAAAAGTTGAGAAAAGAGAGCATGGGCTCGGTATTGCCCACCAGGCGCGCGCGCAGCACGGCCCCTTCCCAGCCGATCCAGAACTGATGGGCGAGGGCGGAGCAGTCGCAGCCGGGGGGCAGANNGCAGCTCGGGGGAGAGCTGCACCACCTCCTGACCCAGGTTGCCCACGAGGCAGCCCCGCTGGAACGCAAACCGGGTCATGCCCCGGCAGGCGCTGTCGACGAAGGCGGCAAGGCGCGCCAGGGGGGGCAGGCTCTCATCCTCCAGATAGCGCGTCAGCTTGCGGCAGAAGTAGTGGTGATAGGCATCCATGACCGCCAGGGTGAAGTCGTGCTTGGTGGCGAAGTAGTGATAGAAGGAGCCCTTGGGGATCCCGGTCGACTGCAACACCCGCTCGATGGAGGTGGCGGCGATGCCCTGCTCGGTCAGCAGCTCCATGCCCCGGCGGATCAACAGATCCCGGGTGTCGGCATAGGTGTGCCCGTGCTGGGCAGGGCGGCCGCGAGGGCGGCGGGGCAGGGGGTCATTGGCTTGCATGGGGATTATTAGACGCCTCTACTAGAA
>NZ_CDDD01000042.1:0-37886 GCF_000820165.1 Aeromonas taiwanensis
GCTGGGCGGGGCTCACCCGCGCCGAATTCGGGCCCCTGCAGCCCCTGGTCTGGCCGTTCACCGCCCGCTGGCCGGAGGGCCGTGACCGCCTGTCCGAGGAGGGCCGCTTCGCCCCCCCGGATGGCAGGGCCCGCTTGCTGCCTCTGGCCCAGCACTTCCCGCCAGCAGCAGGGCCTCCCCGAGCCCGTTGCCAAGGCGCACCAGCTCCCCCTCCCGCACACCGAGCGCCAGCAGGCTGGCCGCTCCCATCCGCACCCTGGGCCAGGGCTCGGCCTCCTGCAGCCGGGGCACATGGCCGGTGCGGGTCATGGTGTGCCACTGATCCCGCAGACGACCGCTGTTGAGGAGCAGGGGGAGGTCCTCCCCCTGCCCGGCGCCCTGCTGCGGCGGGAAGTGCTGGGCCAGAGGCAGCAGGCGGGCCCGGCCATCCGGGGGGGCGAAGCGGCCATCCTCGAACAGGCGGTCACGCCCCTTGGGCCAGCGGGCGTTGACGGGCCAGCGCAGGGGCTCCAGGGCCTCGAATTCGGCGCGGGTGAGCCCCGCCAGGCCCGAGATGTCGAACTGACGCTCCCCCGCGTTCTCGAACCCCGACAGGGCGGCGTGCTCGCAGAAGATCTCGTGCTCGTGCTCATAGGCAAATCCCTCCCCAAAGCCGAGCCGGCGGGCAATCTGGGTCAGCGCCCACCAGTCGGGCCTGGCCTCCCCCGGCAGGGGCAGGAAGGCGCGCTGGCGGCTGATGGTGCGCTCGGAGTTGGTGACGGTGCCGCTCTTCTCTCCCCAGGCGGCGGCGGGCAGCAGCAGGTGGGCGAGTCGCGCCGTGTCGGTGTTGGCCGTCACCTCGGAGACCACCAGCAGCTCGCAGCGACTCAGGGCCTCGCGCACCCGGTTGCCGTCCGGCAGGGAGACCGCCGGATTGGTGCCGAGCACCCAGAGCGCGCGGATCTCCCCCCGGTGCACCGCCTCGAACAGCTCGACCGCCTTGTGCCCCGGCCCGCGCACTATGGTCGGGCTCTGCCAGAAACGCTGCACCCGGTCGCACTCGGCCTCGCCAAAGCCCATGTGGGCGGCGAGCTGGGTCGCGAGTCCCCCCACCTCGCGCCCTCCCATGGCGTTGGGCTGCCCCGTCATGGAGAAGGGGGCCGCCCCCGGCTTGCCGATGCGGCCGCACATCAGGTGGGCGTTGAGGATGGCGTTGGCCTTGTCCACCCCCTGGTTGGACTGGTTGATCCCCTGGCAGAACAGGGTGACGGTCTTGGGGGTGCGGGCAAACAGCTGGTAGAAGCCGAGCAGATCGCTGCGGGAGAGGCCGCAGCTGCGGGCCACCTCGTCCAGCTGCCAGGCGGGATCGTCCAGCGCAGCCGCCAGCGCCTCGAAGCCGCTCACGTGCTGCGCCACATAATCCTTGTCCCAGCCGTCGACATCGAGCAGGTAGCGGCACAGGCCGTTCCAGAGCGTCACGTCGCTGCCGGGCTTGAGCGCCAGGTGGAGATCCCCCTGCTCCGCCGTCATGGTACGGCGGGGATCCAGCACCACCAGTCTGAGCCCGGGGCGGCGCGCCCGCGCCTGCTGCAGGCGACGGAACAGCACGGGGTGAGTCCAGGCGGTGTTGGCGCCGGTCAGCACCACCAGATCGGCGAGCTCGAGATCCTCGTAGCAGGCGGGCACCAGATCCTCCCCGAAGGCGCGCTGATGGGCCACCACCGCCGAAGACATGCAGAGCCGGGAGTTGGTGTCCACATTGGCACTGCCGAGATACCCCTTCATCAGTTTGTTGGCGACGTAGTAGTCCTCCGTGGTGAGCTGGCCCGACAGATAGAGGCCGATGGCTTCGGGCCCCGACTCCTTCGCTATGGTGGCCAGGCGCGCCGCCAGGGTGTCCAGGGCCTCTTCCCAGCCGATGCGCTGCCCCATCCAGCGCGGATAGAGCAGCCGATCCGGGAACGCCAGGCTCTCCAGCAGGCTGGCCCCCTTGACGCACAGGGCACCGCCATTGGCCGGATGCTGCTCATCTCCCTGCAGCTGCCACTCATCCCCCTCCCGGTTCAGCCGGATGCCGCACCCCACTCCACAATAGGCACAGGTGGTCTTCATTCCCTTGCTCCTTGTCACCGACAACCTCCGGGGCTGCCTCATTGCCATGGCCCATAAAAAAGCGTCCGCCCCCCTGCGGGGACGGACGCCTTTGTCCGGATAAGCCTTATTCATCTTGTCCAGGGGATGACTGCAAACACTGCGCCAGGATGCAGGGCCACTCTCCACGGGGCACAGAAGCGCTGGCCTGCGCCGGGACGGTGCAACTGCTCCCTTGTTGGGCCCGTCTGGCGGGAGAGAGCGCCGCGCGCTGGGCAAGGGGCGCGGCGGGGGTATAATGCGCCGCCACAGAGGAGAGCGAGATGAAAGTGTCAGAGAAGGGCGAAGCCGGGCAGCTCAGGATCGATGTTCGGGAGGGACGCGACTATTGCGCCATCGGGCTGGTCAATCCCAAGTCCCCGGAGAACGTGGGCGCCGTGATGCGGGCCGCCGGCTGCTACGGAGCGGACGAGGTCTACTACACGGGGCAGCGCTTCGAGCTGGCGAGGCGGTTTGTCACCGACACCAAGCAGATGGTGGAGAAGATCCCCCTGCTCGGGGTCGAGGAGCTGCTGGACTTCGTGCCCGAAGGGTGTACCCCGGTGCTGGTGGATCTCATCGAGGGGGCCACCTCCCTGCCGGACTATGTGCACCCGGCGAGGGCCTTCTACATCTTCGGCCCGGAGGATGGCACCCTGGAGCCCGCCCGTTTCGCAGCGGTGAAGGAGGTGATCTATGTGCCCACAAAGGGGTGCATGAACCTGGCGGCCTCGGTCAACGTCATCCTCTACGATCGCCTGGCCAAGGGGTTGAGAGCCCAGGGCCGGGAACTGAACGCCGAGGGCTGACCAGGAGAGTGAACCAGCCCGGCCAGCCGTGCAGGGGTCATCTGCCCGGCGGCGGCGCCTTGCGCGCCCTCGCCTCCTGCTCCCGGATAAAGTCCCGGTAATAGTCGTAGAGCCGGTTCTCCCGGTAGATCTCCGCCAGTTTCCCCCCCGTCAGCAGGGCATGCATAGCGGGATCCCAGAGCGCTTTCAACAGCCTGCCTTTCTCGGTGTCGGCAAAGATGGGGTAAGTCGGGATCCAGTGCAGGAAGACCTGCGCCAGCTCGGGAGGGAGGGCCCCCTTGGGATAGAGGGCGTCGTCGGTCAGGTAGTAGCGGTAGCGCCCCTTCATCAGCAGTTGCAGCGCCATGTCGTGGTTGTCTATCTCGTGCCAGTTCATGGTGACCGGGATGAACTTGTCGAAGGCCCAGCCCCGCAGCCAGAGCACTTCCTGCCCTTTCAGGCTTTGCACCCCAGTCCAGTGCGGCAGCCAGCGCTTCTGCATCAGCACGGTCACATGGTCGGCCGAGTCGGGGTAATCCGGTTGATGGACCCCAGACACCTCTCCCCGATAGACCCCCATCGCCATGTCCCCTCCCTTCTGGGAGACCAGCGCCAGCGCCCGCTTGTAGGGCACCAGATGGGATACCACGACATAACCCCGGGGTTCATAGATGGCGCGTACCACGTCCAGATAGACCCCCTCGCCATCCTGCTGACAGAAGCCGGGCCAGTCATCGCAATAGACGTGTATGGTATCGGCCCGGACGGGCAAGACGAACAACAGACAGCACAACAGGAGCAGACGAACCATGTGTTTCCTCGGTGGTGTGGCGGGCGCCAATCGCCAGACGGCACATTCAGGCTTACAGATAGCATAGAAAATTGCCGGTACCACCGGAGATTTTCCTCATTTTGCGAGCGGGTCGAGGGTTATTGTCCCCTCGTTCGGTATGATGAAAACAAGATTCATTAGCAGCCCAACCTGAAGGGAGATTCTCATGCCAACCATCAAATCCCTGCTCTGCCCCGTCGACTTTTCCGAGATGTCCAAGGCCGTGCTCGACTACGCCGTCTTCATGGCCACCAGCCACCAGGCCGAGCTCAAGCTGGTTCACGTGGTCGATCAGCTGCACGGTTTCGACAGCTACAAGATCCTGCACATGACGGCCATCGAGATCACCCACGAGATGGAGCGCCAGGCCAAGAGCCAGCTCAAGGAGCTGGTGGCCTGCCTGCCCATTCCGGCCACCTTCGAGGTGCGCTTCGGTCGCGCCGCCGACGAGATCGTTATCCAGGCGAAAGAGGACAAGGTGGACCTGCTGGTCATGGGCAGCCACGGCCGCTCCGGCATCAGCCATCTGCTGGTGGGCAGCGTGGCCGAATCCGTGGTACGCCACGCCCCCTGCCCGGTGCTGGTGGTGCGCAAGTAACCCCCACCCGAGATGCGAAGGCCAGCATATGCTGGCCTTTTTGCCCTTTGCTGGTCGGAGCGTTTGCCTCAGCGCCGGCTCACGAGTGGTGACGAGAGGCCGCCAGCAAGGTCGTGGACTGCCTCTCAGCCGTGGGCGTAGATGACGCTCCCCCCCTTGATGGTGTCGATGATGGCCCTGGACTGCTCCCGCGGCAGGGCGGGACAACCCCAGCTGCGGCCCAGCTTGTCAAACTTGCGCAGGTGTTTGGGGCTCGCATAGTCCGCCCCGTGTACCACGATGGCCCGCTTGCGGGCATTGCTGTTCTTGCCCGGGCTGAGGCCGTCCAGACGCAGGGAGTAGCCGTGCTTGCCCTGGTAGGTCTCGGCGGTGCGATAGACCCCGAGGGAGCTCTGCCGGGAGTTCATCTGGTTGGAAAACTGGCGGGCCGCCAGCTCCCCCGAGTTGCGCCCGTGGCTGACCCAGGTGTGATAGAGCAGCTTGTGGCGCTTGACGTCGATGACGAACAGCCGGCGCATGGTCGAGGGCTTGCTGTAGTCGATGATGGTGAGGATGGGCTTTCGCTTGTGGCGCACGCTCTGATAACCATCGAGGGCCTGGCGAAACACCTTCTTGTCCAGCTTGCCCGCCAGCCCGAGCTGGCGATAGAGATCCTGATCCCAGCTGGCGTGACTGGCGCTGCTGAACCAGAGCGCCCCCAGCAGCAAGGGCAGGCTCAGCCAGAGACGGCCCAGCCATCCGCTTAGATAGTGTCGCTTCATCCTTGAAGTCGCTCCCCGTTCAGCCGATAGTCCGGCGCCCTGAAAGACGCCACCTCTCGCTGGATAGTTATATGCAAGCCACTGATTGCGCGCAATAAAAAACCATAAAAATGCCGACCAGGGTCGGCATTCAGCGCGGCATGGCGAAACAAAGGATCAGGCACGGCTCAGGTAATCCGCCTGGCCGACCCACTTGTAGCTGGTGAGCTCGGTCAGCCCCATGGGGCCACGCGCATGCAGCATCTGGGTCGAGACCGCCACCTCGGCGCCGAGGCCAAACTGGCCGCCGTCGGTGAAACGGGTCGAGGCGTTGACATAGACGGCCGCCGAGCCGGCGCCGTTGACGAAGCGCTCGGCGTTGACGAGGGAGTTGGTCAGGATGGCGTCGGAGTGACCCGCGTTGTGCTCGCGCATATGGGCGAGCGCCTCGTTGACATCGGCCACCAGCTTGACCCCCAGGGTCAGCCCCAGCCACTCGGTGTCGAAGTCTTCCGGCCCCGCCTCGCACAGGTTGTCGGCCCCGGCCAGCAGCGTCATGGCATTGGGGGCGGCCACCAGGGTCACCTTGCGCTCGTTCATGAGCGCCACCAGCTGCGGCAAGAAGGTAGTGGCCACCTTCTCGTGAACCAGCAGGGTATCGAGGGCGTTGCAGGCGGAGGGGCGCTGCACCTTGGCGTTGTCGATGACCGCCAGGGAGCGCACCAGATCGGCGCTCTCGTCCACGAAGATGTGACTGATGCCGAAGCCGCCGATGATGACCGGGATGGAGCTGTTCTCCTTGCACATCTTGTGCAGGCCTGCGCCGCCGCGGGGGATGATCATGTCCACGTAGCGATCCAGGCGCAGCAGCTCGCCGACCAGCGCCCTGTCCGGGTTGTCGATGTATTGCACCGCCGCCTCAGGCAGGCCGGAGGCGGCCAGCGCATGCTGGATCACCCGCACCAGCTCCAGGTTGGAGTGGAAGGTCTCCCGGCCACCGCGCAGTATGCTGGCGTTGCCGGTCTTGAGGCAGAGGCTGGCGATGTCGATGGTGACATTGGGGCGCGCCTCGTAGATGACGCCGATGACGCCGATGGGCACCCGGCGGCGGGAGAGGCGCAGGCCGTTCTCCAGCACCCGGCTGTCGATTTCGGCACCGACCGGATCGTCCAGGGTGATCACCTTGCGCACATCCGCGACGATACCGGCCAGCCGGGCCGGGTTGAGCAGCAGGCGATCCAGCATGGCATCAGTCAGCCCCGCCTCGCGCCCTGCGGCGATATCTTTCTCGTTGGCCGCCAGGATCTGGTGACTGCGCGCCTCCAGCTCGTCGGCGATGGCGGCCAGCGCCCGGTTCTTCTGCGCCGTGCTGACGGTGGCCAGCTGATAGGCCGCCTCGCGGGCCGCCAGCCCCATTTTCTCCAGACTCATAACGTCATCCTTTTTCTCTTTCATCGGTGCGGCTTACAGCAGCACCATATCATCCCGGTGAATAGCCACGGCACCATAGCCGTAACCCAAGACCTGTTCGATGTTGTCCGAATGGACGCCGCGCAAGCGGTCGAGCTCGAGGTGGTCATAACGGCAGATGCCGCGCGCCAGCTCGCTCCCCTTGGGATCCAGGATGCGCACCACGTCGCCGCGCACGAAATCCCCCTTGACCGCCACTATGCCCTTGGGCAGCAGGCTGGAGCCTTTCTCCTGCATGGCGGCCACGGCGCCCTGATCCACATGCACCTCCCCATGGGGGGGCGGGCCCGCCAGGATCCAGCTCTTGCGCCCTTCCAGGGGCGACGCCAGTGCCGGGAACAGGGTACCCACCCGCTCCCCTGCGGCGAGGCGACCGATCACTTCCGGGATCTGGCCGGTGGCGATCACCACGTCCACCCCGGCCCGGCGTGCCACGTCGGCCGCCTGCAGCTTGGTGGCCATGCCGCCGGTGCCAAGGCCGCTGACGCTGTCGCCGGCAAGGGACCTCAGGGTGTCATCTATGGTCTGCACCTCTTCGATGAGCTGGGCATCCGGGTTGGTACGCGGATCCGCCGTGAAGAGCCCCTTCTGGTCGGTCAGCAGGATCAGCAGGTCGGCGTCCGCCAGAATGGCGGCGCGAGCGGAGAGGTTGTCATTGTCCCCCACCTTGATCTCGGCGGTCGCTACCGCATCGTTCTCGTTGATGACGGGGATGATGCGGTGATCGAGCAGGGTGCGCAGGGTGTCGCGGGCGTTGAGGTAGCGCTCCCTGTCTTCCAGATCGGCACGGGTCAGCAGCATCTGGCCGATGTGCAGCCCGTAGAGATTGAACAGGTCCTGCCACACCCGGATGAGCTGGGTCTGGCCAATCGCCGCCAGCATCTGCTTGTTCGGCAGGGTAGGCGCCAGTGGAGGGTGGCCCAGGTGTTCACGACCGGCGGCGATGGCCCCCGACGTGACCAGCACGACACGGTGTCCGTGTCGATGCAAGGCGGCACACTGCCTGACCAGCTCCACCATGTGGGCACGGTTGAGCCGGGCAGATCCCCCGGTGAGCACGCTGGTGCCCAGTTTGACGACTATGGTTCTGTTTTCCATGGGAACAAAGGGGTCAGAAAAGTAAGGAGTCCCTTTATACCCACGGCCCTGTTGCCCTGCAAGGCAATTAAGCCTTGTGCAAGGTGGTCGGGACAGGGGAGAAGCAGCCCCGCACAACGAGTGCGCGGGGCCAGGGGTCAGGCCGCCGTCACGCTCAGCTCGGCGGTCACCTGCTCGGCCGGCAACAGGGTGCACTCCAGCTGGGCCAGTTTGCCGCTGATGAGCTTGTAGAAGTGATGGAGGGTGCGCTCGACTTCTGCCTGGTGCTTCTTGGGCAACGGCTTGTCGAGCCACTCCCCTTCCGCATTGTAGAAGCCGACCTGATAGTGATAGCTGAAGCGGTGATCCTCCTGCTCCAGCACCAGCCACCAGCCCCAGAATTCCCGCTTGTCAGGCGCCGGCTTGGCGCTGACGCAGACGGAAAGACAGTCGAAGCGGTAGCGCCCCTCTTCGCACAGGTCTTCCCGCAAATAGGGGCCAATGGCCGCGAATTGCCGCAGCAATCGCTTGTAGGTCACTCTCTCTGACATGCTAACCTCCCTGTTGAACAAGCCATACCATCACACGATGATGTTACATTTTTAGTTTTATATCATGTACATAAGTGCTTCTTGAGCCAATCAACCGTCTCCTTGAGCGCCTCGTCATAGACCTCGAGCAGCGGTTGCTTGTCAAACACCACCGCCTTGCCATTGCGGCTGGCGGCGGCCAGAGCCCGGACATCCTGCTCGGGACAAATAAAATCTTTCTTGTGCCCGATACTCAATATCGGCACGGAAGTGCGGCTCCCCAGCAACCCCTGGGTCTTGAGGGAGAAGACCTGGCACTTGGTGCGCAGCAGATCCCACTGGGCAGCATCCGCCCCCAGACGGTTCGCCAGCCCGTCCCGCATCATGCGCGGGCAGCGGGCAAACATCTCCTGGTTGGTAAACACCTGGTTGATACCGGCACCGATGCAGACCACGGTCCGAAGCTTGAAGGGCTCGACGAAGGCGAGGCGGGCCGCCACGTTGCCTGCCAGCCTGAACCCCACCATGGCGATACGCTGGTGATCGACCCAGGCTACCTCCGAGAGGTAGTTGAGCACCGCCTGGTGAAGGCGGCTGGTGTCCTGCACCAGGGGCCAGTGTTCGGCATAGCCCGTGCCCGGCATGTCCAGCGACAGCATGCCGATGCCGTGGGGCTCGAGGCACTTGAAATAGAAGTTGAGGAAGTCGACCTGGAGCGAGTCGATGCCGCCGCTGACGATGACCAGAGGAACCGGTCTGTCGGTGGTGGGCAGGTGCAGATACCCCTGGATGGTCTTGCCCCGGAACGGGACCTGCAGCTCCTTGAGGGGCACCTTGAACAGGCGTCCGGCCTCGCGATAGGCCATGTTGCCAAGCAACTGGGCCTGATCCGCCAGCTCGTCGTGCTTGAGGTGGGGGTAACTCGCGATGGAGTAGTAGCGCACCGCCTTGAGCAAGCTTTTCAGGGCGGCGGCCCGCTCACCCTGTGCCACCAGCTCGCGACCCCGGTTGAAATAGCGGCCGGCAAGCTGGCTCCACTCGTAGACCCAGTTGCCGGGCACGTAGCCCTTGATGGTGTCCAGGTAGCGCTCGTGGGTTCGCTCCCCCTGCCCCATGGCGATCTGGGCCAGGGTCTGCTCCACCTCCACCGGATCGGCCCCCTGCCAGGCCCAGGTCGGGCGACGCAGCAGGCGGTACCAATGGGGAGAGAGGGCGCCGTCGATGAAACTCTCGGTCAGCGAGCCATCCTGCTCGTCAACGGGGCTGGAGTTGGAGATTTCGGAGGTTTCCAATACCTTTTTGACCCGGGTAAACAGCTTTTCCGTCAGGTTGGTATCGTCGTTTGGTTCCAAGATGGTGGCTCTTCTGTCGCAAACAATGCTCCATCTTAACCACTTTTCAGGGCGGGCAGCCACACCAGAAACACGTTGGGCCCCATAAGGGGCCCAATTACACCATCCCGGCACCAGAATGTGCCTGCGGGGGCGGCGTGGCGATTACTCTTCGTCGCAGATCGGCTTGGCGAACTCCAGCGCCATGTCCCAGGGCTGCTCGATCCAGGTGTCCTGCGGAATGGCAACTTCGAAGTCATCCACCAAAGGCTCGCCCATGGGCTTGGCGAAGATGGTGATGAACTTGGCGCGCGGGTAGAGCTCGCGGATCGCCTTGGCGGTGCCGCCGGTGTCCACCAGATCATCCACCACCAGCCAGCCTTCGCCGTCACCGGCCGTGGTCGCGGCCTTGACGACCACCAGCTCGCGCTGGTTGTCGTGGTCATAGCTGGAGATGCAGAGAGTCTCGACATTGCGGATGCCCAGTTCACGGGCCATCAGAGCGGCAGGCACCAGACCGCCGCGGCTGACGGCGATGATCCCTTTCCACTGGCTGACGGGCAGTTGACGACGGGCCAGGCGGCGCGCTTCACGTTGCAGGTTGTCCCAGGACACGTAGAATTTTTTAGGCATGCTGTCGATCTCAACGAGTTATAAGGCAATCACTTAAGAAGCAAGGCCCCCGGCAGACACCGGGGAGCCGGTCAATTCTGGCGCCCCGTTTCCCGAATTTTGCTTGCACGTTTGCCGCCTCAGGGCTGGCGCCTCGGTGGCAAACACGGATGCAGTGAACGCAGGGATTGGGGGTAGCTGGCGGCCAGGTCGGGCAGGATCCCGAGCTCGGGCCGGCTGTTGGGCCGGTATGATAGCACCCTTTATCGATAAAATGCGTGGCAAACGTATGCGAAAAACAGGAAAAGTCGGCCATCTTCCGCCAGTCTGGCGCAGGATGGGACAGGTTTTCGCCAGCAGGGTGCTCATTCGGGTTACCCACACCACATATCAGGTAGCGATCGGGTAAAAAAATAGCAGGGGGAGGATGAAGTCCTCACACGCCTGCTGCTTGACGGGTTGCCTGTCTGCCTCAGCGGCGACCGGCGTAGGGATTCGGGTAGTTGAAGCCCTGGGTATAGAGGGATTGGGCAAACCAATAGGTTGAATTGCTGCCTGACATCATGAACTCCTGATTGCTTAACAAGTTACGTACCTTAATGCGGGTTCAAATCCTTGAACGGACACTCGGTTCCATGGAGGCGCACTTGCTTTGCTTCGGTTCCCTGGAGGCATTCATTGTCATCCTGACAAGTGGGGTGACCACGGCGGCTAATTTACCATCCATCGCCAAAAAGACAATATTTTTGTGATGCAACTCACAAATTCCATGTTGTGCTGACCGAGCGGCACAGAGCAGTGAAGTTCGCCATGCAAGCACCCTTTACCAGCACAAGTAGACCGCTATTTGCGCTGATCGCTCACATTTTTGCGTGATTGACTGTATTATCGTTATCCTCTTCCCCGGCCCGCAGATGGGGCCCCGACAATTTCCATGCTGGTAAGGAGTCCCGACGTGGCACAGCTTAGTTCTCTGTCTCCCAAATTGATTTGGCAATTCTTCGAGCAGATCTGCTCCATCCCCCACCCCTCCAAGCACGAGGCCCAGCTGAGCGCCTGGATAGTGCAGTGGGCCCAGGGAGAAGGCCTGGCGGTCAAACAGGACGCCGTGGGCAACATCATCATCAAGAAGCCGGCCACGCCGGGGATGGAAAACCGCAAGGCCGTGGTGCTGCAGGCCCACATCGACATGGTTCCCCAGGCCAACGCCGATACCCAGCACGACTTCACCAAGGACCCCATCGATGCCTATATCGACGGTGAATGGGTCACCGCCCGTGGCACCACCCTGGGTGCCGACAACGGCATGGGCATGGCCGGCTGTCTGGCCGTGCTGGCCGACAAGACCATCAAGCACGGCCCGCTGGAAGTGCTGCTGACCACGGACGAAGAGACCGGCATGACCGGCGCCTTCGGTCTGGAGGCCGGCTGGCTGGAAGGGGAGATCCTGCTGAACACCGACTCCGAAGAGGATGGCGAGGTCTACATGGGCTGCGCCGGCGGGGTCGACGCCAATATCCGCTTCCCCCTGGAGCGGGTCGCCGCCACCGAGGGTGAAGGGTTCGAACTGCAGGTGAAAGGCCTGCGCGGCGGTCACTCCGGGGTCGACATTCACCGCGGTCGTGGCAACGCCAACAAGCTGCTGGTACGTCTGCTCAAGGCGGCCGAGCCGCTCGGCGTACGCCTGGCCGATATCAGTGGCGGTACCCTGCGCAACGCGATCCCGCGCGAGGCTCGCGCCACCCTGCTGGTGCCCGCCGCCAGCGTGAACGACTTCAAGGCCCTGGTCGACCGCTACACCGGCATCTACCAGAGCGAGCTGGCTGCCACCGAGGCGAACCTGACCGTGCTGCTCAACAGCCAGGAGAAACCGGCCCAGCTGATGAGCGAATCCCTGCAGGCCCGCCTGCTGGACGCCCTGATGGCCTGCCCGAACGGGGTGATGCGCATGAGCGACGCCATCCCGGGTGTCACCGAGACCTCCACCAACCTGGGCGTCATCAAGACGCTCGAGGGGGAAGTCTATGTGCAGTGCCTGATCCGCTCCCTCATCGACTCCGGCCGCGAGAACATCGAGCAGATGACCCGTTCCCTGTTCACCCTGGCCGGCGCCAGCTGCGAGTTCACCGGCGCCTACCCGGGCTGGGCCCCGAATGTGGACTCTCCGGTGATGGCGCTGGTACGCAACAGCTACCAGACCCTGTTCGGCGAGATGCCGAACGTCATGGTGATCCATGCCGGTCTCGAGTGCGGTCTGTTCAAGAGCGCCTACCCGGAGTGGGACATGGTCTCCTTCGGTCCCACCATTCGCGGCGCCCACGCGCCGGGCGAGAAGGTGCACATCCCGGCGGTCGAACGCTTCTGGCAGCTGCTGGTCCACGTGCTGGAACATATCCCGGCCAAATAAGCGTTTTGGTCACGCCTCAAGATGCCCCGCCCCGTGCGGGGCATCTCGTTTCTGCCCCCTCTCAGCCTGCGTCCTCCCGCCTGCCTCTCCCCCTCTTCTCAACACAGAGGCTTGAAAGCGTATCCATAAGCAACCCTGAAATTGAAAACCTTTTCCATGATTTATGTAAATTTACAACACAAAAAGTTGATCCATGTCACATAAACCCCTAGGATCAAACCGTGACCCAGGTCACACACAACCCATGATGACCAATGATGAGGTGAATATATGTTTGAGAATCTGGCAGTGCTGTTCCACCTGAAGGGTGCCACCAGCAAGAAAGGCGTTGAAGAGAAAGTCACTTATGCGCCTGCAACCCGCAACTACTACTTCCGCTATGGCGCCTGATCTCGTTCGCCCGGAAGTTGAAGTTAGCAACGTAAATAAATTACAAAACAATCCAGCAATCCACACTACAGCTACCCCTTCGGGGCGCTGTCCCGCCCGGGCCAGATGTTCCACGGCCAAACCTGAACTCCAACCATGAAGATGGGGCCCGCAGGCCCCATTTTTTTATTCCGTCTCCTCGATGTCGCCGGGTTTCGATACCGGCCGTGACGAGGTGGACACCGGTATCACACCGCCTTTCCCAGTGGTGCCGCCTCCGCCGGAGGCAAGGGGAAATGGCAGGCCACCTGGTGGCTCACCCCGCCGCATGACTCGAGCCCGGGTGAGGTGCTGCGGCACAGATCCGTCGCATAGGGGCAACGCTGATGAAAGTGGCAGCCACTCGGCGGCGAGATGGGGGACGGCACGTCCCCGGTCAGCAGGATACGCTGGTTGCGCCTGCGGGGATCCGGCACCGGAATGGCCGAGATCAGCGCCTGGGTATAAGGGTGACGGGGGGCCAGATAGAGTTCCTGGGCCTCGGCCAGCTCCACGATCCGTCCCAGGTACATGACCGCAATCCGGTCGGAGATGTGTTTGACCACCGACAGATCGTGGGCGATGAAGATGATGGCCAGGTTCATCTCCCGCTGCAGGGTGAGCAGCAGGTTCACTATCTGGGACTGCACCGAGACGTCGAGGGCCGACACCGCCTCGTCACACACCAGCAGCTTGGGTTTGAGGGCGATGGCGCGGGCGATGCCGATACGCTGGCGCTGACCGCCGGAAAACTCGTGGGGGTAGCGATCCGCCGCACTGCCGGGCAGCCCCACCTTGTCCAGCAGATCCCGGACCCACTCCCGCCGCTGCGCCGCCGTGCCCTTGCCGTGGATGATGAAGGGCTCTTCCAGGATCTGCCCCACGGTGTGGCGGCCGTTGAGGGATTCTGCAGGATCCTGAAACACGATCTGCATCTCCTGGCGCAGGGAGCGCATCTCCCTGGGCGAGAGGTGAGTGATATCTTTCCCCTCGAAGGTGATGGTGCCGGCGGTCGGTTCGAACAGCTTGAGCAGCGAGCGCCCCAGAGTGGATTTGCCGCACCCCGACTCCCCCACCAGACCGAGCGTCTCCCCCTGCCTGAGATCGAAGCTGATGCCGTCCACCGCATAGACGGTGTATTGCTTGCGCAGGAAGCCGCCCCCCATCTTGAAGTGCTGCTTCAGGTCCCGTATGGATAATAACATGCTCATCGTGCACGCCCCCGCTCGCCCGGGCCGAAGGATGGCCATGATTCCATGCCCTCCCCGCAGCCGAGCTGCCGTTTCCCATCCCGAACCGACAACAAGATGCTCATATGCTCAACTCCTTCCAGTGGTGGCAGGCCACGGCGTGGCGTTCGGTCAACGACTCGGCCACCGGTATGGTATCCACGCAGAGTGCGGTGGCGTGGGGGCAGCGGTTGGAGAAGCGGCACCCCGCCGGCATCTCGTGCAGGGCGGGTACCTGGCCCTTGATGGTCTTGAGCAGGCTCTTTGGCACATCTTCCAGACGCGGGATCGAGGCCATCAGACCATGAGTATAGGGATGGCGCGGGTGGTCAAACAGCTCGAAGATGTCTGCCCGCTCCACCGCCCGGCCCGCATACATCACCACCACCTCGTCGCACAGCTCCGCCACCACCCCGAGATCATGGGTGATGAAGATGATGGCCATGCCGGTCTGGGCCTGCAGCGCCTTCATCAGATCCAGGATCTGGGCCTGGATGGTGACGTCCAGCGCCGTGGTCGGCTCGTCGCAGATGAGCAGGTCGGGCTCACAGGCCAGGGCCATGGCGATCATCACCCGCTGGCGCATACCGCCCGACAGGTTGTGGGGGTAGGCCGCGAAACGCTGGGCCGGCTCCGGAATGCCCACCTTCTGCAGCATGGCGATGGCGGCCTCCCGGCGCTCGGCCTTGCTGTAGTCGGGTCTGTGCAGCGAAAACACCTCCATCAGCTGATCCCCGACCGTCTGCACCGGGTTGAGCGCCGTCATGGGCTCCTGGAAGATCATGGAGATGCGGTTGCCGCGCACCCTGTACATCTGATCCGGCGGCAGGGAGAGCAGCTCCTCCCCCTGAAAGCGGATGGAACCCGCCACTACCTGGCCGTGGGGCTTGGGCAGCAGGCCCATGATGGCGAGCGAGGTGACGCTCTTGCCGCAGCCGGACTCGCCGACTATCCCCAGGGTCTGGCCGGGGGCGACCTGGAAACTGACCCCGTCGAGCACCTTTATCTTGCCGTCGTCGACGGCGAACTCCACCTCGAGATCCCGTACCTCGAGGATGGGGGCCTGGTGCGGCCCCTCACGACCCCGGGTGCCGAGCAGAGGAGACTCTGTCGCTGCCATCGTCTCTCCCTCAATGATGTGCATAGGTCTTGTCGATCAGGGTGATGGGGGCAAGCACCTTGTCCGCGTCCTTGGCTTGGCGGGTCTCTTCCTTCACCTTGGGATCGATCCAGAGCAGGCCGCCACTGCTGTGGGGGTAGCCGTCCATGGGCCAGTAGAGCTGATCCGGGGTGTTTCGGGTGGCGGGTACCTCGGGCAACATCACGTAGCGCCAGCTGCTGGCCCGCACATAGTTGAGCTGAACCCCGGGCACGAAGATGGCGAGATCATAGATGCGCTGCTGGATCTGGCGGGAGATCTCCGCCCGCTTGCCCATGTCGAACTCGACGTTGTAGGCGTCGATAAGATTATCCAGCTCCTTGTCGGCCACGTTGAACAGGTTGTTGGTCTGGGGCTTGTTGGCGTTATCCGAGTGGAACGACTCCCAATACTGTGGATAGAGGCCGCCGCCCCCCCAGCCGAGCCAGGCCGCCTCGTGTTTCTTCTCCAGCATCACCTTGAAGCCGGTGGCGCCGTCCACCAGGTTGAGCTCCAGATCCAGGCCCGCCTTCTTGGCCTCTTCCTTCAGTACGGTCAGTCGCTTGGAGTGCTCCTGGCTGGTGTAGGTGAGGGCCAGGGTCAGCCGCTCCCCCTTGTCATTCTGCAGTATGCCGTCCGGCCCCGGCTTGGCGTAGCCGCCCTTGGCGAAGTACTCCCGCGCCCTGGCGATGTCGTAGGCGCGCTCGGGCAGGGTCATGTCGGTGAACTCGCCAAAACCCGAGCCGAAGGTGGTGGCCCTGTCATAGTCGCCGCGCAGCACCGTCTCGATCATCTTGTCGAGGTTCATGGCGTGCTGGATGCCGAGGCGCACGTTGATGTCAGCAAGTTTGGGGTTGCTGACGTTGAGGTGAACCCCCTGTCCCCCCTGTTTGGTGTCGGTCATGGCCATCACCTTCTGCACATAGCCCTTCTTGTACTCCGGGGTCACGGCCTTCTCATGCCACCAGTTCGGCAGGATCATCTCGAAGGTGTCGAGCTCCCCCTTCAGGAAGTGGCGGAAGGCGATGTTGTGATCGCGGATCACCTGCACCTTGATGGTATCGAGGTTGAACCTGTGCTGGTTGTAGCGATCGTCTTTTGCCCACCACTCCTTCTGCTTGCTGAAGGTCACGGACTTGCCCTTCTTCACCTCGCTCATCACATAGGGACCCGTGGTCGGCACCACGGCCCAGTTGTACTGCTTCACCCAGTTCGGGCCCATCTTGTAGTAGTGCTTGGGTTGGGGCCAGAGCTCCGTGGTGTTGAGGAGATCCAGCTTGGCCTTGCGGCTGCCCGCCTTCACCAGGATGGTGTGGTCGTCAATCTTCTCCACCGCAACCACCTCTGTGGTGTAGTAGTTGTTGAACCAGGGGCCCTTGATGTCCTTGGAGCGCATCATCTCGTAGCCGAAGGTGTAGTCATCGGCGGTGACGGGCTTGCCGTCCGACCATTTGGCGCGCGGGTCGAGCTTGAAGTAGACGGTCTGGCTGTCCGGCGCGATGGCCCAGGCACTCGCGAGGGAGGGGATGGGATTGCCCGTATTGGGGTGGAAGCTGATGAGCCTCAGCTGGTTGTCCAGGATGAAGGAGCGGAACGCGCCGTTGGAGTCGGGGCCCACGGTGCGAAACGTCAGCGGGAAGCTGTCCACGAACATGGTGATGCTGCCGCCGGGCAGCGCCTTGGGGGAGGCAAACACGGGATCCGTGTCGTTGGTCTCCCACTCGAGATCCGCAGGCAGGCTGGCCGCCCACACCCAGGTCCCGTTAACCAGCAGAAAAAGTGCACCTATCCATTTGATTTTATTGTTCATATTTGACTTCCTGGTCATGCCCCTTCACTGGGGGCTTCTCGATTAAGGGTCATCACTGTGCGGCCATGCCTGGCGCCGCACCTCACTGATAGCGGGTAAACTTGCGCGGGTCGAACGCCTCCCGGATGGCCTCGCCGATGAAGGAGACCATGATGAGCACCAGACTCACCGCCGCCACCACCGAGCTCACGATCCAGATGGCGTCCAGGTTGTTGATCCCCTGGGAGAGTAGTTCTCCCCAGCTCGGGGTCGGCGGTGCCAGACCAAAGCCCAGATAATCCAGCGCCGTCAGGGTGGAGATATTCCCCACCACGGCAAAGGGTGCCAGGGTGACGATCATCATCAGGGTGTTGGGCAGGATGTGGTTGAAGATGATGCGCCCCGTGCCCGCGCCCTGGGCCCGCGCCGCCATCACATAGTCCCGCGCCCGCTCCTTGTAGGTAAGGGTGCGCATGTACCAGGTGATCCCCATCCAGCCGAACAGCACGTTGATGCCCACAAACAGGCCGAAGTTCGGCTTGGCCAGGGAAACCAGGATCATGATGACGTAGAGGAAGGGCACCTGGGACCAGATCTCGATGAAGCGCTGCATCAGGAGGTCAAAACGACCGCCGAGGAAGCCCATCATGCAGCCGATGGTGACCCCGATGACATAGCTCGCCACCAGGGCGATGAAGGCAAAGCCGATGGCGATACGAAAGCCGTAGACCAGGCGCGCCAGCACGTCGCGACCGCTGGTGTCGGTGCCGAGGAAGTGACGCTCCTCAAGGCTCGGGGCATAGGGCGGATAGGCCTCCTCCTTGAAGTCCTGCTCATAGGGATTCCAGGGCACCAGCGGCAGCAGCACCCAGTCCCCCTTCCCTTCCTGGTCAAGCTTGGCTTTCAGCTGGCGATAGTTGGTCTCGTACTCGTAGTCGAGCCCGAACTGCTGGCCCGGGATCACGTCCCCATAGGTGGGGAAGTAGAGCTCCCCCTGATAGCTCACCGCCAGCGCCCGGCTGTTGACCAGGAGCTCCGCCAAGAGGGAGATGATCACCAGGGCCGAGAAGATGATGAAAGAGTAGTAACCTCGTTTTATCGATTTGAAACGCTTGAGTTTTTTCAAGGTAACCGGATTAAGCTGCATGGTTATTCTCCAAACCGCACGCGGGGATCGACCAGGGCCACGCAGATGTCGGAGACGATATTGCCCACCAGCATCAGCAGGGAGGTGATGGCCAGAATGCCCATGACGGTGGGGTAGTCCCGCTCCACGATGGCCTCGTAGCCGAGCAGGCCGATGCCGTCGATGTTGAAGATGGTCTCGATGAGGAAGGATCCGCCGAAGAAAACGGTGAGCACTGACCCCAGGTGGCTCGCGATGGGGATCAGGCTGTTGCGCATGGCGTGATCGGTGACCGCCTTGCGAAACGGTAACCCCTTGGCCACGGCGGTGCGCACGTAATCCGCCGACAGGTTCTCCATCAGGCTGTTCTTCATGGTCATGGTGAGGATGGCGAAATCCCCGATGGCGTAGGCGATGAGGGGCAGCAGGGCGTGGGCGAAGACGGTACGGATCTGATCCCAGCTGCTCTCCATGTATTCGAAATCGTCCCCGGGGAAGCCCCCCATGGGCAGCCACTCCAGATGGAAGGCGAAGACGGTGATGAGGAAGATCCCCACCACGTAGGCGGGCAGCGCATAGGCCATGTAGATGAGCATGGAACTGAGCGAATCGAAGCGGCTGTTGTGCCTGAGCGCCTTCGCCACCCCGAGCGGGATGGAGACGGCGTAGCTCAGCAGGAAGGTCGCGAGCCCGAAGAAGGCGGTCACCGGCAGGCGATCCTTGATGAGATCCCACACCGGCTCGTAGTAGCGGGTCGACTCGCCGAGATCCAGCACCGCCAGCTTCTGCAGCCACTCCCAGTAGGCGATCAGCATGGGCTTGTCGAGACCGTAGAACGCCTTGAGCTCCTCGATCTGCTCATCGGAGAGCGCCTGTGCCCCCTTGCTGCCACTGGAGCGACCGCTCTCGTTTTGCGAGACCTGTGCCTGGAGCAGCATGCGCTCGACCGGGCCGCCCGGCACGAAGCGGGTGATGGTGAAGACGAGCAGGGTGATACCGAGAAACGTCGGGATGATCAAAAGCATCCGACGTAGGAAATACGACAGCATGGTGGAACCTCGTCCTTGTTGTTCTTTTATGGCCAGTCACATCCGATGACGAGCCTATCCTTCCTGGCATTACTCACTGAATTGCCTGTTATCGGCAGACAATCCGGCTCGGTCACTGTAAAAGCTCTGCAACAAAAATCAAGTAGAACCAGGTCATTGCTCCTGGGAGTCACTTGCAGCACAACCCGCTGATATTTTTTTCCAAAAAAGCCAACTTCAATATAAAAAACTGCTACGCCCTGTCATGAAACTTGTTTTTAATAATTAAAATAATAATTAAATGCCTGTTTAAGCAAACAAAAAACCAATACAAATCAATCACATAACCATAGTGACATCCGGTGCCATTTTTACCTATATAGAGAAGAAGGGGAATGCCGGAACCTCCTGGCTGAACCCATACTGACTCCTTCGCCAATATAGATAAAAACACTGTAAAAATGTCGTTTTACGATATCGAACCAGACCCGACAGACGCCTTATCGATAAGTTCAAAAATAATAAATAAAATCGTAAAGAAGGGCCTTAACAACATCTTTACAAAACACGAGGCTTTTCTTTCGGAATAAAACACCAAAAACAATCAAACAATTGCCCATAGTCATCTAATTAGTTCCGTCGCCCCCATCCTTGCCGCTCCATTTGACGTCAATCACCAAACCTTGATAAGCCTTACGCACCGCTCCAACGAGGGCGGTATGGAAGCAAACAAAAAACAATCAGGAAGGATACTAGCGATGCTTAGGAAAAGCAGACTCTCTGCTGCCGTCGCGTTTGCCTTGGCGAGCGCGGCAGTAGTGGCTACCCCTGTCCTGGCCGAAGAGGGCCAGAACGTCGAAAAACTGCAAAAAATCAAGGTCACCGGCTCGCGGATCTCCCGTGTCGATGTGGAAGGCGCCACCCCGGTCGTCTCCGTGACCAAGGCAAAAATCGAACAGTCCGGTCAGCAGACCGTCGCCGATTACCTCAAGCAGGCCTCCTACAACTCCTTTGGTGGCGTCTCCCCGGCTTCCGGCAGCTCCTTCCAGTCCCAATCCACCGTCGGCCTGCGCGGCCTGGGTTCAGAGCGTACCCTGGTCCTGCTGAACGGCAAGCGGGTGGCGGGCTCCCCCACCATGGGCGGTACCTCCATCAACCTGAACACCATCCCCATGGCTGCCGTTGAGCGGGTCGAAGTCAACCTGGACGGCGGCTCCGCCATCTACGGTTCCGACGCCATCGGGGGTGTCATCAACGTGGTGCTCAAAGAGGGCTATGAAGGCCTGACCTTCCAGGGACGTCTCGGCTCCCCGACCGAAGAGGGTGGTGACGAGAAGAGCGGCTCCATCGTCGCGGGCGTTGCTGGCGAGAAGGGCTCCCTGATGGCGGTCTACGAGCACGACAAGAAGGACGTCATCTACGCCCGGGATCGCGATTATCTCTCCAAACAGGGCAACGATGCCCCCAGCGCCTATGGCCGCAACGTGGAAGGGATCACCGGCCTCGATGCAAACGGGGATCCCATCTGGAAATACGGTCCCCTGGCCGGCGCCACCAATGCCGATGGCACCTGTAAGTCCCCCTTCGTCGGGTTCGAGGATGGCTGTAACTTCAACTACGGCCAGGTGGCTGCCACCACGGCCTCCCGCAGCCGCGACACCCTGTACGTGAACGGTCGCTACCACATCAACGACAACGTCGACTTCGTGCCGCAGCTCATCGGCTCCCGGGTCGAGAGTTTCGGCCGCTTCGCCCCTGCCGCCGGCGCCTTCACCATCGATCCGGCCAACCCGAAGAACGCCCAGTTCTTCGCCGACAACGGCCTGGATGCCGCCGCCACCCAGGGCCTGGGTGAAGCTGCTTATGCCTACTACCGCTTCAACAACGTCGGCCCCCGCGACAACCTGGTCACCGACATGACCGGCAGCATGAACCTGGGCTTCGAGGGTACCATCACCACCGAAAGCGTCGGCGACATGCAGTGGAACGCCGGCTACATGTACTCCAAGACCGACAACAAGGAGAACGGCACCGGTTACGTCCTGAAGTCCGCCGCCCAGCAGGCAGTGGCCGACGGCAAGTTCGTCGGTGGCGAGTTTGATCCCAAGACAACGGCCTCCATGGCCGCCGACACCAGCCGCCGCTCCACCATGGACTTCTACCAGTGGTACGCCGGTGTCCAGTGGGACATGGGTGAACTGCCGGCCGGTCCGGTCAGCTGGTACGCGGGCGCCGAGTACAACGACTGGGTCTATACCGACAAGTACGATGCCCAGTCCGAGGCCGGCAACATCATCGGCTCCTCCGGCAACTCCTCCGGTGGCGTCCGCGATGTGACCGCCGCCTACATCGAGTCCCTGGTGCCCATCACCGAGCAGATCGAGCTGAACGTGGCCGGTCGCTTCGATGACTACAGCGACTTCGGCAGCGCCTTCTCCCCCAAGGCGAGCCTGCGCTACCAGCCGCTGGACAACCTGATGTTGCGCACCTCCTGGTCCCGTTCGTTCCGCGCCCCGAGCCTGAGCGACCTCTACTCGGCTGACTCCTACTCCGCCGACTGGGCCAAGGACTATGTCTACTGCGAGGCCAACGGCATCTCCGCTGCCGACTGCCCGAACCGTCAGTACAATACCACCCGTACCTCCAACGAAGAGCTGAAGGAAGAGACCGCGGATACCTGGAACTTCGGTGTGGCTTACAGCCCGCTGGATGACCTGAACTTCTCCCTGGACTACTACACCATCAAGATCGACGACGTGATCCAGCTGAACTCCCTGCAGTCCGTCATCTATGACGAGCTGAACAGCGGCGGCTCCAGCTACATCACCCGCAACAGCCAGGGCAAGATCAGCGGCGCCATCGCGCCCATGGTCAACCTGGGCACCCTCAAGACCTCGGGTCTTGATCTGAAGGTGGACTACAAGTACGACCTGAACTACGCCACCATCCGCTACGACCTGGGCGGTACCTACATCCTCGAGTACGAGGAAGGTCTGTACGCCGGTGGCCCCGTCATCGACAAGATCGGCCAGAACGGTCTGCCGCAGCTGCGCTTCAGCTCCGGTGTCGGCGTCAATGTTCCCCAATGGTGGAACATGGATACCTACCTGAGCGCGAACTACATCGACTCCCAGAGCCAGGACTATATCGCCGATACCGGTGAGGAAGTGGGCCACATCGCGTCCCAGACCACCTGGAACCTGAACGTCGGCGTGGATGCGCCCTGGGATGGCAAGATCCAGGTCGGCGTGAAGAACATGTTCAACGCGGGCCCGTCCCTCGAGAGCGATGGCTTCACCTACGACGAAGACCTCTACAGCATCGACGGTCGCATCTACTACCTCGACTACAGCCAGAAGTTCTAATTCACCTGCAGATGACAAGCCGGCCCGTTCGGGCCGGCTTTGCCCCATGCCCCAAGGAAGTTACGGAGATAGGGTAATCCTATGAAAACAAGGACAATTACAATGAAGAAAGCGCTCCTCGGCAGCCTGGTTTCGGCTGCCTTGATGACCAGCTTCAATCTGAGTGCCGCCTCTGCCGGTCAGGCAGTGGACGCTCAAGCCGCCACCGACAATGCATCCAAAGTTTCCCAGCAGAAGATCGACAACTACGCCGAGTCTGCCGAGTCTGCCCTGGCCCAGTACAAGGCCGCCCTGCGTCAGGTCGACAGCCTGCGCACCTACAACGAGCAAGTGGGCAAGATGGTCGAGTCCCAGAGCGCCGAACTCGCCTCCATGCAGAAGCAGATCGCCCAGATCGACCAGACCAGCACCGAAGTGGTGCCCCTGATGCTCAAGATGATCGACTCCCTCGACCAGTTCGTGGCCCTGGACCTGCCGTTCCAGAAGGTGGAGCGTGAGGACCGCGTGGCGGCCCTGACCGATCTCATGAACCGGGCCGACGTCACCATCTCCGAGAAGTACCGCAAGATCCTCGAGGCCTACCAGATCGAGGAGGGCTTCAGCCGCACCATCGAGTCCTACAAGGCGAGCCTGGACAAGGATGGCAGCGAGAAGACCTACGAGTTCCTGCGCGTGGGCCGCATCGCCCTGCTCTACCAGTCCCCGGATGGCAACGAGACCGGCATGTGGAACAAGAAGACCCGCCAGTGGGAAGAACTGCCCCAGGAGTATCGCAGCGCCGTCGAACAGGGCCTTCGCATCGCCAAGAAGCAGGCGCCCCCCGCCCTCATCAAGCTGCCGGTTCAAACTGCGGAGAAAGCATCATGAAAGGAATCAAACTCGCCATTGCCTCCCTGATTGCGGGGGCCACCCTGGTCACCTTGCCGGTGACCGCCGCCGAGAAGCCGGTGGATCTCAATGCCCTGCTGAGCCAGGTGAAAGCCGCCAGCGCCAGCGAATCCCAGATCAACAAGGAGCGGGAAGCCCGCTTCCTGGCTGACAAGAACGAGCAGGGCGCCCTGCTGGCCAAGGCCAAGGCCGAGCTCGCCGCCGAGACCGCCCGAGGTGAACAGCTCAAGGCCACCTTCGATGCCAACGACAAGCAGCTCACCGAGCTGACCGAGACCCTGCGCCAGCGCTCCGGCAACATGGGCGAGATGTTCGGCGTACTGCGCCAGTTCGCCGGTGAGTTCAAGGGGATCTTCAACGCCTCCGCCCGCCGGGTCGAGCATCCGGAGCAATCCGCCCTGCTGACCCGCCTGGCCGAGAGCAAGGAGCTCCCCTCCAGCGATGACTTGACCGCCTTCTGGACCACCACCCTTAGCCGCATGGTCGACGGTGGCAAGGTGAGCCAGCTCCCGGCCACCGTGGTCTACGGCGAGGGCAACCAGGCCGAGAAGACCGTGACCCAGATCGGCGAGTTCAACACCGTCTCCGAGGGCAAATACCTGACCTTCGTGCCGGAGACCGGCAAGTTCGAACAGCTGCCCCGCCAGCCGGACAAGGCGGTGCTGGAGCCCGTTGCCGACTTTGAGCAGGGCGACGGCAGCATCAAACCCGTGTTCATCGACCCGTCCCGCGGCGTGATCCTCTCCCTGCTGGTACAGTCTCCGACCCTGAAAGAACGGATCGATCAGGGGGGTGAAGTCGGCTACGTCATCATGGTACTCGGCGTGCTTGGTACCCTGCTGGCCCTGTTCTGCGGTGCCCGCCTCTCCCTCATCGGCGGTTCCATGCGCAAGCAGCTGAAGTCCGAGCAGGTCATCAAGGGCAACCCCATCGGCGAGATGCTGGTGGCCTACCAGGAGCACCGCGGTGACAACATCGAGGATCTGGAGTCCAAGCTCGACGAGATCATCCTGCGCAACGTACCCAAGTTCGAGAAGGGCATCAGCATCATCAAGCTGATCGCCTCGGTCGCCCCGCTGCTGGGTCTGCTGGGGACAGTGGTCGGCATGATCGCCACCTTCCAGGCCATCACACTGTTCGGTACCGGCGATCCCAAGCTGATGGCGGGCGGTATCTCCGAAGCCCTGGTGACCACCATGCAGGGTCTGGTCGTGGCCGTGCCCATGCTGTTCCTCTACACCATAGTGCAGACCCAGAGCCGCCGTCTCATCCAGGTCCTGGAAGAGCAGAGCGCCGGCTTCGTCGCCCGCTATCAGGAACGTCTGCACGCCGCCAAGGCCGCAGCCTAAGGAGTCACCCATGTGGTTCTGGTTGATTGAAGAAGTCGAGTCGGTCCGCCGGTTTCTGGGATTGGGGGGCGACGTGCTGGTCGCCCTGTTCTTCCTGACCCTGATGATGTGGGCCCTGCTGCTGGAGCGCTGGTTCTACTTCATGGCGGTCTACCCCAAGCAGGTGAAGCAGACCAAGGCGGCCTGGCTGGCCCGCACCGATCACCTCTCCTGGTCTGCCAAGCAGATCCGCCGCGAGCTGGTCTCCCGGGTCTCCATGGCCGTGGACAAGGGGATGCCGGTCATCAAGGTGCTGATCGCCCTCTGTCCGCTGATGGGGCTGCTGGGCACCGTGGTCGGCATGGTGCAGGTGTTCGACACCCTGGCCATCACCGGCACAGGCTCACCGCGGGCAATGGCCTCGGGGATCTCCAAGGCGACGGTACCGACCATGGCGGGCATGATTGCCGCCCTTTCCGGCCTGTTTTTTGTCAACCAGCTCGATCACAAGGCCAAGCTGGCCGTGCAGAAGCTGGAAGACAACCTGAAACACGGCTGATGCAGGATGCACATCCCCGGCCGGGCCTGGCCCGCCGGGGCACAGAACAAGCAAGGAGTTTTTTGCCATGAGAAAACGTCACAGCGACAGCGGTGCGGACGAGGCGGCCATCGATTTGACCCCCATGCTGGACATCGTGTTCATCATGCTGATCTTCTTCATCGTCACCACCTCGTTCGTCAAGGAGTCCGGCGTGGAGATCAACCGCCCGAGCGCCAGCACGGCCGAGACGGTGAAGAAGGGGAACATCATGGTCGCGGTCCGCGAGAACGGTCAGGTCTGGGTCGACAAACGGGTCGTCGAGGTGGGTGCCGTGCGTGCCAACATCGAGCGGCTGCGGGCGGAGAACCCGGAGAGCGCCGTGGTGATCCAGGCCGATACCGAGTCCCGTTCCGGGCTGGTGGTCCAGGTCATGGATCAGATCCGCATGGCCGGTGTCCAGAACATCTCCATCGCGGCGAGCAAGAGCAGCTGATGCCGGAGCGAGCCCTATGAGATACCTGATATCGTTAGCGGTCTCCTGCGTGGTGGTGTTCTTCCTGTTCCTGGGAATGAACAAGCTCATCACGCCGGATCACCGGGAGCTGACGGAGAGGGAGGACGTCACCATGACCGACTTCATTCGCCTCAAGCCTCAGGAGACCTTGCAAGAGAAGCAACGGGAACTGCCCAAGCCGCCGCCCCCGAACCGTCCGCCCCCCCCGCCCGAGATGGAGGTGGCGAGCACGGACAGGCCGCAGATGGAGAGCTCCCCCATGGACATGCCCAAACTCGACATCCCGGTCAACATCGGTGGCGGCAACGCCCTGGGTGCCTACAGCACCGGCGGTGGCGGTGGTGGCATCGGCGGCAACAACGGCGCCATCCCGATGGCGACCTTCGAGCCCATGATGCCCCGCAAGGCGGCGCTGGCCGGCCTCGCCTCCGGCAAGGTACTGGTGGAGTTCACCGTCACCGAGCGCGGCACCGTGAGCAACATCCGCATCGTCAAGGAAGAGCCCCGCAGCTATGACCTCGGCAAGGCGGCGCGCCAGACCATAGCCAAGTGGACCTTCAAGCCGGCCATGGTGGACGGCAAGCCGCAGGCCAGTCGCATGCAGCAAGAGATCGAGTTTGCGACCAACTAAGGAAGGTGGCGATGAAAAAGTTACACACCCTGATCCTCGCCCCGGTAGCCATGGCGGTGCTGCTCAGCACCGCCAGCTGGGCCGCCGAGCAGCCCGCCCTGTCTGACCGCGCCTACCGCGCGGTCAACAAGGCCCAGGCGTTGATCACCGAGAAGAAATACGGCGAGGCCAATGCCAAGCTGCAGGAGGCGCTGTCAGGCGCAGGCGAGCGGGTCTACGACAAGGGGGTCATTCTGCAGACCCTGGGCTTCGTGGCCGCCCAGCAGGAGAAGTACGGTCAGGCGACCAAGTACTTCGCCGACGCCATCGCCACCGGCGGCCTGCCGCCTCCCGTGGCCCAGCAGGTGCGCTACAACCTGGCCCAGCTCTACATGGCCGAGGGGAACTTCAAGGGCTCCATCAGCACCATGAAGGAGTGGTTCGCGAACCTCGGCAAGGACGAGAAACCGACCCCGCACGCCTACATCACCCTGGCCAACGCCCATGTGCAGCTCAAGCAGTACCGGGAAGCCATTCCGGCGGTGGACAGCGCGATCAAGCTCTCTGCGGGCAAGGCGCCGGAGTCCTGGTACCTGCTGAAGATGGCGGCCCACTACGAGCTGAAACAGTACAAGCCGGCCACCGAGGTGCTGACCGCGCTGGTCGACCGCTATCCGGAGAAGAAGAAGTACTGGACCCAGCTCTCGGCCATGCACATGCAGGCGGGCAACGATGCCAAGGCCCTGGCGGCACTGGAAGGCGCCTACAACCTCGGCATGCTGACCGAAGCCAACGAGTTGCAGCGGCTCGCCAACTACCTCGCCTTCGCCGGCATTCCCCACCGCGCTGCCCGCGTGATGGAGAAGGCCATGAAGGAGGGGCAGATCGAGAGCAATGCGGCCAACTACAAGACGCTCGCCAACTACTGGCATCAGGCCAAGGAGCTGGACCCGGCCATCGACACCCTGGCCAAGTCCTACAAGCTGGCCCCCAATGCCGAGCTGCAGCTCAAGATGGCTCGCATGATGATCCAGAGCAAACGCTATCAGGATCTGGTGGCGCTGGCCGCCAAGCCAGCCGCCAACGCCAGCGGGGAGCAGCGGGCGGATCTGAAGTTCCTGACCGGGGTCGCCTATTTTGAGCAGCAAAAGCCCAAGGAGGCGCTCAACGCCTTCACCCAGGCCGCCCAGAATGGCAACGTCAGCGGTCGTGCCACCCCCTGGATCAGCTTCTTGAAGGAGCAGCAGGGCGGCGCCGTCACCCAGTAAACGACAACAACGGGCCGCCCCGGACGTTCGGGGCGGCCACCCGGCCGAGGGAAGCGCCTTCCCGCACGGTCGGCAAGCACAAGGGGACCTGCCCCGCAGATTGCCTTGGTGGCAATTGGCCGCTCTTCGGAGCGGTCTTTTTTATGGTCCCTCCCCCCTTTTTCACGAGATGCCTGTTTTCTCCTTATATAGGCTGCAAAAAATCCGGAGCCTGGGCTCCGGATTGGGTCATTGCGTTGAGACGGGGTTGCCCCCTCAACCTGTCATCAGTAGCTGCACACCAGCTTCCAGCTGCCGTCGCACGCTCTGAGTTCGCGGCTGGTACAGCAGCCGGGGCAACTCAGTAGTTGCACACCAGTTTCCAGCTGCCGTCGCCGGCCTTGGGCTCGCTGCTGGTCCACCAGTTGGCCTGCCACACCGCCTTGCCGTTGGTCATGCGGTCGTTGCCATTGGCGTGATCCCCGCGCGGCCAGGTCGGATAGGCATTGTAGTCCGCCGGGTTGACGTTCTGGCTGGCACAGGTGGTGCCGCCACTGCCGCCGTCACTACCGCCACTGCTGCCCAGCACCGCCTCGGCCAGGGCCGGGAAGTCGGACTTCAGGCCTATGGTCTGGCTGCCGGCAATCAGGCGCATGCCGCTCGGCACGCCGGCGGCCGGCAGATAGTAGGTCATGGCCACTTCCACGTCGGTACCCGGCGCCCAGGCCTTCCAGGCCGGCAGCGTCAGGGCCACCTTGTGGAAGTCCTTTTCGCCCGCGATGCCGTCCGAGTTCTGGTTGCCGCCGCTCTCCACCACTTTCAGCCCCATGCCGCTCTGGTCGGTGATGGTGTCTGAGGTGGAGGTGGGCACCAGGAACTCGATGCGGGTGCCGCCCGGAATGGTCTGGGTCGACTTGTTGGTGAGCTTCAGGGTCGGGTTGATCGGGTAGTTGGAGTCCCCTTCCTTGAAGCCGGAGAGGCTCACGCCGATGTCGAGCTGGGCGGCCGGAGCCGGCAGATCATTCTGCTTCAGGGCCGCCTTGTCGGCCTTGCTGAACTTCTCGTAGGCGAGGCTGGTGAGGGTACTGCCCATCACGTACTCGTTCTTCGCGGCGTCGAAGTCATAGTCCCCCGCCATCTCCCAGAACATGACGCCCCCCAGGCCGCGCTTGACGATGTAGTCGAGCTTGTGACCCATGGACTCTTCATCTTCGGTGGAGAGGAACACCTTTTTCTGCTCGTTCCAGAGCCAGGGCGCATGGGCCTTGTCGTCGTAATAACGGACATACTGCCCTTGGATCACGTCTGCCGGGTTGTTGGGATCCAGACCCCAGGCCTGGCCGTAGCTCGGCAGGGTGGTAATGCCGAGGCTGGCTGCGTGCTCCAGGTTCTTGGCGTGCCACATGGGCACGGCGCCGCCGCCAATCTCCTTGCCGTTCTTGTCGAGGTCATGCCAGATGTTGTCGATGCCCACCGCCCCGTTGCCGCAGGGGATGGTGCTGCCCCCCGTGCCCGGCTGGCAATCGCTCTGGCTCGGCAGCGCCGCCTTGCCACCCAGCCCCTGGGTGCCACCGGTGACCCCCTGCCAGCCACGGGTGTAATAGGGCACGCCGATGTTGATCTTGCCCGCCGCCAAGGCGCCACGGAAGTAGTGGGCCGCCCAGGCGGAGTTCAGATAGCCGATGCCGCCAAACTGGGCCTGGGTGTAGACCCCCCACTGGGCCAGCTCGGGATCCGCCTTGTTGTCGAACAGGGCGGCGTTGTGGCCGACGAAGTGGTTCCAGGCGCCGTGGAAGTCATAGGTCATCAGGTTGACGTAGTCGAGGTACTGGGTGACCTGGAAGTTTTCCATGCCGCGCAGCAGGTAGGCCGAGGCCGGCGAGGCGATGGTCAGCATGTACTTGCGACCGTCCTCGGTGCCGGCGCTGTCGAGCTTGTTGCGCAGGGTCTTCATCAGCACTTCATAGTTCGCAAACAGCTTGCCGCGACACAGGTTGGAGAGCGGGAAGTCGTTCGGGTTGCCCGCATCCTTCATGGAGGTGGGGTACTCGTAGTCGATATCCACCCCATCGAAGCCGTACTGGCGGATGAAGCCCACCGCCGAGTCGGCAAAGGCGTTGATGCCGGCGGTATTGACCGAGCAGTCGCCCTTGGTGGTGGCGGCGTAGAAGCCGCGGGTATCGGCCCAGCCCCCGACGGAGATGAGCGTCTTCACGTCCGGATACTGCTTCTTGTACTTCGACAGCAGGTTGAAGTGGCCCTGGTAGGCGAACTCGGGATCCATCTCGGCGCCCGGCACGCCGTTCCAGGTCATCTTGGTGGCCGAGTCGTCCACCTTGATGACGTGGCTCTGCTCGTCCACCGCCGCGAAGGCGTAGTTGATGTGGGTGATCTTGTCCCAGGGGATGTCGTTCACCAGGTAGGCGGGCAGGCCGTTCTTGCCGGTGCGCCAGGAAGTGAAGTAGCCGATGACACGGCGACCGTGATCATCCCCCATGCACTCGCTGCCGTCGGCGCGGTAGATCTGGCGCACGTCGCAGGTGAGGTTGCCGCCGGTGGGAGGCAGTGCGGCCTCTTCCACCTGCACATCCACCTGGGCCGACTCGCCAGAGAGATTGGCCTTGTCGGTCGCCACCAGCTTGAGACCGGCCAGCCCCTTGTTCTGGGGCGTCCAGCTCACTTGCCAGGGGGCGCTGGTGTCCTCGCCCACCTTCTGGCCATTCACAAAGAGCTCGACCCTGGCGACGTCGTCATTGGCGTCGGTGACGTTGCCGCTCACCGCCACGCTGCGACCCAGGGTCACCCTGGCGCCGGCGGCCGGGCTCGCGATGCTCACTTTGGGCGCCTCGGGCGCGGCCACGGCGGCGACCTTGAAGCTGGAGTCCGCCTCGCTCAGCACCTTGCCATCCTTGTCCAGCGCCCGGGCCTTGAGGGCGTGATTGCCCACACCGGCGGCAGACCAGCTCGCACTCCAGGGGGAAGCCGTTGCGGTGGCGACCAGGGTGCCGTCGATGAGGTACTCCACCTTGGCGAGCGCCGTGACCGGGCCGCTCAGGGTCACCGCCAGGGCCAGGCTGGCCCCCTCACTGACGCTGCTGCCAACGGCAGGAGAGCCGATGGCGACGACCAGGGCCGGTGGCGGCACTTCACCGCTATAGCGCTTCCAGGCATCGGTCCAGACGGTACCGACCCCGGGCTCATAGTGATAGGGGGAGGCACCACACCAGCCGGAGTAGGGGAATTCCTTGCATTCATAGAGAGCGCCTGCGTTGCTGACGATGTCGCCAGCCTTGTAGGCGGTGCCGGCCTGATAGGCGGGGTAAGCGGCCTGCGCCCAGGCAGGGACGGCCGCAAGGGCGACCAGCATGGCAAGCCTGCTGGGCCTCAAGATCTGTTGCATATTGTTATCTTCCTTGTTTGTCTTGGCTTCAACACCGGGAAAAGCGCAATCGCAACAGGGGGAAAGGGAACGACAACAGGCCATGGACGGGCCACAAACCCTCAAGTCACCCTGGGTAACCCCGCTGTCTGGCCCGGGTGGGGCAGATCGGAGGCTTTGCGTCCCGGCATCACTGCCGGTTTGCCCTTGTCCTGGGTTCCGTGAGGAACAGCCCGAGTATAGGAAGCAAGTCTCGGCCGCTCAATCTTTATTCTCGAAAGAAAATATGTGGGGACGTTCCCACACTTCATCCCTCATCGAACAGATGAGAAATAAATCATTAATATCAGTATCTTGAGCTTATCTAAACCTGGAAAGCAGCCTCTTTTTTCCCTTTCATGCACGCTGGACCACTGGTCCGAGTTGCCAGAAATGTGACAAGGCGCGTCCTTGGCCAGGGCCGAGAAAATGGAGAGACGGGTCAATTTAAAAGAGAAGAGCACCTGTCTTGCTGGTGCCGTCCCTAAGGATATGGCGCGTGAAAGACCCGCGCCGATGCGGGCGAAGGATTGGCAGCCCGGCGGGATCCGGGACGATGCAAAAACGACAAAACAAAAAGGCCACCGCAATGGGGTGGCCTTTTATGTCATCGAATGATGGTGGAGCTACGCGGGATCGAACCGCGGACCTCTTGCATGCCATGCAAGCGCTCTCCCAGCTGAGCTATAACCCCAAACTTTACTCTTCAGACAACCGGTTCTGGCGGCCGGTCATCCTGGACGCCTGGCGTCCGAATCATGGTGGAGCTACGCGGGATCGAACCGCGGACCTCTTGCATGCCATGCAAGCGCTCTCCCAGCTGAGCTATAACCCCAAATTCTTTACTCTTTAGACAACCGCTTCTGGCGGTCGGTTGCCTTCGACGCATAACGTCTGAATGATGGTGGAGCTACGCGGGATCGAACCGCGGACCTCTTGCATGCCATGCAAGCGCTCTCCCAGCTGAGCTATAACCCCACAAAGGTCGGCCTGGGTGATACACACCGCACTGCCCTGGGTACATCATTTCAATCAGGAACCTGGTGGAGCTACGCGGGATCGAACCGCGGACCTCTTGCATGCCATGCAAGCGCTCTCCCAGCTGAGCTATAACCCCTTGGATTCCAGATTGTTCGAGGAGAATTTGGTGGAGCTACGCGGGATCGAACCGCGGACCTCTTGCATGCCATGCAAGCGCTCTCCCAGCTGAGCTATAACCCCAACTCACCTCGGCGCTACCAAAGTTATCTCTGGCAACGGAGGCGCATGATAGGCATCGTCCGCTTTGCTGTCAACCCAAAATTCGCACCCGCTGGAGCGTTTAGTCAAAATTCAGTCAGTTAGCTGTTTTTACCGCCAACCTCATCGCTATGTCGCTGTTTTACGTCGTAAATCAGGTGGGGACTCAAAAAAAGAGGGCCCCCTCAGGGAGCCCTCTCATGCCATCTTGGGTACTGACACGGCGAGCCTGAATTACTCGGCGGCCATGCGTGCTTCGATGTACGCCAGGGCACGGTCGATGCGAGCGAGCACGCGCTCCTTGCCCACCAGCGCCATCACGGCGTCGATGGCAGGAGACTGGCCCTGGCCGGTCACGGCCACGCGCAGCGGCATGCCCACCTTGCCCATGCCCTGACCCAGCTCGGCAGCGGTGGCTTCAATCAGCTCGTGCAGCGCTTCTGTGGTCCAGGTCTCCAGGGCAGCCAGCTTGGTCTTGGCCAGGGTGAGCGGCTCGGCGGCAACGCCACGCAGGTGCTTCTTGGCGGCCGCTTCGTCGATGGCCTCGTACTCTTCGAACAGGTAGCGGCTCTGGGCGGCCACTTCCACCAGCGTGTTGCAGCGCTCCGCCAGCAGGGTCACCACAGCAGGCAAAGCCGGGCCATTGCTGGTATCGATCTTCTGATCGGCCATGTGCCAGGCCAGGTGCTTGGCCACATAAGCCGGATCCAGGCTGCGCATGTAGTGGTTGTTCAGCCACAAGAGCTTGTCGGTATTGAAGGCGGAGGCGGACTTGGAGATGGCATCCAGGCTGAACAGCTTGATCATCTCGTCCAGGGTGAAGATCTCCTGATCGCCGTGGGACCAGCCCAGACGCACCAGGTAGTTCAGCAGGGCTTCCGGCAGGTAGCCGTCGTCACGGTACTGCATGACGGACACGGCACCGTGGCGCTTGGAGAGCTTGGCACCGTCGTCACCCAGGATCATTGAGACGTGGGCAAACTCCGGCACCGGCGCGTTCAGGGCCTTGTAGATGTTGATCTGGCGCGGGGTGTTGTTGATGTGGTCTTCGCCACGCACCACGTGGGTGATCTCCATGTCCCAGTCGTCCACCACCACGCAGAAGTTATAGGTGGGGGCACCGTCGGTACGGCGAATGATCAGATCGTCGAGCTCGGTGTTGGCGAACTCGATGCGGCCACGCACGTGGTCGTCGAACACCACGGAGCCTTCGGTCGGGTTGCGGAAACGGATGACGTGGGGGGCGTCGGCCGGGTGATCGTGATCACCATGGCGGCACTTGCCGTCATAGCGGGGCTTCTCGCCGTTGGCCATCTGGCCTTCGCGCAGCGCTTCCAGACGCTCCTTGGAGCAGTAGCACTTGTAGGCGCGGCCATCCGCCAGCATCTCGTCGATCAGGCCGTTGTAGCGATCGAAACGCTTGGTCTGGTAGTAGGGGCCCTCATCCCAGTTCAGCTCCAGCCATTCCATACCCTCGATGATGGCGTCGATCGCCTCCTGGGTGGAACGTTCCAGATCGGTATCCTCGATACGCAGCACGAACTCACCGCCCTGATTCTTTGCAAACAACCAGGAATAGAGTGCGGTACGGGCACCGCCGACATGCAAGAAGCCGGTCGGGCTGGGAGCAAAACGGGTTTTGACTTTCATCTTTAAGCCTTGTGTAGAGGGCCTTGGGCCAATTCGTTAAAAAAACCGTCGCATTTTAGCACCGACAATGACGGATGGGAAAACCATGGAAAGGCATAGGGTAAAATAGGGTTCAAACAGTTAATAACCACTGATTTTGAGTGGGATCGCAAAACTTTCCCTCTTTTTACGCTTAGCTAGGCAGGATTGCTGGAGAGATCTCCCGCCCTGCCGATAATTCGGACAACCGCCTACTACACAAGGAACGCAAGATGCAGTTTCGTTCTATCCAGAATCGCATCCTGGTGCTGGCCGGGATCGCCATGACCGCCGCCCTGGTCATCCTGATCCTGCTCAACCAATATTCGGGCCGGCAGACCCAGCAGCTGACCATCAGCTCCAGCCGTGACGCCCTGCAGCAGGAGGCGTGGCAAAAGGTGAGTGCCAACGCCCGCGCCGAGGCCGCCGCCATCACCCAGCTGCTGCAGAAGGGGCTCTCCTACACCCAGCAGATGGCCAGCGCCTTCGCCCTGCAGCAGGCGGGCAAACTGCCGCTCGATCGCCAACAGGCCACCGACCTCCTCAAGGCCCAGCTGGCCCTGGAGCCCCAGCTGTACGGCGCCTTCGCCGGCTTCGAGCCGAACGGCTTCGATGGCCAGGACGCCAGCTTCGCCGGACAGACGCCCCTGGGCAGCGATGACAAGGGTCGCTTCGTCCCCTACTTCTATCGCGACAAGGATCAGATCGGCACGGATCTGCTGCTCTCCATCGAGAAGAGCGACCCGGATGAATTCGGCAACCCCGCCAACGACTACTACGCCTGCCCGAAGCGGGAGGGGCGCTCCTGCCTCATCGATCCCTTCAAGGTGGACATCAACGGCCAGCAGGTACTGGTCAGCACCATCACCACCCCCATCCTGGTGGATGGCCAGTTCAGGGGGATAGCCGCGCTCGATCTGGCGGTGGACTCCATCAGCCGGCAGGCCCAGTCCCTCAACAGCAACATCTATGACGGCAAGGGCGAGACCCTGATCGTCAGCGCCGCCGGTGTCATCACAGGCACCAGCGGCGATCCCGCCCTGCTGGGCAGCCGGGCCGACAAGGTGCTCGGCAACGGCTGGCAGCAGTACCTCAAGCCCGAGGTGCAGCGCCAGGAGCTCGACGACGCGTTTCGCATCTCGGTGCCCATCGCGGTGCCCGGCATGGCCCGCAACTGGGCCATCATCGTCACCCTGCCCTACAAGGTGGTGCTGGCGGGGGCGGACGAGCTGGAGCGCCAGCTCACCGACATGAACCGCACCGCCATGACCCAACAGCTCATCGGTGCCCTGCTGGTGCTGGTGCTGGCGCTGGCCACCATGCTGGTGATCGCCCGCAGCATCACGGGCCCCATCCGTCAGATGGTGAGCCTGGTAGATGACATCGCCGATGGCGAGGGGGATCTCACCAAGCGCCTGGAGAGCCGCTCCCAGGATGAACTGGGGGCCCTCTCCCGGGGGATCAACCGCTTTATCGACAAGCTGCAGGCCCTGCTCGTCGACGTGCAGAAGACCGCGAGCGAGGTGCACCGCCATGCCGGCGACACAGATCGCATTGCCGGCCAGACCGACAGCAACCTGCAACACCACCAGGCGGAGATGGAGCAGATGCTGACCGCGGTGCAGGAGATGTCCTATGTCAGCCAGGAGGTGGCCACCCACGCCAACAACACCGCCGACTCCGCCAAACAGGCCCAGAGCGCGGCGGATCAGGGCAAGGTGCGCTTCCAGCAGGTGATCCATTCCATGCACAAGGTCGCCGCCGAAGCTGGCAAGGGGGCCGAGGTGGTGGAGGGACTGGCCCACGACAGCGAGCAGATCACCAGCATCCTCACCGTCATCCAGGGTATCGCCGATCAGACCAACCTGCTGGCCCTCAACGCTGCCATCGAGGCGGCCAGGGCCGGCGAGCAGGGGCGTGGCTTTGCGGTGGTGGCCGACGAGGTGCGCAAGCTCGCGGGCAACACCCAGCAGGCGGTGCAGAATACCCAGGAGCTGATCGAGAAGATCCGCCACAGCTCGGCCAATGCGGTCAACGCCATCCAGCAGAGCCAGCAGCTGACCCACCAGGCAGTGGGCGAGGCGGATCTCGCGGAGGCGGCGCTGGACAGCATCTTCCAGGCCATCGCCACCATCAACGACATGACCTACCAGATCGCCTCCGCCGCCGAGGAGCAGAGCTCGGTCTCCGAGACGGTGTCGGGCAACCTGTCAAAAACCAGCGCACTGGCCAACGACATCGCCCGGGATGCCACCAGCACCGCCAACGCCAGCCAGGCCTTGCGTCAGGCGGCGGAACGTTTACAGCAATTGCTGGGACAATTCCGTCTCAGTTGATAATTTTCATGCTCTGGACTCTCCCCCTCGGGGGCGAGTCCGTTTACCATAGGCGGCATATTTGCCTGATGGCAGGCAATGTAGTGAGAGGTAAATGCCGTGCCCACCCCGGACCGTCGCCCACGTGGCCATAACAGACGAGCCCAGCAGCGTCGCCAAGACGAATCACAAGGAACCCTGCTCCAACGTATCAACGCGGCTACCCTGCCCCTGCGCCAGCGTCTCGGCCAGGGCATGAGTGGCCTGGGTCAACGCAAGCAGGAGCCGAAGGCGAGCTCCTTCAAGCTGGCGAGCCCGCTGCCCCGCAAGCACACCATAGGCCTGCTGGTGCTGATCCCGCTCTGGCTGCTGGTGCTGGCCTGGGAGCCCGCCCCTGCCGCCCCGACCACAGCGCCCTCAGGTTCCCTGGCTGTGCCCCTGGCCGTGCCGACCCAGGCCCTGACCGTGGGTGCCGGCAACGCCGGCAGTGCGCCGGTTGCCGCCAAGCCGGTCGAGGAGAAGGTCGACGGTACCTGGCTGCAACACGAGGTGCAGGCGGGCGAGACGCTCTACTCCATCTGGCGCAAGTTCGAGTTGCCCGGGGCAGAGCTGAGCCGCCTCATCGCCATCGAGGGGCCGGATCGTCCGCTGACCCGTCTGCAGTCCGGCAAGTCGGTCTTCATCCTGGTGGATGACAGCCGCCGCATCCAGCGGGTCGAGATCCGCTCCTTCGGCCAGGCCAACTACCGCTACGACCGCCAGGGTGAAGGGTTCGCCCTCAAGGAGTGAGGCCTTCAAGGCAGCACCACGGATGACACGGGAGGCCATGGCCTCCCGTTTTTTTGAGGTGAAGCATGAAACAAGCCGCTGACTTCACAATACTTTTAGCTTGCTCAAAAAACGAAAAGCACCAAATTGACAAGGGATCGGGCTCCAGTACAATCGGTCAGGCTTTAGACAGGGATTGTGCTACATGCTACTGGGACAAAGAGACGTGGTCAGTCATGCTTCAACCCCTGCCTTTCAGGCAAATGCTGCCCAACGAGGCTTAGTTTCATTTTGTTATAGATAGGACTTACCACATGTCTGACATTCGCACCGGCCAGGTAAAATGGTTCAACGAAACCAAGGGTTTTGGCTTCATCGAGCAATCCCAGGGTCCGGACGTTTTCGTTCACTTCTCCTCCATCCAGAGCGCAGGTTTCAAGACCTTGGCTGAAGGTCAAAAAGTACAGTTCACTGTGACCCAGGGCAAAAAAGGCCCTCAGGCCGAGAACGTCACCGTTATCTAAGCCCGCGCCAGTGAGCCTGTAGGAGGAGCCTTTGCCCCTCCTATTTTTTTGCCTGCCGTTTCGCCTTCCCCGCCACGATCATCAGCCTGCCCGAAGCAACCACCACCCTCCCCATCACCAGGGAATAAAACGGGTACAGAAGAGATGGGGCTGACCTGACTGAACGCCGGATACGGCAAATCATCGCAGCGCGATGTGATGGGCAATTCAAATGGATGATGAGGACTTCGAAGAGAGATTGGAGCGGGA
>NZ_CDDD01000042.1:37948-96741 GCF_000820165.1 Aeromonas taiwanensis
GCGCGGATCATGCTCTACCAACTGAATGTGGCAATGATTGTATTGATAAACTGGGTTCGTGAACTTGGGGGAGAGATATTGAATTTGAAGAGAGATTGGAGCGGGAAACGAGACTCGAACTCGCGACCCCGACCTTGGCAAGGTCGTGCTCTACCAACTGAGCTATTCCCGCAACAGGATGTCATCTGCAAGTGATTGGAGCGGGAAACGAGACTCGAACTCGCGACCCCGACCTTGGCAAGGTCGTGCTCTACCAACTGAGCTATTCCCGCATCGGAATATCACTCACAAATTTTTTTGGAGCGGGAAACGAGACTCGAACTCGCGACCCCGACCTTGGCAAGGTCGTGCTCTACCAACTGAGCTATTCCCGCAACATTAGATTGTCTTGAGGCTGTGCTGATGATTGGAGCGGGAAACGAGACTCGAACTCGCGACCCCGACCTTGGCAAGGTCGTGCTCTACCAACTGAGCTATTCCCGCATCGGGCTGGTTTGCACCAGTGTCATCATCAGATTTTGGAGCGGGAAACGAGACTCGAACTCGCGACCCCGACCTTGGCAAGGTCGTGCTCTACCAACTGAGCTATTCCCGCAAAACCTTAAAACAGGCCGTACAGCATTTGGTTGCTTGCGCTACTGTACGGGAGCCGAATTATAAGAGCAGACATTCCAATTGCAAGGGCTTTTTTGTCTGGTTGCAGCCGTTCGCTCAAAAGCTGGTCGAACTGCCGATTTTAGCAACCGGATGATGACAAACCCTTGCCTATCACTCAGATTTTGAACACCTGAGCACGGTAGAACTGCAGTTCGGCGATGGATTCGCGGATATCGTCCAGCGCCTGGTGGGAGCCGCTCTTCTTGAACTGATCCAGCAGCTCGGGCTGCCAGCGGCGCACCAGCTCCTTGATGGTGCTGACGTCCACGTTGCGATAGTGGAAGAAGGCCTCCAGCTCGCCCATGTGCTTGACCATGAAACGGCGATCCTGGCCGATGCTGTTGCCACACAGCGGGCTGGTGCGCTCCGGTACCCACTGGCGAATGAAGTCGAGGGTCTCGGCGACAGCTGCCGCCTCGTCGTGCTGGCTCGCCTTCACCCGGGCCACTAGGCCGCTCTTGGTGTGGGTGTTGACGTTCCACTCGTCCATCTTGGCCAGCTCTTCATCGCTCTGGTGAATGGCGATGACCGGCCCTTCGGCCAGCACGTTCAGGTCCTTGTCGGTGACGATGGTGGCGATCTCCAGTACCACATTCTCTTCGGGGTCCAGACCCGTCATCTCCATGTCGATCCATACCAGGTTCTGCGCGCTGACTGTCATGATTGCTCTCTCTATTGGGAGGAATGGCGGAATTTTGCCAATTTGCATGTATCATACTGGCTTTGGATCTGTTCATAAACTGGCAAACCCCGTGGCAAAGAAAGCAAAACTCAATCTGGGTCAACAAAGGCGCGTCCAGGCCAACCGCGAGCGGCGACTGCAAAAAGAGCACACCACTGTGGTGGATGACACCCTGTTCGGGCCCGCCATCGAGGGGGTGGTGATCAGCCGCTTCGGCCAGCATGCAGACGTGGAAGCGAGCGACGGCACCATCCACCGCAGCAACCTGCGGCGCAGCAGCATCAGCAGTCTGGTGTGCGGCGACAAGGTGGTGTGGCGCCCCGGCCTCAATGCCGCGACTGCCGGCGTCATCGAGGCGGTGCACCCGCGCCACTCGGTACTGACCCGGCCGGACTTCTACGACGGGGTCAAACCCATCGCCGCCAACATCGACCAGATCATCATCGTCTCGGCGGTGATGCCGGAGTTCTCCACCAACATCGTCGACCGCTATCTGGTGGCGGCTGAAGACGTGGAGATACGCCCCCTTATCGTGCTGAACAAGGTCGACATGCTGGACGATGCCGCCCGCGTGCGCGTCGAAGGCCAGCTCGAGACCTACCGCAAGCTCGGTTACGAGGTGCTGCTGGTGAGCTGCGAGAGCGGCGAAGGGCTGGATGAACTCAAGGCTGCCCTGACCGACAAGATCAGCATCTTCGTCGGCCAGTCCGGGGTGGGCAAGTCGTCCCTCACCAACGCCCTGATGCCGGGGCTGGACGTGCTCACCGGCGAGATCTCCGAAAACTCGGGGCTCGGCCAGCACACCACCACCACGGCGCGGCTCTACCACTTCCCGAGCGGCGGCGATCTCATCGACTCCCCCGGGATCCGCGAGTTCGCCCTCTGGCACCTGGAAACCGACCGCATCACCTGGTGCTTCGTCGAGTTCCGAGACTACCTGGGTGGCTGCAAGTTCCGCGACTGCACCCACAAGGACGATCCCGGCTGCGCCCTGCGGGCCGCCGTCGACGGTGGCGCCATCAGCGCCGATCGCTTCCACAACTATCACCGCATCCTGGAAACCATGCAGGAAGCCCGCCACGGCCGCCAACAGGCGCGGCTGTGACCCTTATTCAACCAAATCGATGACGAACATGAGCATTACTGACAACCTGAAGATTGCCGGTCAATACTGTCTGCCCAAACACGCCCTCTCCCGCCTGATCGGCAAGCTCGCCGCCGCCGAAGCCGGCAGCCTCACCACCAGGGTGATCGAGGCCTTTATCAAGCAGTACCAGGTCGACATGAGCGAGGCCCAGCACGAGAGTCCGGCCCACTACAAGAGCTTCAACGCCTTCTTCACCCGCGAGCTCAAGCCCGGCATCCGCCCAGTGGTCGAGGACGCCATGACCCTGGCCCTGCCGGTGGATGGCACCGTCAGCCAGCTCGGCCCCATCCATCAGGGCCGCATCATCCAGGCCAAGGGCCACGACTACAGCGCCCGCGAGCTGCTCGGTGGCTATGAGGATCTGGTGGCACCGTTCAAGGATGGGGACTTCGCCACCATCTACCTGGCGCCCAAGGATTACCACCGCATCCACATGCCGCTGGACGGCGTGCTGGAGAGCATGGTGTTCGTGCCGGGGGATCTCTTCTCCGTCAACCCGCTCACCGCCGAGAACGTGCCGAACCTGTTTGCCCGCAACGAGCGCGTGGTCGCCACCTTCCGCACCCCCCATGGCCCCATGGCGCTTGTGCTGGTCGGTGCGACCATCGTCGCCAGCATCGAAACCATCTGGGCCGGCAATATCGCGCCGACAAAGCAGAAGGAAGTGGTGCGCTGGGACTACACCGGCGACGAAGCCATCACCCTGCAAAAAGGCGCCGAGATGGGGCTGTTCAAGCTCGGCAGCACAGTCGTCTGCCTGTTTGGCCCGGGCATGCTGGCGGGCTTCGAACCCCACCTGGCCAATGGCGTCACCACCCGCATGGGTCAGCCCTTTGCCAAGCTGGCGGAGCAGGCATGAGCGATCAACCCGCTTCCCAGAAGAACAACCCGCTGCACGGGCTGACCCTGGAGGCGATCGTCACCGCCCTGGTGGCCCACTACGGCTGGGAAAAGCTGGGGCAGGAGATCGCTATCCGCTGCTTCACCCAGGATCCCAGCATCAAGTCCAGCCTGAAATTCTTACGAAAAACGCCCTGGGCACGGGAAAAGGTCGAGAGTCTCTATCTGTACGTTCAGCGCAAGCAGGCCAAAGAGAAGGAGTGACGCCATGGCGTTCAAGATTACCTACACCTACAAGAAGCAGGCCCGGGAGATTGGCTACGCCAACGACAAGTTCAACAGCATCTATGACGCCGTTGCCGCCGCCGAGGGGATAGACCTCTCCCGCTTCCACGCCATGGAAGAGCAGCTGGCCCAGGTGTGCCGCCGCGACAAGAAGAGCGTGAAGGATTACCGGGAGAACTACTTCAAGGAGCTGGGCTTCTCCAACATCGTCATCGAGCGGGATCCCAAGGAGTAAGCATGCGCACCCTGACCCTGATGGCCGCCTCCCTGCTGCTGGCGGCCTGCACCACAGCGCAGACCCCCACCGTGGGTGCAGACCGCGACAAGCACGGCTGCATCGGCAGCGCGGGCTATCAGTGGTCTGCCCTGACCGGCCAGTGCGTACGGCTGTTCGAGCAGGCGGTGCGGTTGGCACCGCTCGACGCCGGGCAGACCGGCAGCGCCTTCGTGCTGTTCAGTGGCGATCAGAGCGAGGCCGAGCTGACCCTGCCAGGCGGCGAGCAGATCCGCCTGACCCGTCAGGGGGAAGAGGGTGGCTGGTCCTGGCAAGGTGGGGCCTATCAGCTCTATCCCTGGAAGGGCTATGTGCTCAAATCCGGCGAGCGGGCGCTGTTTCACGGCGACCTAACCCCCTGACCCTGTGCCCGGAAACAAAAAACCCCGTTGCCTGCAACGGGGTTTTTTCATGGTGCCTGACAGAGATCAGTTGCCTAGCGTGGCGAACAGGCTCTGCTCCAGGCTGCCGCGGGAGACGCACACCGGAGTGATGGAGGGGGCCAGCACCCGCTCGCCGGAAGACTCGACGAAGTAGAGCTGGGTGTTGCCCTTGACGTTGACGGTCGCCACGCTGTTGTTGCCGCTCTGGGTGATGATCAGGTTGATCTGCAGGTTGGGGTTGCCCAGTGCGACCTTGGAACCCATGGTGCCGCAATCCAGCCACTCCAGCCCCTCGGCGGAGTTCTCGACGTTGGCAGTCATCAGGCCGGAACCGCGCTGACTGTTCTCGATGTTCAGACCATGATCGCCAAACCACTTCTCGGCGCGGGCCCATACCAGATCCACCGGGATCGCCATCTCCTGGGTGTTGTTGGTTGCCTTGGCAACCGGAGGGGTATAGCGGTACTGCTCGCCACCATTGTTGTCGCTTGCACAACCTACCATCAACAGGGCCAGGGCGCCCCCCATTATCTTCTTCATGCTGCTTCTCTCGTCCATAAGGCCATAGGCCAACCGGCGGCTATTATGGCGATCGCGACACAGACTGTCAGCAGGGATCGCTACAAATGACTGACTCTTAACCCAAGCTTTACAAAACTGGCCTGTTATCATAGATTTGCTCGAAATCTCACCCGTGAGTGCTCACGTGAATTCTTTCCTGAACCTGGCGCTGCTGCAGCAGATCATCGACCAGCTACCCATGACTATCTTCTGCCGGGATACCAGCGGACGCTACCTGTTTGCCAACATGGCATTCGCCAGGGAAGCCGGTTTGCAGCACCCGGACGACGTCATCGGCAAGCGCGATGCCGAGATGCCCTGGGGGGATGTATTCCGCGAGGAAGATGACCGCCTGCTTGCCGAAGGCAGGCCCCTGCTGAATCAGCAGCTCCATTGCCACAACGGCGCCGGCGCCAACTGGATGGAGATCCACAAGGTCCCGCTCTATGACGAGCACGGCAACCCCATTGCCCTCTTCGCCATGATCAGTGCCATCGATCAGCGCAAGGAGCTGGAGCAGACCTACCGCCAGCAGCAGCTGCTGCAACGCCGCCTGCTGGATGCCATCCCGGATCTGATTCGCCTCGAGGATCACCAGGGCGTACTCATCGACTGCAATCAGGCCTTCCTCGATTTCATGGGGCTCATGGCCGGCGAGGCCCTCGGGCGGCGCGTGCCGCCCCGGCTGCCTGTCGAGCAGACCCTGGGACAGGGGGAGTACTGCGTGGTGGACGCCCAAGGCAAGGGACGCCATCTGGAGATCACCCGGGTCGAAGTGCCGGACGACGAGGGCAACTCCCTTGGCATTCTCACCCTGAGCCGCGACATCACCGGACTGCGCACCACCCAGGCCCAGTTGCAGCAGGAGCAGCACTACGACAGCCTGACCGGTCTGCTCAAGCTCTCCCACTTCCTCCAGACCAGCCGCCACCTCGGTGCCCGCAAGGCCAGCCTGCTGCTGGTCGATCTGCAGCATTTTCGCGAGATCAACGATCGCTTCGGCATCCGGGTCGCCGACCGCCTGCTCAGCCAGGTCGCCCGCCGTCTGCAACGCCTGGCGCCGCCCCAGTCCCTGCTCTGCCGGGTGGCCGCCGATGACTTCGCCCTGCTGCTGCCCGAGCTCCCCCTCTCTCTGGACGAGTGGAGCCGCAACCTGCAAGAGGAGCTGATGGTTCCGTATCAGGTGGAGGAGCACAGGATCCAGATCCCGGTGTTCCTCGGCATCGCCCATGGCAAGGCCAAGGATGCCGAGCGGCTGCTGAGCCACGCCGAGGCCGCCCTTGCCCAGGGCAAGCGCCAGCAGCATCACTGCACCCTGTTCGATCCGGAACTCGACGCCAAGCTCAAGCGCCGCCAGCTCATCGCGGCCCAGCTGCCGCTTGCCATCAAGGCGGCCGAGCTGACCGCCGTCTACCAGCCCATCATCTGCACCCACAGCAATCGGCTGCACGGGGCCGAACTGCTCTGTCGCTGGCCCCATCCGGAATTCGGCATGATCTCCCCCGACGAGTTCATCCCGCTGGCGGAAGAGCTCGGGCTCATCGGCCAGCTCGGCCAGCTGATGCTGGAACTGGGCTGTGCCCAACTGGCCCGCTGGCAGGTGGCGGCGCCGGATCTGGTGCTCTCCGTCAACCTCTCGCCGCTGCAGTTCCGCGATCCCGAGCTCTGCCCGCAGATCTTCGACTGCATCGAGCGCCACGGGCTCGCCCCCTGGCAACTGGAGCTGGAGATCACCGAGGGGGTACTGATGGAGAACGCCGACGAGATAGAGAGCAACCTCGCCTGCCTGATCGAAGCGGGCTTCCAGCTCGCCATCGACGACTTCGGCACCGGCTACTGCTCCCTCGCCTACCTGCCCAGACTCCAGGTGGCGACCCTGAAGCTGGACCGCAGCTTCACCCAGGGGCTGGCCACGAACCAGGCCACCACCGCCATCGTGCGCTCCGTCATCGGGCTTGGGCACGAGCTCGGCATCAAGATCACCGCCGAAGGGGTGGAAACGGCAGAGCAGCAGGCCTGGCTGGTGAAGGAGGGTTGTGATCACCTGCAGGGCTACCTGTTCAGCCGTCCCCTGCCCCCGGCCGAGTTCGCCCGCAACTATCAGTTGCCGACGGACTGACACGCCGGCAACGAACAAGGCCACCCTGAGGTGGCCTTGTTCGTTTTGCAAGGAGTGGCACTATGCACCGGGGCGGACGCAAGATCCGGGCCCCTCGCCCTGCTTTCCATCCGCCGGGCGGTTTACTCCTGGAAGTAGGTGCCCCAGCCGTCGTAATCCACGCCGTATTTTTCCAGGATAGGCAGCATCTTCTCGATGTCGGCGACTATGGTCTCGATATCCAGCTTGCACTCCACCATGGCGTCGAAGCAGAAGATGGTGGCGCCGTCGTCCAGTTCCATCTCCTCGGCGTCGGTCACCTCGAAGCCAGCCTTGAACAGATCGACCGCCGCCTTCTCCAGCAGCTCGAACTTCTGGCAGGCAAAGTGGTGCTCAATCTCGTAATCCAGATCCGGATTGCTGCCATCGGCCAGCAACTCGTTGACGATGGCGGTGGTCTCTTCGCGCCACTCTTGCAGATTGGTATTCATATAAACCCCAGACGGTGTTGGATGAAGGTCAGCCCCTGCCGGCGGACGCGCCGTGGCGACGTCATTCCGGTTTCCGGGGCATGATTGCGGCAAAGCATACCCGCACAGCGCAGCAGGCTCAATCTATGGGGCAAGATAACTGCCCGCGCCCTTCCCTCCCAAATGGTGGTGCCCGCCCAAAACGTTAAAAAAGTGTAAAGCCCCAGCCGAAATCAAGTTCCCAATGGATATGGTTGTCACGACGTCCTCCTGCGCCATCACTGCGCCAAATTCACCGCCTCACCCAGTGTTTTCCGCCTCTCCCGCCAGGATGACAAGGCGGCCGTCCGGAGGTATCAAGGGACGCGGGTGAAACACCGCCCGCACGGAAAAGGAGCCCGCCAGGCTCCTTTTTGATCATGTGAAGGAGCACATTGATAATGCCTAATAAAACAATAATGAGCCTGCTTGTCGGCTCAACCCTTATGATTGGAAACCAGGCCATGGCCGCCCCGGTCCACGGTCCGTTCGATGCCCCCCTGGCCGACGAGGTGAAGGTGCTGGAGATGCTCAAGAAGAGCGGCCGCATCCCGACCCTGGCCTCCCCCGAGCAGGAGCAGGCCGCCCTGGCTCGCTTCTATCGCGAGAAGTCGCGGGCCTATCAGGGCAGCAGCGGCACTCTGGCGGTGAAAGAGGGCAAGGTACGGGAGACCATCCTCAAGAAGATCCGCCTGAACGGCACCGCCCGTCCCGGCGATCGGGTGCCTACCCTGCTGCTCAAGTCCATCGAGCGGGAGCACTACCAGGGCCAGATGCGCAAGGACAAGATCCTCGCCATCCTGGTGGACTTCCCCGACTACCCGAAGAACAGCGTGCGCCCCGAGCTCACCAAGATGTACTACCCGGACTACACCCCGGCGCACTACAACGATCTGCTGTTCTCGTCCAAGGGCTATGCCGGCCCGAACGGCGAGCGGTTCACCTCCATGCGCCAGTTCTACGAGCAGCAGTCCGGCCAGAGCTACAGCGTGCGCGGCCAGGTGGCGGGCTGGTATACCGCCAGCAAGAACGCCGCCTACTACGGTGCCAACGCCACCCCTGACACCATCCGGGATCTGGTGAAGGAGGCGCTGATCCAGGTGGCGGGCGACCCCTCCATCAATCTCGCCCAGTTTGACCAGGAGGATCGCTACGATCTCAACGGCAACGGCAACCGGAACGAGCCGGACGGCCTCATCGACCACCTGATGATCTTCCACTCCAGCGTCGGCGAGGAGGCCGGGGGCGGCGATCTCGGCGAAGACGCCATCTGGGCCCATCGCTGGAACCTGGGGGCCCCCTACCCCATCCCGGGCACCAGCAGCCCGAGCCAGAACTTCGGCGGCCAGTTTGCCGCCTACGACTACACCATCCAGCCCATCGATGCGGCAGCCGGGGTCTGTGCCCACGAATATGGTCACGATCTCGGGCTGCCGGACGAGTACGACACCAAGTACACCGGCAAGGGGGAGCCGGTGGCGACCTGGTCCATCATGTCCTCCGGCTCCTGGGCCGGGGTCATCGGCGGCACCGAGCCAACCGGTTTCTCCCCCTGGGCCAAGGAGTACCTGCAGGCCTCCCTCAGTGGCAACTGGCTGCACGGCAGCAATGTCCACGTCGACGATCTCGGCCCGCGCGGCAACGTCTACATGCTGGATCAGGCCAACGACAAGGGGCGCAACGACGACGTGGTGCGCATCAACCTGCCGGCCAAGCAGGTCCCCCTCAACCCGCCCTACGCCGGCCAGTACGAGTACCACGGCGGCAAGGGCAACAACCTCGACAACCGCATGAGCCTCACACTGGATCTGGGCGGCAAACAGAGCGCTAGCCTGAGCTTCAAGGCCTGGTACCAGATTGAAGAGGGGTACGACTACGCCAGGGTGCTGGTCAACGGCGAGCCCATCGCGGGCAACCTGACCACCAGCGACGATCCCAACGGGATCGGTTTCGGGGTCGGCATCACCGGCAACTCCAACGGCTGGACCGATGCCGAGTTCGACCTCACCCCCTGGGCCGGTCAGCAGGTCACCCTGACCCTGCAATACCTGAGCGACGGCGGCGTGGCCGAGAACGGGCTGTTTGTGGACGAGCTGCAGATCCTCGCCGATGGCGACACCCTGCTGAGCGACGGGGCCGAAGGCAACTCCCCCTTCACCCTCGCCGGCTTCGTGAAGAGCGACGGCAACGAGGCCAAGGATCACTACTACCTGGCCGAGTGGCGCAACCATGCGGGAGTGGACAAGGGGCTGGCCCACATCAACGTGGCCGACCAGCTGATGCGCTACGAGCCGGGCATGCTGCTCTGGTACGTGGACAGCAGCCAGGCCAACAACTGGGTGGGTGTCCACCCGGGTGAGGGCTTCCTCGGGGTGGTGGACGGGGATCAGCGTACCCTCAAGTGGAGCGACGGCGCCGTGGCCAGTACCCGCTACCAGATCCACGACGCCACCTTCAGCCTGGGCTTCCAGCAGCCGCTCAACCTCAAGCACCCGAGCGGCTCCCTGCTGCGCGACTTCTGGATCACCCCGAACCGGGTGTTCAAGGATTCCCGCAGCTACCAGAGCCAGGAGATCCCGGATGCCGGTCGCCTGCTGCCCGAGTACGGGCTCAAGATCAGCGTCACCGGTCAGGCCCGTGACCTGAGCACCGGGCGGATCATCGTCAGCCGCCACTGAGCACGACACTTCTGACAAGGGGGCCTGGGGCCCCCTTTTTCATGCCGGCAGCACCACGACACCGGATGAGCCCTCCCTCGACACTCGCCCCTCCCGCCAGACACATCCCCGTATCGACCTATCCCCCTCTTCAGATCAATTCATCAACATGGCCGACGTGCTAGCCTGTTTCTCCCTGCAAATCCGCTGCAATAAGGATTCCAATGACCACCAGCAAGAGGGTCACGACCGATGACCATCAGCCTAAACGCTTCCGTCCCCATGGCCTGGTGGAGTATGTGGTTCTGGATAACATCCTGGTATGTGAAGCCATAGGTCCATTTAATCTGGAGCTGATAGGTTCTGCAGTCTCTGTGGAGAGCCCACTGATAGACACCCTGGTCAAACAGGGAAAGTGGGGGGATGTGGTCGTCTTCAAGCAAAGCGCCATGGCGAGCCTCGAAGTACTCTCCTCCCTCACCGGGTATCTGCGCTCGCTCTCCACGTCGATGAAAATGCCCTCGGCAACGGCGTTGGTCATCTCCCCCGAGATAGAAGGCTCGAGGATCATGGCGCCCCATTATCGGAAGTGCTATGCCGATGCTGGTGTAGAGGTTGCGGTCTTCGATGACGTCGATGCCGCACTCGCGTGGATGCAGAACCGGCTGGGGTCATCACCCGCCCGATGAATCCCCCTGATTTTTCAGTTAGATGAATTGATGGCGCAGATCTCTCGCAGTTCTGGATATTATCTCGCCACTTGGTTCACCCTATGCAAAAACATGCCAGAAACTGGGGCTTCAAGGTTGACACCCCAGTCCAGAAAGGGTTTAATGCGCGCCGTTGCCCAGATAGCTCAGTCGGTAGAGCAGGGGATTGAAAATCCCCGTGTCGGCGGTTCGATTCCGTCTCTGGGCACCAAGACTCTTCCTCCGTAGTTCAGTCGGTAGAACGGCGGACTGTTAATCCGTATGTCACTGGTTCGAGTCCAGTCGGAGGAGCCAAATTCGAAAGGCCCGCTCATCGAGCGGGCCTTTCTGCATTCGTCATTCCCCATGTCAGGCTAATAATGGTTTTCGTCGCCGTGCCACACGTGACCGGCCGAGCAGGCACGGGCCACCTCGTGGCAAGGGTCATCCGCATGGCGGCGGAAGAAGTGCTGATCCTGTTGCAGCAGGTGCGAACTCATCGAGTGGCTAATGCCGGCCAGTGCCTCGCCAGCGGTCAATCCTGCAACCCGGTGATCTGTGGCCAAATGAGCCAGGACTTTTTCACGACTGTTCATGATCGCCTCCCTCTGTTGATCTCGTCGTAATTTGACCATAGCAGCAGCGCTCGGCATACCGCAAACCCGCGCCAGCAAAGGGCTCCAGGCTAGTCCTCACTATACTGACAGGCACCTGGCATGAAAAAAGCCCGCTCATCCTGAGCGGGCTTTTACGCCAATGTGCTAACCGCCGTTGCAGGCCGCCAGCAGCAGGGTGGCCCCGCAGGTGGCGCTGAAAACCAGCAACCCCGCCTGCAACACCCCCTCCGGATCCGTCTGTTTCCTTTTCTTCCTGAACCTTGTCCATCTAGGCTTCATCGAGCCCGCTCCATCCTGTTTCGTGCCCCTCGGGGCATATACCCCTGCCCGCTCGGCAGGCCGCTCATCTTTGTCCGGGGAGTGAACGCCGTCAATGACCCCGGCACAATAATCCTGCCCGCCTCTCCCGCCATCACAGTCACACATCAGCTTGTTAACAATCAGGAAAACTGGCGTGACCCGCCTGTGTACCAGGGCTATGATGAGGCCGACGATTTCCGCCGACCCCAGGGAGACCCCAGATGAGCAGCCCCTTGCACTATGTGCTGGATGGCATCCATTGCGAGCCACACTTCTTCACCGTACCCCTCGACCACCAGCGACCGGAGGACGAGGAGACCCTTACCCTGTTTGGCCGCACCCTCTGTCGCAAGGACAAGCTGGACGATGACCTGCCCTGGCTGCTCTATCTGCAAGGGGGGCCGGGCTTCGGCGCCCCGCGTCCCACCGCAAACGGCGGCTGGATCAAGCGGGCCCTGCAGGAGTTTAGGGTGCTGCTGCTCGATCAGCGGGGCACGGGTCACTCCAGCCCCATCAACGCCGACGCTCTGGCAGGGATGACCCCCAGTGAGCAGGCGGACTACCTCGCCCATTTTCGCGCCGACAGCATAGTGCGGGATGCCGAATACATCCGCGAGGTGCTGAGCCCGGATCGCCCCTGGAGCCTGCTCGGCCAGAGCTTCGGCGGCTTTTGCAGCCTCACCTACCTCTCCCTGTTCCCCAGGAGTCTGCACGAGGTCTACCTCACCGGCGGCGTCGCTCCCATCGGCCGCACGGCGGACGAGGTCTATCGCGCCACCTACCAGCGGGTGGCGGACAAGAACCGCGCCTTCTTCGAGCGCTTCCCCCATGCCCAGGCGCTGGCCAACCGGCTTGCGAACCACCTGCACCACCACGACATGCGCCTGCCCAACGGCCAGCGCCTGACGGTGGAGCAACTGCAGCAGCAGGGGCTGGATCTCGGCGCCACCGGTGCCTTCGAGGCGCTCTATTACCTGCTGGAAGACGCCTTCATCGGCGAGCGCCTCAACCCCGCCTTCCTCTATCAGGTGCAGGCCATGCAGCCGTTCAACACCAACCCGGTGTTCGCCATCCTGCACGAGCTCATCTATTGCGAAGGGGCCGCCAGCAACTGGGCGGCCGAGCGGGTCAGGGGCGAGTTCCCTGCCCTGGCCTGGGCTCCGGGCAAGGACTTCGCCTTCACCGGCGAGATGATCTTCCCCTGGATGTTCGAGCAGTTCCGCGAGCTCATCCCCCTGAAGGAGGCCGCCCATCTGCTGGCCAAGAAAGCGGACTGGGGACCCCTCTACGACCCGGTGCAGCTGGCTCGCAACCGGGTGCCGGTGGCCTGCGCCGTCTATGCCGAGGACATGTACGTGGAGTTCGACTACAGCCGCGAGACCCTGAAGGGCCTGGGCAACAGCCGCGCCTGGATCACCAACGAGCACGAGCACAACGGCCTGCGGGTCGATGGCGAGCAGATCCTGGACAGGCTCATCCGTTTGAACCGGGATCGCTGATCCCGCGCGGGCACGGCCCCGCACCCAACAAATCGAGGGCGGCCCATGAGCCGCCCCGCCCATGGAAGCAACACAAAATAATAAGGACACCCATTGGATCATCCGGAAATCTCGGCCGGCTGGCTGAGTCGCCTCTTCTATCACTGGACGGGCCCGCTGCTGCGCAAGGGGCTGATCCAGCCCCAGGTCAGCCTCGACGATCTCTATCCCCTGCTGCCGGAAGACAGGCGTGACGACCGCGCCGATGCCTTCCTCGCGCTCACCGCCCGCCAGCCGGTGCGCCCCTGGCCCATCATGGCGTTCATCTGGCGCCACTATCGCGGCCGCATCGGCCTGCTCACCCTGCTGCAACTGCTCGGTATGCTGGCGACCCTGGCCAGCCCCTGGCTGCTCAACCACAGCATGACCCAGCTCGGCAGCGGTGCCGGCACAGGCCACAAGCTGCTGCTGGCCTTCGCCCTGTTTGCCTCCGTGCTCGCCGCCGGCATGCTGGCGGAGCACTCCCTCCAGCTGGCGCTCAAGATGCACGTTCCCATCCGCCGCCTGCTGGCCGAATCCCTGCTCGCCAAGGTGATGAAACAGGGGGGCAAGAGCTTCGACGATCGGGCCGGCGGCCGGGTGCAGAACCTCATCAACCGGGACGTATGGGACATTACCTGGATCCTGGCGGACCCCGCCATGCCGCTCACCATGGCATTGCAGCTGGCCGGCACCATAGCACTGCTGGTATGGCAGGTGGGCAGCGCCGGCCTGGTGGGCTTTGCGGTGCTGACCTTGTTGCTGCTCGTCTCCACCCGGGTGGTGCGCCGCATGAACCAGCAGGAGCAGCAGCTCAAGCGCCAGCAGGACGAGCGCAACGGCATCCTGGCGGAGTACATCAAGAAGCTGAGGCTGGTGCGCCAGAACGGGCTCGGCCCCTTCTTCACCCGGGCGGCCAACGCCAAGCGCCAGCAGGAGCTGGGGGTGCTGGGCCGGGTGCTCAGGCTCGATGCCATCAACGAGAGCCTGATGCTGAGCACCCCGCTGCTGGTGACGCTCGCCACCTTCACCACCTATCTGGCCTCGGGTCAGAACCTGACCCTGCCCCAGGTGTTCACCACCATCGCCCTGTTCGCGGTGCTGCGCATTCCCATGATGCGGCTGCCCTACCTCATCCGTACCCTGATCAACTTCAACACCGGCTTCAACCGGCTGTGCGACTTCCTCAACAGCCCGGAGCAGCACAGGGAACTCAACGACCCCAGGCTGCCGACCGGCAGCCTGCACCTGACAAACGTCACCGCCCTGCACCAGCAAAAACCGGTGCTGCAGGAGGCCAGCCTCGCCATCGAGCCGGGGGAGCTGGTGGGGATCACTGGCCCCACCGGGGCGGGCAAGAGCTGCCTGCTGCATCTGGTCGCCGGTTTCGACAACGGCTTCGAAGGGGAGATCCGTCGCCACGGCCGGGTCGCTCATCTGGGTCACAAGCCCTGGCTGATGAACGACACCATCCGCAACAACATCCTGTTCGGCCAGCCCTGGCACGAGGAGCACTATCAGTGGGTGCTGGGGGCCTGTGCCCTCACCGCCGACCTCGAGCTGCTCGACCACGGGGATCAGACCCTGGTGGGTGAACTCGGCACCCGCCTCTCCGGCGGCCAGCAACAGCGGGTCGCCCTGGCCCGCGCCCTCTACGCCCGTGCAGACATCCTGCTGCTGGATAACCCCTTGTCCGCGCTCGATCCCGTGGTCGCGGCCCAGGTGCTGGCGCAGGGGCTCGCCTTCAGACCGGGGCCGACCCGGCTGCTGGTGAGCCACGACCCGGATGTGCTGGCCCATTGCGATCGGGTGATCCGCATCGAGCAGGGGCGACTGGTGGAGCTCGATGCCCGCCAGCTGGCGGATCTCGCCGCACACCCGCAGCCCGCCCCCCCGATACCGCCTCAGGAGGCGGAGCAGTTCAGCGAGGAGAAGGTGGTGGAAGGCAAGGTGGACTGGGGCCTGTTCGGCTTCATGTGGCAGCGCCTGGCCGCCCCCGGCGCCATCCTGATCGCCCTGCTGCTCACCCTGGGCCAGGAGGGGCTGCGCATCGCCTCGGACCTCTGGCTCGGCGGCAAGGCCGAGGTGAGCGAGGTCGCGACCCTGCTCGGCATCTATGTGCTGCTGGGGGCGGGATCGCTCGCCTGCATCATGGTGGTGCGGGTCATCAACTACAAGCTCGGCCTCAAGCTGGCCTGGACCCTGTTCGACGGCATGCTGGGGCGCATCAGCCGCGCTCCCATGGCCTTCTTCGACAAGGTGCCCCAGGGACGCATCCTCAACCGCTTCGACCGGGATCTGGGGGAGGCCCAGGAGATCCTGCTCTCCATGCTGATGGGGCTGTTCGGCATGCTGGTGTCGGTGGCGCTGCAGGTGGTGGTCATCGGCATCAACATTCCCCTGCTGCTGCTCATCGCCCCCCTGGTGGGCTGGGCACTCTATGTGCTGCAGCGCCGCTACCGGGCGGTGCAGCTCAAGCTGCGGCGCCAGTCCTCGGTGCTGCGCTCCCCGCTCTACATCAGCATCAGCGAGACCATCCGCGGTGCCCCCGCCCTGCGCCTGGCCGGGGCAGAGCGCTTCGCCCTGGATCAGGTGCTGCACCACTACGACAACAACCTGCGCAGCTGGTACACCACCACCTCCATCAACCGCTGGCTCGGCATGCACCAGACTCTGCTCTCCGCCTCCCTGGTGGGGGTCGTGGCGCTGATGGTGGCCTTTGGCAACAGCCCGCTGCTGGGGGCCGTGGCCATCACCTACGCCTTCACCGCCTCCGCCATGCTCACCTCCCTCATCCGCACCTTCGCCGAGGTGGAACAGGTGATGAACGCGGTGGAGCGGGTGCGCGAATACAGCGAGATAGAGAGCGAACGCCAGGAGGGGGAGCCGCTGGCCACCCCGCATCCCAGGGTGCGCTTCGACAACCTGGGACTGCGCTATCCCCAGGCCAGCCAGTGGGCCCTGCACAGGGTCAACTTCGAGCTGGCCCCCGGCGAGAAGGTGGGGGTGTGCGGCCGCACCGGGGCGGGCAAGAGCTCCCTGCTCGGGGTGCTGCAGGCCATGTATCCCGCCACCCAGGGGGAGATCTTCTACGGCGAGCAGCCGCTCTCGGCACTTGCGCCGGAGGCGGTACGGGATCTCTACGACACCGTCTCCCAGATCCCCCTCACCTTCTTCGGTACCCTGCGGGCCAACCTAGCCCCCCTGACCGAGCATGACGACGCGGCACTGGAGCAGGCCCTGGCCCGGGTGGGGCTGGCCGAGCGCTGCGCCGGCCGGCTGGACGAGGAGCTCGACAAGCTGCAGCTCTCCGCCGGCGAGACCCAGTTGCTGGTGATCGCCCGCATCCTGCTGTCGCGCCGCCCGCTCATCGTGCTGGACGAGGCGACCTCGGATCTCGACCACGGCGGCATGCGCAAGATGGCGGAGCTGCTCTATCGCTACCGGCCCGAGGCCAGCTATCTGGTGATCGCCCACCATCTGGAGCCGCTGCTCTCGGTGGACAAGGTGGTGGTGATGGAGGCAGGCACCGTGGTTGAGCAGGGCTCGCCGGTCAGCCTGCTGGCCAATCCGGACTCCCGCTTCCATCGCCTGTTCGCCGGCCAGGTCAACCGCCAGGTGGAGGAGATCGATCTCTAGCGCGGATGCCGGTCGGAAGGGGGATGAGGGCAGCCTGAACAGCAGCTAGGGAGGGCATTCTTCGTCATTCACACGCCAGGCAATGGAAAGGGGCATCTCCTGCGAGATGCCCCCCATGACTCTATCTGGCAGACGGACCGGCTCAGCGCTCGATGATCTGGGTGATGTCGTCCTTGTTGATATGCATCTCCCGCCCTTCTTCATCGTAGTAACGATACATGCCTGTGCTGTCATCCAGCCTGGGCTTGCTGTCGGTGGTAATCATCTTCCCGTCCCGGGTACTCATGATGTATTGGGAGCTGCATCCCGCCAGCGCCAGGACACACACCAGGAACGTCATCAGTGGTTTCATCGCCTGTTTCGCCTCCCTGTTCACCCTCACCACGAGGGCCCTGACTGAAGTCTAGCCCAGCCAGATACACCCGGTTGCTGTGATGGTGGAATATAACGTCAAGGATCAACTACTTGCGCCCACCCGGCTTGCTGCTGCCTGTGCCCCCCGTCCCCGGGCCACAACCCAGCGCCAGCCTGTCTGCCGCGGCCTTCGCCTGCACCAGGCCGTAGCCATAGCTGTTGTCGCGCCCGAGCGTACCCAAGTCCTGGGCACTGCTGCGCAGGGTCTGGCGCAGCTGATCGTTGCTGCACTCCAGCCGCTGCGACCAGACCAGGGCGGCTACACCGACCACGTGCGGCGTCGCCATCGAGGTGCCGCTGTAATAGGCATAGCCGGACGGCACGGTGGAGAGCACGGAGACGCCCGGAGCGGCCAGCTCCACCTGATCGTTGCGCTGGGAGAAATAGGCCAGCTGCTTGCTGGCATCCACGGCGGCCACGCTCACCACGCTGTTGTAGGAGGCGGGATAGGACTTGCTGGTGTTGCCCGCATTGCCCGCCGCCGCCACGCTGAGCACATTCTGGCCGTAGGCCTGGTTGAACGCCTGCTCCTCGGTCTTGCTCGGCACACTGCCCCCCAGGCTCATGTTGATGACCATGCGGGTGAAACTGCGGCTGCTCATCCCTTTCTTGCAGGCATTGAGTGCCCCCACCAGGTTGGAGGAGTAGGCCCAGCCGTTGGCTCCGAACACCTTGACGATCTGCAGCGGCACGATCTGCTTCGGCAACACCCCGACCACGCCTGTCTCGTTGCCCCCCACGGCGGTGATGGTCCCAGCCACATGGGTACCGTGGCCGTTCTCGTCGCTGTTCCAGGTGCCGGTACCGGCATCATCGTAGCCCTGTACCTGGGTTCCCTGGGGCAGGTCCGGGTGGCCGCCGCTGTAACCCGAGTCGATGATGCACACCAGCACCTCGCCGGCGGCGGCATCGCTCAGTTGCGGCGCCTGCACCATGGGAATGCCGTAGGGCAGGCTCTCTGCACTGGCATAGCGCTTGGCATCCGGTTCGACCCAGAGCACGTTGGGATTGCGCGCCAGTGCCGTGGCAGCCGCACCCGGCAACCAGAGCGCCAGCGCATGCTGCTCGGGCAGTTGCAATGCCAGCTCGCCCCCCAGTCCCTGGCTCTGGGCCAGCACGGCCGCCTCCGCTCCCGGCTTCAACTGCACCAGATAACGAGCCCGCTCGGCCGCCATGGCCCCCTGCCCCAGCATCCCTGCTATCAACAGACCAGTCCATATCCGTTTCATCAGCCACTCCTCACATCGATCTGAAGTCCCTGCGCCAAAAGTGTAGTGTTCCGCCGCCACCGGCACCCATGCGGCAATAAAAAAGGCCGGACAGGGGTCCGGCCTTGGCGACAGTGGCTGCCTGTCAGTGGGCGGGCTTGCGCTCGCCGGTGACGATGGGATTCTTGGGGTCCGAGCTCCACTCGTACCAACCGCCGTCATAGACGCTGATCCGTTTCCAGTCCATCAGCCAGGCGTAGAAGAAGGCTTCGGAGGCGCGCCAGCCAGTGCCGCAGTAGAAGGCAGCCTGCTGGGTCGGCTCGATGTTCCACTCATCCCACATGGCGAGGATCTCCCGGGCCGGCTTCATGGTGCCGTCCGGATTGTGGAAGTCGCTCATGCTGTTGGCGTCCACGCCACCACGACCCCACTTGGCACCAGGAATGTCACCCTTGGGCTTGATGTAGCTGTAGCCCGAGGTGTTGCCGATGAACTCGTCCCAGGTCCGCACGCTGACCAGGGCGCCGTCAGGCTGCTTGAGCAACTCTTTCGCTTGACTCAGGGTGGTGTAGTACTCGGGGTGAGCCGGGATGGCGACGCCGAACTCCTTGGCCGGTTTGAAGGTGTTGGCCAGACCGGTCTCGGTACGCAGGTGCTGCACGAACCAGGCCTCCAGGCCGCCATCCAGCAGGCGCACGTCCTCGACGCCGGCATACATCATCAGGTGCGCGGCCCGGGCCGCCGCCATGGTGTTGCGGCCATAGAGGATGACGGTGGTATCGTGACGGATGCCGTTCTCCAGCAGCAACGCCTTGAGCGCCTCGTCAGAGACCTTGTTCCACAGCGGCTCCGCTTCCAGACGGTTGGTGTCGATGTAGCCCGCCCCCGGAATGTGGCTCAGCAGATAGGCCTTGGGAGAGCCCCAGTCCACTTCAAAGACCTTCCACTCCCCCTTGGGCGCGGCGACGACCGGCTTGCCCGCCTGCAAGTCCGCCAGCCAGAGCGGGTGGACCAGCTGCTGCCAGCGCGCCAGACGCTCCCGGGGGGCCTCCTTCCAGCCCTGCAGCTCGAACAGCTGCTTGATGCCCTGCTGGCGCAGCAGGCGGGCCACCTCGGCCACTTCCCGCGGGGCGCCGTAAAGGGCGACCGGCAGCTCCGCCTTCAGCCCCTTGCTCGCCAGCGCCTTGGGCCACTCCTCGTCACTGTATTTCCACTCGGCGGAGAGCTGCTCGGCGCCCGCCACATGGCCCCCCTGGGTCTCCCCTTCCATGGGCCAGCCCTGATAGAAGTAGCTGGCACGGGTATCCAGGATCACCGCCTGTTTCGCCTTGGCATCCGCCAGGGAGAGGGGGGGCAGTTCCGCGGCCAGGGCAGGCCAGGTACTCCAGAGCAGCAAGGCAGCCAGCGCGGCCCGCCACACACCTGTCATTCGTTTCATGATGTTGTCTCGATGCTAGTGAAAAATTAGAAGATGGAGCGACCCAGGCGCTCTGCCAGCAGCTCCAGCGCCGCCGTCCCCGCCAGGGAGTTGCCCGCCTTGTTGAGTTCGGGCGACCAGACACAGACGCACAGCTCCCCCGGGATCAGCGCCATGATGCCGCCCCCCACCCCGGACTTGCCCGGCATGCCGACCCGATAGGCGAAGTCGCCCGCCTCGTCATAGAGGCCACAGGTGGCGAGCAGGGCGTTGACCTGTTTGGTGGTGCGGGCCGGCAGCAGCGGCGCCGTCTCATTGAGCGGGACGCCACGGTTGGCCAGATAGATGAACGTCCTGGCCAGGTCGACGCAGCTCATGCGGATGGCACAGGCATTGAAATAGCTCTGCAGCACCTTGTCCACCTCGTTTTCGAAGTTGCCATAGGCCTTCATCAGATAGGCGATGGCGGCGTTGCGGGCGGAGTGCTGGTACTCGGAGCGGGCGACCACCTGATCCGCCATGATGGCCGAGTTGCCCGAGAGCCGGCGCGCCAGCTCCAGGGTGCGCTGACGCGGGGCGGTGAGCCGGGTCTCCAGCAGATCGCTCACCACCAGGGCACCGGCGTTGATGAAGGGGTTGCGGGGAATGCCGTGCTCGAACTCCAGCTGGACGAGGGAGTTGAACGGCTGGCCGGAGGGCTCCTTGCCCACCCGGGCCCAGATCTCCTCCTCCTGATAGAGGGTGAGGGCCAGGGTCAGACTCAGGGCCTTGGAGATGCTCTGGATGGAGAAGGGCTCGAAGGCGTCACCTGCGGTGAACAGCTCCCCCTCCACGGTACAGACCGCGATCCCGAGGCGGTCGGCCGGCACCTGGGCCAGGGCCGGAATGTAATCGGCCACCTTGCCCTGCCCGAGCAGCGGACGCACCTCTTCCAGGATGCTGGCCAGTAATTCGGATGACAACACCATTGGCAATTCCATGACGTGAGACGGGGTGAGAACAGCCCACCGACAAAAATCCCGCCGACGGCGGGATTTTTCTATCTGCCCGGGGCAGTCTGATATCAGGCCGGCTCGCCGTACCAGAGATCGAACAGTTCGGTGACCACCACGGCCTCCAGTCCCTTGCCTTCCAGCCAGGATTTGACAGCGGTACGGTCTTCCTCGGTGCACTTGCCGAGTTGCTGGGTGCAGATCATGCCTTCCCAGGCCAGGTGACCGGAGCCGGCGAAAGCCAGCTTGCGAGGTTCGATCACCTCGTCGATCAGCGCATCGACCACGGCATCAATGGTCTCTTCGGCGGTGCCGACCGGGAAGTTGAAACCGATGTCGAACCCCATTTCCTGGAATTCGTCGACGCGCAGTTTCTTACGCAGGCGGCGGCTACGATTGGCCATGCTAGCTCCTTAGTTGATACGTTGACTCAGTTGACTCGTTTGAAAATCAGATCCCAGACACCGTGGCCCAGACGGTGGCCACGCTGCTCGAATTTGGTCAGCGGGCGCCACTCGGGACGGGGCACCCAGTTGCCGGTGGCGGAGGTGTTCTCGTACCCCTCGGCGGCGCTCATCACCTCCAGCATGTGCTCGGCGTAGTTTTCCCAGTCGGTGGCCATGTGGAATACACCACCGATGGCCAGCTTCTGGCGAATGGCCTGGGCAAAGGCCGGCTGGACGATGCGGCGCTTGTGGTGACGGCTCTTGTGCCAGGGATCCGGGAAGAAGAGCTGCAGGCAGGCGAGCGAGCCGTTCGGGATCATGTGCTCCAGCACTTCCACCGCATCGTGGCAGAGAACGCGCAGGTTGGTCACACCGGCTTCCTGAGCGGTGCCGAGGCAGGCACCCACGCCCGGGGAATGCACCTCGATGCCGATGAAGTTCTTCTCGGGGGCGTTCTTGGCCATCTCCACCAGGGAGGCACCCATGCCGAAACCGATCTCCAGCACCACGGGGGCCTCGCGGCCAAACAGCGCGACCAGGTCGAGCTGCTTTTGCTCAAAATCGATGCCCATGACCGGCCAGAGATCTTCCAGGGCCTTCTCCTGCCCCTTGGTCAGGCGGCCTTCGCGACGGACGAAGCTGCGGATCTTGCGCATGAACTTGCCATCTTCGTTAAACACATCTTGGGTCACAGACATAGTAAATTGCTCGTTCTTTCATCGCTCTGGATCAGAGGCGACATAAATGGATCGCTCGTTATTGCATCAATCGGCAAAAACAGGGGAGCGAATTATCCCAAGATAGGCACGGGGTGCAAGTGTTTCCCGCAACAAATCCCCTCGAACTGACCACTTCCGCTGGCCAGGTTGACAAATGCCACCCCCTTCACAGAATCTGCCGGGCGTCAGGCACATCCTAACTACTTAGAATAAAACCATACACAACAAAGGATTGCAGTATGAAGAAAACCCTGTTGGCCTTCGCGATCCCGGCCCTGCTGGCCGGATGCAACCCCTCAGACAACGACTCCCAGCCCCCCTCACCCGCGACCCAGGCCTATGAGTACCTGGTGCAGCTGAGCTCGAGCGCCGAAGGCATAGGCGCCAGACCCACCGGCAGCGACGCCGAGACCCGGGCTGCCGCCTGGATCCAGGACCACCTGGCCGGCTGGGGCTACGAGGTGCAGAACCAGCCCTTCACCTACACCCGGGGCGGCACCGACCGGACCTCCCGGAACATCGTCGCCGAGCTCAAGGGCCAGAGCGACAAGGTGATCCTCATCGGTGCCCACTATGACAGCACCGGCGAGAAGAAGGGCTCGGAAGGGGCCACCGACAACGGGGCCGGCGTCGCCGCCCTGCTGGCGGTCGCCGAGGCGCTCAAGGGCCAGACCCTGCCCTACACGGTGCGCTTCGCCTTCTTCGGCGCCGAGGAGAACGGCCTCAACGGTTCCAAGGCCTATGTCGCCAGCCTCGACACCGCCGCCGTCGCCAAGCTGCTGGCCATGGTGAACTACGACACCATCGCCGGGGGCGACATCGTCTACGTCCACTCGGCCCACTCCGACGTGGCCGAGTACAGCTGCGCCGACCCGAGCCGCTACAGCTTTGATCCCAAGGTACGCGACCGCCTGCTGGCCATCTCCCGGCAGACGTCCACCCCCTTCGCCATTCACCCCAGCTACGACGGCTACCCGGAGGGTGAGACCGGCAGTTGGTCCGATCACGCGCCGTTCGCCTGCCTGGGAGTGCCCGTCGCCTACGTGGAGGCCACCAACTTCACCATCAACGGGGAGGACGGCTACGACGGCTACTCCCAGAGCACCAACCCGGCGCTGTGGGACTGCTACGACGCCACCACGAAAAGCGCCTGCGATCGGGACAGCGAGACCCAGTGGGGCAAGATCTGGCATACCAGCAACGACCGTCTCGACAAGATGGCCGAGCTCTTCCCGGGCCGGATCGAGCAACAGCTCGGGGCCAACACCGACCTGATGATCCGTTTCCTGAAAGAACCCGGGCTCTGAACTCAGGGTTCTCCGGCAGGGCTTTTTGCGCCCCCGGCCAGTGTTGAAGCGATAAAATTCGGGCAGGTGTCAAACCTGCCCTTTTTTATGGATTTTTGTGACAGCCATTGCCTCATTTCTGAAATCTGATACAAACGGATAACCTGGCGGTTGAATGGAGCGACCGCCACCTAGTCAGAGAGAACCCTATGCAGCCGTTTTTTGCCCAGCGCTTCGAGAAGGTCGAGCCTTCCTTTATCCGTGAAATCCTCAAAGTCGCCGCCAATCCGGAGATCATCTCCTTCGCCGGCGGCCTGCCCAACCCCCACCTGTTCCCGGTCAAGGCCATCGAGCAAGCGTGCCAGGACGTGCTGCGCGAGCAGGGAGCCGCAGCGCTGCAATATGCCACCACCGAGGGGTTTGCCCCGCTGCGCCAGTACATCGCCGATCGCTACCTGAGCCGCCACGGTATGGAAGTCAATCCGGACAACATCCTCATCACCAGCGGCTCCCAGCAGGCCCTGGATCTGCTGGGCAAGGTGCTGGTGAACGAGGGGCAGGATCTCATCATCGAAGAGCCGGGCTACCTCGGTGCCATCCAGGCGTTCTCCGTCTATCAACCGAACTTCAAGCCCATCACCCTGGGTGAAGAAGGACTGGATCTGGCCGCGCTGGATGCGCTGCTGGAGCAGGGTACCAGTGCCAGGCTGCTGTACGGGGTGCCGAACTTCCAGAACCCGAGCGGCGTCTCTTACAGCCGCGCCAACCGCGAGGCCCTGGCCGAGCGCCTGGTGCGCCACGATCTGCTGATGGTGGAAGACGACCCCTATGGCGAGCTGCGCTTCGAAGGGGAACACCTGCCCCCCATCGCCAAGCTGGCCCCCCACAACACCGTACTGCTCGGGTCCTTCTCCAAGACGGTCGTGCCCGCCTTCCGCCTGGGCTGGATGGTGGTGCCGGACTGGCTGCGCAAGAAGGTCACCATCGCCAAACAGGCCACCGACCTGCACAGCAACGCCTTCAGCCAGCAGGTGCTGCACCGCTTCCTGACCGACAACTCCCTCGACGCTCACCTGGAGAAGATCAAGGAAGTCTATGGCCGCCAGCGTGCCGCCATGGAAGCCGCCCTGACGCGCCACTGCCCGCCTGGCGTCAGCTACACCCGTCCCGAGGGGGGCATGTTCCTCTGGCTGACCCTGCCGTCCAGCGTCAGCGCCATGGCCCTGTTCGACGAGGCGATCAAGGAGAAGGTGGCCTTCGTGCCCGGCGCCCCCTTCTATGTGCGCCCCGAGATCCAGAACACCCTGCGCCTGAGCTTCTCCTGCGTGGACGAGGCGACCACGGAAGAGGGCATTCAGCGTCTCTGCCGTGCCCTGGCCCGCATGCTCTAAGCGAGCCGGCCATAAAAAAACCAGCGACCCCGTCGCTGGTTTTTTTTTCATCTCCCGTCCGGGCCTCAGGGGCTGTCCGGCGCCAGCAGGCTGGCGAACTCCTTCATGGGCATGGGCCTGCCATAGAGGTACCCCTGCTGGAAGGTCACCCGGCGCGCCCGCAGATAGTCCGCCTGGACCTGGTTCTCCACCCCTTCCGCCACCAGTTGCAGCCCGAGCCGGGTCGCGAGATCGATGACGTTTTCCACGATGTGACTGGAGAGGGCGTCCGACCCTATCATGCCGACGAAGCTCTGATCGATCTTGAGGAAGTCGACCTGGAAGGCCTGCAGATAGGCGAGGCTCGAATGGCCCGTGCCGAAGTCGTCGATGGCGATAAAGACGCCGAGGGCGTGCAGCTCGGCAAACAGCCGGTCCGTGGTCTCGTCCGCCACGATGAGCTCGCGCTCTGTCAGCTCCAGCACCAGCTTGACGGGGTTGTCCCGAAAGGCGTTGATGAAGTCCCGGCAATCCTCCACCAGGCTCAGATCACGGCAGTGGCTGGCGCTGATGTTGAAGCCGAAGTGGAACCCCTTTGGCAGCGTCCGGGCCTGGGGCGAGAAGGCCTCCCGCACCTGCTTCATCAGGGAGCGGGTCATGGGCACGATGAGGCCGCACTCCTCCGCCATGGGGATGAAGCGATCCGGCGAGATCAGCCCGTGACGGGGGTGCTGCCAGCGCATCAGCACCTCGCAGCCGCTCCATGTCCCCTCCTCCCCCGTCACCACGGGCTGCAGATAGGGGATGAACTCCTGCTTCTCCAGAGCCCGCCGGAACTCCTGCAGCGGCGAGGCGGCCCGCCCCATCAGCCAGAAAGTGGCCAGCCCCATCAGCAGACCCACCAGGGGGTAGGCGATGATGCCGACCCTGGAGTAGTCCCAGATGTGGGTGCCGAACTCGTTGGTCGACACCGTGGTCACCACCTTGAACGGATACTTGCTCGACGCCAGCTCCAGATAGCCGGGGCTGTCCGGGGGGATGAGGCGGTCGGTGAGCCGGCTCTCCCGCAGCAGCATCTCCTTGCCGACCACCAGCCCCAGGGGCGAGGTGCGGCTCAGCATGTCCAGGATGTTGAGCAGGTAGTAGCCATCGACGCCCACCAGCACGCTGAACTCCCCCACCCCCTGCCGGTAGACGATGAGCGGCCGGTTCGGCGTGACCGGGTTGCCCTTCATCAGATCGAGCATGCCATCCGTGTAGTCCCCCAGCTGGAAGCTCCCGCTCACCGGGCCATAGAGGGAAGTGCAGTAGATGGTCTCGCCCCTGGCGAGGTTGACGCTGCGCACATCCGGCACCGTCGCCACCTGATCCCGCAGCCCCTGGACCACCTCCAGGCAGGGCTTGTCCAGACTGCTGCCCAGGGCCGATGCCGCCAGCCTGGCATTGTCCAGGGTGCGATCGAACATCAATATGGCGTGATCCAGCCGCGCCATCGCATCCTGCCTCACCCCTGTGGTGGTCTGCCAGACGACGATGACAGCGCCCAGCACCATGGGCAGCAGGCCAGCCAGCAAGGCGCACAGCAGCCTGATGTAGAATTGACGCACCCTTAATCGGCGTAATGGCATAGGAGCCCTCATGGTCAAGGCGAAAAAGCGCTCAAGTTTACTCGTTGAGGCTCGCTTGGCAAGCCTGGATGGCGCCATCCGGGCTCGGTCCTGGCCAGGCCACAAATCATAATGCTTATAAAAACAGGCGCTTGTCCATCAAGCGCCCAGCCTCTAGAGTAGAGCCAGAGGCAGCTGGGAGGCACAGCATGAAGATACTGATCACGGGAGGCACGGGTTTCATCGGTCGCCGCCTGGTGGCGCACCTCAAGGTGGCGCACGAGGTGGTGGTACTGACCCGCCAGGGCAGCGCGGCCTATGAGCTGCTCGGCCACGACATCACCCTGCTCGACAGTCTGGACAGGCTGGATCACCTCAACGACGTGGACATCGTCATCAACCTGGCGGGTGAACCCATCGCCGCCGGGCGCTGGAGCGACGCCCGCAAGCAGCTGCTGTGCAACAGCCGCTGGTTGCTGACCGAGCAGCTGGTCGATCTCGTCAAGCTCTCCAGCACGCCCCCCAAATTGCTGCTCAATGCCTCCGCCATCGGCTGGTATGGGCGCCAGGACGACACCCCGCTGGACGAGCAGTGCCAGACCCCCCATGACGAGTTCACCCACCGCCTCTGTCAGCAGTGGGAGCAGCTGGCCCTGCAGGCCCGTTCGCCCCAGACCCGGGTCTGCATCCTGCGCATCGGCCTGGTGCTCGGCATGGAAGGGGGCGCCCTGCCCAGGATGCTGCCTCCCTACCGCCTCGGTCTCGGCGGCCCCATGGGCTCGGGGTCTCAGGTGATGAGCTGGATCCACGTGCAGGACCTGGTGCGCGCCATGCTGTTTCTCATCGAGCACGGCGAGAGCGACGGCATCTTCAACGGCACGGCACCGCAACCGGTCAGCAATCGCCAGTTCAGCCAGGCCCTCGCCGCCACCCTCCATCGCCCGCATCTCTTCTTCGTGCCGGCCCCCCTGCTGCGGCTCCTGATGGGGGAGGCGGCGGATCTGCTGCTCACCGGGCAGCGCGTGTTGCCCGCCCGCCTGCAACAGGCGGGCTTCCACTTCACCTATCCGGCGCTCCCCGAGGCCCTGGCCGACCTGCTGCGTCCCCGTCCCGGCCGCCCATGAAAAATCCCGACCTGGGTCGGGATTCTTGTCGTGCAACCTTGCCTCAGAGCAGCCCCTGCCCCAGGCCCCTGAGCCGGTCGCTCAGGGTGCCCGCCAGCAGCTGACGGCGCATGCCCTGCCCGGCCAGGGTGACCAGCAGGGCCCCCAGCAGAGGCAGGCTCCCCCAGATGGCCCAGTGGAACTGCCACTGCGCCCCCTGCCACCACCACTGCAGGCCGAAGGAGCAAAGCTCCACCACCATGGCGGCGCAGAGCCCGGCCAGGGCACCGCTGGCCACCAGCTCCCAGCGCAGCATCTTCTCGAGCAGGGCGCTGCCCGCTCCCAGGGTGCGCATCAGCAGCAGCTCCCGACGGCGGTGGGCCATGCTGGCCTGGGTCTGGGTCAGCAGCACCAGCAAGGCGGCCACCGTCACCAGCCCCAGCATCAGCCCCAGGGCCCGGCTCACCTGATCGGAGACCAGGGTCAGTCGGCCAACCAGATCCTCCACGTCGATGAGGCTCACCGTGGGATGGCGGCGGATGATCTCCACCTCGGCGCTGCGCCCCTGCTCCGACAGCTGGGCAGGCAGCCGGTAGCTGCCAAGCCAGGTCTGGGAGAAGGGGGCCAGCACATCCGGGGAGAAGATCATGTAGAAGTTGGGCCTCATGTTGTCCCACTTGATGGATCTCAGGCTGGTCACCCTGGCCTCGAAGGCGCGCCCCTCTATGGTGAAGCCGAGCACGTCCCCCAGGGCGATGCCGAGCCGCTCCGCCAACGCCTCGTCGACGGAGACCTCCCCCTTGCCACCTAGCCATTGGCCGGACGTCACCTTGTTGTCGGGAGGCAGGGCCGCCGCGGTGGTGAAGTTGAGCTCCCTGTCCACCCCCTCACGGGCCGCGTCTTCCCCCACGGCCTCCCCCGCTATCCTGGTCAGGCGCCCGCGCACCATGGGATAGAAGTCCGAGGTGATGGCCCCGGCCCGGTGCAGGTCGGCCAGTATGCCTTCGCGCTCCGCATCAGCCACGTTGACCAGGAAGCGGTTGGGGGCATCGGCGGGCAGGCGGGTGGAGAAGTCCTCCAGCAGGTCGACCCGGGCCGCCCACAGGAGCCCGAACAGCATCAGGGCCAGGGCGAAGCCCGCCAGCTGGAACAGGCCGCTGCTGCGCTCCCGGGAGAGGTGGCTGATGGCGAGGCGCAGGGCATGGGGCCCCTTGAGCCGGCTGCCGAGGCGAAGCAACCCGGAGGCGAGCAACGCCAGCAGCAGCATCAACACCCCCATGCCACCGATGAGGCCCACCGCCAGCCTGACGTCGGCTGTGAACCCCCACACCAGCGCAAACAGGCCGAGCAGACCCACAGGCACCATCAGCCAGGGGGGGATGCCGGCTTCCAGCTCCCGGCGCAGTACCCGCAGCGGCGGCACCTTGAGCAGCCGCAGGAAGGGCACGAACGCCAGCAACAAAGTGATGAAGAAGGCGACCGCCAGCCCCAGGGCGAAAGGACGCCAGGAGGGGGGCGGCAGATCCGCCGGCAGCAGATCCCCCAGCAGGTAGAGTGTCAGCCACTGCATGGCGCTCCCCGCCGCCAGTCCGATCAACGCCCCCGCCAGGGTGAGTGAGAACAGCAGGGTGCCCATCAGCTGCCAGAGGGTGCGCCGCGACGCGCCGAGCGTCTTGAGCAGCGCCACCATGCTGGTCTGGCGCTCGGCAAAGTGGCGCACGGCGATACCCATGGCCAGCGCCCCCAGCAGCACACCGGCGAGGGACGCCAGGCGGAAGAAGCGTTCGGCATTGGCCAGGGGCTTGCCGACCTGGGAGCCCTCGTCGTCCGGCTTGATCAGCTTCTGCCCCGGCGTCAGCTGGGTACTCAGCCATGCCTCATAACGGGCGACATTCTCTCGCGGCCCCTTGATGAGGTAACGCCACTGCTGGCGACTGCCCGGCAAAAGGGCGCCGGTCGCCTCCACGTCGGCGCTGTGGATCAGTGCCCGGGGCGCCATCTGGAAGGGGCTGAACCCCTGATCCGGCTCCTGGCCCAGCTCACCGGCCACCTTCAGTCGGGTGTTGCCAACCTCGAGCTCGTCCCCCGCTTTTGCACCCAGCAGCAACATCACCCGGGCGGAGAGCCAGATCTCCCCCGGAGCCGGGGCGCGCTGGGGATTGAGCTCCAGCTTGCCGTAGAAGGGGAAGTCGCTCGGTACGGCGCGGATGGACGCCAGCTGCAGGGCATCGCCGTGAAACAGCATGCTGTTGAAGCTCACCGTGGTCTGGACGAGCAGCCCCTCCTGCTTCGCCTGCGCCAGCCAGGCGGCCGGCGCCGGGGTCGCGGAGCGCAGCACCCGATCCGCCCCGATGAAGTCCCGTCCCGACGCCTTGAGCCCGGCATCCAGGCGATCCGCCACCAGGGCCACGCTCAGCACGCAGGCCACACTCAGCGCCAGCGCCAGCACAAACCAGCGCAACTCGCCGCTGAACCCTTCCCGGCGCAGCAATTTCAATCCCAGTCGCCACTGACTCATGACGCCCCCCTCACAGACAACCCCAGCACAAGCCAACGCCGCAACTCGCCACTGCAGCCTTCCCGGCGCAGCAGCTTCAATCCCAGTCGCCACTGACTCATGACATACACCTCCTACCCCGCACCGGCTTGCGCGATGGCGTGAATCCCTGCTCTCGCTGGCTCATGACAGCTCCCCGACCCGGGCCGCCGCCACGGAACTCGGCGCATCCGGCATCAGCCGCCCCGCAGCCATCACCAGCTGGCGCTGACAGCGCTGGGCCAGCTCGTGATCGTGGGTCACCACCACCAGGGTGGTGTTGTGCTCCCGGTTCAGGCGAAACAGCAGCTCGATCACCGTCTCCCCTGTCTTGCTGTCCAGGTTCCCGGTCGGTTCGTCCGCCAGGAGCAGGCTGGGGCGGGTCATGAAGGCGCGGGCGATGGCGACCCGCTGCTGCTCCCCGCCGGAGAGGCGTGGCGGCAGATGGTGCAGTCGCTCGGCCAGTCCGACCTGGGCGAGCAGTTCCCGGGCGCGGGGTTCGCTGTCGGTCTCGCCGCGCAGCTCCGCCGGCAGCATGACGTTCTCCAGGGCGCTCAGGGTGGGGAGCAGCAGGAAGGACTGGAACACGAAGCCCACCTGCTCGGCGCGCAGCCTGGCGCGCCCCTCCTCGTCCAGCCGGGTGAGCGACTGGCCGAGGATCTCTATCTCGCCGCTGCTCGGCAGATCCAGGCCGGCCAGCAGGCCGAGCAGGGTGGACTTGCCGGAACCGGAGGCGCCGACCAGCGCCAGTGTCTCGCCGGTATTGACTTGCAGATCGATCCCTTCAAGGATGGTGAGACTTTCCTGGCCGAGGCGAACGGTCTTGCCGAGCCCCCTGACGGTGATAATGGGCGTTGAACTCATCTTGGGTTTCCTGTTTGCCAGAGCCTGTAATGACAATAGAACTTGGGAGTTGAATGCATGATGCGTCTCTTGTTTGCCGTGAGCTGCCTGTGGTGCTGGGTCGCCTCGGTCCAGGCCCAGACCCTGCTGGTGCTGGGTGACAGCCTGAGTGCCGGCTACCAGATGCAGGCCGAGCAGAGCTGGCCGGCCCTGCTCAATGAAAAATGGCAGCAGCAGGGCGGCGGGCACACCCTGATCAACGCCAGCATCAGTGGTGAAACGACCCAGGGGGGGCTGGCCCGCCTGCCCGCCCTGCTCGAGACACACAAGCCGGACTGGGTGTTGATCGAGCTCGGCGCCAACGACGGCCTGCGGGGGTTTGCCCCCGCCATCACCCGGGCCAACCTGGCCAAGATGGTGGAGCTGGCCAAGGCGAGCCAGGTGAAAACGGTGCTGACCCAGATCCAGCTGCCCCGCAACTATGGGGCGCGCTACCTGCAGCAGTTCGAGCAGATCTTCCCGGACCTGGCGCAGGCCAACGACCTGCCCCTGATGCCCTTTTTTCTGGATGATATTGCGCTTCGCCCTGAACTCATGATGAACGATGGGCTGCACCCGACGGCCGAGGCCCAGCCCCAGATACGCGACAGGGTCGCCCGCTTCATCGAGCCCCTTCTGACCCAGTAGCCCAATGCGAAGCCCCCGCCAGGGCGGGGGCTTCGTACTCGTCGGTTCCCGGCTCAACGTCCCAGGATCTGCCGCATCCGCTCCTGCACCACGTCCACCAGCAAGTCGGGCTGGAACTTGGAGATGAAGCGATTGCACCCCACCTTCTTGACCATGGCCTCGTTGAAGTTGCCGCTCAGGGAGGTGTTGAGGGTGATGAAGAGATCCGCCATGCGCGGATCGCTGCGCACCTCGTGGGTGAGGCGATAGCCGTCCATCTCCGGCATCTCGGCGTCCGTGATCATCAGCATGATCTCGTCGGTCACCTTCTTGCCTCCGTCACACCATCCCTTGAGCAGCTTGAGAGCCTGCAACCCGTCCTGGCACTCCATCACCTCCAGCCCGAGCTGGGCCAGCGTCTCGCGCACCTGGTTGCGCGCCGTGCTGGAGTCGTCGACGATGAGCACCTTGCGCCCCTGCATCTGGGGCAGCATCTCCTCGTCCAGTACGTGGGCCGAGATGCGCACGTCATAGGTGATGATCTCGGCCAGCACCTTCTCCACGTCGATGATCTCGACGAGCTGATCGACGCCCCCTTCCGGGACGCGGGTAATGGCGGTCAGGTAGTTGGAGCGGCCCGCCGAGCGCGGCGGCGGCAGTATGTCCTTCCAGGTCATGTTGACGATGTGTGCGACCTGCCCCACCAGGAAGCCCTGGATGGTGCGGTTGTACTCGGTGATGATGAGGTTGGATTCCTGGTCGATGGTCATGGGGCGCATGCCGATGGCACCGCGCAGATTGATGACGGGAATGGAGACACCGCGGATGTTCGCCACGCCGCTGATGTTGTGATGGGCCCCCGGCATCTTGTTGAGATGGGGCAGCTTCACCACCTCCCGCACCTTGAAGACGTTGATCGCAAACAGCTGCTGCCCGCCCAAACGGAACATCAACAGCTCCAGGCGATTCTCACCCACCAGCTGGGTACGTTGATCCACCGAATCCAATATGCTCGCCATATAAAGCCCTTACGTCCGTTTCCCGAGTGCCGCCCCTTCGGGGTGCCACCTGCCAACCAGACTCGCCCTCCCCCGGCCGGGGCAACGCAAGTCCCTATAGAAATAATAAAAAGGATCGAGGAAAGATAGGCTCTTGACCACGGGGCGTGATCCCCGCCCCATCGCCACACCAGGAACGGAAAAACCGATCGCCCACTGCCCGACAACAAGGGTATCGACCAGGAAGGGGCAATGCTGAACCCCGGATCGGGTCTTTACCAAATCGCGCCCATAAAAAAACCGGCCGCAATGCGGCCGGTCAACAGGGTACAGCAGGCAGTCAGGGAATGACTTAGAAGTTGTACTGCAGGGCTACCGCCACGATGTCGTCGGTAGACTGGTTCAGGCTGTTCTTGCCGGTAGAGCCGACTTCGTCCAGCAGGTTGAGCTTGTAGTCAACATAGGCGTTGAAGTTGTCGGTGAAGTTGTACCAGACGCCCATGGAGACGTATTCGGTCGCGGTGTCATCGATGCCGTGCGCGCTGTCCTTCACGTCGGTGCGCAGGTAAGCCAGGGACGGCTTGAGCTTCGGCGTGATGTTGTACTGCACGACGGCTTCGTAACCATCCATCTTCTCGGCATAACCACTCATGGAGCCGGTGTTGACGAAGAGGTGATCTTCACCGTGGGAGTAGGTGGCAGCCATGTAGAGGTCGCCGACGGCGTACTTGGCACCCACACCGAACAGCTTGGCGTCGCTGTCGCCACCGAAGCTCACGTTCTCGGCCTGCTCGTCGGTCTTGCCAGCCTGGTTGTAGGCGGCACCCAGACTCAGGCCCATGTCGAAGTCATAGTTGGCGGACAGGGCATAACCCTCGGAGGAACCCTTCGGAGTCCAGGTGCCGTTCGGGCCGATGCGCTCGCTGCGGCTCTCGTTCTGCGGGTCGTTGTTGCCGGTGAACTGGGCGCCCAGGGTCAGCCCCTGCCAGTTGTAGATGTACTGGGCCAGGCCATTGGTACGACCGGTGCCGAACACCTCGGTCCCCTTGCCCAGGCCGTCACCGCCCCACTCAGGCAGCACGTCGGTATAATCGTTCACCGCCTTGGTGAACAGGCCGTCCTGACGACCGTAGCTGAAGGCACCGAAACGATCGTGCTTGATACCGGCGAACGCATAACGCAGCTCGTCATTGTCAGACCCGGAGACCGGCAGGTTGTACTCGGCGAAGCCGAACGCAGTCAGCTCTTCATCGACCTTGGTTTCACCCGCGATGTGCAGACGCAGATAGCTGGCATCGCCTTCGCTGTCGTTGTCATCGGTGCCGTAGTACATGCCCTGAGCGCGACCACCGATCTCCAGCTTGGAGCCATTCTGATCGTAAACGGTAGCGGCCTGTGCGCCACCGGCCAGCAGCAGGCTGGAGATGGCCATCGTCAATGCTGTCTTTTTCATTATTAGTTCCTCTGGTGTAAACACTCTCTGTCAGACCTGTGCTCGGTCGTTTGATCGGGTTTATGTTCCGATGGCCTAAGGTAGATCCACAAACCTTGATGGGAACTGAAGCGATGTGAGATTAATTATAAAAACGCCAATTTCACCATTTCAGACGACACCAGATGTCGCAAGTCGGCAAAAACACAGAATTAATCACTATTATTTATTTCTTACCAGAACCATTCAAGCGCCATAGCTGAACAATACAGATGAATATATCAAAGAGGACGCATGAGAGGCCTGTCAGGATGGACAGCGCGCCCTCGCGGAGGGTCAGACAGGTTGCCAGCCTCTCATGATCCTGAGCAGGTCTTTCCAGCTCACGATGCCGACCAGGGCGCCATTCTCCAGCACCGGCAGACAGGAGATGTGCCGCTCCAGCATGATGGCGGCCGCTTCTTTCAGGGTGCAGTTGGGGGAGACGGTGATGGGATGGCGGCTCATGATCTGGTGGGCACGCCGATTGAGGGTCTCGGTGTCGCGGTTCATTTCGGCATCCGTGTCCAGATAGGGGCTGAGGGCGCGCAGCAGATCCCGGTCCGAGATCACCCCCACCAGCTCCTCTTCCTCCACCACCAGCAGGTGGCGAAAGTTCGCCTGTTCGAAGATCTCCTTGATGACGCCCAGCCTGTCGTCCATGGAGACGGTCGCAACCCGGGTCGTCATGATCTCTTTAATCAACATGGTCAGCCTCCTGCCACCAGATGTCTCTGTTATGACACGTTTTTCCGGCCGCAGCCATCCCCCCGCCCCTCAAGTGCAAATTTGTGCCATTTCACGTAAGATCCGCGCCAGATTCTCTCCTTCAATTGAGCCAAGCAGACCCATCCATGATAGTTGCCAGTCAAATCGAACTGATCCGCGGCGGCCGCACGCTGCTGGACAACGCGTCCGCCACCATACATCCCGGCCACAAGGTGGGCCTGGTGGGCAAGAACGGCTGTGGCAAGTCCACCTTCTTTGCGCTGGTGCGGGGCGAGCTGGCCATCGACAATGGCAGCTTCAGCCTGCCCGCCGGCTGGCAGATTGCCGGCGTCGCCCAGGAGACCCCGGCACTGGAGTGCTCCGCCCTCGACTACGTGATCGACGGCGACAAGGAGTTTCGCACCCTGGAGGCCGAGCTGGCCAAAGCCGAGGCGGATGACAACGGTCTGCTGGTGGCCGAGCTGCACGGCAGGCTCGATACCATAGGCGCCTACAGCATTCGCGCCCGCGCCGCCGAACTGCTGCACGGCCTCGGCTTTGGCGGGGATCAGCTGAGCTCGCCGGTGCGCAGCTTCTCCGGTGGCTGGCGCATGCGCCTGAACCTCGCCCAGGCGCTGCTCTGCCGCTCCGATCTGCTGCTGCTCGATGAACCGACCAACCACCTGGATCTCGATGCCGTCATCTGGCTGGAGAAGTGGCTCAAGAGCTACCAGGGCACGCTCGTGCTGATCTCTCACGACCGGGACTTCCTCGACTCCGTGGTCGGACGCATCATCCACATCGAGAACGGCAAGCTCAACGAATACACCGGTGGCTATTCCGACTTCGAGCTGCAGCGCGCCGAACAGCTCGCCCAGCAGCAGTCCATGTACGAGAAGCAGCAGCGGGAGATGGCCCACATGCAATCCTACGTGGACCGTTTCCGTTACAAGGCCTCCAAGGCCCGCCAGGCGCAGAGCCGGTTGAAAGCCATGGAGCGGATGGAGAAGATCCTGCCCGCCCACGCCGATTCCGAGTTCAGCTTCGAGTTTCGCGAGCCCTCGGCCCTGCCGACCCCCCTCATCGCCATGGAGAACCTCAGTGCCGGCTACGGCGACAAGGTGATCCTGGAGAAGATCAAGCTCAACCTGGTGCCGGGCTCGCGCATCGGCCTGCTCGGGCGCAACGGCGCGGGCAAGTCCACCTTCATCAAGATGCTGGCGGGCTCCAATGCGCCGCTATCAGGCAAGCTGGAAGTGAGCGCCGGGGTCAGCATCGGTTACTTCGCCCAGCATCAGCTGGAGACCCTGCGTCTGGATGACTCTCCCCTCGATCACCTGGTGCGCCTCGCCCCGGACAAGACGGAGCAGGAGCTTCGCAACTACCTCGGCAGCTTCGGCTTCCACGGGGACAAGGTGCTGGACAAGGTGGCCCCCTTCTCCGGCGGCGAGAAGGCGCGCCTGGTGCTGGCCCTCATCACCTGGCAGCGCCCCAACCTGCTGCTGCTGGATGAACCGACCAACCACCTGGATCTGGAGATGCGCCACGCCCTGACCATGGCGCTGCAAGGGTTCGAAGGGGCCATGGTGGTGGTCTCCCACGACCGTCACCTGCTGCGCACCACCACGGATGACTTCTATCTGGTCCACGGCGGCCGGGTCGAGCCGTTCGACGGCGACCTCGACGACTACCACAAGTGGCTCGGCGAGCAGGAGAGAGAGGCCAACGCCAAGCCGGCGGACGGCCCCGTCTCTGCCAACTCGGCGGTGGCGCGCAAGGATCAGAAGCGCCTCGAGGCCCAGTTCCGCCAGCAGACCCGGCCGCTTCGCCAGAAGCTCGAGAAGCTCGAGGCTGGCATGGAGAAGCTGCAAGGGAAACTCGCCGACATCGAGCAGCAGCTGGCCGACCCCGCCATCTACGAGGAGAGCGCCAAGCAAAAGCTCTCCGAGCTGCTAAAGTCCCAGGGTCCCCTCAAGGAGGAGCTTGAGGAGATCGAGCTGGAGTGGATGAACCTCTCCGAGGAGCTGGAAACCATGGAGCAAGCCTTCTTTGCGTGACGAACAGATGATGACAAGCGAGCGGATCGGCGCCGACGCGCTGCCCACTCCCCTCGACTTCTGGGTGTGGAGCAGCCAGGTCTATGGCCAGCGCAGCCAGGACTGGCTCCATGTGCAGAGCCTGGGCGGCAACGTCAACCTGGCCCTGCTGCTGCACTATCTGGACCAGTGCGGGATCCCGGTCGATCTCACCGATCTGCAGCCGGGCCTGGTGCAGACCGAAGCCGTGCTGCTCCCCTGGCGTGCCCTGCGCCAGCAGGCCAAGAGCCGGGTGGCCGACGAGGAGTACCAGGCCATGCTGGCCCACGAACTGGAACTGGAGCGGCTGCAGCAAGGCGTCTTGTTGCAGACCCTGCGCGAGCTTTCCCTCTCCCGGGGCAAGAGCCACAACCTGTCAAACTATCTATCGTTACTGGGTGCCCAACAGGGCCCCCTCAGAGATCTCCTATGCTGAGCTACCGCCACGCCTTCCACGCCGGCAACCACGCCGACGTGCTGAAACACGCCGTCCAGGCCCTGATCATCGAGTCCCTCAAAAAGAAGGAGAAACCCTTCATCGTGCTGGATACCCACGCCGGTGGCGGTCTCTACGATCTGCGCGGCGACTGGTCCCAGAAGAAGGCCGAGTATGCCGATGGCATTGGCCGTCTTTGGAACGAGCGCGCCCAGTGGGTGGCCATGGCGCCGTATCTGGGTGTCATCGAGGAGATGAACCAGGGCGGCGATCTGCACTACTACCCGGGCTCCCCCGAGCTCTCCCGCCGCCTCATTCGCGAGCAGGACAAGCTGGCCTTGATGGAGCTGCACAACAACGAGGTGGAGGACCTGCGCGCCAACATGGGGTACGACCCGCGCGTCGCCGTCCACCATCGCGACGGCTTCGAGGGGCTGGTCGCCCTGCTGCCTCCCACCCCGCGCCGCGGCCTGGTGCTCATCGATCCCCCCTATGAGCTGAAAGAAGACTACTTCGCCGTGGTCGATACCCTTAAAAAAGCGCAAAAGCGCTGGGCCACCGGCATCTACGCCCTCTGGTATCCCATCCTCGGCCAGGAGGCGGACAAGTCCCGCGATATGCTCAAGGCGATCAAGCGGGAGAACTTCGGTAACGTCTTGGTCGCCGAGCTGGAAGTGGCCGGCCAGACCAGCGATTGGGGCATGAACGGTTCCGGGATGCTCATCATCAGCCCCCCCTGGATGCTGGATGAGCAGATCGAAGCCTTCTTGAAACCCCTGTGCGCCAGGCTGGCCCAGGGCGCCGGCGCCCAGTACAGGGTGGAGTGGCTGAACCAGGCCGAGGCCTGACCGCTCACCCGTTGCAAAAAACGACAAAGCCCCGCAAGGGGCTTTTCTATTACTGCGGCAGCGGCGGCTGAGGTTGCTCAGCGCCAGGTCTTGCGGGCAGATCCCGCCAGAGCGCCAGAATGAGCAACGCCAGCAGGGTGAAGGGCGGCGCCAGGCAGAGCAGCACGCACAGGAAGGTGACAAGCACCGGATGGCGACTCTTGCGCCGGGCCAGTCGCCAGGCCACGACACCGACGATGATCATCAGCAGCAGGATGAACAGCACATAAATGTTGGCATTGATGGTCATGAAAGCTCCTTTTTCATGGCAAAAGGCACACTCTAACGCTGGTGTGGCCCCAGACAACTCCCAATTCGGTGGGGGAATGTCGATCGATAGGCTTTTTCTATTTCGCCAATAGATGAGAATGGTTTTCATTTAATGGTGTTCTGGGTGATACTGCCTTCATCGCCAGAGGGAGCCATCACCATGAAAAAGACCATCAGCTTTGCCGCCCTGCACTTCAGTGTCGCCTTCACCGTGGCTTACCTGCTGACCGGTGAACTGCTCACCGCCAGCCTGATCGCCCTGATCGAACCCGCCGTCAACACGGTCGCATTCTACTTCCACGACCTTGGCTGGCGCAGGTTCAAACCCGAGCACAGCCTGCAGGCCAAGACCAGCAGCTTCGCACTGGTGCACTTCTCTGTGGCCTTCGGCGTCGCCTTCCTGCTGAGTGGCGAGCTGCTCACCGGTGGCGTAATGGCGCTGATCGAACCTTCCATCAACACAGTGGTGTTCTTCTTCCACGAGCGGCTGTGGCGCAGCCGCCAGCAACTGGCGCTGGCCTGATCTTCCTCCCTTCTTCCGGGCCGCCCGGCGCAAAAAGCGCTCGGCGTCCCTGCGCCATTATGTTGTAGAGTGTGCTCTAGTTATGGGGTATTCCCCTTTTGCTGGAGCCTTTCGATGAACAAGATGCTGTTTGCCACCCTCTCTCTCTCGCCGCTGCTGGCCACGGCGGCCACTCCCTCCTTCGACTGCACCAAGGCCCACAGCACGGCCGAGCAGCTTGTCTGTCAGGATGCAGGGCTCGCCGCACTGGACAACGAACTGGCGACTCTCTACCCCAAGGCGCTGGCCAACTTCAATGACGAGCAGAAAAAGACGGAGAAGGCGATACAGCGCGGCTGGATCAAGGGACGCAACGAGTGCTGGAAAGAGAGTGACGCACGCCAATGCGTGGAGAAGAGCTACCAGATGCGGATCACCGAGCTGCAGATCAAGGGCGGCCAGCTGATGGTGCCAAGCCCGGTGGACTACCAGTGCGGCAACAAAGTGACCCTTTCGACCTATTTCTACAACGAGGCCAAACTGCCCGCCGCCGTGATCAACCTGAGCGAGGGGAACGACCAGCAGCAGGTACTCGCCTATGAAACCCCCAGTGCCAGCGGGGCCAGATATGAAGGGCAAAACCTCACCCTCTGGACCAAGGGAGATGACGCGACACTGGAGCGCTATGGCCAGCCAGCCCTCACCTGCCAGCCATTGGGCAAGGGGGGCAACGAATAGTCCCCTTCCCTTCGTGCAATGAAAAAGCCCCGCAGTTGCGGGGCTTTTTGCTATCTGAGCGGAATTACTTCACCGCGATGGCGTCGGCCATGGGGCTCTGGAACTCCTGCTCGGCTTCTGCGAAGCGATCCTGCATGGCCTTGGAGGGAGCCTTGTCCAGCAGGCTGAACACCACGATCGCCACGCCAGCGAACAGGAAGCCCGGGATGATCTCGTACAGACCCAGCCAGCCGAACTGCTTCCAGATGATGACGGTCAGGGCACCGACCAGCATGCCCGCCAGGGCGCCGTTGCGAGTCATGCGGGACCAGAGCACGGAGAGCAGCACCACGGGGCCGAAGGCGGCACCGAAGCCGGCCCAGGCGTAGCTCACCAGACCCAGTACCCGGTTTTCCGGGTTCACGGCCACGGCGATGGCGATGAGGGAGATCAGCAGCACCATGGCACGGCCGACCCACACCAGCTCCTTCTGGGAGGCGTTCTTGCGCAGGAAGGGCTTGTAGAGATCCTCGGTGATGGCGCTGGAGCAGACCAGCAGCTGGCAACTGAGGGTACTCATGACCGCCGCCAGGATGGCGGAGAGCAGCACGCCGGCGACCCAGGGGTTGAACAGGATCTTGGAGAGCTCGATGAAGACCCGCTCGGGGTTGCCGGTCACACCACTCGCCTGCTCGGTGAAGGTGGAGAAGTAGGAGAGGCCGAAGAAGCCGATGGCCACGGCGCCGCCCAGGCACAGCACCATCCAGGTCATGCTGATGCGACGGGCATTGGTCATAGAGTGGTGGGAGTCCGCCGCCATGAAGCGCGCCAGGATGTGAGGCTGACCGAAGTACCCGAGACCCCAGGCCATCAGGGAGATGATGGCGATGAAGTCCAGGTTCTTGAACATGTCGAGGTTGCTGGCATTCTGCGCCGCCACCTGCACCATGGCGGTGTCGATACCACCCACGGCGATGATGACGAAGACCGGGGTCAGGATCAGGGCGAAGATCATCAGGGTCGCCTGCACGGTATCGGTCCAGCTCACCGCGAGGAAGCCACCGAAGAAGGTGTAGGTGATGGTGGCCGCGGCACCGACCCAGAGGGCGGTGTCATAGCTCATGCCGAAGGTGCTCTCGAACAGGCGGGCACCGGCCACCACGCCGGAGGCGCAGTAGATGGTGAAGAACAGCAGGATCACCAGGGCAGAGAGGATGCGCAGCACCCGGCTCTTGTCCTCGAAGCGGTAGGTGAAGTAGTCCGGCAGGGTCAGTGCGTTACGGTTCTTCTCGGTATGAACCCGCAGCCGACCGGCGACCCAGCGCCAGTTGAGATAGGCGCCGATGACCAGACCGATGGCGATCCAGCTCTCGGAGATGCCGCCGATGAAGACGGCGCCGGGCAGGCCCATCAGGAGCCAGCCACTCATGTCGGAGGCACCGGCGGAGAGGGCGGTCACCCAGCTCCCCATGCGGCGGCCGCCGAGAATGTAGTCGTCAAAGTTGCGGGTGGCGCGATAGGCGATGAAGCCGATCAGGACCATCCCGAGGATGTACACCAGGAAGGTGATGAGCATGGGGGTGCTAGCTGTCATTCAAAACTCCGTTATGTGACGTCTGTGCCCGTTCTTGTGACGGGCTCTTCCTTAAAAAAACCGGCCTAGAGTAATCAGCGGATCGCCTGATCACAACCACTTTTAACAAATAAAAAACACAAGAAAAACGTTTCACACCTAATCAAGTAACCACTCACTGCCATGAAGGCCGGATTTTATCCCAATACACCAAGGATTTACCCTGATGTTCCCCTTCCCGATGACATAAAAAAGCCCCGGCAGAAGCCGGGGCTCGAGTTCGACGAAAAAACGATCAGCGGTTGATGGCGATGGGCATGCCGCTGCGCTGCTCCAGGGCCTGCTTGACCAGCTGGGAGTCGCTGTCCGCGTGGGCGATGAAACGGGTCACGGCGGTGGACATGGGCAGCGGTGCCGGCAGGCTGGAGTCGAACTCCTCCTGGCTGCGGGAGAGCGGCTGGTGCACTTCCAGATAGCGGCGGCCATCCGGCTCGACAGAGGCCTTGATGGGCTGGTTCACGAACTGGACGCGAGTACCGACCGGGACCTGCTTGAACAGGTACTCGATGTCGTCGTTGCGCAGCCGCACGCAGCCGTGGCTCACTCGCAGGCCGATGCCGAACTGGGCGTTGGTGCCGTGGATGGCGTACATCTTGCCGATGTAGAGCGCGAACAGCCCCATGGGGTTGTCCGGACCGGCCGGCCAGACCGCAGGCAGGGTCTCGCCACGGGCGGCGTACTCGGCGTGCATCTTGGCGGTCGGGGTCCAGGTCGGGCCCGCCTTCTTGCGCTGCACGCTGGTCACCCAGTCTTCCGGGGTGTCGGTGCCGAGCTGGCCGATGCCGATGGGCAGCACTTCCACCACCTTCTTGCCCTTGGGATAGTAATAGAGGCGCATCTCGGCCACGTTCAGCACTATGCCCTCGCGGGGGGCATCCGGCAGGATCAGCTGGTGCGGAATGACCATCTTCTCGCCGGCCTGCAGCAGCAGGGGATCCGCCTTGGGGTTGGCTTCCAGCATGTTGGTCAAGCCCAGCTGGAACTTGGCGGCGGCGGCTTCCAGGGGTTGGCCCGCCTCATCGGCCGACACCACGTAATCCAGGTTCTCACCCACCAGGCGGCTGTTGGCTGCGGGCAGGGCATATTCGATGGCGAGGGCGGGCATGGCGGTCAGGAGCAGACTGCAGCACAGTGCGGCCGCCGTGTTGTGGAGGAGCTTCATAACGTTCCTGTGATAAAGGGGATGGTTCAGTACTCTGGCCAGGCCGGGGGCTCAGGCCCCCGGGGCAAAGAGAAGGCCGCCATTTTTCTCTTCTGCCTGCCAAATTTCAACCGCTGCGTGATGACGGTCAGTGATTAAATAAGGTACAGCGCCACGTCCCCTCTTCCACGCCGGAAGCGGTATCAGCCAACCTTCCAGGCGTGCATATCATAACCGGTTGGGGATTGATGCAATCTCAGATGAAATTGCTCAATAATCGCAAATATGTGGTCGAATATGTCAGCCTGTATCCCTTCATACTCGGCCCAGGCGGTGGTCGCCGTAAAGCAGTAGATCTCCAGCGGCAGGCCGTCCGGGGTCGGTGCCAGCTGGCGTACCATCAGGGTCATGTCCTTGCGAATGCCAGGGTGGGCGCGCAGGTAGGCATCCAGATAGGCGCGCAGGGTACCGAGGTTGGTGAGGTGACGGCCGTTGATGGGGCAACTGATGGCATCGCTGAGCTGCTGGTTGTAGCTGCTCAGCTCCTGCTCCTTGCGGCTCAGATAGGGGGCCAGCAATCTGGCCTGCTTGAGTTGCAGCTGCTCCTCCGCCGTCAGGAAGCGCACACTGGTCATGTCGATGTTGACGCTGCGCTTGATGCGCCGGCCACCGGACTCTGTCATCCCCTGCCAGTTCTTGAAGGAATCGGAGATGAGGGCATAGGTGGGGATGGTGGTGATGGTCTTGTCCCAGTTCGACACCTTGACCGTGGTGAGGCCGATGTCGGTCACCTCGCCATCGGCGCCGTATTTATCCATCTGCAGCCAGTCACCGACGCTCAGCATGCGGTTGGCGGAGAGCTGGATCCCGGCCACCAGGCCCAGGATGGGGTCCTTGAACACCAGCATCAGGACTGCGGTCATGGCCCCCAGGCCGCTGAACAGGAAGAGCGGTGACTTGCCGAGCAGCAGGGCGATCATCAGGATGCCCACCAGGATGCTGGCCACCAGTTTCACCCCCTGGAAGATACCGCGCAGGGGCAGATCCCGTCCGAGCCGGGTATGGCGGCTCACCGACAGCAGGCAGTCGAGCAGGGCAAACAGCGCCAGCAGCAGGAACAGCAGTATCCAGAGCTGGGCCACCAGTTCGATCAGCGCCAGGCTGTCGGACGCCTTGGGCAGCCAGATCTCCGCCTGGCCGAGCAGCACGGCCCCCTGCAGCACGAAGGCGAGGCGATAGAAAAGGCGCTGCTGCAACTGGGGGGGCAGCCACGCCTGCTGGGCCTTGCCAAGCAGACCCACCAGGCGCACCAGCAGGATGCGGTGCAGCACCAGGTGCAGCACCAGGGCGGTCAGCAGGATGAACCCCAGGGCGATCACCAGGGCCATCATGGGTGTCACCTCGACACCGAGCCCGGACAACCAGTTGAAAAACATCTCTTTCATCACTACCTCCGCAATATCACACTGCGGTCAGGGTACGTATCTGGTCCTTCATGTCAAATGACGGGGTACTCAGCAGACGCCGAAAATGACAGCGCCCGGCAGGGCCGGGCGCTGGGTTCTAACCGGGGAGGTGTCAGCCGACCAGGCTCAGGGCATCGCGGGCGATGACCAGCTCTTCGTTGGTGGGCATCACCAGGGCCAGACGGCTGTCAGCGGTGGTGATGGGCCCTTCCCCGCCGAGCACGGCGGCGTTGTTCGCCTCCTTGTCGACCTTGAAGCCGAACAGGGCCAGACGATCCAGCACCATCTCGCGCACCATGGCGGCGTTCTCGCCGATACCGCCGGTGAACACCAGGGCGTCCAGACGACCGTCCATGGCGGCGGCGTAGGCACCGACATACTTGGCCACCCGGTAGGTGAACACGTCAAGCGCACGCTTGGCACCGGCGTCGGTGGCGTAGTTGGAGGTGACATAGCGGCAGTCGCTGCTCGCCTCTGTCATGCCCAGCAGGCCGGATTCACGGGTCAGGGTGTGATTGATCTGCTCCACGCTGTAGCCGAGCTGGTCGTGCATGAAGAAAACTACAGCGGGGTCTATGTCGCCGGAGCGGGTGCCCATCGCCAGCCCTTCCAGCGGGGTCAGCCCCATGGAAGTGTCGACGGATTCGCCGCCACGGATGGCGCAGACGGAGGCGCCGTTACCCAGGTGGCAGTTGATGATGTTCAGCGCTTCGAGCGGCTTGCCCAGCGCCTTGGCGGTCTCTTCGGCGATGAAGCGGTGGGAGGTGCCGTGGGCGCCGTAACGGCGGATGCCGTTCTCCTTGTAGAGCTTGTAGGGCAGCGCGTAGAGGTAGGCTTCCTGCGGCAAGGTCTGGTGGAAAGCGGTGTCGAACACGGCCACGTTCTTCTCGGCCAGGGCCGGGAAGACCTTGAGGGCGGCACGGATGCCGATGAGGTGTGCCGGGTTGTGCAGGGGGGCGAACGGGATGGCGGCCTCGATGCCGGCGATCACGCCCTCATCGATGCGCACGGAGCGGGAGAACTGCTCGCCGCCGTGCACGATGCGATGGCCAATGGCCACCAGCTGCTCGGCCAGGGCGGGATCCTGGGGCAGGATGTGACCCACGATGTGGTCGAGAGCTTCCTGGTGCGCGGCACCCGCGCCCAGCATGGCGTCGCCCTTGACCCCGTGGAGTTTCCACTTGATGCGTGCATCATCCAGATTGAAGCATTCGGCCAGGCCGGACAGCATGTCCTCGCCCGTTTCGGCGTCCATTACGGCAAATTTCAGGGAAGAGCTACCGCAGTTAAGGATCAATACCAACTTGCTCATGTTCTACATCTTCCTGTGCGTCGGCGTGATGCCGACAGTGTCGTGTCATCCAGCGATGGATGGGATTCCCCTGCCGGGGGCGTATGGTCGCAGGAGGCTGCGTCCAATTTTTCGATTCGGCCTGCGCAGCGTGTTCACTGCCGCAGGAGGGCCGGTACGGGCGATCAGAGCCCGGCCAGCAGATCCCGATGCACCTTGACCACCAGCTTCTTCACCTGTGCCGGCGGTTGGGGGGTACAGAGGGGGCGATGCAGTTCTCCCGGCCAGAAGATGGCAAAGTCGCCGGGCTGCAACGCCAGATAACTGGTCTGTTCGTCGTCGACGAACCAGAGGTCGGGGTAAGGATGATCGGCGCCGTCCCGGACATAGGCATGGGGTCCCACACCGATCCACTCCTCCCCGCGCAGCAGCAGCTGGATATCCAGGTACCGCTCGTGAAACTCGCCGCGACGATCCGCAGCCGGCTCGGTCAGATCCTCGCTCACCAGGCAGAACAGATTGAGACCGTCGATCTCCTGCTTGCCGAGGGGGGCATCCAGCCAGCGTGCGACGCTCTGCACTACCTCGGCCATGATGCGGTCCAGGGGAACGGGCAAGGGAGTGCGTTGCAAGGTATCCAGACTGCCGGTGATCATGGGGTTCGCATCCTTAGCTATATCTGTGGTCTATCTTTCTGCATCAATGAAAAAGGACCCCTGAAGGTCCTTGTCTGGTGTCGCCCGCCATCCATGCGGACACGAACCGAGCCTCTCGCTACATAAGGCGTCGGGCGGCTGCTGCACAGCCCGTCCCTCGCCAGGAGATACCGCTCGTTCACCCGATTATCGTACCAGCTGAAACAATATTATTCACTACCCGATGGCCGCCAACTTTGACCAGACGCAAAAACGGGAGCATCTGCTCCCGTTTTTTTCGTATTACATTGTTATGATCGGTGCCATTCAAACCTTGTTGGCGTTCTCCACCGGCTTGGCATACATGGCGCGCCAGATGGCCTTGTGCTCTGCTGGCACCTCGGACTGGCGGGTCAGGAAGGCGGCCTGCTCGGTCGTGCTGGCCCGATTGGGGACATCCGCGGCCAGGTAATTGCCGGGGAAGAGGCGATAGCTGCTCCAGATGGCCTTGTCGATGAGCGCAGCCAGTTCGTCCGGATCGCTGAAGCCCTCGGTGATGGGGGCGCCGAAGGAGACGTGTACCCGCCCCTTCTGGCCGATGATGCCCGCGACTATGCTCTCGATGTCCTCGAACTCGCCCTTCTCGTAGCTGCCGTTGACCGACTTCTCGTAGAGCTCGCGCGCCTTGGCCATGTCGGTGGGATCCAGCTCGTAGCTGATGCTGACCGGCACGATATTGAGGCTGCGCATGTAGTCGACGAACTCGATCTTCTGCTTCTTGCCGTCCACGTAGAACATCTTGAGGATGGCCGGATCCGTCTTGTCGTCCCCGTCCTTGGCGCGCCCTTCCTTCTGGGCGATCCAGATGGAGTGCCCCTCGTGCACCGACTGGCCGATGTAGGCCGACAGCTCGCCGAGCGCCTTCATCATCTCCCGCGGCCCCTTGGCGGAGCGCTTGACGATGAAGCTCTTGTTGAGCTTCATCAACTCGGTGGCGCAGGGTTTGCGCAGCAGGTTGTCACCGATGGCGATGCGCACGGTATCGAAACCGTGGGTGTGTAGTCCCCAGTTGACGAACGCCGGATCCATGGCGATGTCCCTGTGGTTGGAGACGAACAGATAGCCCTGCTCCTTCTTCAGGTGTTCGAGCCCGGAGAAGCTCACCCCCTGTGTGGAGGTGGCGATCATGCGGGTCATGTAGCGGGTCACCCCCATCTGTACCTGATGGATGGTGCTGACCTTGGCCCACTTGTGGCGCAGGAACTGGCGGATCAGCGGGCGGATGGCCCAGCCCAGCCAGCTCATCAGGGAACCGAAACGGTATTTGGCGATGGCACCGATAAACTCGTCATCCTGGATCAGCCGCTCGATGGCCGCTGGCACTTCATCATCGCGATAGGGGCGAATGTCCGCGAATCTGTCTACTTCAGTCACAATGTCTGCCTTGCATGTATGGAGTCGCGACCAGCAGCTGCCGGCCGGGAAAATTCAGGGCGCAATTTTACACGCTTTTGGGGTCTGGGGTATGAGGCGCATACAGATAGTGCGATCTTGCCGTGAAAAAGCGCCTCCCGTCGCCTGGCAACGCGTCAAGACGCGCCCTGCAACAAGCAGGCTGACAGGCCGTTGTCACCTAGACTGCGGGGTTGAGGAGCGCGGTGAGGACGTGATCCTCCCAGCGGCCGTTGATCATCAGGTAGTCCTTTGCGTACCCCTCCCGCTCGAAGCCGAGCCGTTCGAGCAGAGCGCCGCTGCGCAGGTTCGCAGGCATGTAGCCGGCCATGATGCGGTGCAGGCCGCGCTCCCGGAACAGGTAGTCGATGCCGGCCGTCACCACCTCGTGCATCAGTCCCTGTCCCTGATGGGCATGGTCGATGGCATAACCCAGGTGGCACGCCTTGAACATGCCCATCATGATGTTGGTGAAGTTGCAGGTGGCGAGCACCCGCTCCCCCCGCAGATCCAGGGCCGCCAGCTGCACGGCGCTGCCATCGAAGAACTGGCCGTAGCCGTCGCGCAGCCGCGCCTGCCAGTGGGCCAGGGTATAGAAACTTTCATCCCGCCTGGGCTCCCAGGGGGCGAGGTGGGTGCGGTTGCGCAGATAGAAATCCAGCATCAGGTCGGCCCGCTCCGGGGGCAGCACGGTCAGCCGGGTGCGGGCCGTGGTGATATGGGGCAGCGTCGTCATCTCTCCCCCCGGACGTTGGAAGCGGGCAGAAAGGCCATCAGAGATCCCTCAGCCTGAGCCACTCGTCCCGCAGCAGGCCGTAGTGCACGTGATCCACCACCCTGTCCGCCAGTCGCTCCGCCCGCCGGGTCACCCCCTCCTGCACCATGCCGAGCCGCTCGCACACCGCCCGGCTCGCGTCGTTCTCCTGGGCGGCGTTGATCTCCACCTTCTCCATCCCCATCTCCTCGAAGGCGTGGTGGATCAGGGCCTGGCAGGCCCGGGTGATGATGCCGTGCCCCTGCCAGCGTTCCGCCAGCCAGTAGCCGATGCTGACCTTGGCCAGCCCGTGATCGATCTGGTTGTAGCCGATGACGCCGACTACCTCCCCCTGATACTCGATGGCCGTGGTCAGCCCCTCCCCCCGGGCGAATTTCTCGATGGCGTGGCGAATGAAGGTGGCGCTGTCGGAGGGTTGTTGGATGTGGGGCACCCAGGGCAACCACTGGGAGAGGTAGTCGCGGTTGCGCTGGCAGAGGCGAAACAGCTCGCTGGCCATGTCGGGTTGCAGGAACAGGAGCGCCAGCTCGTCATCCAGTTGCCATGAAAACATCGCCACTCCTCCCTGCGTTGACTCGGCGTGCGCCGTCATGGGAGCCAATGTAGTCAATCAATCCCTTGTTTGCCAAGGACTTTCGGCCCGTTCTCCCCGCTGGCAACCCCCAGATGGAGCGCCCCGTCCGGCCGGCTTATTGAGCTTGTCATCAATCCCGCCCATTTTTGGTGAAACACTCTGCCAGCCAGGCATTTACTGGACGATTAACATCGTAGAAGTATGTTCTGCTGCCTGTTTTCGCCGATCTGTTACAAATGACAGGCAGCCATTTCGTCCCTTCCCACTAGTGTAAGAGCGCCGGGCAACAGACCCGGTGTGTAATCTTCATCGACTAAGGAAAGACGAGATGAACAAAGTCTATTTGGCCGTGGTACTGGCCTGCTGGGGAAGCGCCGCCATGGCGGCAGAACAGGTGGAAGTAAACCAGGTCGCCGGCCTGCTGGGGGCGCCGAGCGGTGCCGCCGGGGTCAGCGCCCTCGCAGGGGATGGCGAGTTTCGCCAGGTGCGAGCGGTCAAGCTGCCCAATGGCCAGCAGCGGGTGCGCTATGAGCAGACCTGGCACGGCATCCCGGTCTGGGGCCAGGTGCTCGTGGCCGAGCAGTCCCTCGGCGGCCAGATCAGCCAGGTCTCCGGCACCATGCTGCGCCAGATCGAGACCGATCTCGCGAGCCCGACCGCGTCCCTCTCTCCCGCCGATGCCGCCCGCAAGGCGCGGGCCGGCGCCAAGGGCAGCAACGAGCGGGTCAAGCTGTTCGTGATGCAGGATGACGCAGGGCAGGCCCGTCTGGTCTACCTGGTCTCCTGGCTCGCGGCGAGCGAGGAACCAAGCCGCCCCTTCGTCATCATCGACGCCCAGAGCGGCAGCGAGATCAAGCGCTGGGAGGGGATCAACCACAAGGATGCCACCGGTCCGGGCGGCAACCTCAAGACCGGCAAGTATTTCTACGGCGCCGACTTCGGCCCGCTGCAGGTGGACGACAACTGCCGGATGACCAGTGCGAACGTCGATACCCTCAACATGAATCACGCCACCACGGGGGGCGCCATCCACCAGTTCGCCTGCCCGGAGAACACGGTCAAGGAGATCAACGGCGCCTACTCCCCCCTCAACGATGCCCACTACTTCGGCAACGTGGTGTTCGACATGTACCGCAACTGGTACAACACGGCGCCGCTGAGCTTCAAGCTCAAGATGCGGGTGCACTACAGCCGCAACTACGAAAACGCCTTCTGGGACGGTAGCCAGATGACCTTCGGTGACGGCGCCACCACCTTCTACCCCCTGGTGAGCCTGGACGTGGCAGCCCACGAGGTGAGCCATGGCTTCACCGAACAGAACTCGGGCCTGGTCTACTCCGGCCAGTCGGGCGGCATCAACGAGGCCTTCTCCGACATGGCGGGGGAAGCGGCCGAGAACTACATGAAGGGCAGCAACGACTGGCTGGTGGGGGCCCAGATCTTCAAGGGCAACGGCTCGCTGCGCTACTTCGAGGATCCGACCCGGGACGGCAAGTCCATCGGCCACGCCAGCGACTACTATGACGGCATCGACGTGCACCACAGCTCCGGGGTCTACAACCGCGCCTTCTACCTGCTGGCCAACACCAGCGGCTGGAACACCCGCAAGGCGTTCGAGGTGTTCGTGCTGGCCAACCGCCTCTACTGGGGTGCCAACACCACCTTCGATCAGGGCGCCTGCGGCGTGACCAAAGCGGCCACCGATCTCGGCTACAGCCTGAGCGACGTGGCGGCCGCCTTCACCACGGTCGGCGTCAATGCCTCCTGCACTACCACGCCGCCGGCGGGCAACGTGCTGCAAAACGGGGTACCGGTGAGCAATCTCACCGCCGCCAAGGGGGGCAAGCTGAGCTACACCATCGACGTGCCGGCCGGCAGGAGCCAGCTCGTGGTCGCCAGCAGCGGCGGCACAGGGGATGCGGATCTCTATGTGAAGTTCGGCTCGGCTCCGACCAGCACCAGCTATGACTGCCGTCCCTACAAGAGCGGCAACGCCGAGACCTGTACCCTGAACGCGCCCAAGGCAGGGACCTGGCACGTGCAGCTGAGCGGCTTCAGCGCCTTCTCCGGCGTGACCCTCAAGGCCAGCTACTGATCCCGACACACAGCAACAACATGGAAAGCGCCGGCCTGAACCGGCGCTGTTTTATTCCCGTTTCCCCGACCAGCGTCTGGCCAGGGAGCGCGCCGCCTCCAGCACCCGCTCCTTGGCGGGATTGGGACGCTTGCCACTGCGCCAGGCCATCATCACGTCCCAGTGATCCGGCGGCAGATCCACCACATCCAGTTTCACCAGGCGACCGAACTCCAGATCCCGGGTGATGGCGAGCGCCGGCATCAGGGTGATGAAGCCGTGCTCCAGCGCCAGCTCTCGCGCCGCGCTGGCAGGCTGGATGGCATGCAGCGGGCTGGCGACCTGGCGCAGCAGCCGTAGCTGCAGGATCAGCTCGTCACAGCCGGTGCCCCACTGCTGGGGGGCCAGCCGCTCATTGGCGATGTCCTGCAGGGTCAGCCCCTGCCGACCGGCCAGGGGGTGGGTGGCGCAGGCCACCGCGATGATGGGGGAGCGATAGAGCAGCTCGAGCTGGATGCCAGCGATGGCGGGACACTTCAGGATGAAGCCGACGTCGGTCTCGCCGGTCAGCAGCTCCTGCATGATGATGCCGGAGTGATCCGTGTTGCAGCGGATCTCGAAGGACTCGTCCACCAGGGCCAGCAGCAGGGGACCGAACACCGCCGTGGTCAGGGAGGGCAGGCAGGAGAGCCGGATCCGCGGCAGGGCCGGCGCCCCCTGCATCGCCAGCCGCCCCCCTTCCAGCGCACTCAGGGCCGCCATCGCCGCAGGCAGAAACTGCTCGCAGGCCGGGGTCGGGGTGGCCCCACGGCGGTGGCGGCGAAACAGGGACTGGCCCAGCTCCTGCTCCAGCACGGCGATCCGCTGGCTCACCATGGGCTGCGACCAGCCACGGATGGCCGCCACCTTGCTGAAGCTGCCACGGTTGGCCACATCCAGCAGCAATTGCAAATCGTCGAGTGTCATAGCCATAACCAAATCCAATATGAAATATAGCCAGTTGTCGGCTACCACTATATCTGGCGCCCCACCAGAATAGCAGCATCAATCGTCATCATATGGCAATACGCCATCGAGTCAGGGACCTGTCATCGTCCTTGACTCTCTTTTGTGACGGCGCCATTCGGCGATGAATACAACAACACAACAATATCAACGGAACGAACAGAGGTAACAGGATCATGGTGGAGCGGGCGAGGCGGTTGGGGCGGTGGTTCTTGGCATTGGATTCCCTCCTGGTGATCCTGGGATTCTTCGTGGTCATGCCCATGATCAGCCTGCGTTTCGTGGACCAGCTCGGCTGGGCCGCCGGGGTGGTCGGGCTGGCGCTGGGGCTGCGTCAGCTCACCCAGCAAGGGCTGGGGGTGTTTGGCGGCTCCCTGGCCGACAAGTTCGGGGCGCGCCCCCTCATCGTCTGCGGCATGCTGCTGCGGGCGCTGGGGTTCGCCAGCCTGGCCTATGCCGAAAGCGGGCTGGAACTCATCCTCTCCTGCATCATCTCCGGGCTCGGTGGCTGCCTGTTCGATCCCCCCCGCGCCGCCCTGGTCATCAAGTTCACCCGGCCACGGGAGCGGGGCCGCTACATCTCCCTGCTGATGATGCTGGAGAGCGCCGGCGCCGTGGTGGGGGCCCTGCTCGGCAGCTGGCTGCTGAACTTCGACTTCGAATATGTCTGCCTGCTGGGTGCCGGTCTCTTCGTCTGCGCCGCCCTGTGCAACCTGCTGATCCTGCCCCCCTACAAGCTCTCCGTACGCCCGACCCCGATCCGCGACGGCCTCGGCCAGGTACTGGCGGACAAGGCCTTCTGCCGACTGGTGCTGATCCTGAGCGGCTACTACGCGCTCTGGGTGCAGGTGATGCTGATCTTCCCCATCCTGGTCAAGCAGATGGCGGGCAGCACCACAGCGGTGGGCTGGATGTATACCCTGGAAACCGCCATCTCCCTGGCCCTGCTCTACCCCCTCGCCCGCTTCGGCGAGCGCCACTTCAAGCTGGAGAATCGCCTGATGGCCGGGGTATTGCTGATGACCACGGGGATAGGCCTGGTCGCCTTCGCCACCACCCTGCCCGCGGTCTTCCTGCTGCTCGCCTGCTTCTACCTCGGCATCGTCATCGCCGAGCCGGCGCGGGAAACCCTCATGACCAAGCTCGCCCAGCCCGGTGCGCGCGGCAGCTACATGGGCTTCAGCCGCCTGGGGCTGGCGCTCGGCGGCATGACGGGTTACGTGGGTGGCGGCGCCCTGCACGACTACGCCATGGCCCAGGGGCAACCCTGGCTGCCCTGGCTGGTGCTCGGCACCGTCGGCGTCACCACCCTGCTGCTGCTGGCGAACTGCTTCCAGCGTGGCTCCCGCCTTGCCAGGGTCAGCGCCTGACCCCTTGGCCATCACGCCATTCAACCCGGGCGCCCCTCTCTTGAGGGGCGCCCTCTTTTTATCCTCTCGTTGAGTGGCCCTCCCTCTCTGCTCCGCCGCATTCATCCGAAAAGCGCCCATAAAAAAAGCGGCAGATTGCTCCGCCGCTTTTTGACCATCTGACCGGATTACTTGTCGATATCCAGCATGTTGTTTTGCAACATGAAATCGATGACCTGGTTGGCTGTCGTCCCCGAACCGCCCGTCAGGGTGTCGAAGGTGTGGTTCATCAGCACTATCTCCTGGGTCACCGGCGCCGCGCCGCTCTCCTTGACCTGCAGGTGCACCCCCTCGTTGTCCTGGAACACCGAGAGCAGGCTCTTCAGGGAGCTCTCGGTCTTGCTGCCATCGCTGTCGAGCAAGTCGCTGAGATCCAGCTTGTCCCCTTCCGACTTGCTGAAATCGACGATGTAGTCCTTGGCCACCTTGCCGGTTTCGGTATCCCCCTTCAGCCAGGTGAAGGTATCGGCTCCGGCATCCCCCTTGAGGATGTCGTCGCCAAGCCCGCCAACCAGGATGTCGTTGCCAAGGCCCCCGCTCAGCACGTCGTTGCCAGTCCCGCCGTACAGGGTGTCGTTGCCGCTGCCGCCACTCAACACGTCGCTGCCACTCTCGCCATAGAGGGTGTCGTTGCCACTGCCACCGAACAGGATGTCGTTGCCAGCCCCGCCATAGAGGAAATCATCCCCGCCCTGGCCGAACAGGATGTCGTTGCCATCCCCGCCATAGAGGGTGTCCCCCTTGTCATTGGCCGACGACTGGTCGAACTCGCTGACATGCCCCGTGATGTAGGAATGCACCTGGGCATCGGTCACCGACCCGGCCCCCAGCTTGCCGGCCACATACTGCTTGATGGCCGCATATCCTTCTCCGCTGATGTCGGTGAAGCGCACCGCATCGCCGAACAGGATGTCGTCGCCCGCTCCGCCATCGAAGCGGTCGGCCCCCGGCAGGTTGTTGACGGAGCTACCCAGGATGGAGTTCGCCAGATCGCCGGCAGACACGTTGGACTGTACAACCTGATCGCTGTCGAACTGCTTCAGGGTATCGATAGACACGTTGCCGCCAATACCGATGGCCTCCAGCGTCACCTTGTTGAGGGCCAGAAGCGGCAAGACGGCCAGGGCGTTTTGCAGTGCCCAGTAACTATCGTCATAGGTGGTGGAAATCTCGAAGGTGCCATCCCCCTGCGCTCTCAAGGTGCCGATGGAGGTCGAACTCCACTTGTTGTTGTTGCCCTGAGACCACTGCTGCACCCTGCCATTAGCATCGATCAGCACCCTGCTGGTGCCGCCAATGTTGGCGGAGAAGACTTCACCAGGTACATAGTTGTTAACGTTGACGAACGCGTCGAGCCGCTCGCCAGTCACCTGGTTAACGATCGGGTTGGTCTTTTCATAATCGTAATAGGTGTTCGGCGCCCCATCAGTGATGAAGTAGGCCAGGTTCTTCGCATTGGCGTTGTTCTTGGCGGTGTCGCTGTTGAACCAGTTGGAGGTAGTCTTGAGGGCATCCTCATAGTTGGTCGTGCCACCATTCCAGTAACTGCCGTTCATGCTGTCGAGCACGCTCTGCAACTTGGTCAGGGCATTGACATCCTTCAGATCCACGCTAATGGACTTGTTGGCCTGACTGTCGAAGTCCACCAGGAAGATATTGACCTTGCCCGCACCCTCGGTCCCGGCACTGTTCTTGAGGCTGGTAAAGACCTGGGTCAACTGGGCCTTGATCGTTTCCATGGCTTCACTGCCGATACTGCCGGAGCTGTCGACCATAAAGGCGATGTTGTAGTTCTGGCCTGGCAGCACCACGCTGCCGTCCAGATCCCCGACCACGATGTTGTGCTCGCTGCCATAGGTCCGGTTCTGATCCCCCGGCTCCCCTTCGGTGGCATTGAAGTAGCTCAGGCGGATGCTGTCGTTGTCGGACGCGGAACTGGTCTTATCGGTACCCACCTCCCTGGCGATGGCATCCACCTTGAGATCGACCTGACCGGCGCTGCTGCCGGGGACTCGCAGAGTCAGCCCGCTCAGCTTCACATCCAGCGTGCTCGCACTCCACAGACCGCTGCTGGCGGTAAGGGTGAGCTTGCCATCCACCCCGACGGTGCCCAGCAGCTGGTTGCCGTTATAGAGCTCGGCCCCCTTCGGCATGCCGCTCAGCACCAGGCTGTCGAGCACTTCGCTGCCATCACGATCGCTCAGGGAGGCGCTCACCTCCAGCGGGTAGTCGACCACCGTCGGCTGCACCAGGGTCAGCTCGCCGGTGATCTGGTTGAGCTGGTAGAGGCCGTCGGCGAACTGGACATACTCCACGTCGTGCAGCGCCTTGGTGATACCGACCCCCTTCTCCGTGACGGAGAAGTTGAACCAGCGATCATTGATCGAGTATCCGCTGCCCTTCGTGATGGCGTAGTCGGCACGGTTACCGGACAGTACAGCGATATCTTTATCACCAGCACCGCCATAGAGAGTATCGCCACCCAACCCAGCGACCAGAATGTCGTTTCCAACGCCGCCGTCGAGGGTATCGCCCGACACTGAGTTGCCACCGACCAGCACGTCATTACCGTTGCCACCGACGAAGTGGTCGCCGCCCCCCTTCACGCTGACGATGTAGTCGTTGCCATCACCTCCCACCACGGAGTCCTTACTAGAGGTGCTATCGGTCAGAGTGTTGGTGATCCCGAGGGCCCCCTTGTCGAAGCCGCCGGACTGGAACTGGCCCGTGGTGATCCCCGCGCTCGGGAAGCTCTGGCTGTAAGACGGCATGCCATTCCCCATCAGGGTGACGTTGACCGTGGGTTTGTCGGCCACCGCAGTCACGTCGATCACCAGCTTGCCGCTGTTGCTGAGGTTGGCCCCGTCGCTTACCTGGTAATCGAAGCTGGCATAGTCCCCCTTCATGTTGCCAACGGTGGCGCCGCCACCATTGCTGGCACTGCTGCTCGACTCGTTCACACCGGGCACGAAGCGCAGATGACCTGCATTCACCTCGGCATAAGAGATAAGGGTGCCACTCGACACGGCCACCCACTGACCCGCAGCGTTGAGGTACTCGAGCTTGCCATTGAGGGGCAAGGAGCCGATCTTCACGCTGAGATCGCTATCGGCCTGGTCATCGCTGGCACCAAACTGGGACCAGGTCAGTACCTGGGGCTTATCTTCCGACCCGGAGCTGTAACCCCCTGCTGCGGTCGGCGCTCGATCGTTGTCTGTGATGGTGCCGGTACCGCTCTGGCCGCCCACCGTCACGGTCAGCGTCTCTGTCGCCTCGGCAAGACGGTCGTCCACCGTCGGTATGGTGACGGTCAACCCGGAAACCCCGGCCGGTACCGTGATCTTGCCGGTAGTGCTGTTGTAGGTCACGCCGTTGCTGAACTGGGCATTGCCCCAGTCCTGGTTGGAGGCGGGGTTGCTGCCGCTGCCCCTGATGGCGAAGTCATATTGCGTCGCCTCCTGGGTCGCGTCGGACAGGGTCACCGTATGTTGCAGATTGCCGCCTTCGGTCACGCTATCGGCAGAGATCCCCTGCACCGTCGGCGTAAAGAGCGGTTTGGTGGCAAAGGACCCAATGCTGACGTCACCATCCCCATCCACCACCCGGATCCGGAAGTCGATGTCGCCATCTCCCTGGGGTTTGGACATGTTCTGGTACTGGAAGAACTCCCACTTGCCGGTGGCCGGGGTGAACTCCAGCCTGAACACCAAAGTGCCGTCACTGGCTTCGCCATACAGGGTATTGGGTAGACCTACTTTGCTGGAAATTGAGATCTCTTTACCAGTAGCTGTCATCAAACCCACTTCATTGGATCCCAAAAGCTCTATACGTCCCTTACCATCTGCCCCCCACTGCGGGGTCACGGTGCCAGAACCATAGGCGATGGCCTGCGCCGTGTCGGCACCGAGGAACTCGATGCTCTTCACCGTGAAGTCGCTGTTGTCGCCATAGAGGCCGTTACCATTGTTGGTGGCCTTGATCACCATGGTATCGAAACCGCCCTGCTGCACCTGGAAGTTCTGGTTGAACTCCCCACCTGCCGCCGTCGAGTTGAATACCAGGGTATTGATCAGTACCCCGCCACGATAGAACTCCACGACGCCGCTCTCCAGCTCGCCACCAAACATCTGGCTGAACTTGATGTTGGCACCATAGGCCACCTTGCCCGCGTCCAGTCTGACGATCAGCTGCTCGGAAGCGGAGGACCCATCCGCGAAGTGGCGGAAATCTATCTCGTTGGCGAGGTTGTGGTTCGGTGAGCCGACGCTGGACACGCCAAGTCCGGCGCTGGAGCCGTTGACATTAGCCGCCGTCAGCTTCGAGTCGGTCGCCGAAGTGAAGCCCATCGCCGTGATGCTGAAGCCGTTCGCGTTCAGGGTCGAATGGTTGCCACTGAACAGGGTCAGATCGAAGAAGCCGGTCAACACGTTCGGGATATTGGTCTTCACCACGGACACCGCATCGCTGTTGCCGGCGATGGGGGAATCATCCTCGACGCTGACATCCAGCGTGCCTTTGGTGCTGCCGCTGCCATCGGAGACCTCCACATCCAGTTGGAACGACAGCTTGTCTTCCGAGGTCGTATCCCCGTGGTCGAGGGGGCCCTTGAGGGTCACGTCATAGGTCCACTCTCCCTTGCCGCTGGTATTGGGTGCCGTCAGCTTGACCTCGACCACAGCCTTGTAATCGGCGCCGCCAATCGCCCCCGTGTACCCAACCAATGTCTTGCTGCCCGGGTCCCAGCACCACTGGACCTTGGCCCCACCGGATGTAAGTCCGTTGGGCCCCGTCGGCCCGTTCAGGGAGATGCTGAGGGTACTGCTATCCACGTCACCCACGGAAAGAGTACCGGACGCTTTGATGGCGTTGGTGGTATCCGGGTTGCCGGCCGTGTCAGCAATGCCGTTTGCCAGCCCCTCCTCGGAGACGACAGCACCGTTGGAGATCGTCAACGTTGGCAGATCGTTGACCGCATCCACCTTGATGGTCACGGTTGCGGGGCTCGCATCCACGGCGCCGTCATTGTCCACCGCCACATAATGGAAGCTGGTATTGCCATTCCAGTTGGCAGCCGGAGTAAAGGTCAGCTTGCTGGCGTCCGCCAGCGCAATGCTTTGACCCGCGCTCACCGCCACACCGCCCAGATAGAGGATGCCGTTAGCCGGCAGACTCTGGATGGTGAAGCTCACTACAGTGCCATCAATGTCACTGCCAGAAAGAGTCGGGATGGCGATGCTGGCGGCATCTTCCAGACCGTTTGCCTGCTTGCTCGCCGTCTCCGGCGCGTCATTCAGGATCTGCGCGTTGTCGCTGCCCGGCAGGGAGACGTTGCCCGCCTTGTCGGTCTGGGTCGCCGTCACCGTCAACGACTTGCCGTTGGCCGGGGTCGTTTCCGTCCAGCTGATGGTGCCGTTCTGATAGCCGTAGCTCTTGCCATTGCTTGCCAGCAGGGTGCCATCGGCCTTGAGCGTCAACTGGACAGTGCTGTTCACCCCGCCATTGTTGATGGTCAGCGTCACCTTGCCGCCCGCAACCAGGTCTGCGTGATTGATCCCGGCGCGTACCTGGATCTGATCATTACCAATCTCGGCCTTGGTCAGCATCTGGTCATTGTTGGTATCGTCCACGATAACCACGGTCGGGGCCGGGGAAGCTACGCTGTCCAGGATCGCCTGCTCGCTGTCAGTCGCCGGGTTGCCCGCCTTGTCAGTCACGTCCGCCTTCACGGTGAACGTGCCATCCGCCAGGCCGCTGGCCCCCAGGTCTACGGTGGTGCTGAACTTGCCGTCGGTCACGGTCGCGGTGAAGGTCA
>NZ_CDDD01000043.1 GCF_000820165.1 Aeromonas taiwanensis
GATGCGCTTCACACTTCTGCGCATCAAAGATGACAAAAACGGCGCGAAACGTTTTCTAACGTGATGAATTTATTGAAAAACGTTTTTATGCCCTCCCGTAATCCGCCCCTCTTGTCAAGCCTCTCTCCACCCCGCATAACCAGAGCGCGATCGAGTCCACAAACTTGCAAACAAGATACTATTGAACCCTGTCCATCCCCTTCGACGCTGCTATGTTGGCGCCCGTATACCACTTAATGGCTAAGCAAACGGAGTCCATCATGGCAACATTCAAGTTCTACATTCCCGCTATCAACCTGATGGGGGCGGGCTGCCTGCAAGAAGCGGCGGCCGATATCCAGGGCCATGGGCATCGCAAGGCGCTGATCGTCACCGATCGCGTGCTCAACCAGATTGGGGTGGTCGCAAGGCTTGTCGCCCTGCTGGCGGAACACGGCATCGACAGCGTGGTGTTTGACGAGACCAAGCCGAACCCCACCGTGGCCAACGTGGAAGCGGGCCTTGCGATGATCCAGGCCCATGGCTGCGACTGCGTCATCTCCTTGGGCGGCGGCTCTCCCCACGACTGCGCCAAGGGGATCGCCCTGGTGGCCGCCAACGGCGGCGGCATCAAGGACTACGAAGGGGTGGATCGC
>NZ_CDDD01000044.1 GCF_000820165.1 Aeromonas taiwanensis
CGAGATCGAGGGGGGAGGAAGGGGGCGTCTGCCCGGCGCCGTGGGCGGCGAAGGCTAGCAAGGTCAGCAGTAGGCAGGGGCGAAACAACATGGGAAATCCTCCATTACTCCCTGATAGCGGCTGTGGCGGCGTTTTCTTGAGAGCTTCGCAAAGGGGCTTGCCACCTCCCGCGAGATAACAAGAGCGGGGCTCGTGGAAGCGCGGCCTGATGGCGGGGCGCTATGGCTTCATATGGCAAAGCAATGCCGGATTTGATCGTTCCCTCATCCCATTCCCACGTGTTTCAGTAAGGGCATGCAGAGGCGGGGCACCCCCGCAGCTGGCCACCCCCCTCATCAGGAGAAACACCATGTATCTGTTCCACTGTTACGGCGACCTGGCTCTGACCTTGACCCATCTGTTCACCGACCGGGAGCGCTATCGCCATGAGCACCTTGACCCACTTGCCTGAACTCGATCTCGGGCAGCTCGATGCCTCGCCCAAGCAACGGGCGCAATTCCTGACCGCCTTGCGCAATGCCGCCCGGGAGGTGGGATTCTTCTACCTGACCGGCCACGGCATCGATCCCGAGCTGCAGCGGCAGTTGCAGCAGCTGTCGCGCGCCTTCTTTGCATTGCCTGCCGCCGCCAAGCAGCAGGTTGCCATGGTCCATTCCCCCCACTTTCGAGGCTATAACCTGCCGGGGGCCGAGCTGACCCGTGGCCAGCCCGACTGGCGCGAGCAGTTCGATATCGGCGCCGAGCGCAGCGCCTTGCCACTGGCCGCGGGCGCTCCGCCCTGGTGGCGGTTGCAGGGGCCGAATCAGTGGCCCGATGGGCTGCCTGAGCTCAAGCCCGTGCTGCTGGGCTGGCAGCAGGCGATGACCCGGATGTCCCGCACCCTGCTCGGCGCCTTTGCCGAGGCGCTCGCGCTGCCGCCGGATGCCTTCGATGCCTTGCACGGAGAGCGCCCCAACGAGCACATCAAGCTGATCCGCTATCCCGGTGAGCGCGGTGCGACCCAGGGGGTGGGACCTCACAAGGACTCGGGGTTCCTGAGCTTCCTGCTGCAGGATGACCAACCCGGCCTGCAGGTTGAGGTGGAGCCCGGGCGCTGGCTCGATGCACTCCCCCGTCCCGGCACCTTTGTCGTCAACATCGGTGAGCTGCTGGAGTTGGCCAGCAACGGTTACCTGCGGGCGACCGTGCACCGGGTGGTGCCGTCGGCGCCTGGGCAGGAGCGCCATTCCATCGCCTTCTTCCTGGGGGCACAGCTCGATGCCGTGGTGCCCGTCTACCCGCTGCCAGACGCCCTGGCCAGCGAGGCGAGGGGGCCGGCCACAGACCCGGACAACCCGCTTTTGCGGGAGGTGGGGTGGAATTACCTCAAGGGACGACTGCGTTCCCACCCGGATGTGGCCCAGCGCCATCATGCCGATCTGCTGCCGGCGCCCCGGGCGCTGGTGGTCGGCGAAGCCTACTGATTGCATCGAAAGGAATCTCAAGATGAAGCAGAACAGACGACTGTTTTCCCTGACCGGCGTGGTACTGGCCCTCGGGCTCTCCTTTTCCTCCCAGGCGGCCCAGGCGCTGCGGGTGGCCGCCGATCCTTTGCCCCATGCCGAAATCCTTGGCGAGGTGAAACGCCAGGATCCCACCCTGGACCTGCAGGTGATAGAGCTCAGCGGCGGCATCAATGCCAATGAACTCCTGGTGGCGGGGGATGTGGATGCCAACTACTTCCAGCACGTTCCCTACCTCAAGGATCAGGAGAAGGCGCTCGGCACCGAGCTGGTGGTGGCCGCCACCGTGCATGTGGAGCCGCTCGGCATCTATTCGAAGAAGTTCAAGCGGCTTGAGGAGGTGCCGGCCAAATCGGTGATCGCCTTGCCCAACAACGTCACCAACCTGAGCCGGGCGCTCTACCTGTTGCAGAGCAAGGGGCTCATCACCCTCAAGGCGGGCTATCAGGATCCGGCCCGGGATCTGGCCACGGTGCAAGACATTGCCACGAATCCCAGGGAGTTCAAGATCCTGGAGATCGAGTCACCCCAGCTGCCCCGTTCGCTGGACGATGTGGATCTGGCGGTGATCAATGGCAACTATGCCCTGGAGGCGGGGCTGGAGCCGGCTCGGGATGCCCTGGGGCTGGAGAGTGCCGAGCATAACCCTTACGCCAACATCCTGGTGACCACTCCGGCGCTCAAGGATGATCCGCGGATCCGCAAGCTGGCGCGGGAGCTGGAGTCCAGGGCGATCGCCGAGTTCATTCGCAAGAGCTACAAGGGGTCGGTGATCCCGGTGGCGGGGCAGCAGTCATGATAGCGCTCGAGGGGCTGGGCAAGCGCTACCCCGGGCACTCGCAGCCAGCCCTGGACGGGGTGTCGCTGGCGATCCCGGACGGGGCCATCTATGGCATCCTCGGGCGCAGCGGGGCGGGCAAGAGCACCCTCATCCGTTGCCTCAATCTGCTGGAGCGGCCGACCAGCGGCCGCATTCTGGTGGACGGGCGTGACATCACGGCATTGGAGGGGGCGGCCCTGCGCCGCCATCGCCAGGCTTGCGGCATGATCTTTCAGCATTTCAACCTGTTGCATGCCCGCAACGTGGCAGACAATGTGGCGGTACCGCTGGAGATCGCCGGGGTGGCGCGCCGCGAGCGGTCAGCCAGGGTCGCCGAGCTGCTCGAATTGGTGGGGCTCTCGGAGCACGCGCACGCCTTCCCCTCCCGGCTCTCGGGCGGGCAGAAACAGCGGGTCGGCATCGCCCGCGCCCTGGCCGGCAACCCGTCCCACCTGCTGTGTGACGAGGCGACCAGCGCGCTGGACCCGGAGACCACGGAGTCGGTGCTGGCGCTGCTTGCCGACATCAACCGCCGACTCGGACTCACCATAGTGCTCATCACCCACGAGCTGGACGTGGTCAAGGCCATCTGCGATCACGCGGCGCTGCTCGAGCGGGGTGTGCTGGTCGAGAGCGGGGCCCTGGGCATCCTGCTGGCGGATCCTGGCTCCCGCGTGCGGCAGGCCCTGCTGCCGGATCCCGAGGCCCAGCGCCGCTTCTTGCGGCGTCACGGGGTGGAGGAGGCGCGTCTATGCAGAGTCGCCTGAACCTGGATGCCCTGCTCGACCTGATGTATCAGGGGACTGTCGAGACGCTCTATATGGTCGGGGTGGCGGCCCTCTTCACCCTGTTGCTGGGGTTGCCGATCGGAGTACTGCTGGTGGTGACCCGCAAGGAGGGCGTGCTGCCGCTGCCCCGCGTCAACATGGTGCTGGGGCTGTTTATCAACATCGGGCGCTCGCTCCCCTTCGTGGTGCTCTTGATCGCGCTGATCCCCCTGACCCGGCTGCTGGTCGGTACCACCCTTGGCAGCACGGCGGCGATCGTGCCCATCACCCTGGGGGCCTTTCCCTTCTTTGCCAGGGTGGTGGAAAATGCCCTCGATGAAGTGGACAAGGGGCGTGTCGAAGCGGTGCTCGCCATGGGGGGCAGCGGCTGGCACGTGGTGGCCAAGGCGTTGTTGCCCGAGGCGCTGCCAGCCCTGCTGGCCGGGCTGACCCTGACGGTGGTGATGCTGATCGGCTTCTCCTCCATGGCGGGGGTGATCGGCGGTGGGGGGCTTGGGGATCTGGCCATTCGCTACGGGTATCAGCGCTTCGACGATCAGGTGATGGCGGGGACCGTCGTCATTCTGCTGCTGTTGGTGCAGCTGGTGCAGGGCGTGGGGGATCGGGTGGTGCGGGCACTGGCCCATCGCCGCTAGGGGAATCTCCCTTCATCAGGCTGCCAGCAAGGTGCCAGCCAATAAAAAAGCGAGCCCGAGGCTCGCTTTTTTGCAATGACATCAAGGGGTCAACTTAGTTGACGCGACGCTTGAATTCACCGGTACGGGTGTCGATTTCGATCTTGTCACCGATCTCCACGAAGGCGGCAACGGCCAGCTCGTAGGAGGTACCCTTCAGGCGGGCAGGCTTGGTCACTTTACCGGAGGTGTCGCCACGGGCGGCCGGCTCGGTGTACTCGACTTCGCGAACGATGGTGGTCGGCAGCTCTACGGAGATGGCTTTCTCGTTGTAGAAAGTCACTTCACACAGATCTTCCATGCCGTCTACCAGATAGTTCAGCGCGTCACCCAGGTTGTCTTTCTCGACGTCGTACTGGTTGTACTCGGTGTCCATGAAGACATACAGCGGGTCGGAGTAGTAGGAGTAGGTGCACTCTTTACGCTCCAGCTGAACGACTTCCAGCTTGTCGTCGGCCTTGAAGACGGTTTCGGTGGCGCTGCCGTTCAGCAGGCCTTTCAGCTTCATCTTGACCACGGCGGAGTTACGGCCGGATTTGTTGAATTCAGCCTTCTGGACCACCATCGGCTCGGTGCCGATCATGACTACGTTGCCAGCGCGGATTTCCTGTGCGGTTTTCATGTAAAAAATTCCTGTTCGTGAAACGGACGGATAAAAACTGCCAGATTATATACGGCTTTCTAAAAATTTCACCAACCTCGTGACGAGATCCCCACCGGCAAGCAACTTCTGTGACCAGGCTCCCCCATGTTGCTGCCAGATGGCGCCGTATCGCGGCCATTGGGCCCAGAGTTCGCCGACATCCTGCCCATGGTTGAGGGCGAGATTGACGTCGCGCAGCCACTGGCCACACTCGGCGGGCAAGTCCTCCAGATAGTGGTCGAGGAAGTCCTCCAGCTTGGCGATGTGGGCCTCATCATCCTGGGGGTAGATGTGCCACAGGAAGGGGCGCGCCGCCCACTGGGCCCGCACGAAGGAGTCCTCCCCGCGCACCAGGTTGAGGTCGCAGCTCCACAGCAGGTGATCGTAGCCGGCCTGATCCGTCATCGGCAGCAGCTTGATGGCGAGGCTGCCCGAGCGCAGCAGATCTCCCGCCCGGGCGGTAGGGATGGCCTCTGCCAGCCCGGCGCCGGTGAGCACGTCGTTGAGGGAGCGGCCGAGCGGCAGCAGCAGGGTGACCGGCGTGGCGCCCTGGCTCCAGCTCGCCACCAGGCTCCTGAGCGCCGCGCTCTCGTAGGTAAAGAGGCTGACTCTCAGTTCATTTTCTTGCCTGGGTGGCAGGCCCAGACTCGCCCAGTAAACATCGAGCCCCGCCTCGTCCTGCTGCCAGCGCTCCCGCTCGGCGATAAGCCCCCGCTCGCACAACAGGCCGCCCGTTTTCTGCGTGAAGCCCGGGAAGAAGAAGTACTTGTCGAGGCTGCGGTTGCCCACCCGCTGGGGGGAGGCGAGACCGTGGCAATCCTCGACCCAGGCTTCGGCGGAGAGGTACTCCAGGTTGATCCAGCAGGGGGCCGGGGATTGCGCCGCCATGCGCTGGATGAAGGGGGCGGGCAGCGTGCAGGCGAACGCCTCGATCACCACCCGGGCCGGGATGGCCTCCGGGGGCAGGTCGTCGTGCCAGCGCTGGACATAGACCCCCTGTTGCCACTGGCCTTCCAGGGCGGGGTCCAGGCCCGGGCAGATGCGGGCGAAGCTCGCCAGATCGTCCACCCAGAGCCGCACGCCGGTGCCCCCGGCCTCCTGCTGCAACTGGCGGGCGAGCCGCCAGGTGACGCCGATGTCGCCGAAGTTGTCCACCACGGCGCAGAAGATGTCCCAGTCGAACGGGGGGAGAGGGCTTGTCATGGCGCGGGATCCCAGATGCAAAAAAACCGGTGCGCAGGGTAGCACACCGGTGACTTGGCTTCTAACCGTCAGGCTTGCGGATCACTCCTTGCCGTAGACGTTGTTCTCCTGCTCGCGCACCCGGATAAAGGTGGTGCGCTTGGTCAATTCCTTGAGCTGGCTGGCGCCGACGTAAGTACAGGTTGAGCGCACGCCGCCCAGGATGTCGCGCACGGCGTTTTCCACCGGGCCGCGATAGGGCAGCAGCACCGTCTTGCCCTCGGAGGCGCGGTACTCGGCGACGCCGCCGGCGTGCTTGTCCATGGCGCTGGACGAGCTCATGCCGTAGAACTTCATGAAGGGGGCGCCATCCACGTCGACGATCTCGCCGCCGCACTCCTCGTGGGCCGCCAGCATGCCCCCCAGCATCACGAAGTCGGCGCCGCCGCCGAAGGCCTTGGCCACGTCCCCCGGGCAGGTGCAGCCGCCGTCGCCGACGATCTGGCCACCGAGGCCGTGGGCCGCATCGGCGCATTCGATGATGGCGGAGAGCTGGGGATAGCCGACGCCGGTCTTGACCCGGGTGGTGCAGACCGAGCCCGGGCCTATGCCCACCTTGACGATGTCGGCGCCGGAGAGGATCAGCTCCTCCACCATCTCGCCGGTCACCACGTTGCCCGCCAGGATGACGTGGTTAGGGCAGGCCTCGCGGATCTTGCGCAGGAATTCGACGAAGTGCTGGGAGTAGCCGTTGGCCACGTCCACGCAGATGAAACGCAGCGCCTCGGACATGGCGAGGATCTGGCGGGTTTTGACGAAGTCCTCGTCCGAGGTGCCGGTCGATACCATCACGTGGCCCAGCACGGCCGGGTCTGTCTCATCGACGAAGGTTTGCCACTGCGCGAGGCTGTAGTGCTTGTGTACCGCCGTCATCATCTCGAAGCCGGCCAGGGCACGGGCCATGGCGAAGCTGCCGACGGTGTCCATGTTGGCGGCGATGACGGGCACCCCCTGCCACTGGGTCCGGGTGTGCTTGAAGGTGAACTGGCGGGTCAGGCTGACTTGGGAACGGCTCTTGAGAGTAGAGCGCTTGGGGCGAAACAGGACATCCTTGAAACCCAGCTTCAAGTCTTCTTCGATACGCATTACGAATTCCTTATTGAGCCTTGTTGAACGTCACTTTTGCAGTGGCAGATTTTCGGCAGGCACAAAAAAACCGGGGGTTTTCAGGGCCTCCGGTTTACAGCAGTGTAGGCAAAAATCCCGCCAGAACAAGACTGATAATTCGTGCCCCGCTGTGGTAGCCTTTGGCGTCACAACCTGAGGATGGCAGACAGTGTCATCCAGCACCTTTTTCTCCCCCCGTTTTCCCCCCTTTTGTCGCTTCTCCCCTTGCGCTGCCGGCACGGATTGTCGCCTGCTGGCGGGATCGCCATGGGCTGTTCGCCGGAGGCCGAGAATCCGGTTGACCCGCCGGGCGGCTGTGATAGATCTGGGCCCAGGTTACACAAGGCGAGAGAGCGAGATGGGCAAAATGATGGTGGGCGCGGCCATGCTGCTGGCGTTGTGCGGCAGCGCGATGGCGGCGCCGGCCAGCTACGGCTGGATCGAGAAGGGGCTGCTCATGCCCTCCGGGGTGGCGGTCAAGATGAAGCTGGATACCGGTGCCCTCACGTCCTCTCTGGATGCCCGGGAGCTGCGGCACTTCAAGCGCGACGGCAAGCCCTGGGTGCGTTTCAACCTGGAGCTGACCGATGCCAATACCGACAAGGTGGTGCGCCAGACCCTGGAGCGGCCGGTGGAGCGCAGCGTCACGGTGCGGGGGGCGGGCGGCATGGAACAACGCCCCACGGTGACCATGAGCATCTGCGTCGGCGACAAGGTCTATGAGGAGTGGTTCACCCTGCGGGATCGCAGCAAGATGATCTATCCCGTGCTGATTGGCCGCCGTCTGCTGGCCGAACTGGGGCCTGTGGATGCGCGGCGTACCTTCACGGTACAGCCCAGCTGCCGCTGAGGGCGTGGAGAAAAAAACGGGGGCCAGGCCCCCGTTTTTCATGGCTGAGCGGCGGGCTAGCTGCCGCTCATGCCGAACGCGGCGGGGCGGGCAGCAGCACGCTCACCTCCAGCCCCCCCTGCGGCCGGTTGTGGATGTCGAGATCCGCCCCGTGCAGCTGGGCGATGCGCGAGACGATGGCCATGCCGAGCCCCACGCCGTCCCCCTGCTGGGGGTTGACCCGGAAGAAGCGCTCGCTCAGCCGCGACAGGGCAGTGGTGGGGATGCCGGGACCGTTGTCCCGCACATCCACCCGGACCCGGTTGCCCTCCTGGCTGACCATCACGGCGATCTCGCCACCCGCCTGGGTGTAGCGCAGCGCATTGTCGATGAGGTTGCCGAACATCAGGTCCAGCAACATGGCCTGCCCCATCACCTGCAGATGCTCGCCCCCCTCCAGGGAGAGCTGCTGATCCTTCTTCAGGGCGATGGGGGCCAGGGTGGCCAGGGCCTGCCTCTTTTACACATC
>NZ_CDDD01000045.1 GCF_000820165.1 Aeromonas taiwanensis
CTCCACCCCGGTGTGGGCGGCGGCCGGCGTCGGTGTGTAACAAGCCCCCACCCCCCCCGCCGTGCTCTCGCGGGTTTCGTCCAGCAGGGCGAAGACCCGCTCCCCCGCCACCATGGCCTGTTGCAGCTGGTTGAGCTGGTTGGTCATCTCGATCAGGGGCTCGATCATCCGCCCGAGATAGCTGATGAAGGCGTAGAGCACCCCCACCTGGATGGCGCCCCCCGCGCTCAGCCCCTCGTGAGCAAACAGGGCCAGCAGGCCGATCAGCACCATCATGTAAAAGAGATCGATGAGGGGGCGCAGCAGGATGCCGTTGATCTTGAGCCCCTTGATCCTGGCGGCCCAGTGCTCCTGGTTGACCCCGGCGAAGGCGTTGGCGAAGTGCACCTCCTGCACCATGGCCTGGATGACCGGCATCCCCTGAAGCGACTCGTTGAGGCGGCTGTTGATGTCGGAGAGCAGGCTGCGGGTCGCCCGCACTACGGGCACGCTCAGGCGCTGGTAGAGCCACATCACGGCCCCCACCGCCGGCAGCAGCGCGGCGCACACCAGCATCAGGCGCAGATCCAGCAGCGCCATGGAGAGGAGGATGCCGCACAGGAGCACCACCTTCTGCACCAGGAGCCCGATCACCTGCACATAGAGGTTCATGATCGCCTCGGTGTCGTTGGTGATGCGGGAGATAAGCGAGCCGGAGCGATGCTTGTCGAAGTAGCGGGCCGGCAACCGGATGGCGGTGGCGAACACCTGCTCGCGCAAACGCTGCNNAGCTTGATGAGCAGGGGGCCCGCCACCTCGGCCCCCGTGGCCAGCAGCAGGCAGATGCCCGCCTGGGTCAGCCAGGCGGGATAACGGGCGCAATAGGCCAGCAGGCGTTTGATCGTCGGGTTCACAGAGACTCCCCAGCGCGTGTTTCAGGGGCAGAGAACGGGCGCAACAGCTCACCCGACAGCCTTGTCATGTTTGGGTTCACAGGCTCTCCTCCACATCTTGTTCGAGGCGCTGGTAACGGACCATGTCCGCATACCAGCCGTTGTGGGCCATCAGGGCGCCGTGGCGGCCCCGTTCGCTGACGTGCCCCTGCTCCAGCACCAGGATCTCGTCCGCCTGCTCCACCGCCGTCATGCGGTGGCTCACCAGAATGAGGGTGCGCTTGTGGGCCTTGAGGGCGTGCAGGATCTGCTGCTCGGTGTGGGCATCCACCGCAGACAAGGCGTCGTCCAGCACCAGGATGGGCGCCTCCAGCAAGAGGGCCCGGGCGATGGCGAGCCGCTGTTTCTGGCCGCCGGAGAGGGTCACCCCCTTCTCCCCCACCTCGGTTTCGTACCCCCTGGGGAAACGGACGATGTCGTCGTGCACGCAGGCGATGCGGGCCACCCGCTCTATCTCCTCCTGGCTGGCATCCGGCCGGCCGAGGGCGATGTTGGCGGCAATGGTGGTGGAAAACAGGAAGGGCTCCTGGGGCACGTAGGCAAACTGGCTGCGCAGCTCGCCAAGGGCCAGCCGTTCGATGGGCACGCCGCCCAGGGTGATCTGCCCGGCGCTCGGGTTGGCCAGGCGCATCAGGAGCTTGAGCAGGGAGCTCTTGCCCGCGCCGGTACGCCCCACGATGCCGAGCATGCCTCCCCCGGACAGGGTGAGATCGATGCCCTGCAGCAGGGTGCGCGACTCGAGCCGGTAGGCCACCCCCTTCATTGCCAGGGGGAAGGGCGAGGCGAGCGGCTGTGGCGAGGCGGGCTCCTCGATGTCGCTGCGCTCGGCCAGCAGGCTCTCGATGCGCGAATAGGCGGCGCTGCCCCGCTCGATGATGTTGAACAGCCAGGCGATGGCGAACATGGGCCAGATCAGCTGGCCCAGGTACATGGTGAAGCTGGTGAGCTCCCCCAGGGTCAGTTCATCGCGTAGCACCAGGGCGCTGCCGCCAGCCACCGCGAGGAAATAGGAGCAGCCTATGCACAGATAGATGACGGGGTCGAACTTGGCGTCGATGCGCGCCACCGCCATGTTGCGCTCCCCCGCCTGGCGGGTCAGCTCGGCAAAGCCCTTGTCTTCGAGGGACTCCACCGCGTAGGACTTGAGCACCCGCACCCCGGAGAGGGCCTCCTGGGTCTTGTTGTTGAGGCGGGAGAAGGCCCCCTGCGCCGCCTTGAACTCCTTGTAGATCTGGGTGCCGAAGCGGTTCATGAAGAACGCCATCACCGGCAGCGGCAGCAGGGAGAGCAGGGTCAGCTGCCAGGAGTACTGGCTGCACATGATGGAGAGCACCAGGATGCCGACGATCATGGAGTCCACCAGGGTCAGCACCCCCTCCCCGGCGGTCATCTCCACCGCCTGGATGTCGTTGGTGGCGTGGGCCATCAGATCGCCGGTGCGATGGCGCTGGTAGAAGTCCGGGCTCATGCGGGTGAAGTGGGTGAAGAGCCGGTTGCGCAGCACATAGGCGAGGCGGTAAGAGGCGCCGAACAGCATGACACGCCACACATAGCGCAGCAGATAGATGAGCAGGCCAAGGCCGAACAACCCCGCGAGATAGCCCGTCAGCCTGGTGCTGTCGAGCCCTCCCTGAGTGATGCCATCCACCACCCAGCCCACCACCTTGGGGGGGATCACGGTCAACAGGGCCACCAGCATCAGGAGGGTGATGGCCATAAGATAACGCCGCCACTGATCCTTGAAGAACCAGCCAAGCCGCAAAAATACGCTCACAGTAAAATCCTTGCTCGCGGCACGGGACGCCGCCTGGTCATAGAGAGAAGCCCAATACAATCGCCCCCGTGGCGGGGGCGATGGGGTCGGTCATCATAGCTCGAAGCGGGCGACTTGAGAACGATTGCTATCTGACCTCTCAGATCCGCTTGTCCTGAGGCGAGAACGGGAAGGCGACCGACTCCTGCGACTCCCCGGTCAGCAGGAAGTGGGACACCTCTTCCCGGGTCTGGGTGAAGACCTGCTGCAACTGGTTCAACTCCCCCTCGCTCAGCTCCTCCTGCAGCCTAAGCCGCCACTCCAGCTCCCCGGCCAGCTGTTGCAGGCGGGAGGCGGAGATGTTGGCCGACACCCCCTTGAGGGTGTGCAGCAGCCGGCACGCTACCTCGGGCTGCTGGCGGCGCAAGGCGGAGCGTATGTCCCACAGATCGTCCCTGTGCTCGGAGAGGAACAGCTTGAACAGGATCTGCAGCGCCTCCCTGTCCTGTTCCAACCGGCGCAGGGCATCGTCCAGATCCAGCACCCCCATCAGATCCGGCGGCTTGACCTCGAGGGGCACCCTGGACTCGCCATCGCTGTTCTTCACCCACTGCAGCAGGTTGTTGTAGAGATCCAGCTTGCTCACCGGCTTGGTCACATAGCCGTTCATGCCGACCCCGAGGCAACGCTCCCGATCCCCTGGCATGGCGCTCGCGGTCAGAGCGATGATGGGGACGTCGTGCTTGTCCACCATCTTGCGGATCTGGCGGGTTGCATCCAGCCCGTCCAGCACCGGCATCTGCAGATCCATCAGGATGACGTCGAACGGCTGCTCCGCCACCTGCTCCACCGCCTCGCGCCCGTTGTCCACTACTGTGACCTTGGCATCCACCCGGCGCAGGTACTCCATGATGAGTTGCTGGTTGACCCTGTTGTCTTCCGCCAGCAGCACCCGGGTGCCCTGCAGCAGATCGCGAAAATGCTGCTGATCCCCCTGCACCTCGGCCTGACGGACCTTGCTGTCGTGGGAGCTGCCATTGAGCAGCTCGTCCACCTTGGCCAGCAGGGCGTTCTCTGTCATCGGCTTGGCCAGGAAGTGGGTCAGCCCCATGCTCTCCATGCGCCCGTGCAGCCCCTCCCTTGACCAGGCGCTGGTCATCAGGACGGGCAGTCGCCGCCACTGGCTGTGCTGGTGCATCTCGAGCGCGAGATCCAGACCATCCTCCTGGCCCATGCGCCAGTCGAAGATGGCGAGCCGGATGTGGTGCCCCTCCTCCCGCAGCACCTGGCGGGCCCGGGAGAGGCTGTTGACCGCGATCACGGTGGCACCGGCGCGGCCCAGGATGTCCTTGGCCAGCTCCAGCACCAACTCGTTGTCATCCATCATCAGGATGAGAGGCTGGTGATCGAAGAAGACCCGGCGCCCGGAGACCCCGTAGACCGCCTGGGAGATGGGGATCTCGAACAGGAAGGTGGAGCCCACCCCGGGCTTGCTCTGCACCCGGATCTCTCCCCCCATCAGCCCCACCAGGCGCTGGGAGATGTTGAGGCCCAGGCCGGACCCGCCATATTTGCGAGTGTTGCCCGCCTCCAGCTGGGTAAAGGGCTGGAACAGCTGGGCCACCTTCTCCGGAGCGATGCCGATGCCGGTATCACGCACGCTGAAACAGACCCGCATGGGATGCTGATTGACCAGGGTGATGGCCACCTCCACCTCCCCCCGCTCGGTGAACTTGATGGCGTTGTTGACCAGATTGACCAGCACCTGACCGAGGCGCAGCGGATCCCCGCGCAGGAAATCCGGTACGGCGGGGGACTTGTTGATGATGACCTCGATGTGCTTGCGCTCCGCCAGGTCGGCAAACATGGCGGCCAGGGAGTCTAGCTGCTCGCTGAGATCGAAGTCGATCTCCTCCAGCGTCAGCTTGCCGGACTCCACCTTGGTGAGATCCAGGATGTCGTTGATGAGCAGCAGCAGGGTATCTGACGAGGATTTGATCTTGTTGAGATAGTCCCGCTGCTGGGGATCCAGGTTGCTCTGCAGGGCCAGGGCGCTGAAGCCGATGATGGCGTTCATGGGGGTACGGATCTCGTGGCTCATGTTGGCCAGGAAATCGCTCTTGGCCTGGGCCAGCAAGCCGGCATGGCGGGAGAGCTCGCTCAGCTTCTGATTGCGGCGCCACAGGGTCGCGGCCACCAGCGAGAAGCAGAGCAGCGCCCCCCCCAGCACCATCAGATAGAACCGGCTCTTGAGGGAGGACGCCAGCTCCAGCTTGCTCTGCTTCCACGCGGGCAGCGAACTGAGCCCCTTCATCTCGACAATGTGATTGCGCAGGCGGTGGTACTCCATCACCTGCTGGTTGAGCTCCTCGCTCAACCGGACGGCGGCCGCCACCCTGGGCTGCCCCTGATAGAGGTCCAGCAGGCGCTGCTGCAGTGCCAGCAGGTGGCGCTGCTCACTCGTGTCCCAGCTGCGCCTGAGAAAGTGACTCAGACGCTGCAGCTCGGTGAGATCGCGATATTGCCCCTCACCAGCCGGCAAGCTTCCCTGCAGCGCCCGGATCTGCCCTTCGAAGCGGGGCGCCAGGTACTCTATGGTCATCTCTATGGTGTAGAGCTTGGCGAGATCCAGCAAGTAGCCGTCGATGTCCCGCTGCAGTGTCTGGGAGCCGGGATCTCCGGCCGAATCCGGGTCTTCGCGCACCTTGCTCACGAAGCGGTCCAGATTGCTGGACAGCAGGCTGAGGCGCTGCTGCACACTGCCATCGCTGGCCTTCTCGCGCCCAAGCAGATACACAGTGTCGGTATTGACCCGATTCAGAACCAGCTCCGCAGCCACGCTCAGATCAAAGGCGCGTTGCTGCTGGCTGAGCAATTGCCAGCAATAGGCAGAAAACGCCAGCAGCGATACGATGATAAGGCCAAAGACAACACGATTCACCCGTGCAACACTCTTCATCCCGTCTCGATTCTCATGTCATGGTCGGCCACCCGGTGACGAAGGGTCACGACCGGAGGGCCCACTGTGAAAAACACCTGAGTGCTATGTTACCGTTAGTCGGCGCTCTGAATGCAATAAAGATGTTGCCGGGCCATGAAATAAGGAAGCAATAATGTCACTTGTCACCACCTATTGTAGCCAATGCTTTACCCGCAACCGCCTGCCAGCCGAAAAAGCAGACTCAAATGCAAAGTGCGGTCGCTGTCACGATCCCCTCTTCGCCCAGAGCCCGGTAGTGGGTCGACTGGCGTACTTCGATGCCCTGATCCAGTCCGATATTCCGGTGGTCGTCGATTTCTGGGCCAGCTGGTGCGGTCCCTGCATGCAATTCGCCCCCGTCTTCCAGGAGGTCGCCCGGGAGCTTGAACCCCGCCTGCGTTTCGTGAAGCTCGACACAGAGCAGGAGGCCGCCGTTGCCAGCCGCTACGCCATCCGCAGCATTCCGACCCTGATGATCTTCCAGGGGGGGCAGATCCTGGCCCAGCGCAGCGGGGCTCTGCCCAAGGGGATGTTCAGGGAGTGGCTGCTATCCTTTGTCAACACAGCCAAATGAAAACGGAATGTTTAATTTTTGTTTAATGTAGGATCCATTTTCACTTGACTCTGTGAGTCGCCACATGGTTTGACCACAAGCCCCTGTTTCAAACAGGGGCTTGAATGTAATCTCGGCAACACAACAACAACCATAAATTAACCGAGAGAACAACATGCATACCTCAGCACTCCCCTCCACCCCCTCGCGCTGGCTGGACATCAAGTCCGGGATCGTCATCCTGGATCTGCTCCTGCTCTGTGCCATGCTGGCCTGGCTACCCTTTGATCCCATGGTCAACAAGGGGCTCGCCATCCTGATCTTCATCGCCATCCTCTGGCTGACCGAGGCGGTCAACATCACCATCACCGCCATCTCCATTCCCGTGCTCGCTACCCTGCTCGGGGTATTCGACATGAGCAAGTCGCTGACCGACTTCGCCAACCCCGTCCTGTTCCTCTTCTTTGGTGGCTTTGCCCTGGCGGCGGCGCTCTCCAAGCAGGGACTGGACACCCAGATCGCCGCCAAGGTGATGCAACTCGCCAAGGGGCACCTCGGCTGGGCTGCCATCGTGCTCTTCACCATCACGGCAGCCCTCTCCATGTGGATCAGCAACACCGCCACCGCCGCCATGATGATGCCGCTGGCCCTCGGTATGCTCAAGGGGCTGGATGTCCACAAGGAGCGCCGTACCCTGGTCTTCGTTCTGCTTGGTGTCGCCTACAGCGCCAGCATCGGCGGTATCGGCACCCTGGTGGGCAGCCCCCCCAATGCCATCGCCGCCGCCCAGATGGGACTGGGCTTCACCGACTGGTTGAAATTCGGCATTCCCGTGGTACTCATCTTCATGCCGGTGGGCATCGGCCTGCTCTATCTGGTGACCCGTCCCGACCTCTCCCATCAGGTCAGCACAGAGAAGGTCACCATCGAGTGGACGGGCCAGCGCAAGGTGACCCTGCTCATCTTCCTCACCACTGTACTGCTGTGGATCGGCTCCCAGCCTCTTGCCAAGGCGCTGGGCGGCATTCCCCAGTTCGATACCCTGATCGCCATGGGCGCCATCCTGGCCATCGCCGTCAGCCGGGTGGCCAACTGGGATGACATCAACCAGAACACCGACTGGGGCGTGCTGCTGCTGTTCGGAGGTGGCCTCACCTTAAGCGCCATCCTGAAACAGACCGGGGCCAATGCCTTCCTGGCGGAGCACCTCTCCAGCGGCCTCGCCACCATGCCGATCTTCGTGATCCTGCTCTGCCTGGCCGCCTTCGTGGTGTTCCTGACCGAACTGGTCTCCAACACCGCCACCGCCGCGCTCCTGGTGCCGCTGTTCGCCGGGGTGGCCGAAGCGCTGGGGGTCTCCCCCATCGTCGTGTCCGTGCTGATCGCGGTCGGTGCCTCCTGCGCCTTCATGTTGCCGGTGGCCACACCGCCCAACGCCATCGTCTTCGCGAGCGGCCATATCCAGCAGCGGGAGATGATGCGGGCGGGCCTGGTGCTGAACCTGGTGTTCACCGTCATCCTGACCATGCTGGCCTATTTCATGGGGGATATTCTCCATTGAACCCCACCGCCTCTTGATACCGGCGACCTGACGGAATGACCTCAAAGCCCCGCGATGTCGGGGCTTTGTTTTGCGTGCGTCACGTGAGACCTGACAAGGCAATCACTCCCTCCTGCATTAACACGTCCTTAAGAAATCCCTCCCATGATGCAGGCAACGACAAGGGTGCCCTCCGTGAGGCGGATGGCACCACCCCATCACGACGAGAGGGAAATGCCATGGAGAAAGCGATGCAAAGCAGCAACGAGATCAAGGTGTGGGACGGTGTGGTCAGGATCTTTCACTGGGCCACCGTCGCTCTGTGCGTACTGAATCTGTTCATTCTCGAGGAGGGTGCGCGCAACCACCGCTATGCGGGATACGCGCTTGCCGGACTGCTGGGGCTGCGCATTTTGTGGGGATTCATCGGCTCCTACCACGCCCGCTTTGCCCACTGGCTGCCGACGCCGGCCGGCGTCATCGCCTATCTCAAGGAGACGCTCAAGGGGCGGCATCCCTATTATGCCGGCCACAATCCCCTGGGATCCCTGATGGTGTTGCTGCTGTTGACCTGCCTGGTAGGCACGGCTGTCAGCGGGATCCTGACCGAGTTCGGGCCGCTATCAGGCAGCCACCTCATGGAGGAGGTGCACGAGTTCTTTGCCAAGACGCTGCAGGTCGCCATCTTCGTCCATGTGCTGGCGGTCATCGCCCTCGATCGCCTGGTGCGGGGGGATCTCGTCAGGGGGATGATCACCGGAAGGAAACGGGTCCCGGCGGGCACCCGGGTGGTCGACAATCCCTGATGGCACAGCCCCATTCATGTGACATAAAAAAAACCCCGCCATGCGGGGTTTTTTATCAGGGATGGCACTCAACCGACTCTGCAGCTTGTCAGCTTCCAGATCCGGTCCACGTAGTCCTGGATGGAGCGGTCGGAGTTGAACTTGCCCATGGTGGCGGAGTTGATGATGGCCTTCTTCGCCCACAGAGCCGGATCCCGGTACCAGGCATCGATCAGCTTGTGTGCCTCGGAGTAGGACTCGAAGTCCGCCAGGGTCAAGTAGGGATCCCCCCCTTCCAGCAGAGAACGCTTGATGGAGGAGAGCTCCCCCGGGCGGCCGGGCGTGAAGTAGTCGGTATCGAACCAGTCCAGTACAGCCTTGAGCTCGGAGTTGGCGTAGTAGAAGTCGTACGGGTTGTAGCCGCGCGCCTTCAGGGACTTCACCTCGTCCACGTTCAGACCGAAGATGGCGCAGTTCTCGGCGCCCGCCTCTTCGGCGATCTCGATGTTGGCGCCGTCCAGGGTACCTATGGTGATGGCGCCGTTCAGTGCCATCTTCATGTTGCCGGTACCGGATGCCTCGTAACCCGCGGTGGAGATCTGCTCGGAGACGTCCGCCGCCGGGATCAGCTTCTCGGCCAGGCTCACGCGGTAGTTCGGCATGAACACCACTTTCAGCTTGCCCTGGATGCGGGCGTCGTTGTTGACCCGCTCCGCCAGCTTGTTGATGGCGTAGATGATGTCCTTGGCCAGCTTGTAACCGGGCGCCGCCTTGGAGCCGAAGATGAACACGCGCGGATGCATGTCATAATCCGGGTTTGCCAGCAGGCGACGGTAGAGCGCCATGATGTGGATGAGGTTCAGCTGCTGGCGCTTGTATTCGTGCAGACGCTTGATCTGGACGTCGAAGATCGCCTCGGCGCTCACGTCGATGCCGGTTTCGGCCTTGATGACCTTGACCAGCTTCTCCTTGTTGTGGCGCTTGATGCTCATGAACTGCTGCTGGAAGGCCTTGTCATCGGCAAACTTCACCACGCTGCGCAGCTTGTCCAGTTGCAGCGGCCACTCCTTGCCCACCACCTCGTTGTAGAGCCCGGCCAGCTCGGGGTTGCAGGCCAGCAGCCAGCGACGGGGAGTCACGCCGTTGGTGACGTTGCACATCTTCTCCGGCCACAGCTCGGCATACTCTGGGAAGAGGTCTTCTTTCACCAGCTTGGAGTGGATCTCGGCCACACCGTTCACCTTGGAGGAGCCGATGACGCACAGGTTGCCCATGCGCACCTTGCGCACGTCACCCTCTTCGATGATGGAGAGCTTGGCCTTGATGGCGTCGTTGCCCGGCCACTTGGGCTCCACCAGCTCGTTCAGGAAGCGGGCGTTGATTTCGTAAATGATTTCCAGATGGCGGGGCAGCACCTTCTCGAACAGGCTGACGGACCACTTCTCCAGCGCCTCTGGCAGCAGGGTGTGGTTGGTGTAGGAGAAGACCTGGTAGCAGATGCCCCAGGCGGTATCCCAGTTCAGCCCCTCTTCGTCCACCAGCACGCGCATCAGCTCGGGGATGGCCACGGTCGGGTGGGTATCGTTGAGCTGGATGGCGATCTGCGCGGCAAAGTTGCTGAAATCGGCACCGTGTACCCGCTTGTAGCGGCGCAGGATGTCCTTGATGGAGCAGGCGCAGAAGAAGTACTGCTGGATCAGGCGCAGCTCCTTGCCCGCGTCGGTCTCGTCGTTCGGGTAGAGCACCTTGGAGATGGTCTCGGCCTGGGCCTTCTCGGCCTGGGAGTCGATGTAACCGCCGGCGTTGAACACGTCCCAGTCGAAGAACTCGGAGGCACGGGATTCCCACAGACGCAGGATATTGACGGTGTGACCACCGAAGCCGACCACAGGAATGTCCCAGGGCACCCCTTTGATCTTGCGACCGGCGTGCCACACCTTCTTCAGGCCACCCTTGTCACCAAACACGGTTTCCACGTAGCCGTAGAGGGGGATCTCCTGCACCGATTCCGGGCGGCAGATCTCCCAGGGGTTGCCGTATTCGCGCCAGGAGTCCGGACGCTCGATCTGGCGACCATCCTGGATCTCCTGACGGAACAGGCCGTGCTCGTAATGGATGCCATAGCCGACCGCCGGGTAGTTGAGGGTGGCCAGGGAGTCGATGAAGCAGGCTGCCAGACGGCCCAGACCACCGTTGCCGAGCGCCATGTCGGGCTCTTGCTCACACAGATCGGTCAGTTCCAGACCCAGCTCACCCAGCGCTTCTTCGCAGATCTTGTACAGGGACAGGTTGTGCAGGTTGTTGGAGGTCAAACGCCCCATCAGGAATTCAGCAGAGAGATAGTGAATCGCACGAGTGTCTTTCTTGAAGTGAGTCTGCTGAGTGCGGGTCAGGCGCTCGTACACCTGTTCGTTGACGGCCGCAGCGGTGGCTTTCCACCATGCTTCGGGAGAGGCTTTCTGTTCGCTTGTACCCAAGGTAGAACGCAGGTGACGCACGATACTCGCCTTGAGCTGATCTTTATCCAGTTGGAGATCCTGGTCTGTCTTCTTCTTGGTAGCCATAAACCATTTTCCTTCGTTACAAATAAAAATGTCATCCCATTGGGGACCGGTGCTGTTGTTATCTCTGAATATGCTCCGGCGTGGGCATACTAGCTAAAGGCTGGGGTTTAAAAGTTAACGTGAGTCACACTTTAACGCATAAAAATGACAGTTTCACCATGAAAACCCTTTCCTTGAAACCGCCTGAACAAAATACAAATACACAATAAAATCAACAGCATAGAAAAACATAAAAAAGATATTTCTATGAATAGGTTTTCAATGTTTGCCAGCGGCTGAAAATACGTGAAAATAACGGACGAAATGGTGGTGGATGAAAGCGCTTTCATTGCCAGCCACTCACAAGCGACAAAAAAGGAGGGTGCCCCAGACGGAGCACCCTGCCATCTCAATTAACCATGAGCCTTGAACTGGTTGCTCATGGGATCGTAGTGATACCCAATCTGCTGCAGACGGGTCGCCAGCTGATCCTCCGTCATGTCGTAGTAAGCCAGCAGCTCTTCCAGACCATCGCACTCCAGCCGCAGCTTCTCGTTGATGATCCCGAGCAGAATATTGGCATCCAGCCGCTGCAAGGTACTGATGTCCATCTTTCCCCCTCCTCTGGTCATACAGACTGTATAACCATGAGCGCCGCGTCGTGCTTTGTCTACAGGTCAAAAAACATACGCGACAGCAAAGATATGAATATCATTTATATTCAATCACTTAATTATAATCCTTGTTATTCGGCTCACATTTTTAGCCATAAACGACTTGTCACTTCCACTGGATGGAACTACTGTATACACATACAGCATGGTTATTCATACAGGAACGACATATGAGCCAGCCCCTGAGTCATCGCCCTCTCTCCTCCTCTGCCGGTGTGATCACCACCTGGCCCACCCGCCATCAGAGCAAGATGGGGCATGATCACCGGCCTGGCGCACACCTGCAGGAGACGCCGCTGCTGGATGCCCTGGGACGCCTGAGCCAGAGCGACAGCGGCTGGATCCTGCTCATCGCGCCGCCCGGCCTGCCCGTGGCCGAACAGCTGCAGGCACGAGGGATCAACCCTGCCAGGGTGCTGGTCGTGCACGGTCGCAAGATCAAGAACTGGCAGCGCCTGCTGGAGCAGAGCCTGATCAATGGCCACTGCGCCGCCGTACTGACCTGGCTACCCGATCAGGTTGCCCTGGATCGCGGCAGATTAAACACCCTGGGCCAGCGGGCCGGCGTCCTGACCCGTTTCTTCGAACCTGCCCCCTCCCAAGGGAGCGCCATGAGCTACGGCGGCCAGGATGTCTACCTGAACCACTGATCACACCTCCGGAGCCACAGCGCAGCCTCAGGGATGATCTGCTGCGCTAACCTGTTATCTCGTTATCTCGTCATGGTCAGAGCGCTGCAACAGGCAAACGTGGAGCACAAAAAAGGCGACCCAAGGGTCGCCTTTTGTCATGGTCATGCTGTGCCGGGCATTCAGCCCGCCCCCCGACCAGCGGGGTTGAAACGCATCACGCGAGCTTGGTATCCAGCTCGGCAATCTTGGCAGACCAGTAGGCCGGCCCGGTTTCGTGGATGTTGTTGCCCTGGGAGTCGACCGCCACGGTGACCGGCATGTCTTCCACCTCGAACTCGTAGATGGCTTCCATCCCCAGATCGGCAAAGGCCACCACGCGCGCCTTCTTGATGGCTTTCGCCACCAGGTAGGCGGCGCCGCCGACGGCCATCAGATAGACGGCCTGGTGCTGCTTGATGCTCTCGACCGTCTTGGGGCCGCGCTCGGACTTGCCGATCATGCCGATGAGGCCGGTTTCCCCCAGCATCATGTCGGTGAACTTGTCCATCCGGGTGGAGGTGGTGGGACCGGCCGGGCCGACCACTTCGTCACGGACCGCGTCGACCGGGCCCACGTAATAGATGAAGCGGTTGGTGAAATCGACCCCTTCCGGCAGCCCTTCGCCATTCTTGAGCATGTCGGCGATGCGCTTGTGGGCGGCATCACGACCGGTCAGGATCTTGCCGGAGAGCAGCACGGTATCGCCACTCTTCCAGCTGGCGAGCTCGGCCTTGGTGATGCCATCCACGTTGACACGGCGCACATTGCCGCCGGACTCGCGGGTGATCTCCGGCCAGTCTTCCAGCTTGGGCGGCGTCAGCTCCGCCGGGCCCGAGCCGTCCAGCTCGAAGTGCACGTGACGGGTGGCAGCGCAGTTGGGGATCATCACCACGGGCTTGGAGGCGGCGTGGGTCGGCGCGGATTTCACCTTCACATCCAGCACGGTGGTGAGACCGCCGAGGCCCTGGGCGCCTATCCCCAACCGGTTGACCTTGTCATAGAGTTCGACCCGCAGCTTCTCTTCAGTGGTTTGCGGACCACGGGCGATCAGCTCCTGGATGTCGATGTGCTCCATCAGGGCTTCCTTGGCGAGCACGGCCGCCTTCTCGGCAGTACCGCCGATGCCGATACCCAGCATGCCCGGCGGGCACCAGCCGGCGCCCATGGTCGGCACGGTTTTCAGCACCCACTCGACGACGTCGTCAGAGGGGTTGAGCATCACCATCTTGGACTTGTTCTCGGAGCCGCCCCCCTTGGCCGCAATGCTCACCTCCACCTTGTCGCCGGGGATCATGTCGATGTGCACCACGGCCGGGGCGTTGTCTTTGGTGTTCTTGCGGCTGCCGGCCGGATCGGCCAGCACGCTGGCACGCAGCGGGTTGTCCGGATTGGTGTAGGCACGGCGGGTGCCTTCGTCCACCATCTCCTGGACCGTCATGTCGCTGTCCCACTGCACCTGCATGCCGATCTTGACGAAGCAGGTGACGATGCCGGTATCCTGACAGAGCGGGCGATGACCTTCGGCAGACATGCGGGAGTTGATCAGGATCTGGGCCAGGGCATCCTTGGCGGCCGGGTTGATCTCGCGGTCGTAGGCGGCCTTGGCGGCCTGCACGAAATCGAGGGGGTGGTAGAAGGAGATGTACTGCAGGGCGTCAGCAATGGAATCGATAAAGTCCTGTTTTTTAATGATGCTCATATCATCCTCACTGGTCCTTGTTATCGCTAGCGCGAGCAAGGGCTTCCATATGAGCCGGGCCTTCGGCAGGCGGCAAATGCACCTGGAGCCGGCAGACTACGGCGTGTTTTTATAACGGTGTTTTTCTTAAAAATGCCGGCGGCCATGATACGCTTGACCACCCGAACCGGCTAGGGAGCCGGGTGCAAACTGTTGCCTATGTAACAAAAAATGAAACCAAGACTGCATATCCACCATTTCGACCCGCAAGCCTCGCTCCACACCTGGTTTGCCCGCTTGCAACACCAGCCCTGGGCCATCCTGCTGGAATCCGCCGGCCCCCAGGGGGCCGACAACCGCTTTGACATCATCAGTGCTGATCCTCTGGCCACCCTGGAGACCCGGGGTGAGAGCACCAGCCTCACCCAGGCTGGGCACCTGAGCCACCACCACGAGGATCCCCTCGCCCTGCTCGCCGATACCCAGCAGGCCCTGCTCGGTGATCAGGTGGAGGATAACTCTGGCCTGCCGTTTATCGGGGGAGCCCTGGGGTTGTTCGGCTACGATCTGGGGCGGCGATTCGAGCGTCTGCCCACACAGGCCCAAAGGGACATCCAGGTCCCCGACATGGCGATGGGCATCTACGATTGGGCCTTGCTGCGGGACGTGGCGACCGACCGCTGGCAGCTGGTGCACTGGGGGGACGAGACCGGACTCGACCGCCGGCTGGCGTGGCTGATGGCACAAACCGCTCAGGAGACGCGCCCCTTTGGCTTGTTGGGCCCCTGGCAGAGCAACATGAGCCGGGCCGAGTATGGCGACAAGTTTGCCCGCATCCAGGCTTATCTGGCGGCGGGGGACTGCTACCAGATCAACCTGACCCAGCGTTTCAGCGCCCCCTATGAGGGAGACGAGTGGTCCGCCTATTGCGCCCTCAGTGCCGCCAACAAGGCGCCGTTCTCCGCCTTTTTCCGCCTGCCCCAGAGCGCCATTTTGAGCCTCTCCCCCGAGCGCTTTCTGCTGCTCGACGATCGCCATATCGAAACCAAACCCATCAAGGGCACCCGCCCCCGCCATCCGGATCCCGAGCTAGACGCCCGGGTGGCGGACGAGCTAGCCCACGCGGACAAGGACAGGTCGGAGAACCTGATGATCGTGGATCTGCTGCGCAACGACATCGGCCGGGTGAGCCGCCCGGGCACCGTTACCGTGCCACACCTCTTTGCCGTGGAGTCCTTCCCTGCGGTGCACCACCTGGTCTCCACCATTCACGGTGAGCTCGATGCCCGCTGGCAGGGCGTGGATCTGTTGCGTGCCTGTTTCCCCGGCGGCTCCATCACGGGCGCCCCCAAAATCCGGGCGATGGAGATCATCGAGGAGCTGGAGCCCCACAGACGCAACGCCTACTGCGGCAGCATCGGCTACCTGAGCCAGCATGGGCGGATGGACACCAGCATCTGTATTCGCACCCTGATCGCCGAAACCGGCCACCTCCACTGCTGGGCCGGGGGCGGCATCATTGCCGACTCCGACCCGGACGCCGAGTATCAGGAGACCTACGACAAGGTGGCCCGCATCCTGCCGCTGCTGGGCACGCTATGAATCTGGCATGCGGCACCGCAGACCCAAGAGCAGAGGAGGACCACATTCAGATGACGCGCACCGAGCTGCTGACCCGCTTCCTGCTGCAACGCCCCGCCCCCGCCCATCGCCTGGCGCTGGGGGGGCTCAAGCCAGCGGCGGTCTTGATGCCCCTGGTAGAGCGCCCCCGGGGCCTCCACCTGCTGTTGACCCGGCGCAGCCCGGCCCTGCGCCACCACCCGGGTCAGATCAGCTTTCCCGGCGGACGCCAGGATCCGGAGGACGAGAGTCTGATCCACACGGCACTGCGGGAGACCGAGGAGGAGCTCGGCATCCCCGCCGCCCAGATCCGGGTCATCGGCAGTCTCACCCCCCTCAACACCGTCTCCCGCTACGATGTGCTGCCGGTGCTGGCCATGCTCGATCCCGGCTATCGCCTGACCCTGAGCCAGGATGAGGTCGCGCAGGCTTTCGAGGTGCCCTTGAGCCACGTGCTGAACTCGGCCCATCACATCGCCCTGACCCTGCCGCGATCGGGCAGACACCACACCATCTACTGGATCCCCTGGGGCAACTCCTTCATCTGGGGCGCCACCGCCAGCATGATCCGCCAGTTGGCCCAGCACCTGTCAGAGCAACATATTGATAACTTATGTGGGCGAGAAATTATCCAATTAACACTCAAATAACATTGCATATGATAAATAAATTTTGATTTTTTATTCTTTTGATCACATTTCTACAAGAAAGTACGGGTTTCGACCTGATAAAGGTGAATTTGATCAACATTTTTGATTAAAAAGACAGTATTCTTGCGCCGACTAATTAAAACCACACATTCGGGGTGAGACACATGTCCAATACAGTCACTGGCGCACAGGATGTTGCAGCCGTACAGGAGCAAGGAACTCGCTCTACCCAAGCTCGTGGTTGGAGCAAGCAAGACTCCACCTGGGTGATCAGCCTGTTCGGTACCGCAGTCGGTGCTGGCATCCTGTTCCTGCCCATCAACGCCGGCATGGGTGGCTTCTGGCCGCTGGTCGTGATGGCGCTGCTGGTCGGCCCCATGACCTACCTGGCTCACCGCGGCCTGGCCCGTTTCGTACTTTCCTCCAAGCAGCCCAACGCAGACATCACCGAGGTGGTGGAAGAGCACTTCGGCATCGGTGCCGGCAAGCTCATCACCCTGCTCTACTTCTTCGCCATCTACCCCATCGTGCTGATCTACGGGGTGGGCATCACCAACACGGTGGAAAGCTTCCTGGTCAACCAGCTGCAGATGACGCCGCCACCGCGCTGGATCCTCTCCATCGTGCTGATCATGGCCATGATGTCCGTGATGCTGGCTGGCGAGAAGCTGATGCTGAAGGTCACCGAATTCCTGGTCTACCCGCTCATCGCCATTCTGGCCGGTATCTCCCTCTACCTCATTCCGGACTGGACCGGCGCGGCCCTGAGCGAAGTGCCGAGCGCCAAGGACTTTGCCACCACCCTGTGGCTGACCATTCCCGTGCTGGTGTTCTCCTTCAACCACAGCCCGGCCATCTCCAGCTTCGCCCTGGCCCAGCGTCGCGATCACGGTGACAATGCCGTCGCCAAGTCCGACGCCATCCTCAAGCGCACCGCCGTCATCCTGCTGGGTTTCGTGATGTTCTTCGTCTTCTCCTGCGTGATGAGCCTGACACCAGCCCAGCTGGCAGAAGCCAAGTCCCAGAACATCGCCGTGCTCTCCTACCTGGCCAACCAGCATGCCAGCCCCATCATCTCCTACTTCGGTCCGCTGGTTGCCTTCGTGGCCATCGTCTCCTCCTTCTTCGGTCACTATCTGGGTGCCCGTGAAGGCCTGAAAGGGATGATCGTCCAGAACATGCGCAACTCTGGCAAAGAGCCGAACCACAAGAAGATCGAGCTGTTCATCATCGCCTTCTTCATCCTGACCCTGTGGGGCGTGGCCGTGATCAACCCCTCCATTCTCGGGATGATCGAGTCCCTGGGTGGCCCCATCATCGCCACCATCCTGTTCCTCATGCCCATGTACGCCATCAAGCGCGTACCGGCCATGGCGAAATACCAGGGTCAGATCAGCAACGTCTTCGTGGCAGTCATGGGTCTTATCGCCATCTCCGCCATCCTCTATCAGCTGGTCGGCTAATCCCGCCCTCGATAGCGTCGGGCCACCCTGGCCCGACTCATCCCCCACAGCCCGGCAGGCTCAGTCTGCCGGGCTGTGTTTATTGCAGCGCCTGTCAAGGCGAGCCTTCCCGCCCCGTCTTCCAACCCATTGCAGCCCCTGCCCCCCTGACACCATCACAGGCAACGAAGACCCTTGCCATCTTCCCACGCCTATCCCATCCGTTCGCATCTCCCTCTTGCCGCCACGCCACCATCGCACCCTCTACCTAAGTACAAGCGCCGGACATTTTCACAAAAAGGCGTGACCGGGCAAAGAAAACTGGCGGAAGACACTAGATCGCGGACGCCTCCCGCCAGCGCGGACCGCTCCAGTGGCGCTTGCCGTCACCCCCGATTCAGGTCGACGGATCTGATAGAAGAGTGGGCAGGCACTCAGGCATCGGCAAACCGTCTGTCCTCACGACAGTCCAGGTCAAATCGCTTTTCGGGTCTGTGGCATGGAGCCTTTTGGGTTCACCAGCACAGGCCCTCGCCCCCTGGCAAGCCCCTCGACCAGGCGCCGTGATCAGCCCCATAGCCAAAACCGGGGCGATGCAGGAAAGATCCGGGAGCACATCCTACGAAGTGGTCAGGGACTGACCGCGCTGAGGTTGAAGGCAGATGGTTGATGACACATGGCAGAGGGCAGAGGGCAGACAATAAAAAGCGCCCTCCGAGGAGGGCGCCAGCATCTCGTTTAAAACGAGAAGATCAGACTTCGCGGCTGGGGACCGGAGCGGCGTCCAGCAGGCTTTCATCCTCGGCCATGCAGGCGGCTGCGGTGAACAGTACGTCGGTGGAGCTGTTGAGGGCCGTTTCGGCGGAATCCTGCAACACCCCGATGATGAAACCGACAGCCACCACCTGCATGGCGATGTCGTTGCTGATGCCGAACAGGCTGCACGCCAGCGGGATCAGCAGCAGGGAGCCGCCAGCCACACCGGAGGCGCCGCAGGCACTCACGGTGGCAACCACGGAGAGCAGAATGGCCGTCGCCAGATCCACTTCCATGCCCAGAGTGTGCACTGCCGCCATGGAGAGCACGGTGATGGTGATGGCGGCGCCGGCCATGTTGATGGTGGCCCCCAGCGGGATGGAGACCGCATAGGTATCTTCCGGCAGGCGCAGCTTCTCGGCCAGGGCCATGTTGACCGGGATGTTGGCCGCGGAGCTGCGGGTGAAGAAGGCGGTCACGCCGCTCTCTTTCAGGCAGGTCAGCACCAGCGGATAGGGATTGCGCTTGATCTTCCAGAACACGATGAGCGGGTTGACCACGAAGGCGATGAACAGCATGCAGCCGATCAGCACCACCAGCAGCTGGGCATAGCCGAACAGTGCGTCGAAGCCGGTCTCGGCCAGGGTGGAAGCGACCAGGCCCAGGATGCCGAGCGGGGCGCAACGGATCACGGCCTTGACGATGGTAGACACCCCGTGGGACAGATCGGAAATCAGCGTCTTGGTGCTCTCGTTGGCGTGGCGCATGGCGATGCCAAGGCCGATGGCCCAGGCCAGGATGCCGATGTAGTTGGCGTCCAGCAGCGCTTTCACCGGGTTGGTCACCACGTTGAACAGCAGGGTCTGCAGCACTTCCGTGATGCCGCCCGGCGGCGTGATCTCGGCGTTGCCGGCCACCAGGTGCAGGTCGGAAGGGAAGAGGAAACTCGCGACCACGGCCACCGCTGCCGCCAGGAAGGTACCCAGCACATAGAGCAGCAGAATAGGTTTCATGTTGGTCTTCTGACCCTGCTTGTGGCCGATGATCGCCGACATCACCAGCACGAAGACCAGCAGCGGTGCGACGGCCTTCAGGGCGCCAACGAACAGGCTGCCAAGCAGGCCCGCCGCCTTCGCCCATTCCGGCATGAACATGGCAAGGAGGATACCGAATACCAGACCGACCAGGATCTGGCTAACCAGACTGGTGCTGTTGACCAGTCGAATGAGGGGGTGTTGTTGTGTCATCAAGTAGTCCCTGTGCACTCATGGTGCGTGAATCATTAGTCCTGTTGGCAACCAGCCCCGCGCATTGGTACCGGTCCGATGACTGTGGCGCCGTGGGCAGCTCTTCTGGTGGAGCTGTCCCGTTCGCGTGGGGTTGCGGACAAGGAATATCCCATCTGCCATCGTTTTTTTCCACATAATCACTGAAAAATATCAGGGTTACCTCACAAAAAATCTACAACAATGTGATAACACAATATCAACGCCGGTTGAAATGTCACCAAACCAGTCCGATCCTCGGTCACGGGGGCCCAGGAGTGGTATGATGGCGCCCTTTGTCAAGGAGCCTTGCCATGATCACCTCTCTGCTGACACGACACTTCGGCTTCGATCAATTGCGCCCGGGTCAGGAGGCGGTGATCAGCCGTCTGCTGGCGGGCAAGAGTGCGGCGGCCATCTTCCCGACCGGGGCTGGCAAATCCCTCTGCTACCAGTTGCCCGCTCTGGCACTGCCGCACCTGACCCTGGTCATCTCCCCCCTGCTGGCGCTGATGCACGATCAACTCGCCTTCTTGCAGCGCAAGGGGATCGCGGCCGCGACCCTGGACTCCAGCCAGACGGTGGAAGAGAGCCGGCACGTGATGCAGCAGGCCAGCGATGGCCAGCTCAAGATCCTGATGATCTCGGTAGAGCGCCTCAAGAACGAACGCTTTCGCCGCTTCATCGCCCAGGTACCCCTCTCCCTGCTGGTGGTGGACGAAGCCCACTGCATCTCGGAGTGGGGTCACAACTTTCGCCCCGACTACCTGAAGTTGCCGGATCATCGCCGCGAGCTCGGCATTCCCCAGGTGCTGCTGCTGACCGCCACCGCCACCCCGGCAGTCATGGCCGACATGCAGGAGAAGTTCGCTATCGACGGGGAGGATCTGGTCGTAACCGGCTTCTATCGCCCCAACCTGGACCTGGCCGTGCTCCCGCTGGCCGGGCGTGCACGGGATAACTGGCTGCGCGAGGAGCTGCACCGGGATCCCGGTGCCCCCACCATCGTCTATGTCACCCTGCAACACAGCGCAGAGCAGTGCGCCGCGCAGTTGCAGGCCAGCGGCATCCGGGCGTGCGCCTACCATGCAGGGCTGGATCCCGCCCTGCGCAGCCAGATCCAGCACGACTTCATGACCGGCCAGATCGATTGCATCATCGCCACCATCGCCTTTGGCATGGGTATCGACAAGGCCGACATTCGCCGGGTCATTCATTACGATCTGCCCAAGTCCATCGAGAACTACAGCCAGGAGATCGGCCGTGCCGGGCGCGACGGCCTCCCCTCCCGCTGTACCGTCCTGGCCAGCCGTACCCAGCTGCCGGTGCTGGAGAATTTTGTCTATGGTGACACCCCGGATCGCTCGGCCATCGTCACGCTGCTCGAAATCCTGCTGCAAAGCGGCAGCGAGTGGGAGTTCAGTCTGCTGCGCCTCTCCAACGAGACCAACATCCGCCAGCTGCCCCTCAAGACCCTGCTGGTCTATCTGGAGATGGCGGGCATCATAGCGCCAGCCTACAGCTACTTTGCCGAGTACCGTTTCAAGTTCGTGCTGGAAAAGCGGGAGATCCTCGCCCGTTTCAATCCCGATCGTCGCCAGTTTCTGGAGCAGCTGTTTGCGTGCGCCCCCCAGGCGCGCACCTGGTGTACCATGGACTTCGATGCGCTGTGGCAGGGATATCAGGGGGAACGCCAGCGGGCCGCGGCGGCGCTGGATTATCTGCAGCAGCAGGGCTGGATCGAGCTGGAAAGCAAACAGATGACCGAGGTATATCGGGTGCTACGCCAGCATATCGATACGGTGACACTGGCTGAAGAGCTCCATGGGTTGTTTGAAAAGAAAGAGCAGAGCGAGCTGGGCCGTCTGCAGGCCCTGCTGGCGTTCTTCTCGTCGACAGCTTGCCTGAGCCACGCACTGGCCCGCTATTTTGCCGACGACGCGGCGCCCGAGCGGTGCGGGCACTGTTCCGTCTGCCGGGGAGAGGTCGCCAAGCTGCCCCCGGAGCCCATTGCGCCCTTGCCAAACGAACACGGTCTGCGCGCCTGGTGCGATCCCTTTGTCGCCCTGAGCCACCAGCGCTCGCCCCGGGTACTGACGCGCTTCCTGTGCGGCATCGCCACCCCGCTCACCACCCGCCTCAAGGCCAGGCAGCTGGCGGGCTTTGGACAACTCGCGGCGCACCCCTTCGCCGACGTGCTGTGCGCGGTCTCCGCGCTTTATTCCGACGAGACCTGAATCGCCAGGCGCTGAAAAAATAAGACCCTCGCGGTTGCGAGGGTCAAGCCAACGGAAACGTGCTTAAACAGAGCTTAGTATCTGCACAATCACCCACTCTCTTGCTAAAGCGATGACTGCTCGACACAGGGCCAATCTAGAGCAGCCAGAATGTAGCGTCAATGTAAAAATTAGAGCTAAAACACCAAACAATAGCCATTACGTTAACGTAAGCGGAATATATTTTTACCCTCTTTTCTTCGCATCCCTTGCACCGCCTGCACTGCGGCTGCACGGGATCGGTAAACCCTCTATTCTCCCCCCTGCCACACAAACATTTATTTTTTATGTCTTTGACATTTACATCACTGTCGTGGCAGAAATAATTTAACAGTCAGTAACATAGGTATGTCATTGGCTGCACCTTCCCGCATCTTGATCGGGAAGCTCCCGTACAAACTTAAACCAATGATGGCGATGGATTACTGGGGGCTGTTGACTAGGCTTAAGACGTAAACAGAACAAAAGTAGTGATCCACTCTTTTTCAGGGCAAGCGACTATAACGAGGGCTAAGTTATGGGCATCTTCGAGCACTATCAACAGCGGTATGAGAAGGCCAGAGAGGAGGAGTACAGCATCCAGGAGTTTCTGGACATGTGCAAACAGGATAAATCCTGCTACGCCTCCGCCGCCGAACGTCTGCTGACAGCCATCGGCGAGCCGGAAATGATCGATACCTCGACCAATCCGCGCCTCAGCCGCCTCTTCTCCAACCGCGTCGTTGCGCGCTACCCCGCTTTCAAAGACTTCTATGGCATGGAAGATGCCATCGAACAGATCGTCTCCTATCTCAAACATTCGGCCCAGGGTCTGGAAGAGAAGAAACAGATCCTCTATCTGCTGGGGCCGGTTGGCGGTGGTAAATCCTCGCTGGCAGAGAAGCTCAAGTCCCTGATGCAAAAGGTGCCCATCTATCGCATCAAGGGTTCACCGGTCAACGACCACCCCTTCTGCCTGTTCGACATCGAGGAGGATGGCGAGATCCTGGAGAAGGAGTACGGCATTCCTCGCCGCTATCTGAGACCCATCATGTCCCCTTGGGTCGCCAAGCGACTGCACGAATTTGGCGGCGACATCACCAAGTTCAAGGTGGAGAAGGTCAACCCCTCCATTCTCGACCAGATCGCCATCGCCAAGACCGAACCGGGGGACGACAACAACCAGGACATCTCCTCCCTGGTGGGCAAGGTGGATATCCGCATGCTGGAACACTATGCCCAGGATGACGCCGACGCCTACTCCTACTCCGGTGCCCTGTGCAAGGCGAACCAGGGGATGATGGAGTTCGTGGAGATGTTCAAGGCCCCCATCAAGGTACTGCACCCGCTGCTGACCGCCACCCAGGAGGGGAACTACAACGGGACCGAAGGGCTCTCCGCCCTCCCCTTCGACGGCATCCTGCTGGCCCACTCCAACGAATCCGAGTGGCAGCAGTTCCGCAACAACAAGAACAACGAGGCCTTCCTCGACCGGGTTTACATCGTCAAGGTGCCCTACTGCCTGCGCGTCTCGGAAGAGGTGAAGATCTATGAAAAACTGCTGTTCAACAGCGAACTGACCGAGGCCAAGTGCGCGCCGGGCACCCTGGAGCTGCTGGGCCAGTTCTCCGTGTTGTCGCGCCTCAAGGAACCGGAAAACTCCAGCCTCTACTCCAAGATGCGGGTCTATGACGGTGAGAGCCTCAAGGACACGGATCCCAAAGCGAAGAGCTACCAGGAGTACCGCGACTACGCCGGTGTTGACGAGGGGATGAACGGTCTCTCCACCCGCTTCGCGTTCAAGATCCTCTCCCGCGTCTTCAACTTCGACCATGCGGAAGTGGCCGCCAACCCGGTGCACCTCTTCTACGTGCTGGAACAACAGATCGAACGGGAGCAGTTCCCGCAAGAGCTGCATGATCGCTATCTGGAGTTCATCAAGGGTTATCTCACCCCGCGCTACGTGGAGTTCATCGGAAAAGAGATCCAGACCGCCTATCTCGAGTCGTACTCCGAGTACGGCCAGAACATCTTCGATCGCTACGTCACCTACGCCGACTTCTGGATCCAGGATCAGGAGTACCGTGACCCCGAGACCGGCCAGCTGTTTGACCGGGCGTCTCTCAACAGCGAGCTGGAGAAGATCGAAAAACCCGCCGGGATCAGCAACCCGAAGGATTTCCGCAACGAAATCGTCAACTTCGTGCTGCGTGCCCGGGCCAACAATGCAGGCCGTAACCCCAACTGGACCAGTTACGAGAAGCTGCGCACCGTGATCGAGAAGAAGATGTTCTCCAACACGGAAGAGCTGCTGCCGGTTATCTCCTTCAACAGCAAAACCTCGGCCGAGGAGCAGAAGAAGCACGATAACTTTGTCGAACGGATGATGGAGAAGGGCTACACCCGCAAACAGGTGCGCCTGCTCTCCGAGTGGTATCTCAGGGTCCGCAAGTCATCCTGACCCTGACCTGTTCAAGGGGGAGTTATGGCGCATTTTATCGACCGCAGGCTCAACGGCAAAAACAAAAGCGCTGTCAATCGGCAGCGCTTCATCCGCCGTTACAAGAAGCAGATAAAACAAGCGGTCTCGGATGCTGTCTCCAAGCGCAGCATCCAGGACGTGGACAAGGGCGAGAGCATCAGCATCCCGACCAAGGACATCGGTGAGCCCCACTTCCATCAGGGACAGGGGGGCAAACGGGAGATGGTGCACCCGGGCAACGATCAGTTCGTCTCCGGCGACAAGATTGACCGTCCCAAGGGAGGGGGTGGCGGTCAGGGGAGCGGCGAAGGCCAGGCGTCGGATCAGGGAGAAGGGGTGGATGACTTCGTCTTCCAGATCTCCAAGGATGAATACCTCGATCTGCTGTTCGAAGATCTCGAGCTGCCGCGGCTGCAGAAGACCCAGCTCAATCAGCTGATGGAGATGAAAACCTACCGGGCGGGCTACACCTCCAACGGGGTGCCCGCCAACATCAACGTGGTGCGTTCGCTGCAAAACTCGCTGGCACGCCGCATGGCGCTGCAGGCGGGCAAGAAACGCCAGCTGCGTGAACTGGAAGCGCGATTGGCCCAGCTGGCCAGCGAGCCCAACGATCACTTTGCCGAGATGGCGCAGCTCGAGAAGGAGATCCGCGAGCTGAAACGGCGGATCGAGGCGGTGCCCTTCATCGACACCTTCGATCTCAAGTTCAACAACTTCGTCAAACGGCCGGTCCCGTCCAGCCAGGCGGTAATGTTCTGCCTGATGGACGTCTCCGGCTCCATGGATCAGGCCACCAAAGAGATGGCCAAGCGTTTCTATATCCTGCTCTACCTCTTCCTGAGCCGGACCTACAAGAATGTCGAGGTGGTCTACATCCGCCACCACACCCAAGCCAAGGAGGTGGACGAGCACGAGTTCTTCTACTCCCAGGAGACCGGTGGCACCATAGTCTCCAGCGCCCTCAAGATGATGAGCGACATCATCAACGAGCGTTATCCCGCCAACCAGTGGAACATCTACGCGGCACAGGCGTCCGATGGGGACAACTGGGCGGATGATTCCCCTCAGTGCCGGGAGATCCTGATGCGCGACATCATGCCGCGGGTGCGTTACTACTCCTACATCGAGATCACCACCCGAGCCCACCAGACCCTGTGGCACGAGTACGAATCGGTGGCAGAGCAGTACGCCCACTTCGCGATGGAGCACATTCGCAAGGTAGAGGACATCTATCCGGTCTTCCGGGAGCTGTTCAAGAAGCAAGCGGCTTGAGGGACCCCCTATGGCAGAAACCGCGAGAAAAATAGCACCGCTGGACGATGGCCCTGACTGGAACTTCGATCTGCTGGAGACTTATCATCAGGAGATCTCCCGGGTGGCCAAGTTCTATCGGCTGGACACCTACCCCAACCAGATCGAGGTGATCACGGCGGAACAGATGATGGATGCCTACTCCAGCGTCGGCATGCCCATCGGCTATCAGCACTGGTCATTCGGCAAGCGCTTCATCCACACCGAACGCAACTACAAGCGTGGCCAGATGGGGCTGGCCTACGAGATCGTCATCAACTCGGATCCCTGCATCGCCTACCTGATGGAGGAGAACACCATGCCGATGCAGGCCCTGGTGATGGCCCACGCCTGCTACGGCCACAACTCCTTCTTCAAGAACAACTACCTGTTCAAGGCCTGGACCGATGCCTCCTCCATCATCGACTACCTGCTGTTCGCCAAGAACTACATCACCGAATGCGAGGAGAAACACGGCATCGATGCCGTCGAGCGGCTGCTCGACTCTTGCCATGCGCTGATGAACTTCGGGGTGGATCGCTACAAACGGCCACAGAAGATCTCGCTGGCGGAGGAAAAGCGGCGCCAGAAGGCGCGGGAAGACTACCTGCAGACCCAGGTCAACGAGCTGTGGCGCACCCTGCCCAAGCAGCACAAGATCTCCGGGGTCGAAGACAGGCGCTACCCGGCGGAGCCCCAGGAGAACATCCTCTATTTCATCGAGAAGAATGCCCCCCTGCTCGAGCCCTGGCAGCGCGAAATCGTGCGCATCGTGCGCAAGATCAGCCAATACTTCTATCCCCAGAAGCAGACCCAGGTGATGAACGAAGGGTGGGCCACCTTCTGGCACTACACCATCCTCAACCACCTCTACGACGAGGGGAAGATAAGCGATCGCTTCATGCTGGAGGTGCTGCACAGCCACACCAACGTGGTGTATCAGCCCCCCTACAACAGCCGCTACTACTCCGGCATCAACCCCTACGCCCTCGGCTTCGCCATGTTCACGGACCTGCGCCGCATCTGCGAGCACCCGACCGAGGAGGACAGACACTGGTTCCCGGACTACGCCGGCACAAACTGGGTCGAAACCCTGCATTTTGCCATGCAGAACTTCAAGGACGAGAGCTTCATCAGCCAATTCCTGAGTCCCAAGGTGATGCGCGACATGAAGCTGTTTGCCATCGACGACGACGATCTGAAGAACTACCTCAAGGTCTCCGCCATCCACAACGAGGAGGGTTACCGGCAGGTGCGCAACACCCTGTCAGCCCAGTACAACCTGAGCAATCTGGAGCCCAACATTCAGGTCTACAACGTGGCGGTGAAGGGCGATCGCTCCCTCACCCTGCGCTACGTGCCCCACAATCGCATCCCTCTTGGCGAGTCACGCCACGAGGTGCTCAAGCATCTGCACCAGCTGTGGGGATTCGACGTGATACTGGAGCAGGACAACGGCGAGCTTGCGGCGGACATCATAGGCCGCTGCCCGGAGCGCAAGAGCGTGACCTGACGGGCAACAGCAGAAGATCGTGCATAAAAAAACGCGCCTTCAGGCGCGTTTTTTTGGGGTCGTGGCAATCAGTTGTCACACAGGTTGCTCGGCATGTCCTGACGCAGGCGGGTCCATAACTTGCCCGACTCGATGCCGTACTGGCGTACCGTCATGAACACGGCTTCGTGATCCTTGGTCTCGGCCAGCTTGCGCAGCGTCTTGTAGTAGGCATCCGCAGTTTCGCGCGCCTGCTTGTCGGAGAAGTAGTAACGCCCGACGCGGCTATACAGCCCCTTGAAACCGTTGAGGATCAGGGCATAGATGGGGTTGCCGGAAGCAAATGAGAGCTGGTGATGGAGACGATAATCGAACTCCGCATAGGCTTCGGCCGTGTTCTCCACCTCGTCGGCCCCACGGAGGATCTCGGCGGCCTGTTCCGGGTTGTTGCGAATGGCGCCCCGTATGAAGATGGTGCAGATGTTGGTGCGGGCCGACAGCAGCTGGGCCACCAGATCCGGCACCTTGTCCTGATCGAGACGAGCCAGGGTCTCCAGGATATTGAGGCCCGAGGTTTCCCAGAAATTGTTCACCTTGGTCGGTTTGCCATGCTGGATGGTGAGCCAGCCATCGCGGGCAAGGCGCTGCAACACTTCGCGCAAGGTAGTGCGAGTCACGCCAATCAGCTCGGACAGTTCACGCTCCGCCGGCAGAATGGATCCAGGAGGAAAGCGATTGTTCCAGATGGACTCGATGATGTATTCCTCGGCAAACCCGGCAGGGCTTTGCGCTTTTATGACCATGTAATGACTCTGTTGTAGTGCGTAAAAAGGCTCACGAATAATAGCAAAGCCGGTCATGCTGGCAAGCAGAAGGTCAGTCCTCTGCTCACATTAACCCAATCTTTTTGTTAAAAATATGTGATGCGCAACAACTCAGGAGCCAAGCAACACCAAATGATGCCGTGATGAGCACTTCATCACTGGGCAAGTCTCTCCACCTTATTTATAGTTATCGCTCCCTTGATTAAAATCATGTGCAATCAATCTGATACAGGTGAATATCCGGATGTTCGGGTCGAGTCGGGCTCGGCTGCATAGACTCAGATATCAACAACAGAACAGAGAATCATCATTATGCCAATCAGCCTAGGGCGCGCTTTTACAAAGAATTTTTTGGGCAATGCCCCCCGATGGTACAAAATTGCCATCGTTTTATTCCTGCTGATCAACCCGATCATCTTCTACTTTGACCCCTTCCTTGCCGGCTGGTTGCTGGTTGTCGAGTTCATCTTCACCCTGGCGATGGCGCTCAAATGCTATCCGCTGCAGCCAGGTGGTCTTCTGGCCATCGAGGCGGTGCTCATCGGCATGACCTCGGCCAACCAGATCAAGCATGAGTTGGTGGCCAATATAGAGGTGCTGCTACTGCTGGTCTTCATGGTGGCTGGCATCTATTTCATGAAGCAGTTGCTGCTCTATGTCTTCACCAAGATGCTGGTGCGCATCCGCTCCAAGACCTGGCTCTCCCTCGCCTTCTGCCTGGTATCGGCTTTCTTGTCCGCCTTCCTCGACGCCCTGACCGTGATCGCCGTGGTGATCAGCGTTGCCACCGGCTTCTACGCCATCTACCACAAGGTGGCCTCACGGGACGAGTCCGGCAACTTGCACCACGACGACGAGGAGATTGACGAGCTTTCCCGCCAGCATCTGAACGAGTTCCGCGCCTTCTTGCGAAGCCTCATGATGCACGCGGCCATCGGTACCGCATTGGGGGGCGTCTGCACCCTGGTCGGTGAGCCCCAGAACCTCATCATCGGTGAACAGGCGGGCTGGCATTTCGGCGAATTTGCCGTGCGCATGGCTCCCGTCACCATCCCCGTGTTCCTCTGTGGCCTGCTCACCTGCATCCTGGTCGAAAAGTTCCGCCTGTTTGGTTACGGCACCCGGCTGCCCGACCCCGTGCGTCACATCATGGAAGCCTATGAGCGCGAGGAGGATGCACAGCGCTCCCCCCAGGACAAGGCCAAGCTGATCGTCCAGGCGGTGATCGCCGTCTGGCTCATCACGGGTCTGGCCCTGCACCTTGCCGCAGTCGGGCTGATCGGCCTGACGGTCATCGTGCTCGCGACCGCCTTCACCGGCGTCACCGAAGAGCACGCGCTTGGCAAGGCGTTCCAGGAGGCGCTCCCCTTCACCGCCCTGCTCACCGTCTTCTTCAGCGTGGTGGCGGTCATCATCGACCAACAGCTGTTCAAGCCAGTGATCCAGTGGGTACTGGCGGCCAAGCCGGAGGATCAGCTCGCCCTCTTCTATCTGGCCAACGGCCTGCTCTCCATGGTCAGTGACAACGTCTTCGTCGGCACCGTCTACATCAACGAGGTGAAGACGGCGCTGATCAACGGTGCCATCAGCCGCGATCACTTTGACCTGCTGGCGGTGGCCATCAACACCGGTACCAACCTGCCATCGGTCGCCACCCCCAACGGCCAGGCCGCGTTCCTGTTCATGCTGACCTCGGCACTGGCACCGCTGCTGCGCCTCTCGTACGGCCGCATGGTGTGGATGGCTCTGCCCTATACCCTGGTGCTGGGCCTGGTCGGTTTCTTTGCCGTGGAGCTGCTGCTCGGCCCTGCCACCGAGTGGTTCTATCACGCAGGCTGGCTGGTCGATCACGCCGCCGTACCGCTGCCGACCCCGGCCGCACATTGATGATGAGAGGGGCTGTTCGGCCCCTTTCTTTTTAGATGGGGCTCTGCTCTAATTCAGCCACTCTTTTTCTCCGTGAGATCAATCAGATGATCGAGTTTCTTCGCCGTATTGCCAGCCATCGCCTGGCCTGGGGGTTGCTGGCCGCGTCGGCGCTCTTCCTCGAGCTGTGTGCCCTCTTCTTCCAGCACGTACTGGGTCTGCACCCCTGCGTGATGTGCATCTACGAGCGGATCGCCATTCTCGGCGTGCTGGCCGCCGGTCTGCTCGGGATGGTGGCTCCCCACAAATGGTACGTACGCTGGAGCGCCATGCTGCTGTGGGGTTACAGCGCCTTCTGGGGCCTGAAACTGGCCCTCAAGCACGTGGATTACCAGATGAACCCCTCCCCCTTCAACGTGTGCGAAGGGTTCGTCGACTTCCCCAGCTGGGCACCGCTCGATCAGTGGATCCCCTGGTTGTTCTTCCCGGACGGTGACTGCAGCGAGATCAGCTGGCAATTCCTCAGCTTCTCCATGCCGCAGTGGCTGGTGGTCATCTTTGCCGCCTACCTGCTGGTCTTCGTGGTGGTCGCCATCGGCAACCTCATCAAGGGCCGCTGCTGCAACTAAACACCGGTCGATGCATCCAAAAAGGGAGCCCAAGGCTCCCTTTTTATTCTGCTCCGCAGTTCGTTCTGGGCCACCAGCACCTTCTCCCTGGCACCATCAGAGAGCGGTCGTCACCTGCGTCAGCGACCAGCTGGTCTGCTGGGTGGTTGCCTTGGCAATGGGTCAAGCACAAATAACAAAAAGGGGCCCATGGCCCCTTTGTTGCAATCAACCTTGTCCGGTTCAGACAGCCGTCTTGTTGGCATTCATCCTGGCTTTCGCCATGCCGATCACCATGGGCAACAGCGAAATGGCGATGATGCCGAAGATGAGCAGGGTGAAATTGTGGCGCACCACAGGCAGATTGCCGAAGAAGTGGCCCGCGTAGACGAAGGAGAGCACCCACAGGAGACCACCCACCAGGTTGAACACCAGGAAACGGGGATAGGTCATGGCGCCCATGCCGGCCACGAAAGGCGCGAAGGTACGTACTATGGGCAGGAAGCGGGTGATGATGATGGTCTTCCCCCCGTGCTTGGCATAGAAGGCGTGCGTCTTGACCAGATGGTCACGGCGGAAGATCTTCGAGTCAGGATTGCGAAACAGCTGCTCCCCGAAGAAGTGGCCTATGGTGTAATTCACCACGTTGCCAAGCACGGCGGCGATGATCAGCACCCCGGCCAGGGTGTGCACATTGAGTGCGCTGTCCACGGTCAGGGCGCCGGCGGCAAACAGCAGGGAATCACCGGGCAGGAAGGGCGTGACCACCAGACCCGTCTCGCAGAAGATGATGATAAACAGGATGGCGTACACCCAGACGCCGTAGTGTTCGAACAACTCTTTCAGATGCACGTCGACGTGCAGGATAAAGTCGATGACAAAGAGGATCAGTTCCATTTTTTGGTACCCATGAAGTGAACGGCGTGGAGTCTACGCCAATGAGACCTGGCTCACAATCGCCTCCAGGCCCCCTTTTTCATCCAGCATCAGAGGGCGCCCTCCATTCCCCCAGTCCTGCCCCGTCCGCTGCCGCTCCAGCCCCCCCAGGCACTGGGCCAAGCGACCTCAATCGAGCTTGTCCAGTGCGGCCACCACGGCGCTAGGTAGGCATTTCTCCCAGCCCCACAACAGGAGCATCAGCAGGGTCGCATCATCGAGCCAGCCGACGAGAGGCACCAGGTCCGGCACCAGATCCACCGGGCTGATGCCGTAGATCAGGATGAGGATCACCAGCCCCTTCGCCCACCAGGAGGTGGCAGGATGGCGAAAGCCGAGGTAGAGGCGACGCAGGCGCCGCCAGATGAGCCAGCGTCTGGCGCTCATGATTCGATCAGCTCGCCGCGCAGCCGCTGGATCTGATCCCGCAGCGCCGCCGCCTGTTCGAACTCCAGATCCCGCGCATGCTGGAACATCTGCTCCTCCATCCGTTTGATCTCCTTGGCGATCTCGCTGGCGGAGCGGGCATGGTACCCCCCTTGCGGCTCGGCGGCCTTGCGGCTCCCCTTGCCGGCCTTGCCCGCCGTGCGGCTGCCCCCCATGTCCATCACATCGCCGATGGACTTGTTGAGTCCCTTAGGCGTGATGCCGTGTTCCAGGTTGTGGGCGTGTTGCAGGGCGCGGCGCCGCTCGGTCTCCTCGATGGCCACCTTCATGGAGTTGGTGATGGTGTCCCCGTAGAGGATGACCTTGCCGTTGAGGTTGCGCGCCGCCCGGCCTATGGTCTGGATAAGCGAACGAGTGGAGCGCAGGAAGCCCTCTTTATCCGCATCCAGAATGGCCACCAGAGAGACCTCCGGCATGTCGAGGCCTTCGCGCAGCAGGTTGATGCCCACCAATACGTCGAACTTGCCAAGGCGCAGATCACGGATGATCTCCACCCGCTCCACGGTATCGATGTCGGAGTGCAGGTAACGCACCCGCACCTCGTGATCCGCCAGGTATTCGGTCAAGTCCTCCGCCATCCGCTTGGTGAGCGTCGTCACCAGCACCCGCTCCTCCACCGCTACCCGCTTGCGGATCTCGGAGAGCAGGTCGTCCACCTGGGTGCTGACCGGCCGCACTTCCACTTCGGGATCCAGCAGGCCGGTGGGGCGCACCACCTGCTGCACCACGTCGCCGCCGGACTTCTCCAGCTCGTAGGGACCGGGAGTCGCCGACACGAACACCGTCTGCGGCATCAACGCTTCGAACTCGTCGAACTTCAGCGGCCGGTTGTCCAGTGCCGACGGCAGGCGGAAGCCGTACTCCACCAGGGTCTCCTTGCGGGATCTGTCCCCTTTGAACATGGCGCCGATCTGGGGCACCGTGACGTGGGATTCGTCGATGATGAGCAGGCCGTCCCCCGGCAGGTAGTCGAACAGGGTGGGCGGCGGCTCCCCCGGCGCGCGGCCGGAGAGGTAGCGGCTGTAGTTCTCGATGCCGGAGCAGTAGCCGAGCTCCTGCATCATCTCCATGTCGAACTGGGTGCGCTGGCTGATGCGCTGCTCTTCCACCAGCTTGTTGAGGGACAACAGCTGCTCACGCCGCCCCTTGAGCTCCTCCTTGATGTGCTCGATGGCCCCCAGGATGGTCTCCCGCGGGGTGGCGTAGTGGGTCTTGGGGTAGATGGTGTAGCGCACCACCGTCTGCTCGATGGCACCGGTCAGCGGGTCAAACAGGGAGAGGCGCTCCACCTCCTCGTCAAACAGCTCCACCCGCAGGGCCAGCTTGTCCGATTCGGCGGGGTAGATGTCCATCACCTCCCCCCGCACCCGGAAGGTGCCGCGCTGGAAGGCCATGTCGTTGCGGGTGTATTGCAGCTCGGCGAGGCGGCGCAATATGTCCCGCTGGTTGATGACGTCCCCCACTTTGAGGTGCAGCATCATGCTGAGGTAGGCCTGGGGATCCCCCAGGCCATAGATGGCCGACACCGAGGCGACGATCACCACATCGCGCCGCTCAAGCAGCGCCTTGGTGGCCGACAACCGCATCTGCTCGATGTGATCGTTGATGGAGGCATCCTTCTCGATGAAGGTGTCCGTGGTCGGCACATAGGCCTCGGGCTGGTAGTAGTCGTAATAAGAGACGAAGTACTCCACCGCGTTGTCGGGGAAGAACTCCTTCATCTCCCCATAGAGCTGGGCCGCCAGTGTCTTGTTGGGGGCCAGGATCATGGTGGGGCGGTTGAGGGTCGCGATGACGTTGGCCATGGTGAAGGTCTTGCCCGAGCCGGTCACCCCGAGCAGGGTCTGGTGCGCGAGACCCGACTCGATGCCGTCGAGCAGCTGGGCGATGGCCCTCGGCTGATCCCCGGCGGGTTGGAATTGGCTGGCCAACTGGAATAACTTGCTCATGACGACTCCCGGCAAAAAACGGCAAGGGAGCAGTGTACCCCGAGTCGACAGCCCTGGGTATCCGTCTACCTGCCCTGATGGCTATTGACCCCGAAATACGACCTCTGTATGATGCACCTCCTTGCCTGATGTTCCCCCGTAGTTCAGTCGGTAGAACGGCGGACTGTTAATCCGTATGTCACTGGTTCAAGTCCAGTCGGGGGAGCCAATCTCCTCACCATCTCGGTGCAAGTTATCCACTTTAGTGCTTTCCTCTGCCAATTTTAATGCACAAGCCCTCGCTTGCGGCGCGCTCCCCTTTTGATCCCCCATTCCCGACCAGCAGCGTTTTGTTCTGCTGCGTATAACCATTTGATTTTTAAAGAAACAATTTTTTTCAGGTATTTTTTGAACAGCTCTTGCAGCCCAGTATTGGCGCGGGATACAGCCTGATCGCCAAGTTTCATAAACAGGGTTATCCACAGTTTCTGTGGGTAACTTGGCCAAAGCCACGCCTCGTCTAGGTTGGCGACGATCGCCTCCCTTCGTCGGTGCCACCACGCCTCTATCCCCATTTTCTGCTGTTTTTGCTCTCCCCCCTAAATGGGGTCAACCAGGGCAATGCCCTCGCCCTGGCGCAGTATTTTTTCGCCATCCCCCGTGCCACGGGTCAGCACTCGCCGGATGATGCTAAGGATTCCTTTGTCACCCAACCTTGCCCCCAGTGAAAAATGCTGAAAACCATGCTCAATTGCTCCCCATGCAGCAGGTAATAAATTGTCCACAGGGGGAATGCCGCCTCTCCGCCCGACAGCACAAATCACTCATTGACACCGTAGATGGCAGGGTAAAATAGAGCCATTTATCCCAAAGGGCCCACGCATCCCCCCTCCGCCCCGAGAGCACACCACTTAACTGGCTGCCGATCCGCTTTGACGCTTCTTTCTTGCCAAGGGATCCGGCACAATGTCGGCCCCACTTTTTTCCTCGGTTTTTCCGGGCATGACCATAGATTTCGTGACACTGCTACATCAAAGCGACTCCCTGCTGCTGTTCGTGGTATTGGCCTTCGGCCTGCTGCTGGGCAAGGTCCGCATCGGCAACTTCCAGATAGGCAATACCATTGGCGTGCTGTTCACCGCCCTGCTATTCGGCCAGATGGGATTCCAGTTCTCCACCTCCACCGAAAACGTCGGCTTCATGCTGTTCATCTTCTGTGTGGGTATAGAGGCGGGTCCCCACTTCTTCAGCGTCTTCCTGCGCGACGGCATCCACTACATCACCCTGACCCTGGTGATCCTGCTGAGCGCCCTGCTGCTGACTGTGGGGCTCGCCAAGTTCTTCAATCTGGGGCCGGGCATGGCGGCGGGTATTCTGGCGGGCTCGCTCACCTCGACCCCGGCACTGGTCGGTGCCCAGGATGCCCTGCGCAGCGGCCTGCTCAACCTGCCCCACCAGACCGACATGCAGTCGGTGCTCGACAACATGGGCATCGGCTATGCGCTCACCTATCTGGTGGGGCTGGTGGGATTGATGCTGGTGGTGCGCTACCTGCCTTCCCTGGCGCGGCTCGACCTCAACACCGAGGCCCAGAAGATCGCCCGCGAGCGGGGTCTCTCCGACAGCGAGAGCCGCAAGACCTACCTACCCATCATCCGCGCCTATCGGGTCGGCCCGGAGCTCGCCGCCTGGATCGGGGGGCGTACCCTGCGGGAGACCGGCATCTATCCCCACACCGGCTGCTATGTGGAGCGCATTCGCCGCAACGGCATCCTGGCGAGCCCCGACGGTGATGCCGTCATTCAGGAAGGGGACGAGATCGCCCTGGTGGGCTACCCCGAGAGCCACGAGAAACTCGACGTCAACTACCGCAACGGCAAAGAGGTGTTCGATCGCAACCTGCTTGACCTGCAGATCGTCACCGAAGAGATCGTGGTGAAGAACGATGCCGTGGTGGGCCGTCATCTGGTGGAGCTCAACCTCACCGAGAAGGGCTGCTTCCTGAACCGGGTGGTGCGCTCCCAGATCGAGATGCCGTTCGATCGCAACATCATGCTGCAAAAGGGTGACGTGCTGCAGATCAGCGGCGAGAAGCAGCGGGTCAAGCTGCTGGCCAACAAGATCGGCTTCATCAGCATCCACAGCCAGACCACGGATCTGGTGGCCTTTGCCACCTTCTTCGTGCTGGGCCTGCTCATCGGCTCCGTCTCCCTGGTGTTCGGCCAGATCGAGTTCGGCCTCGGCAACGCCGTCGGCCTGCTGCTGGCGGGGATCCTGATGGGCTACCTGCGGGCCAACCACCCGACGGTCGGCTATGTGCCGCCTGGCGCCCTGCGTCTGGCCAAGGATCTCGGCCTTGCCGTCTTCATGGTGAGCACCGGCCTCAAGGCCGGGGGGGGCATCCTGGATCACCTGAGCGAGGTGGGGATGGTGGTGCTCTTCTCCGGCATGCTGGTCACCACCTTGCCGGTGCTGGTCGGCTACCTGTTCGGGGTCTGGGTGCTCAAAATGAACCCGGCCTTGCTGCTCGGCGCCATCACCGGGGCCCGAACCTGCGCCCCGGCCATGGACGTGGTGAACGAAGCCGCGAACAGCTCCATCCCGGCGCTCGGTTACGCCGGCACCTATGCGGTGGCCAACGTGATGCTGACCCTGGCGGGCTCCTTCATCATCGGCTTCTGGTTCTAGCCAGGCGGGCCCGCAACACCCAGAAAAAGAGGAGCCTCGGGGCTCCTTTTTTCATGGGTAGACGGCCAGGGGGTTGAATAGTGGAAATCGTGCTATGGGGCTCTCTCTATCAAACCCAATAAGCTAAATCACCCGTAAGGCGCCACTTACACTCAATAAAACGAGTGAGGTGTACGTTATGAAATGCTTATGGATTGTCGTGATCTGGCTGTTCTGCTCCCTGACGCCAGCCTGGGGGGCCGAATCCGACAAGCAGGCGGCCACCGGTGAGGAAACGGAAAAAAGCGCCCTGAGCTTCGAGGGCAACGAGCTTGCCAAACCCATGCTGGGCGACCTCGACGCCATGCTGGAGCGCCGGTCCATCCGGGTACTGACGACCTACAACAAGACCGGCTACTTCATCAACAAGGGCGTGCAACGGGGTGTCACCTACGACGCCTTCGTCCAGGTCGAGAAGCGGCTCAACGAGCAACTGCGCAAGGACAAGGCCATCAAGCGCCACCTCAAGGTGCACTTCGTCTTCATTCCCGTGGCCCGGGAAGCCCTGCTGAGCGCCCTCATCGCCGGCAAGGGGGACATCGCCGCCGCCAATCTCACCATCACGGACAAGCGCAAGGAGCAGGGTGTGGCCTTCACCGATCCCCTGCTGCAAGACGTGCGGGAGCTACTCGTCTCCGGCCCCTACTCGCCCAAGGTGGAGAGCGCCGCCGATCTGGGGGGCAAACGCATCTACGTGCGCCCCTCCTCCAGCTATTTCGAGAGCCTCATGGCTTACAACCAGGCCCGCAAGGCGGCGGGAGAGCCCCTCATCGACATCCAGCCCGCCTCTGAAGTGCTGGAAGATGAAGATCTGGTGGAGATGGTCAATGCAGGCCTCCTGCCCTTCATCGTCATGGACGAGCACAAGGCCCGTTTCTGGCAGAAGATCTTCCCCAAGGTCACCATCCACGACGACCCCGTGTTCCGGGAGGGGGGCATCATAGCCTGGGCGGTGCGCAAGGAGAGTACCCAGCTGCTCGCCATGCTCAATGAGCAGATCAAGGCGCTGCGTGGCAAGGCGACCGGGGATGAACTCCTCGCCCGCTATCTCAAGCAGAACAAGTTCGTCAGGAGTGCCGCCGCCGAGGCCGACCGCAAGAAATTCCTGCAGGTGGTGGAGCTGTTTCGTGAATACGGCGATAAATACGACGTGGACTGGCTGCTGATGGCGGCCCAGGGCTATCAGGAGTCCGCCCTCAACCAGAAAGCGCGCAGCCACGTCGGCGCCATCGGCGTCATGCAGATCATGCCCGCCACCGGCAAGGGGCTCAAGGTGGGCGACATCCGCCAGCTCGAGCCCAACATCCACGGCGGCGTCAAATACATGCGCTGGATGATCGATCACTACTATGCGGACGAGCCCATGACCGCCCTCGACAAGGCGCTCTTCACCTTCGCCTCCTACAATGCCGGCCCTGCCCGGGTGGCCAGGCTCCGTGCCGAGACCAAAAAGCGGGGGCTGGATCCCAACGTCTGGTTCCACAACGTCGAGTACGTGGCGGCCGAGAAGATAGGGCCAGAAACCGTCACCTACGTGGGCAACATCTACAAGTACTACATCGCCTACAAGCTGGTGGTGGAGCAGATGAAGCTGCGCCAGCAGGCCAGCGAGGCCCTGAAGCAGGAGACGAAGGAAGACGCCAGCACATCGGCGGCGAAACCGACCCAGTGATCCTTGCCGGACGAGGCGCTCACGGGCGCCTCGTTTCTATGCGCGTCCCCTCCCTTCGTGACCAGAATGAACACAATGGCCACAACAGCCTTAATAGCCATTACGGTCAGATTGTTTTCCAGCCAGACATGATTAATTAACCTTCCTGCAACAATCACAAGGAGAGCACCATGTTGCAAGGAACCTTCAAGCGCACCCTGATAGGCGGCCTGCTCGCGCTGAGCTTTGGCGCCCACGCCCAGATCGACGAGATCCACTTCCTCATCCCGGGCGGTGCCGGCGGCGGCTGGGACAACACAGCCCGCGGCACCGGCGAGGCTCTGACCAAGTCCGGCCTGATCCAGACCGCCTCCTACCAGAACATCTCTGCCGGTGGCGGCGCCAAGGCCATCGCCCATCTCATCGAGACCTCGGCCCAGTCCGACAAGACCCTGATGGTCAACTCCACCCCCATCATCGTCAAATCCCTCTCCAAGGAACTGCCGCAGTCGTTCCGGGATCTCACCCCGGTCGCGGCCATCATCGCCGACTACCAGGCACTGGCCGTGCCGCTGGACTCTCCCTACCAGAGCTGGCCCCAGTTGCTGGCCGCCTATGAGGCAAACCCCGCCAAGGTGAAGATCGCCGGGGGCTCCGCCCGCGGCAGCCTGGATCACCTGGTGGCCGCCATGACCTTCAAGAACGCCGGTGCCGACGCCAGCAAGCTGCGTTACGTGGCCTATGATGCCGGCGGCAGTGCCATGGCCGCAGTGCTCGCGGGAGAGACCCAGGTACTCTCTACCGGTTTTGGCGAGGCGATGGAAGCGGTCAAGTCCGGCCAGATGCGGATCCTCGGCATGACAGCCTCCGAACGCATGCCGGATGCGAAAGACATCCCCACCTTCAGCGAACAGGGCAACCCCACGGTGTTTGCCAACTGGCGCGGCTATTTCGCCTCCCCCAGCGTGAGCGCCGAGAAGTCGGCCGAATTCGCCGCCCTGCTCAAGCAGATGTATGACAAGCCGGAGTGGGAGACGGTTCGTGCCCGCAACAGCTGGACCAATCGCTATCAGGCCGGTCCCGAGTTCACCGCCTTCCTCAACAGCCAGGAGCAAGAGATCGGCGGCCTGATGCGCGAGCTCGGCTTCATCAAGTAATCCCACAACCCCGTGGCGGGCCCGGCCCGCCCCATTGGAGTCATTCCTATGCACCTGACCAAGGAGCGGTTCGGGGGGCTGCTGTTTTTGCTGCTCTCCCTCGCCTATGGCTACCATGCCACCCAAATCCCGGGCTACCCGGGGGACGAATATGAACCCTTTACCGCCAGCACCCTGCCCTATGCCCTGGCTGGCGTCGGCATAGTGCTCTCCCTGCTGCTGATGGCCTCCCCGGGGGGCGAGCGGCTGCAGAAAGAGTCCGGCAACTGGCGGCTGGTGTTCGCCTTTCTCGTCCTGATGATCATCTACGGCGTGGCCCTGACCTGGCTCGGTTTCCTCGTCGCCACCACCCTGTTCCTCATCGTCGGGATCCGGCTGATGGGCGAACCCAGTCTCGCCTTCGCCTGCAAGGTGAGCGTGCCATTTACCCTCATTTTCTGGGCCCTGCTGACCAAGGGGCTCAATGTCTATCTCGAGCCGGGTCGGCTGTTCACCCAGTTGCTGGGATAAGGAGAATCCATGTTAGACGGCATTCTGCAAGGGCTCGGCACCGCCATGATGCCCATCAACCTCTTCATGGTGGTGGTCGGCTGCTTTGTCGGCACCTTCATCGGCATGCTGCCGGGCCTCGGGCCCGTCACCGCCATCGCCCTGATGATCCCCATCACCTACGGGCTGGATCCGGCCTCCGGCATCATTCTGATGGCCGGGGTCTATTACGGCTCCATGTTTGGCGGTTCCACCGCCTCCATCCTCATCAATACCCCGGGCTGCTCCGCCAGCATGATCACCGCCATCGACGGCTATCCCCTGGCACGCAAGGGCTATGCGGGCAAGGCGCTGGCCATCGCGGCCTATGCCTCCTTCGTCGGCGGCACCCTGTCGGCCATCTTCCTGATGGTGGCGGCCCCCCTGCTCGCCAAGGTTTCCCTCTCCTTCCAGTCGGCGGACTACTTCGCCCTCATGGTGCTGGGGCTGTCGGCGGTGGCGGCCTTTGCCGGCAAGGGGCAGGTGCTCAAGGCGCTGATCATGGCGTTGTTCGGCATCATGATCTCCACCGTCGGTATCGATCGCAGCGTCGGGGTGGACAGGTTCACCTTCGGTCTGCCGGACTTGCGGGACGGTTTCTCCTTCCTGCTGCTGGCCATGGCCACCTTCGCCCTGGCGGAGATCCTGATGACGGTGCTGCGCCCGGGCAAGGATTCCCGCGCCGAAGAGGCGGAGCAGATCCAGAAACTCGGCTCCCTGAAGCTCAGCAAGGAGGAGGTCAAGGAGATAGCAACCCCGGTCACCCGTTCATCGGTACTCGGCTTCTTCATCGGCGTGCTGCCGGGGGCCGGTGCCACCATCGCCTCCTTCATGGCCTACGGCGCCGAGCGCAATCTGGCCCGCAAGGAGAAGAGGGATGAATTTGGCAAGGGCAGCCTGACCGGTGTCGCCGCCCCGGAAGCGGCCAACAACGCCGCCTCCAGCGGTGCCTTCGTCCCCCTGCTGACCCTGGGGATCCCGGGCTCCGGCACCACGGCCCTGATGCTGGGCGCCCTGATCGCCTATGGCATCCAGCCGGGTCCGCGCCTCTTCATGGAGCATCCGGACGTGTTCTGGTCGGTGATCATCTCCATGTACCTGGGCAACGTGGTGCTCTTGATCCTGAACCTGCCGCTCATCCCTTATCTGGCCAAGATCCTGCAGGTGCCGCGCCCCGTGCTCATCCCCATGGTGTTGCTGTTCTCGCTGATCGGGGTCTATCTGGTCTCGTTCAACACCATGGACATCTATGTCATGTCGCTGGTGGCCCTCATCGCCATCGGCCTGCGTCTGCTGGACTTCCCCATGGCACCCATGCTGCTCGGCTTTATCCTGGGGGGCATGCTGGAGGACAACCTGCGCCGCGCCCTGGTCATCAACGACGGCTCCCTGAGCTTCCTGTGGGAGCGCCCCATCACCCTGGGCTTCACCCTGGTGACCCTGGTGATGTTGCTGCTGCCAGCCTGGCAGTGGTGGCAAGCCCGCCGGGCTCCCAAGGGAGAGCCGGCCATCAGCCACTGAATCAATGAGCCTCTGCCGCCTCTGTCCCCTACTCATAACGAGCAGAGCCCTTGATGCCCCATTGGGAGCAAACCTGATAACAAAAAGAGCGCCGAAAGGCGCTCTTTTCTTTGTCTGGACGCAATGACCCTGGTTTCGGGGTCACTGCTTGCGATAACGCCGCTCCGGCCGCCCGACGGTACCGTATTCGAGTTCCGGACTCGCCAGCTGCTGCCCCACCAGAAACTCCAGATAGCGACGCGCCGTGGTGCGGCTCACCCCGATCCGGGTACCTATCTCCTCGGCACTGGCTCCCTCCGCGGCCAGGACGGCCAATACCCGTTGCAGGGTGATGCCGTCGATGCCCTTGGGCAGCCCGGCGGCCGCCACCTGTTGCAAGGGCGTGCCCAGCAGGGCGTCCACCGCCTGCTGATCGATGTCCGCGAGAGCCGCCAGGGCGGCAATGCTCTGACGGTACTTCTCCAGGGTGTCGCGCAGCCGCTCGAACACCACGGGTTTCAAGATGAAATCCACCACCCCGAGGCGCATCGCCTCCTGCAGGGCGCTCGCCTCCCGGGCGGCGGTGAGCAGGATGACGTCCAGGCTGGCCCCCGCCTGGCGCAATTCGCGCAGCAGACAGAAGCCCTCTCCGTCCGGCAGCCACACATCCAGCAACACCAGATCGGGTTTCAGGATGGCGATCTGCTCCCTCGCGTCGAACAGGGTGAGCGCCACCCCCAGCACGTCAAACCCGGGCAGCCGCTGCACGAAGCGGCGGTGGATTTCGGCGATGGCCGGATCGTCTTCGACGATCAGGATCTTGATCACTCACACCTCCTTTGGAATGTAACAGACGACGCAACTTCCCTGCGCCGTGGCTTCTATGGTGATCTGCCCCTGCAGGGAATCCAGGGTCTTGCGCACCAGGGCGAGGCCGATGCCGTGGCCGGGCTCCGCCTTGCTGCTCACGCCTCGCTCGAACAAGGTGTCCGCCAGGGCGGGATCCACCCCGCCGGCCCCGTCCTCCACCTCGAGGATGAGATCCTGCCCCAGATCGCTTAAGGCGACCCGGATTGGCTGATAGGGTGCGCCGTGGCGACGGGTCGCCTCGAAGGCATTGTCGATGAGGTTGCCAAGCAGGGTCACCAGCTGGGAACCGCTCACGCGATGGGGGATGTCGTGCAGGCGGGAGTCAGGGTCAACTTCCAGCACCAAGCCCAGCTCGTGGGCCCTGTGGTACTTGCCAAGCAGCAGCCCGGCCACCTTGGGCTTGGCAATGGCGCCCATCAGGAAGCTGAGCAGGGTCTGCTCGGTGTCGGCCTCTCGCCCGATGAAGGCCAGCGCCTCCCGGGTGGCCCCCAGCTCGATGAGTCCGGCGATGGTGCCGAGCTGATTGTTGTGTTCGTGGGTCTGCACCCGCAGCAGATCGCTGTAGGCCTGCACCTGGGAGAGCTGGGCGCTGAGCTCGGCCAGCTCGTCCTTGCGCCGAAAGCTCGACACCGCGCCGATGAGGCGTCCTCCCTGCACCAGGGGCAGGCGGTTGACGATGAGGGGCTGGCCATTCAGGACTATCTCCTCGTCAAACTGGGGGCTCTGCTCCTGCAAGATGGAGAGCATGCGGCTGCCCGGCAGCAGCTGGCCGATGGGCCGGCCGATGGCGGCCCTGGCAACGGTTTCATCCAGGCGCAGCAACCGGATGCCGTTGGGATTGATGGAGGTGAGCCTGCCCTGCTCGTCTATGGTGAGGATCCCTTCGCGCACCGTGCGCAGGGTACAGTCGAGCTCGGCATAGAGACGCCCTATCTGCTCGGGTTCGAAGCCGAAAATGGCCTTCTTGTAACGCCGGGCCAGCCAGGCGGCGGCGGCGCTGTTGAGGATCACGATGAGCAGGGTGCAGAGCAGGCCAAAGCGCAGGAAACCGCGCAGATCGGCGTCAATGTCCCGCACCAGATAACCGACCGAGACGATCCCTATCACCCTGCCCATCTCGTCGCGAATGGGCCCCTTGCCCCGCACCGCGCTGCCAAGGGAGCCCTCTGCCCTCGAGATGTAGAACTCCCCCGCCAGGGCCCGGGCAGGATCATCTCCCACCATGGGTTTGCCAAGCCTGTCTGCATTGGGGTGAACCAGACGCCTGGCATCGACGTCGCCGATGACGATATAGCTCGCACCGACCTCCCCCCGCATCCGCTCCACCAGCACGTTGAGGCGGACGGTGTCGGCCCGTTTCACCCCGGCGATGACGCCGGGCTCCCGGGCCACCAGCCGCGCCACGTCGAGGGCCTGATCCCCCACATCCTGATAGCGCTGCTCGGCGACATAGTAGTAGCTGGCCCCGCTCAGCAGCACCAGCTGCAACAGACTGACCAGACAGAGCATGAAGAGGATGCGTCCTTGCAACCCGAGTTTCATGCCTCCTTGTCCCCTCGCAACAGTTCGAGCAGCAGGCTGCCGTCACGCAGGGCCTTGTGCACCTGCACCGAGGTGGGCTTGGTGGGATCTTCGTAGAAATGGGTGGATTCGATCTGCAGGCGCACCAGGTACTCGGCCGGCAACTGGCTCGCCAGGGACTGGTGCAGCATGGGGAACAGCAGCCGATCGGCCCGGGTGATCTCCCCCCCCAGCAGCAACTTGCCCGGGTTGAGCAGGCAGATGAGGTTGGATAGCACCCGGGAGAGCCGCCCCGCCGCCTGATGGAGAATATCCTGACAGAGGCTGTTGCCCGCCAGCGCCAGCTCGCACAGCTCGCGGATGTTGACGCTCTCGGGCAGATCGTGTTCCTGCATCCGCTCGCGCAGATCCCGGTACTGGGCCTCCAGGGCCTGATTGGTCACGAGCGTGCAGGCGCAGCCGAAGCCGCCGCAGTAACAGCGCTGGCCATAGGGTTCGAGCTGCAGGTGGCTGAGATCCCCGAGCAGGGCCGACTCGCTCTCGATGAGCTGGCCGTTGACCACCATGCCGACCCCGATGTCGTTGTGCACGAATACCAGCACCGCATCGGCGCAGTTCTTGGCGGCCCCCCATTCGCGCTCGGCCTGGATCCAGGTGCGCACGTCACCGCTCACCAGCACGGGGACCTCGAACGCCGCCTGCAGGGTGGGGCCGAGGGGCCAGTTGCGCAGATCGTAATAGGGGAAGTGCTTGACCATGCCGGAGTGACGCTCCACCTGCCCCGGCAGGCAGAGGGCGATACAGGCCAGACGCAGTGCCTTCTTGGGCAGGAAGCCCTCGATGGCATGCACCAGGCTGGCCAGCAGATCCGCGCGCTCCGCCTCGCTGAAGAGATGGCGATGGCGCGCCAGGGAGCGGCCTGCCAGATCGAACAGGGCCATGTCCACATAACCACGGCCCAGACGCATGGAGAGAAACTGGAAGCGACGCTCGTTGATGCGCAGCAGGGTCTGGCGGCGACCGCGCCCCACCGAGCTCTCGCCGCAGGTGACCACCAGCCCGCCGTCCAGCAGCTCGCGGGTGATCTTGGTGATGCTGGCAGGAGAGAGACCGGTCAGGCGGGACAGATCGGTACGGGACAGCTCCTTGTGCTCCTCCAGGCTGGCGTAGACCAGGCCGTAGTTGAGCTGACGGATCAAATCGATACTGCCTTTCACGATCTCATTCATAGGGTAGGGGCTAACGAAAGGAACGAATGACGCGATTTTCCCACATTCTGCGCCGAACCCCAAATTTGCCGTCTGGAAATCACGTCCAGACGGCAAATATGTGACTAGTAACGGAAGCGGGAGACGAGTTGACGCAATTTGTCACCCGTGTCGGCCAGGGTGCGGGTGGTGGTGCTGGACTCCCCGGCGGCCTCGGTCAGCTCGTTGACGATCTGCTGGATGGCCACCAGATTCTTGTTGATCTCCTCGGAGACCGCGTGCTGCTCCTCGGCCGCCGTGGCGATCTGGATGTTCATGTCGTTGATGGTGCCGACCGCCGTCACCATGCTGTCGAGGGAGCTGGCGATGTGGCTCGCCTCCTGCACCGTCTCCTGGCTACGGGATTCGCTCGCCTGCATCACCTCCACCGCCTGCCTGACGCCGCCCTGCAGCCGCTGCAGCATCTCGTTGATCTCCTTGGTACTCTGCTGGGTGCGGCCAGCGAGGGATCGCACCTCGTCCGCCACCACCGCAAAGCCCCGTCCCTGTTCACCTGCCCGGGCCGCCTCGATGGCGGCATTGAGTGCCAGCAGATTGGTCTGTTCGGCAATGCCGCGAATGACCTCCACCACGGACCCTATCTTGCCGGTCTCCTGAGCCAGCTGCTCGATGACCCCGGCGGCCACGTGCACCTCCTCCACCAGCCGGTTGATGCTGCCGATGGCGCTGCTCACCACCCCGCGTGCGGCATCCGATTCGCGCGCCGCGTCGCTGGTGGCACTGGCCGCATTGGAAGCGCTCGCCGCCACTTCCTGAGCGGTGGAGCTCATCTCGGTCACCGCAGTGACAACCTGATCCGTCTCCCTGCCATGCCCCTGCATCTGTCTGTCGGCGTGCTCGCTCAGGCTGTGCAGCCTGTGCACGGCGCCAAGCAGCTGATGGCTGGTCTCCCCCACCTGGCTCACCACCGACTGGATCCGCTCGACAAAACGGTTGAACGCCATGGCCAGCTGGCCCACCTCGTCCTTGCCCTGCACCTTGAGACGCCGGGTCAGATCCCCCTCCCCGTCAGCGATGTCGTTGAGGGCAGCCACCGCCTCCGCCAGTGGCCGGGTTGCCCGGTTGCCGATCACCACGGTGGCGGCCAGAGTCACCCCCAGGATCACCAGAATGATCAGCACGCTGCTCTGCAGGGAGCCATGCATCGCCTCCTCACGCTCGGTGCGCAGGGTCGCCAGCTCGCTGTCGATGTCGTCGATGTAAAAGCCCGTGCCCACCACCCACTGATACTTGTCGAGCACCAGGTTGAAGGAGAGCTTGGGGGCATCCCGTCCGAGGGACGGCTTGTTGGTCCAGTACTCGGAGAACCCGTCCCCCTCCCGCGCCGACTTGATGATCCCCTGGATGAGGAAGGTGCCCTTGGTATCCTTGTCCTGCCAGCGGTTCTTGCCCTCCACCTCGGGACGGGTCGGCAGCAGCAGGGTGTTGCCCTGATAGTCATAGACGAAGAAGTAGCCGTCGCTGCCATAGCGCAATGGCCGCAATGTCTCGAGCACCCGCTGGCGGGTCTCGGGGTTGTCCGGCTCCGCATAGGCCTGCTCGATGGCGGTTTTGGCGAGCATCAGATAGCTGCTGAGCAGCGCCTTGCGCTCCTTGACCGCCTTCTCCCTTGCCATCACCAGCTCTGACTCCAGATCGCTCCTGGACATCAGATAATTGCTGAGATTGACCACCAGGGCCATCAACAGGATGGGGACCGCGCCCAGCAACAGGATCTTCTGTTTCAGCGTCATCATGGACTTCCTTTAGCGATTTTTATGTGGGTGTTCCGTTCCTACCGGCTCGACCTGCTGGCCGAGGGGGGATGGCATTCGCTACAATCCCGCCACCTTCCATTATCGACCCGATGAGCTGACCCATGAGCCAATGTCCTTGCGGTTCTTCCCTTCCCCTCTCCCTGTGCTGCGGCGCTCTCCACGGCGGCCAGGCCGCCACCAGCGCGGAGCAGCTGATGCGCTCCCGTTACAGTGCCTTCGTGCTGGGGCTGGGTGACTACCTGGTGCACAGCTGGCATCCCGATCATCTGGGGACACTGACCGCAGACGAGCTTTCCCGAAGCGATACCCGCTGGGACGGTCTCGAGATCCTCGCAAGCCGGGGCGGCCCCCATGACGAGACCGGCATGGTGGAGTTCAAGGCCTGGTTTGTGGAAGGGGATGCGCGCCACTGCCTGCACGAGCGCTCCCGCTTCGTGCGGTATCAGGGGCGTTGGGTCTACACTGACGGCGAACAGGATCCGGCGCCGCTGCGGGTGGGCCGCAACGATCCCTGCCCCTGTGGCAGCGGCAAGAAATTCAAAAAATGTTGCTTCGAATAAAACAGGCTTTTTAAACTGACGTTATTTAATCGGGACAGGAATACAGCCATGGATGAACGTCTTGCAGAATCCATTCAACAGCGCCTTGCCGCCATCAAAGGGAGCGGTCAGGCAATACAGGGCTCCGACGTCCTGTTATACCTGCAACCGGCCAGCCAGGCAGGCATCCAGGTCAACCTGCCCACCGGCAAGACGAAACGCCTGCCTGCGGTACTCGTCGGCCTGGATCGCCAGCCCTACCTCTATTTCACCTTCCACGCCATCAACCGGGAGGACCTGCTGTCATACTGCAAACCCGGCTACCGGGTGCATGTCTCCGTCATCTGCGAGCGCGGCCTGGGGGCCATGGTGCATTTCGACAGCGTGATCGAGCTGGCAGGAGAGACGCCACTCCTGATCACCACCCGGGTTCCCAAGCAGGTGACCATCAACAAGATCCGCAGAGAGACGCGCTACCCGGTGAACCTGACCGGCTGGACCACCAACGGCGACACCAAGATCCCCATCCAGCTCACCGACATCTCCTTTGAGGGATGTGCGTTCAAGACCAGCTACCTCGCCCCGCCCCTCAAGATGCAGCACCCCATCGTCCTGCGTTTTCAACCCCTGGAGGATGGCCAGGATCCCCTGCTCCTCAGCGGCATCATCTGCAATCAGGGTAAATTGCTCGACAACATCCTCTACGGGGTGAAATTCGACCAGGACGGGCAGCGCAACAGCAACGCTCTCTTCATGAACCTCGAATTCAACGGGCAAATGATGGTCTCAAAGACCCCAGACGCAGACGCACTGCGTTAATCCGCACAGGCCCGCAGCTTGCCTCCCCCGGTGCGGGCCTCTTCCCGGGCACGGATGCCCGTCCCTCCCGTGGTCACACCTGCTCTTTTCCCTCGCCGGGATCCGGCCCTTCTTCCTATCTGCTCTCCCGTGACCTCTGTCACATAACTCTCACCAACCATCACCAAATGCTCGTTTACGCTCATTAACTTGGCCCATATCAAACATTTTCAACCAGAGAGGCGCCACACTGAGCCCATCTGGAAGAGATGAGACGGGCACAATGAAAAGAATAACCACACAAGTCGTCATCATAGGGGGTGGCGCCACCGGTGCCGGCATCATGCGCGATTGCGCGCTGCGCGGCATCGACTGCATCCTCCTTGAGCGGGACGACATCGCCGCCGGCACCACGGGCCGCAATCACGGTCTGCTCCACTCCGGCGCCCGCTACGCAGTGACGGATCAGGAGTCCGCCCGCGAGTGCATTCAGGAGAACCGCATCCTCAAGCGGATCGCCAGCCACTGCGTGGAGGACACCGGCGGCCTGTTCCTGACCCTGCCGGAAGATGACATCGGCTTTCAAAAGACCTTCATGGACGCCTGCGCCCTGGCCGGCATCGAGACCCGTCAGCTCGATCCCCGCGAGGCGCTGCAGCTCGAACCCAATGCCAACCCGGCCATGATAGGGGCGATTCAGGTGCCGGACGGCACGGTCGACCCCTTCCGCCTCGCCGCTGCCAACGTGCTCGACGCCAAGGAGCACGGCGCCCGCATCTTCACCCACAGCAAGGTGCTGGGGCTGCTGCGTACCCAAGACAGAGTGTACGGGGTCAAGGCCATCAACACCCGCACCGGCGAGGCATTCGAGGTGGAGTGTCAGGAAGTGATCAACGCCGCCGGCATCTGGGGCCAGCAGATCTGCGAATACGCCGATCTCGGCATCCGCATGTTCCCGGCCAAGGGCTCCCTGCTCATCATGGATTACCGCATCAACCAGCTGGTGCTCAACCGCTGCCGCAAGCCGGCGGACGCCGACATCCTGGTGCCGGGCGATACCATCTCCCTCATCGGCACCACCTCGAGCCGCATCGATTACCACAAGATTGATCAGCTCACCGTGGAGCCGGACGAGGTGGAGGTGCTGCTGCGCGAGGGGATAAAACTTGCCCCCATCATGGCACGCACCCGCTTGCTGCGGGCCTACGCCGGGGTGCGTCCTTTGGTCGCGGTGGACGGAGACGAGTCGGGCCGCAACATCAGCCGCGGTATCGTGCTGCTGGATCACGCCGAGCGCGATGGTCTCAAGGGCTTCAACACCATCACCGGCGGCAAGCTGATGACCTATCGCCTGATGGCGGAGTGGGCCACCGATCTGCTGGCCAGGAAGCTCGGCAACAGCAAACCCTGCCGCACCGCCGAGCTGAGCCTGCCAGGCTCGCGGGATCCGGAGAAGGTCTCCGCCCCCGGCCTCTCGGCACCGGTCGAAGGATCTGCCCAGTATCGCCACGGGGAACGGGTCATCGCCTTCTTCCGTGACAATCCCAAGGCCAACGCCCTCATCTGCGAATGCGAGATGGTGACCGCGGGCGAAATCGAGTATGCCCTGCGGGAGCTCGACGTGGACAACCTGGTGGATCTGCGCCGCCGCACCCGCCTCGGCATGGGTCCCTGCCAGGGTGAGCTGTGCGCCTATCGCGCCGCCGGCCTGATGCAGGAGTACGGCAAGGCCGATGGCCGCCAGGCCTGCGTCATGCTGCGCCAGTTCCTGGAGGAGCGCTACAAGGGTACCCGTCCCGTGCTGTGGGGAGATGCCCTGCGCGAAGCGGAATTTACCTACTGGATCTATGAAGGCTTGTTTGGCCTGAGTGAATGGACGACGCCCCGTCTGGTGAGCGACGCCGCCCCCCAGAGCCATGCCACAGAGACAAACGAGGAGACGCCCCATGAAATTTGACACCATAGTGATTGGCGGCGGCATGGCGGGCCTCTCGGCGGCCCTGCGTCTGGCCGAGGCTGGCCAGAAGGCGCTGCTGGTGGCTTCCGGCCAGAGTGCCCTGCATTTTTCCTCCGGCTCGGTGGATCTGCTGGAGAGCGAGGGGGATCCCCGCGCCGCCCTGCCCGCCTTTATGGCTGCCAACCCCGAGCACCCCTACAACAAGGTGGGGATGACCCATATCGAGGCGAGCCTCGCCGATCTGCAGCGCCACTGCGCAGAAGAGGGGTTGTCGCTGTTTCGCCAGGAGCAGAACCACCAGCGCCTGACCCCCATCGGCACCCTGAAATCCACCTGGATCTCCCCCGAGACCTGTGCCTGCGTCACCGATGCCCCCGTGCCGGATACCCTGCTGCTGGCCACCCTGGAGGGCTTTCGCGACTTTCACCCACGGCTTGCGGCAGCGAATCTCGCGACCCACCCCCGCTTCGCCCACTGCCGCATCCTGACCGGTGACATTCGCATTCCCCAGCTGGCCGAGTTCAGCCGCAATCCCCACGAGTTTCGCTCCGCCGACATCGCCCGGCTGTTTGACAAGCAGGGGGGCGGCAACCACTCCCTGATGGCGGATCTGGCCCGGGAGATCAGCCGCATGGTGATGGAGTGCGGCGAACCCGGCTGCCGCCATATCGTGCTGCCCGCCTGCCTCTCCCTCGGACTGGTCGGCCCGCGCCTGAGGGATCTGGAAAAGCGCACCGGCTGCACCATCCGGGAGGTCGCCACCATGCCGCCGTCGCTTATCGGCATGCGGATGCAGGAGGCCCTCAAACGCCGCTTCATCGCCCTTGGTGGCACCTTCCTCACCAGCGAGCGGGTGCTGGGCGCCCGCTACGAGGGCAACCGTGTCGTCGGCGTGCACAGTCAGAATGGCGACGATCAACTCTTTGAAGCAGATAACTTTGTACTCGCCTCCGGCAGCTTCTTCAGCCGCGGGCTGGAGTCGCGCCTGCGCGGCATTCGCGAGCCCATCTTCGATGCCGATGTGCTGAGCCTGCCCGAGCGCGACGCCTGGGCCGGTCGCCGCCTGTTCGACCATCACCCCTTTATGGGCTTCGGGATCAAGACCGACGAGATGTTGCGGGTGCTGCGCGGTGGCAAGCCGCTCGCCAACCTCTATGGGGCGGGCAGCGTACTGGCCCACTATGACCCCATAAAAGAAGGCTCAGGCTCAGGCGTCGCGGTTGCCACCGGCTGGCAGGCCGCCGGCCACATTTTGAGTTCAGCCCAATGATGATTTCGCCCCATATCCCGTGCCTTCAATCTCGACGGGAGGAGAACTGACATGCTACTGGATCACGCCAACCAAACTTTCGATCAGTGCATCAAATGCACCGTCTGCACCGCCTACTGTCCGGTGGCCAAGGCCAATCCCGCCTACCCCGGCCCCAAGCAGGCGGGCCCGGACGGGGAGCGGCTGCGGATCAAGAGCCCGGAGCTCTTTGACAGCGCCCTCAAGTACTGCACCAACTGCAAGCGCTGCGAGGTGGCCTGCCCGAGCGGGGTGCGCATCGGCGACATCATCGCCAAGGCCAAGCATCAATACAGCGGCTTCAAACCCGGGATCCGCGAGTTCGTGCTCTCCCACACCGATCTGATGGGCAGCATGTCCACCCTGATGGCCCCAGTCGTCAACTTCACTACCGGCCTCAAGCCGATGAAGCTGGTGCTGGACAAGGCGCTCGGGGTCTCCTCCCACCGTTCCTTGCCCAAATACTCCCAGGGCACCTTCCGCGGCTGGTACAAGAAGCAGAAGGAGACCCAGGCCAGCTTTGCGCGCCAGGTCGCCTACTTCCACGGCTGCTACGTGAACTACAACCACCCTCAGCTCGGTAAGGAGCTGGTGCAGGTGCTCAACGCCATGAATATCGGCGTGCAACTGCTCGAGCGAGAGAAGTGCTGCGGCGTACCGCTGATTGCCAACGGCTTCATGGACAAGGCCAAACAGCAGGCGGCCTTCAACATCAAGCAGCTGGAAAACAGCCTGCTTGGCAACGAGATGCCGCTGCTCACCACCTCCTCCACCTGCGGCTTCACCCTGCGGGATGAATACCCCCACCTGCTGGAGCAGGACAACCACAAGGTGCGCGATCGCATCTCCCTGGTGACCCGCTTCCTGTGGAACGAGTTCTACAAGGGCAACAAGCCGGCCATGAAGCCGCTCGGGCTGCACATCGCCTACCACACCCCCTGCCACATGGAGAAAATGGGGGGCGTCATCTACACACTCGAATTGCTGCGTGCCATCCCGGGGGTCAAGGTGACTGTGCTGGAGTCCCAGTGCTGCGGCATCGCCGGCACCTACGGCTTCAAGTCGGAGAACTACGAAACCAGCCAGACCATAGGCCAGGGGCTGTTTGATCAGATAAACCGCCTCAAGCCTGATCTCGTCATCACCGATTGCGAGACCTGCAAGTGGCAGATCGAGATGAGCACGCCGTTCCCCTGTGAACACCCTATCCACCTGCTGGCCAGAGCCCTGGCTTGAGATGAGCACGTCCATCTCTCGCTGCGAGCACCCCAGCCACCTGCTGGCCAGAGCCCTGGCGTGATCCCCTTGCCACGCCCGGCCAGACGGCCCGCTCTGCAAAGGGGCCGATAAGCCAACACCAGATGGAAAAAGAGCCGGCAAGCGCCGGCTCTTTTCATTCACATCCGCCCCATCAGGGGTGCTGGACGATCAGGCTGTGCTGATCCAGCATGCTCTGCAGGATGTCGTGGGACGAGGTGCCGCTCAGGCTCCAGCCGCTCAGATCCACGTCCTTCAGGGTGATCTGCTGGGTGACATGGCCATCCCCCGCCGGTGACACCGACAGGTTCACGTCGCTCAGGCCGTGACCCACGCTGGTCACCGACGCCTGCAGATGGCCAAGCAGGCTATCCACGCTGTTGCCAGTCACCCCCTTGAGCAGGTCGGCCAAATCGATCTTGTCCCCCTCCTGGGGACGGAAGTCGGTGATGGTGTCGATGGCAGGCTGCGCCGTCGTCCCCTCGTCACCACTGCCCCACACGAAGAGATCGCTGCCGGCGCCACCGCTCAGGATGTCGTTGCCCTGACCACCCCGCAGCACATCATCCCCCATGCCGCCCAGGAGGCGGTCATTGCCGGTGGAGCCGAACAACCAGTCTCCCTGATCCGAGCCCAGCAGATCGTGGCCGCTCTGGCTGTGGATGGTGATGGTCTCCGTGGCCGAGCTCAGGGTGCTGCCGCCCAGGCTGGATTCGGCGCTCAGGGTGAGAGCATGATCCCCCGCCGGCAGATCCTTGACGTAGATGGGCACGGACTGGTCCATGGGCAGCAGCCAGTCATTGCCATCCGCGTGGCCGACACTCTGGCCGTGCTCGTCCACCACCTGGGCACTACCCAGATTCTGGATCCGCACCGACAGCTCGCCCGGTGCCGGATTGACCACGCTGGCACTGAGGTTGAGCGGCACCCAGGCCCCTTGCAGCGCAAGGATATCGTGGGTGCCGACCCCCAGCTGGGGATCGTCCGGCTCGGCTGTCACCTGGATGGCGATCTGGGCGCTGTCGGTCAGGACACCACCGGCGCCGGTGTTGCCCAGATCCGAGGTGGTGATGCTCAGGTTGTCCTGACCCCAGAAGTCCCTGGCCGGCTCGTAGTGCAGGTTGCCGGCCAGCAGGCTGTTGAGATCATCGAGCGACCCCACCAGGGTCATCACGCCGGTCCCCGCCCCCTGCACCGAGACGGCGCCCGCCGCCCCCAGCAGGGTCAGCACCCACGATATC
>NZ_CDDD01000046.1 GCF_000820165.1 Aeromonas taiwanensis
CTCGTCGACGCAGGCGTCGAGCTGGTGGGAGAGGGGGGCGCACAGCTCCTCCCACAGGGTGACGAACAGCTCTTCTTTATTCTTGAAGTGCCAGTAGATGGCCCCTCGAGTGAGATCCACGGCCTTGGCGATGTCGGTCAGGCTGGTCTTCGCCAACCCTTGCTGGCAGAAGAGATCCAGCGCCGTGCTCATGATGCGGCAGCGGGTCTGCTGTGCCTCTTCTTTGGTACGTCTGGCCATTGGCTCCGATCCTGTCTAAATAGTGATAAAAGTTTCTTACATACATTCATGAATGTATGTATATTGCCTCATCTTCGCAGTTTTACCAACAGGGGCCTTATAAACCCTGTGGTTTTTGTCACTTTTTTTGATTGAAACAGAGGCTCAGAGATTTCATGGATAAACATATTCTCGCACGTTCGGTCGGCCTTGCCTTGCTGGCAAGTGGCCTGCTGGCTGGTTGTGGTGACAAGGGAGAGGCCCAGCAGGCCATGGAGATGCCCCCGGCGGCCGTGGACGTGGTCACCCTTCACAGCGCACCGCTGCAACTCATGACCGAGCTCACCGGCCGCACCGCCCCCCTGCGGGTGGCCGAGGTACGCCCCCAGGTGAACGGCATCATCCTCAAGCGCCTGTTCACCGAAGGCAGCGATGTCAAGGCCGGGCAGCTGCTCTACCAGATCGACCCCGCCGTCTATCAGGCCGAAGTGGCCAGCGCCAAGGCCAACCTTGCCAAGGCCGAGGCCAACGAGCGCAGCGCCCGTCTCAAGGCCCAGCGTTACGCCGAGCTGGTGAAGGTGAAAGCCATCAGCCGCCAGGAGTATGACGACGCCGACGCGGCCTGGAAACAGCAGGTTGCCGAGATAGGGTCTGCCAAGGCGGCCCTGCAGAGCGCCAACATCAACCTGGCCTATACCCGCATCACCGCCCCCATCAGCGGTCGCATCGGCAAGTCAGCGGTGACCGAAGGGGCCCTGGTGACCGCCCAGCAAGCCACCAGCCTCACGACTATCTCCCAGCTCGATCCCATGTATGTGGACGTGCGCCAGTCCACCGCCGATCTGCTGCGCCTCAAGCGCCAGGTGGCGGCCGGCAAGCTGACCCAGGGGGAGAAGGGGGACGCCAGCGTCAGCTTCCAGCTGGAAGATGGCAGCCAGTACGGCCAGAAAGGCTCGCTCCAGTTCTCCGACGTGACCGTGGACGAGACCACCGGCATGGTGACCCTGCGAGTGATAGTGCCGAACCCGAATCAACTGCTGCTGCCCGGCATGTTCATGCGCGCCACCCTGCAGGAGGGCGAGCGCCCGCAAGGTCTGCTGGTGCCGCAGACCGCCGTGACCCGTACCCCCAAGGGCGGGGCGACCGCCATGGTGGTGACCGCGGATAACAAGGTGGAATTGCGCGAGGTGCAGCTGGGTCGCGTGTACGGCGACAGCTGGGTCGTGGAATCCGGCCTCAATGCCGGCGAGAAGGTGATCGTCGCCGGCCTGCAGAAAGTCAAACCCGGGGCTGCGGTGGCACCCACTGAACACGCCAGCACCGCACAGACTCAGCAAACCCCGGCAACCAAGCAGTAGGATGGAGTAGTCGCCTCATGGCACGTTTTTTCATAGATAGACCCATTTTCGCCTGGGTGATCGCCCTGGTGATCATGCTGGCCGGGGCCATGGCCATCATCGCCCTGCCGGTGGCCCAGTACCCGACCATAGCCCCGCCGGCGGTTGGCATCTCCGCCAGCTACCCGGGTGCCTCCGCCAAGACGGTGGAAGACTCGGTGACCCAGATCATCGAACAGAACATGACGGGGCTGGATCACCTGCTCTACATGTCGGCGCAATCCGATTCGTCCGGCAATGTCAGCGTGACCCTCACCTTCAAGCCGGGCACGGACCCCGACATCGCCCAGGTGCAGGTGCAGAACAAGCTGCAACAGGCGATGTCGCTGCTGCCCCAAGAGGTGCAGCAGCAGGGGGTGCGGGTTCAGAAGACCTCCAGCAGCTTCCTCATGGTGGCCGCCTTCATCTCCACCGATGGCAGCATGACCAACGATGACCTGGCCGACTATGTGGTGGCCAACATCAAGGAGCCCCTGAGCCGACTGGACGGGGTGGGTGACATCACACTGTTCGGCAGCCAGTACTCCATGCGCGTCTGGCTCGATCCCCACAAGCTCAACCGGGTGCAGATGACCCCGGCTGACGTCCAGAGCGCCATCCAGGCCCAGAACGCCCAGGTGGCCTTCGGCAAGCTGGGAGGCACCCCTGCGGTGAGCGATCAGCAATTTACCGCCACCATCATGGGCCAGACCCGGCTCTCCACCGTGGAGGAGTTCAACAACATCCTGCTGCGGGTGAACCAGGACGGCTCCAAGGTGCAGCTCAAGGACGTGGCTCGGGTTGAGCTGGCTGGCGAGAACTATGACGCCACCGCGCTCTACAACGGCCAGGCCACCGCCGCCGTCGCCATCAAGCTGGCGACCGGTGCCAACGCCCTGGATACCGCCGAGCACGTGCGCGCCAAGCTGGGCGAGCTCTCCGAGTACTTCCCGGCCAACATGGAGATCGTCTATCCCTACGACACCACGCCGTTCGTGAAGATCTCCATCGAGGAGGTGGTGCAGACGCTGATCGAGGCCATCTTCCTGGTGTTCTGCGTCATGTATCTGTTCCTGCAGAACTTCCGGGCGACCCTGATCCCGACCATCGCCGTGCCCGTCGTGCTGCTCGGCACCTTCGGCGTCATGGCGGCGTTCGGCTTCTCCATCAATACCCTGACCATGTTCGGCCTGGTGCTGGCCATCGGTCTGCTGGTGGATGACGCCATCGTGGTGGTGGAGAACGTGGAGCGTCTGATGAGCGAGGAGGATCTCTCTCCCCTCGAGGCGACCCGCAAGTCCATGACCCAGATCACCGGCGCCCTGGTGGGCATCGCCCTGGTGCTCTCCGCCGTGTTCGTGCCCATGGCCTTCTTCGGCGGCTCGACCGGTGCCATCTATCGCCAGTTCTCCCTCACCATCGTCTCGGCCATGGTGCTCTCTGTGCTGGTGGCCCTGATCCTGACCCCGGCGCTCTGTGCCACCCTGCTCAAGCCCATGAAGCACGGTGAATTCGGTGCCCAGCGCGGCTTCTTCGGCTGGTTCAACCGCTTCTTCGACACCAATGCCAACCGTTACCAGAACGGCGTGCGCAAGGTGATCAAGCAGGGGACCCGCTACAGCATCATCTACCTGGCCATGCTGGGCGTGCTGGCGGTGCTCTTCATGCGCCTGCCCACCTCCTTCCTGCCGGAAGAGGATCAGGGGGTCATCATGTCCATGGTGCAGCTGCCGGTCGGCGCCACCAAGGAGCGTACCGAAGTGGTGCTCGCCGAGATGCGCGACTACTTCCTCGAGAACGAGAAGGAGAACGTCGACTCCGTGCTGACGGTGGCGGGCTTCAGCTTCGCCGGTAGCGGTCAGAACAGCGGCATGGCCTTCATCAAGCTCAAGGACTGGAGCGAGCGCAAGGGGGAAGATCGTAGCGCCAACGCCATCATCGGCCGCGCCATGGGCTTCCTGTTCAGCATCAAGGAAGCCCAGGTCTTCGCCTTCAACCTGCCTCCCATCCCGGAGCTGGGGACGGCCACCGGCTTTGACTTCTATCTGCAGGATCGCGGCGGTCTGGGTCACGAGAAGCTGATGGCGGCGCGCAACCAGCTGCTTGGCATGGCGGCGCAGGATCCCAACCTGGTACGGGTACGCCCGAACGGGATGGAAGACACGCCCCAGCTCGACATCAAGATCGACTACGAGAAGGCGCTGGCCCAGGGGCTCTCCATCTCCGACATCAACAACACCCTGTCCGCAGCCTGGGGCTCGTCCTACGTGAACGACTTCGTCGACAGAGGCCGGGTCAAGAAGGTCTATCTGCAGGCGGATGCGCCGTTCCGGATGAGCCCGGAGGATCTCAAACTGTGGTATGTGCGCAACAGCGCAGGCCAGATGGTGCCCTTCTCCGCGTTTGCCAGCACCGAGTGGAGCTTCGGCTCGCCCCGCCTCGAGCGTTACAACGGCGTCTCCGCCATGGAGATCGTCGGTGAGGCGGCGCCGGGCAAGAGTACGGGTGACGCCATGGCCGCCATCGAGGAGATGGTGAAACAGCTGCCGGAAGGCATCGGCATCGAGTGGACCGGTCTCTCCTTCCAGGAGCGTCAGGCGGGTTCCCAGGCGCCGGCCCTGTACGCCATCTCGCTGCTGGTGGTCTTCCTCTGTCTGGCGGCCCTCTACGAGAGCTGGAGCATTCCGTTCTCGGTCATGCTGGTGGTGCCGCTCGGGGTGCTGGGGGCCATCCTGGCCGCGACCCTGCGCGGGCTGGAGAACGACGTCTACTTCCAGGTGGGCCTGCTCACCACCATAGGTCTGTCGGCCAAGAACGCCATCCTGATCGTCGAGTTTGCCAAGGAGCTGCACGACAAGGGGATGAAGCTCGGGGAAGCCGTGGTGGAGGCCTCGCGTCAGCGTCTGCGCCCCATCCTGATGACCTCGCTCGCCTTCATCCTGGGCGTACTGCCCCTGGTGATCAGTACCGGTGCCGGTGCCAGCAGCCGCAACGCCATCGGTACCGGCGTGATGGGGGGGATGATCAGCGCCACCGTGCTCGCCATCTTCTTCGTACCGCTGTTCTTCGTGCTGGTGATGCGTTACTTCACCGAGCACCACAGCGCCGAGGAGCGCATTGCCCACGCCAAGGAGATCAAACATGACTAAGACCCTGATTGCCCTCGGCGTGACCCTGATACTGGGGGGCTGTTCCATGGCCCCCGACTACCAGCGACCCGAGCTGCCGCAAGGGGCCTCCTGGCAAGACAATCTGGCCACCAGGGGGGATCTTGCCCCCTGGCGCGAGCAGTTCCTCGATCCGGCGCTGCAAAAGCTGATTGGCACGGCCCTCGAAAACAACCGGGATCTGCGCCTCGCCGCCCTCAATGTCGAGGCCTATGAGGCGCAATACCGGATCCAGCGGGCGGCCCAACTGCCGACCCTGGCCGTCAGTGGCAGCGGCACCCGCCAGCAGGGATCCGACGATCTCAGCAGCACGGGGCAGGGCACCATCAGCAGCCAGTACGGTGCAGACATCGGTATCACCGCCTATGAACTGGATCTGTTTGGCCGGATCCAGAGCCTGAAAGATCAGGCTCTGGAAACCTACCTTGCTCAAATCGAGACCCAGCGCAGCACCCAGATCGCCCTGGTGGCCTCGGTGGCGAACGCCTACTTCACCCTGCTGGCGGATCAGGAGCTGCTGGCCCTGAGCCAGGCGACGCTTGCGACCGAGCAGGAGAGCTATGCCCTGACCGAGCACAAGTACCGGCTGGGGGCCGCCTCCGAGATGGAGCTGGCCCAGAGCCGTACCGCACTGGAGAGTGCCAGGGTCAGCCAGGCCCAGTACCAGCGGCAGGTGAAACAGGACAGAAACGGCCTGGCCCTGCTGCTCGGCACCGAGGCACCGGTGCTGGACGGGCAACCGGCGACCCTGGCCGAGGTGCAACTGGCCGCGATCCCGGTGGGTGCCCCCTCCAGCCTGCTGCAACAACGCCCGGACATCCTGGCGGCGGAGCACAGCCTGAAGGCGGCCAACGCCAATATCGGTGCGGCGCGGGCCGCCTTCTTCCCGACCATCTCGCTCACCGCGACGGCGGGCACCGCCAGCAACCAGCTGAGCGGCCTGTTTGACGGTGGCACCGGCACCTGGACCTTCATGCCCCAGATAAGCCTGCCCATCTTCGATGGCGGCAAGCGCATCGCGGATCTGGACGTGGCCGAGGTGAGCACCAAGCAGGCGGTGGCCAGCTACGAGAAGAGCATCCAGACCGCCTTCAAGGAGGTGGCCGATGCCCTTGGCGCCCAGGCGGACTACGAGCAGCAGCTGCAGGCGCAGCAGGCGCTGGTGGACGCGAACCAGACCTACTTCAAGCTGGCGGAGGTGCGCTACGAGCAGGGGGTGGACAGCTACCTCACCCGACTCGATGCCCAGCGCTCCCTGTTCAGTGCCAAGCAGGGGCTGATCAGCACCCGGCTGGCCCAGCTCGGCAACCAGGTCGCCCTCTACAAGGCGGTCGGCGGCGGCTGGCAGGCGCCGAAGGATGCAGAGCCGGCATCTGACAAACAGGGTTGACCCGTCGGGGTTGACATAAAAAACATCAGGGGCGAACCACAGGGTTCGCCCCTTTTTGATGGCGGGAAGAGAGGCCGCCCTTCTCGCGGGGAGGGGGCAGATCAGGCGTTGCCTGCCGGATGCTGGTCATCCACGGGCTCAGGGGGAGGGGAGCCGGGCCCCGGCATCCTCCTGCGCCGTGTGCGGTGCGGGGTCGTGGTAGGTGAAGCCGAGCGGGGGGAGCCGGGTCTTGAGGGCGGCCATGTCCAGCAAGGTGATCTCGCCCCTGCCCAGGCGCAGTTCACCGGCTGAGGCAAGCTGCTTGAGCACTTCGTTGAGGCGGGGGCGGCTGATGCCGATGATCCGGCTCAGGGTCTGCTGGGTGATCTCGAGGCAGGGCTCGCGATCGTTGGCCAGGGCATGCTTGGTCGCCAGCTCCAGCAGCACATAGACGGTGCGGGTGGTCAGGCAGTACAGACTGTTGCTCCCCATCTGGATCGCAAGGCGGCCCATGTACTGGGCGATATAGAACAGGAACTTGTAGAGATGGGGATCCTGCTCCAGCAGGGGCTCGAGCTCCTCTTTCGGGAACAGGATGAGTTCGGTGGGTAACAGGGGCTCGAAAAACTCGACCGGCGTGTAGGTCGGGTTGTGAATGTACTGGGTGCCAAACCAGCTGCCGCGCCCGAAGATGAGGCCAAGCGAGTTCTCCATGCCGGCGTGGGTGGCATAGCCGATGAGGCAACCTGACGCCACATAGAGCACGCCGGGGAGGTTTCCTCCGAGCTGGGCAGGATCGTAGTGGCGGGCGATCTTCAGCAGTTGTGTCTGGGTGCTGGCCGGCAGCGAGCAAGGCCACCGGATCTCGTCAGCCTGCGGCTGGGCATGGCGATCCATGGATGCGACTCCTCGATGAAATGTCCCTGAAGGTTCCATTTGATGAGCCGCAAAGGGGAAGTTGTCAAGCACTGTCACAGGCAAGGGCGCGTCCGTCGTCTTCACTGCAAGTCGAGGAGGGCGCGAGGCGGTCGAGCCATGCCTGGACCTCCTGCGTCAGTATTCGGGCGGCCTCGGTGAACAACTGATAGCTGACTTGCAGTTCCCCGTGCTCGGTGGCGGCATCGGTGACCTCCATCTCAAGCAGCATGTCTTCCAGGTCCTGGGCTCCGAAGTAGCGCAGCAGGCCGCGCAGACGGTGAGCGTGTTGTTTGATCAGGGCGGTATCCGCCGCCTCTATGGCCAGTTTCAAGCCGGCCATCTCGTCGGGGCTCATCTGCAGGTAGTTCGTCAGCAGTGAGTGCACGAGCGCAAGATCGTCGGCAAGCAGTTCGAGCACATAATCCTGATTCAAATGGTGCTGTGAAACCCCATGGGCCTGTTTAAATTGGTGTGCGTTCATAATAAACCTCGCTGCTTGTCATAGTGATGCTGAACAATCGTGGGTCTTTTTACGAGCCTCATGCTGTCACTGCATTGTCAGAGGCGATCTCCATTCGAGGAAATAGCGGTGGGACCCGACCCGGGACATATCAGCCAGAGGGGACAATCTGTTCACTTATTATCCTATGGCGATTCGGCGGCAAGGTCTGTTCTTTAGGGAACAGACTTACCCATCCCTTCTGATTAAAATACAAACTCCAATGCAGACCCTCTTACCAAGACGAAAATAACAAATGGATTAAAGAGAGGGAGTAATAAATAAATGGATGGATGTGTAAACAGCTGTCTTGCAATGATTTTGATAAAAATTGCCGCGGGAGGCATTTCTGTCAGCACCAGAATACGCCAACAAGGTGATGCATTCAGGCCTGGTGCCGCTCCGTTAAAGACTGTGATGACCATGTATATTCAACGTCAATAATCATCTCTATAGAATATAAAGTGACTCATTCCAATATCCGCGAAAATATTGATTTATTGGCGAGAGTGTAAAGAGGTGATGATTCATGAGGTAAATGATGAGCACACTTTCAAATTTGCTGATAATTGAAGATGAACCCTTCCAGCTCGACTGGTTACATGAGCTGTGCAGGCCACTGGCCGATACCATTCATAAAGTCCGGGATGGTCTGGCGGCGCTCGACATCATCAGGCAACAGGGGATGCCGGATGTGCTGATCTGTGATTTGAACATGCCAGGCATGGACGGGGTCAGCTTCTTGCGCTCACTCGCGCAATGGGAGGCACCTTGCCCCGTGCTGCTGGTCAGTGCGGCCAGTGCGGATGTGCTCCATGCCGTGGTGCAGATGGCTGCGCTCGAAGGGGTCACTGTGTGCCATTCGCTGCAAAAACCCGTCAGCAGACAGCAACTTCAGGAGCAGCTGGGGCATCTGCCCAAGCCGTTGACAACGCCGCATACAGAACCCCATGCGTTTAGCCCCAATCGACAGGAATTACAGCAGGCACTGGATGAGCAGCAATTCGAGGCCTATTTCCAGCCGCAAGTCGAGGCTGACACCGGTGTGCTGACGGGGGTCGAGGCGCTTGCCCGCTGGGAGCATCCAACCCGTGGTACCCTGTCGCCAGCCTGCTTCATCGAGCCCCTGCAGCGACACCACCTGATGGCGGAACTCAGCTGGCAGATGCTCGGGCAATCCATCGCGCACTGCCGGCAGTGGCTGGCGCTAGGCATGGAGATACAGGTCTCGGTCAACGTTCCCCCGTCGGCCTTGACGAAGGCGACCTTTGCCGACCGCGTGATCGCGCTGCTGGAATACCACGGGTTGCCCGGGCGCCTGCTGTGTCTGGAAATTACCGAAACCGAGGATTACGGCGATCTGCCCAGCCTGCTGGAGACGGCGTCCCGCCTGCGCCTGCACGGTGTCGAGCTGGCCATCGATGACTTTGGTACGGGCCATGCGTCCTTGCTGCATCTGGTACAGAGCCCGGTATCCACGCTGAAGATTGACCGGGTTTTCGTCGCCAACATGCAGAAGGATGCCCGTTACCGCTCGGCCGTGCACCTGTCGTTGGGGATGGCCAGTGACCTGGACATGCATACCGTGGCCGAAGGGGTGGAGACGCAGGAGCAGATCCAGATGCTCAGGGAGATGGGGTGCCACAGTCTGCAGGGGTTCTACTTCTCCCCGGCACTCCCTGCCCGGGATCTGGTACCGTGGTGGCAGCTCCGGCAGACGATGATGTGACGAACAGGATCCTCTTGATTGGAAGGAACGAGTTAAATGGCTCAGAATCGATTTTTTAATGCCTTGGAAAAATCCGATACCTCGCTGATCTCATCGACCATCCTGTCTGATGAGGTATCGCTGCAACAACATGATTTTCTGGTCAAACATATCACCGCGATGTCTCGAAAAGGCATGCAGATCTTTGTAGCCTCCAATCTGATGATATTGCTGGTGGTGTTGCTTCGCATCATCTATGTCACAGCGTTTGATTATGCGCATTTTGAGGCACCGTTGTTCACCGGCATGTTCGATTTTCACTATGACAGATATATCATGGTCGCCATGCTAGTCTCTTATTCTCTGTTCATGGTGTACCCCTCCCTGTGTTTCGGCAATAAACACAGCAGTACCCACACAGACAAGGCATTTCAACGGTGCTTCATTACCTGCACCTATGTGTTCACCATGGTCTGGCTGGCGGTATTGTCATATTACCAGCATCAGGTCATCCATGATGCAACCGTGATCCTATCCATTCAACCCGCGCTGATTGTCTTGATCCCGATAAGCTATATTGGGGCCATACTGGTCATTCCCCATTTCAGCATGGTGATGCTGCTCTGTCTGGTATTGAACCAGATGCTGGGTAACCATTCTGTCAGTATTGCCATGTCCATTCTGGTCATCGGGTTTCTGATGTCATTCATTGCCCTGATATTTTATGCCGTGCGTCGCGCCATCGGCTTTATTGCCCAGATAGAGTACAACAACTTCAAACTGACAAAAAAACTGATCCACTCGCTGAATATGGATGCCCTGTTGTCCATTCCCAATCGACAGGCGTTTTTCTCCTGTGCCGGCAATAAACTTGCGCGCAAGAAAGAGAGCAGCGAGGCCGCGTCCGTGCTGATGATCGATGTGGACCACTTCAAGAAATACAACGATCGTTACGGTCATCCGGCCGGTGATCGCTGCCTGCAGAAGGTGGCCGGCTGTCTGCAATCCTGCGTGCGCGAGGACATCGACTTCGTCGGGCGCTATGGCGGGGAGGAGTTCATCGTCTTTCTGGACGCCACCGATGCCGACGGGGCGCAGCGAGTGGCGACCCGGATCCGCGAGCGGATGATGACGATGGGGCTGAAACATGAAGCCTCGGAGACGGCGAGCCATGTCACCCTGAGCATCGGGATCGCACCATGGCAGTTTGGCAAGACCCTGGAGCAGCTCTGCGAGCAGGCCGACAAGGCGCTGTATGAGGCCAAGCGCGCCGGGCGTAATCAGCATGTGGTTTATGAGGAGAGCCCTGACGCGTCGGGTGTGCCTTGCACGCCATGGGGTGATGCGCCATAGGGGGAGTGTGGCCCGGCTCCCGGGGCAGAACGACTGAAAACACGAAGGGTTGGCCTCGCGATGAGGCCAGCCCTTCGTTTGTCTGTGTAGTGGTCTAATCATCCCGGACACCATTTTAGGTGGTACAGTCGCCACCTTGACCTGAGGTGTTCAATGACAAGAGTACGTCGCTCATTTACTGCTGAATTCAAACTCGAAGCCGCATCCTTGGTGCTCAACCAGGGATATTCTGTCCCAGAAGCCAGCCGTTCACTGGATGTTGGTGAAACCGTACTTCGCCGCTGGGTTCAGCAACTGCAATCCGAACGAACTGGCACCACTCCTATCAGCAAAGCGCTGACTCCGGAGCAACAGAAAATCCAGGAGCTGGA
>NZ_CDDD01000047.1 GCF_000820165.1 Aeromonas taiwanensis
ACCCCGGGTGGCGCCTCGCCCGTTCGCCGCTTGGCGCCACTCCCATCCTTTACTGGCGGCCTCGCCCCTTCCCTTCCCCGACCCCCTCGCAAGAGTTCCCCCGTCCGCCTCCGAGTGGCCGGCAGAAAAGGGCATGCCGGTTGTCTGGGAGTGGAGGTGAGAGAAATGGTGGTAAACACCCATTGTCTGATGGCATATGAGATGTTTTTTTGTACCAAACTCTGCTTGCATCCAAGTCCCGCAGCGCCCGTTCGCTGCCTACGGGGTCATTGCCTCATTCGTTACCCAGTTTCATTTCCGACACCAAAAACACAAAAATGCAACGAAGAAAACGTTATTCCTTCACGTGTTGCCTACCGTAATCCCACGAATGGTTGGCTGCGTAAAACTTTGTGTCATTTTTTTACCGTTTCAGCCCCTTACCCCCTTGCCCGGGGCCAAGAGGCTGCCTAAAATCGCGCGTCTTTTATCAACCCCACCTCTATTGTTGGAGAACACCACGTGAGCGAAAAATTGGCCAACCCTGCCCCTCTGGGTCTGATGGGTTTCGGTATGACCACCATTCTGCTGAACATCCATAACGCAGGTTTCTTCCCCATCAGCGCCATGATCCTGGCCATGGGTCTGTGCTATGGCGGTCTGGCCCAGATCATCGCCGGCATCATGGAGTACAAGCGTGGCAACACCTTCGGTGTCACCGCCTTCATCTCCTACGGCACCTTCTGGTGGAGCCTGGTGTTCCTGCTGGTAATGCCGACCATGGGTCTGGCCGAAGCCACTCCCCACGCCTACATGGGCTGGTATCTGCTGATGTGGGGCGTCTTCACCCTGTTCATGCTGGTCGGTACCGTCAACTTCCCGCGCGTGAAGCAGTTCGTGTTCGCCTCCCTGACCGTGCTGTTCTTCCTGCTGGCCGCCCGTGACTTCACCGGCAGCACCCTGATCGGCACCATCGCCGGCTTCGAAGGCATCATCTGCGGTGCCAGCGCCATCTACCTGGCCATGGCCACCGTGATCAACGAGCAGTTCGGTCGCACCGTGATGCCCATCGGCGAGCAGAAGAAAGCCGCTCCCGCCCAGCTGAAAGCCGCTGCCTGACAGGCATGCGACATCGCTTGTGAAAAAGGCACCCTCGGGTGCCTTTTGTCTATCTGTCGTCGGTGGCTAAAGCGGCTCCTGCTCCGCTGTGCCCCCCGCCAGCAGCCGGGTAGCAGGGAAGCGATCGGCGGGCTGCTGCCCATAAAAGTGGGCGAGCTGCTCGTAGACGGCGGGATAGACGGCGCGCAGGCGCAGCGGATCGGTGAAGAAGCTCTCGCTGCACACCGCGAAGAACTCGGCGGGGTGCGAGGCGGCATAGGGATCGATCTCGGTCACCTCCCCCCTGGCCAGCTGCTCGTTCATCTCGTCGAATGCCTGCTGCAACACCCGGGTCCATTGCCGTGGATCCATGCCGGCCGGCAGCGGCGGCGCCCCGTCCGCATCCCCTCCCAGCATGTCGAGCTTGTGGGCGAGCTCATGGATCACCAGATTGAAGCCATCCCAGTCCCCATCCTGCTGCAGCTCGCTCCAGGCCAGCACTAGCGGCCCCTGGGGCCAGGACTCGCCGGCGTTCTCCTCTTCAAACTCGCTCACCAGCCCGAACTCGTCCTGCACCTCCTGACGGCGGGTGACGGGCTCGGGGATGATGATCACCTCGTGGAAACCGCGATACCAATCCATCCCCAGATGCAGGATGGGCAACACCGCCTGCAGAGCCAGCACGCCTTGCTGTCGGGGACTCAGTTCGACACCAATCTGGGTGATCGTCTTACGCGAGAGGAAATGGTGCGCCAATGCGATCAGCTTTTCCTCCTCCCCGGCGGGAAGCCCCTGCAGGATGGGGACGGCCGCCAGGGCCTGCCGCCACTCCTGTTCCCCCGGGAGCGCACGCTCCATGGGGGATGCACCACCAAATACCGCTTTCAACCTGGACCAGAACACTGGGACTCCTCTTGCCAATCAGACCGCTTTCACAAAGCGTTTCGGGCGCTCGCTATAGCCTTGCGCCAGATAAAAACGGTGCGCCCCTTCGCGCTTGAGGCTGCTGGAGAGCTCCAGCTGGCAGCACCCCAGGGCCGCAGCCCGCTGCTCTGCCACCGCCAGCAGCAGGGCGCCGATCCCCTCACCCCTTGCACCCTCATCGACAACCAGCGCCGAGATCAGGCCCCAGGCTGGTGCAAGGTGCATGGGTTGCAGCCGATGCCACACCAGCACACCCTGGATGCGGCCATGAAGGCTCGCGACCAGCACCTCCCGGGCCGGCTCGGGCTCGGCCAGGCGCACGGCCACCTCGCCGTCAGGGTTCGGGTAGCCCAACTGGGCAAACAACACCGACAACGCGGCCCCATCCTCCCCCTCGGCGGGGCGAATGGTGCAGTCATTTTCCTTCGTTGTCACTCCTGGCCTCCTATTTGCATTATGCCCCCTGGGCCCCTGGACCTGAAAAAGATGCAGATGATGGGTAAGTACCGAACCTTGTCCAGTTCCATTCATCGTTTGTTAATGTCAATTCACAAATTAACAAAGAAACAACACTTTTCACTAGGAAGGGCCTGTACAAACCGATATGTTGAATCCCGCGGACCATCCAGTCGAAAGTCCTGCACTATGTGTTGAGTGACGTGTTGAGTGACCCCCTTGGTCACCACCTATTTCAATGTTAAGGGAGCGAGGCACAGACCTCGCCAAGACAGCGCAACAAAGGAGTTGTTGTACATGAATGAGATCGTCAATGCCATCAATGGCGTGATTTGGAGCCCAGCGCTCATTTACCTGTGCCTGGGGGTAGGCCTCTACTTCTCCCTGCGCAGCCGTTTCCTGCAACTGCGCCACATCAAGGAGATGGTGCGCCTGATGTTTGATGGCAAGAGCACGGATGCAGGTGTCTCCTCCTTCCAGGCCCTGGCCATGACCCTGGCCGGTCGCGTCGGTACCGGCAACATCGCCGGTGTGGCCACCGCCATCACCTTCGGCGGCCCGGGCGCCCTGTTCTGGATGTGGATGGTGGCCTTCCTCGGCGCCAGCTCCGCCTTCGTGGAGTCCACCCTGGGTCAGGTCTACAAGGAGAAGATCAACGGTGAATACCGCGGCGGCCCGGCCTTCTACATCGAGAAAGGGCTCGGCATGAAGTGGTACGCCTGGACCTTCGCCATCGCCACCATCTTCGCCTGCGGCGTGCTGCTGCCGGGCGTACAGGCGAACTCCATCGGCTCCAGCCTGCAGACCGCCTTCGAAATCGACCCGAACGTGACGGCCGCCGGTCTCGCCCTGCTGCTTGGCTTCATCATCTTTGGCGGCGTCAAGCGCATCGCCAACTTCGCCAGTACCGTCGTCCCCTTCATGGCGCTGGGTTACATCATCGTCGCCTGTGTCATCATCGCCCTGAACATCGGCCAGCTGCCGGGCGTGATCCTGCTGATCTGGAAGAGCGCCTTCGGGATGGAAGCCGGCTTCGGTGCCATTCTGGGCCTGGCCATCATGTGGGGCGTCAAGCGTGGCGTCTACTCCAACGAAGCCGCCCAGGGCACAGGCCCGCACGCCTCCTCCGCCGCCGCGGTGAGCCACCCGGCCAAGCAGGGCCTGGTGCAGGCGTTCTCCGTCTACATCGACACCCTGTTCGTCTGCTCCGCCACCGGCTTCATGCTGCTCATCACCGGCCTGTACAACGTGCAGGGTCCGGATGGTGCCGCACTCTACACCGGCATCGCCGGCGTGGCCGCAGGCCCGGGCTATGTGCAGACCGCCATGGAGAGCATGATGCCGGGCTTTGGCAACTCCTTCGTCGCCATCGCGCTGTTCTTCTTCGCGTTCACCACCATAGTGGCCTACTACTACATCGCCGAGACCAACATTGCCTACATCAACCGCAAGATCAACCGTCCCTGGCTCACCTTCCTGCTGAAACTGGCACTGATGGCTTCCACCGTTTACGGCACCGTCAAGACCGCCGATCTCGCCTGGGGTCTGGGTGACATCGGGGTCGGCCTGATGGCCTGGCTGAACATCGGCGCCATCCTGCTGCTGCAAAAGCCCGCCTTCGCCTGCCTGAAGGACTATGAAGCCCAGAAGGCCATGGGGCTGGATCCCGTGTTCCATCCGGAGAAGCTTGGCATCAAGAACGCCGACTACTGGACCGGCCGCCGCTCCGAGCAGAACCTGCAGCAGGAGCAATCCGGCCACCCGTTCGAGCCGGATCGCGAACCCACCTGATCCCCTGACAAACAAGCAGATAAAAAATGGCAGCCTCGGCTGCCATTTTTATTGCTGTTGCAGATGAGTCACCCGCTCACAGGGCGTTGCGCCTCGGCCCGAACGGCAGACGCCAGTGCAGCAGGCTGTTGAGGGTAGCCCGCCACTGATTGGGGCGCCCCAGGATCTGCTTCTGCAACCGGGTCTCCTCCTTCAGCATGGCCTCGTCACTGCGGGCCCAGGCCTGGGTGTAGAGCTGTTTGATGCCCGCCAGCGCATCCGGCGACTTGGTGATGAGGGTTCGGGCGAATGCCCGCGCCTCCTCCAGGGGATCTGCACACACCCGGCTCACCAGCCCGAGCGACTTGGCCTCGGCGGCCTCCAGCTCGCGCCCGCTCATGGCAAGCTCCATGGCGGTGTCCATCCCCATCAGGTTGCGCAGGGTGACGCTGCCGCTCATGTCAGGGATGATGCCCCACTTGATCTCCATCACCGAGAAGCGGCAATCCGGGGTGCTGAAACGAAAATCGGCACCAAGGGCGATCTGCAGCCCGCCCCCGAAGCAGACCCCCTGGGTCACGGCGATCACCGGCACCGGCAACTGGTGCCAGCCATAAGCCACCCGCTGGGCCAGATTGGTCGCCTCGTCCGCCTCGCGCTTGAGGATCTCGAGCGCCGCCACCGGCTGCCTCAGCATGGATTTCACATCCAGTCCGGCGCAGAAGGCCCGCCCCTCCCCGTGCAGGATCACGGCTCTGAGCCCCTTTTGTCGGGATACCTCATCGAGCGTCTCGTCGATGGCGCTGAACATGGCGCGATCCAGCGCATTGAGCTTGTCGCCCCGGTTCAGCATCACCTCGGCGATACCGTCCTGAAACACCCATTTGACCCTTGGTCTTTCCATCTCCTTCTCCGTCTCTTCCCTTAAACTGGTCATACCACAACGTTACCAGAGTGTTACCGGCAGGTACAGGAAGGCCTCTGGCGCTCTGCGACTAAAGTCGGCTGGCCCGGCTCCGGCGCCTTTGCCAGACTGGCCCCATGGTCACGACGGAGCCTGTCATGTCACTGTTGTTCAATTTTGCCCGCCCGCCGTTCGACTGCCTGGACGACGAGGCCCGCCAGCGTCTCGGCCGGCACCTCAGCATCTGCTACTTTCGCGCCGGCCAGACGGTGCAGAGCCCGGGGGACGAGCCCGCCGGCCTCTACCTCATCATCAAGGGGGCCGTGGAAGAGTCGGCCCCCCACCAGTCGTTTGGCGACTATGGCGAGGGGGACATGTTCGACGTCCGTGCTCAGTTCGACGGACGCTGCCGCCACCGCTTCGCCGCGCTGGAAGACACCCTCTGCCAGCTCATTCCCCGCTCCGTCTTTCTGACCCTGTGTGACGAGCACCCCGACGTCGCCCGCTACTTCACCGCCACCCTGGCCGATCGCCAGCGGGAGCAGGAGCGTCGCAGCCAGCTCGGGCAACAGAACCTGGCGGAGTTCATCCTGACGCGCATAGCGCCAGGCCACCTGCAGGCGCCCCTCATCGTCGACGGCCGCCTGTCCCTGCTGGCCGCCACCGAAGCCATGGTGGCCAAGGGCACCGACTGCCTGCTCTACCCCGCTGCCGACGGCAGCCTGAGCCTGGCGACCCGCAAGACCCTGCTCCACGCCCTCACCCTCAAGGGATTGCCGATCACCGCACCGCTGGCGGTGCTGACCCCCACTCCGCTGATAGGTCTGCCACTGGAGAGCTATCTGTTCGATGCCCTCCTGCTGATGACGCGCCACCGCATCAAGCGCCTCGTCATCTGGCAGGGACAGGAGGTGGCGGGCATCCTGCACCTGACCCAGGTACTCGGGCTCTTCTCCGCCCACTCCCACGTGCTCACCCTGCGCATCGCCCGGGCCGACTCGCCGGCGGCTCTCGAGGCGGTGGCCCGGGAGCAGCAGCAACTCGTGCGCTCCCTGTTCGCCCAGGGGATCCACACCCTCTTCCTGATGAAACTCATCGCCACCATCAACGAACAGCTGATCGCCAGGGCCTTCGCCCTGGTGATCCCCCCAGAGCAGCAGGAGCAGGTCTGCCTGTTGATGCTGGGTTCGGAGGGGCGGGGCGAGCAGATCCAGAAGACCGATCAGGACAATGCCATGATCCTGCCGGACAGCTCGGACTGGCCCACCCGGGAGGCGGATCTGGCCGCCTTCAGCGCCCTGCTGGCGCGCCTCGGCTATCCCCCCTGTCCGGGGCATGTCATGGTGAGCAACCCGGACTGGGTGAAGGAAGGGAAGCAGTGGCAGGGGCAGATCGAACTGGCCTGCGTGCGGGCCAGCGAGGAGGATCTGCTCTGGCTCGCCACCCTTGCCGATGCCCAAGCCATCGCCGGGGAGAGATCCCGGCTCGCCCCCGTCGCCCGCGCCCTGCGGGCACACCTGGCCGATAGGCCGGATCTGCTGGCGGAGATGGCACGGGCCGCCGTCGCCTTCCACGCCCCCCTCACCCTCTTTGGCCGGCTGGAGCAGGATCCCGAGGGGCTGGATCTCAAGCGGGGCGGCCTCTTCCCCCTGGTGCACGGGGTACGGGTGCTCTCCCTGGAGGCGGGGATCCTGGAGACTTCGACCACGGGGCGCATCGATGCCCTGGTCGCCCAGGGGCGCCTTAGCAACGACTATGGCGCCGATCTGGCGGAGGTCTTCCGGCTCTTCATCCGGCTGCGGCTGCGGGCTCAGCTGCAGGAGGGGGATGGACGGGTGCGCGTGGCCGGGCTCGGCCACGGTGAGCGTGATCTGCTGCGCCACGCCCTGCATCGGGTGAAGAAGTTCCAGCAATGGCTCACCTTGCACTTTCGTCTTAGGCAGTGAGGCCTCCATGGGCATCGTGAGCCGCTGGCGCCGCTACTGGTACGGGCGCGCCTTCCTGCAGGGGGAGTTCGCCCCCCTCTTCGGGCCCCCTCCCGCCGACGAGTGGGTGGCCCTGGATCTGGAGACCACCAGCCTGGATCCCGAGCGGGCCGACATCGTGGCCATCGGGGCGGTGCGCATCCAGGGGAATCGCCTGCTGACCGGGGAGGCGCTCTCATTACGGGTGCAACCGCCCCCCAGCCTGAACGCACAGTCGGTGACCATCCACGGCCTGCGCCATCAGGACCTGCAGCAGGGCATGGCGCTGGAGGCCGCGCTGCGCGAGCTCCTCGCCTTCATCGGCCCCCGCGAACTGGTGGGCTATCACATCCCCTATGATCTGCGCATCCTCAACCTCGCCTGCCAGCGAATGTGGGGGCTGAGGCTCCCCCAGGAGGGGGTGGAGGTGAGCCGGCTCTATCACGACCGGCTCTACCGGCGCTATCCCGACGCCGTCATCGACCTGCACCTGGCCGCCATCTGCCACCACCTCGGGCTGCCCCCCCTGCCCCCCCACGACGCACTGGCCGATGCCATCGCGGCCGCCCTCATCTTTGTCCGCCTGCACCAGGGCGGCCCCCTGGCTTATCCCAAAGTCTAATTGTCCGAAAATAACATTTAATTCACATTTTGCTTACATGAGCAGCCTACTGCTCGGTAGGGACACCCTTCATTCACAGCGGACACAACCGTCACGGAGAACTGCAATGGAACAGCAACACTATCTGAGGATCCAGCAAGATCCCAATTTCCAGGCGCTGGTCGCCAAGCGCCAGCGCTTTGCCTGGACCCTCTCCATCCTGATGCTGGGGCTCTACCTGGCGTTCATCCTGCTCATTGCCTTCGCCCCCGGCTGGCTCGGTACCCCCCTGAGCGAAGGCTCCAGCATTACCCGCGGCATCCCGGTCGGGATAGGTCTCATCCTGTCGGCCTTCGTGCTGACCGGTGTCTATGTGTTTCGGGCCAACGGCGAGTTTGACGAGCTGAACAACAAGATCCTCAAGGGAGTGCAATCATGAAAGGCAAGTCTCTGCTGCTGTTGACCGGTCTGGTCTCCACCCCGCTGCTGGCGGCCGATGCCATCAGTGGCGAGGTGCAACGCCAGCCCCTGAACATCTCGGCCATCGTGATGTTCGTGGCCTTCGTGGCCGCCACCCTCTTCATCACCTATTGGGCCTCCAAGCGCAACCGCTCCGCCTCCGACTACTACGCCGCCGGCGGGCGCATCACCGGCTTCCAGAATGGCCTGGCCATTGCCGGTGACTACATGTCCGCCGCCTCCTTCCTCGGCATCTCCGCCCTGGTCTACACCTCGGGTTACGATGGCCTCATCTACTCCATCGGCTTCCTGGTGGGCTGGCCCATCATCCTGTTCCTGATCGCGGAGCGGCTGCGCAACCTCGGCAAGTACACCTTCGCCGACGTGGCCTCCTACCGCCTCAAGCAGACCTCGGTGCGCAGCCTCTCCGCCAGCGGTTCCCTGGTGGTGGTGGCGCTCTACCTCATCGCCCAGATGGTGGGGGCCGGCAAGCTCATCGAGCTGCTGTTCGGCCTGCAATACCATGTTGCCGTGGTGCTGGTCGGCATCCTGATGGTGCTCTACGTGCTGTTCGGCGGCATGCTGGCCACCACCTGGGTACAGATCATCAAGGCGGTGATGCTGCTCTCCGGCGCCTCCTTCATGGCCATCATGGTGATGAAGTCAGTCAACTTCGACGTCGGTGCCCTGTTCAGCGAAGCGGTCAAGGTCCATGCCAACGGCGCGGCCATCATGAGCCCGGGTGGCCTGGTCGCCGACCCCATCTCCGCCATCTCCCTGGGTCTGGCGCTGATGTTCGGCACCGCCGGCCTGCCCCACATCCTGATGCGCTTCTTCACCGTGAGCGACGCCAAGGAAGCCCGCAAGTCTGTGTTCTATGCCACCGGCTTCATCGGCTACTTCTACATCCTGACTTTCATCATCGGCTTTGGCGCCATCCTGCTGGTCAGCACCAACCCTGACTTCAAGGACGCCACCGGCGCCCTCCTGGGCGGCACCAACATGGCGGCGGTTCACCTGGCCGATGCGGTGGGTGGCAGCCTGTTCCTGGGCTTCATCAGCGCCGTGGCCTTCGCCACCATACTGGCGGTCGTGGCAGGTCTGACCCTGGCAGGTGCCTCCGCGGTCTCTCACGACCTCTATGCCTGTGTGCTCAAGCAGGGCAAGGCCAACGAAGCCGACGAGCTGCGCGTCTCCAAGATGACTACCCTGGTCCTGGGTGTGGTGGCCATCGGCCTTGGCATCCTGTTCGAGAAGCAGAACATCGCCTTCATGGTGGGCCTGGCCTTCTCCATCGCCGCGAGCTGCAACTTCCCGGTGCTCTTCCTCTCCATGTTCTGGTCCCGCCTGACCACCCGTGGCGCCGTCTATGGCGGCTGGCTCGGCCTCATCAGCGCCGTGACCCTGATGGTGCTGGGCCCGACCGTGTGGGTGAAGGTACTGGGTCACGCCCAGGCCATCTTCCCCTACGAATACCCGGCCCTATTCTCCATGGCGCTGGCATTCATCGGGATCTGGTTCTTCTCGGTGACCGACAAGTCCCAGGCAGCCTCCGACGAGCACGCGAAGTTCTTCCCGCAGTTCGTTCGCTCCCAGACCGGGCTCGGTGCCTCCGGCGCCTCCGCTCACTAAGATCCACTCCATGCCTCCAAGCCGGCCCTGTGCCGGCTTTTTTCATGGCCGCCCCCTCGGCTCACCTCGCGAAAGGCGCCGCAGCCCAGAGGGGGCCTTGTCGTGAAACCTTCGCCCCTGCAATGGGGCCAGATCACAGTTCCTGCTAAAACTTTTGGGGGATCTGTGCCATAATGCGCGCCATTTGACAGACCAACCGGGACATTCCAGTGCTTTCAAGCAACAACATCACCATGCAGTTCGGCGCCAAGCCGCTGTTTGAGAACATCAGCGTCAAGTTTGGCGGTGGCAACCGCTACGGCCTCATCGGCGCCAACGGCTGTGGCAAGTCCACCTTCATGAAGATCCTCGGCGGCGATCTCGAACCCACCGGCGGCAATGTGAGCCTGGATGTCAACGAGCGCATCGGTAAGCTGCGCCAGGATCAGTTCGCCTACGAAGAGATGCGCGTGCTGGACGTGGTCATGATGGGCCACGTCGAGCTGTGGGCCGCCATCGCCGAACGCGACGCCATCTACGCCAACCTGGAAGCGACCGACGACGACTACATGAAGGCCGCCGAGCTGGAAGGTCTGGTCGCCGAGTACGACGGCTACACCGCCGAGTCCCGCGCAGGCGAACTGCTGCTGGGTGCCGGCATCCCCATCGAGCAGCACAACGGCCCCATGAGCGAAGTGGCGCCGGGCTGGAAACTGCGGGTGCTGCTGGCCCAGGCGCTGTTCTCCAACCCCGACATCCTGCTGCTGGACGAACCGACCAACAACCTGGACATCAACACCATTCGCTGGCTGGAGCAGGTGCTCAACGATCGCGAGAGCACCATGATCATCATCTCTCACGACCGTCACTTCCTGAACTCCGTCTGCACCCACATGGCGGATCTGGACTACGGCGAGCTGCGCGTCTACCCGGGCAACTACGACGAGTACATGACGGCCGCCACCCAGGCCCGTGAACGCCTGCTGGCCGACAACGCCAAGAAGAAGGCCCAGATCGCCGATCTGCAGTCCTTCGTCTCCCGTTTCAGCGCCAACGCCTCCAAGTCCAGCCAGGCCACATCCCGCCTCAAGCAGATCGACAAGATCAAGATTGAGGAAGTGAAGGTCTCCAGCCGGCAGAACCCCTTCATCCGCTTCGAGCAGGACAAGAAGCTCTATCGCAACATTCTGGAGATCGAAGGCGTCTCCAAGGGTTATGGCGAGGGCCCCCTGTTCAAGGGCCTCAACATGATGCTGGAAGTGGGCGAGAAGGTCGCCATTCTGGGTACCAACGGGATCGGTAAATCCACCCTGATCAAGACGCTGGTGGGTGCACTGGCACCGGATACCGGCACCATCAAGTGGTCCGAGAACGCCCAGATCGGTTACTACGCCCAGGATCACGCCGAGGACTTCGACACCGACCTCAACGTGTTCGACTGGATGGCCCAGTGGAAGCAGGAGAACGAAGACGAGCAGGCTGTACGCTCCGTGCTGGGCCGTCTGCTCTTCTCCCAGGACGACATCAAGAAGCCGGTCAAGGTGCTCTCCGGTGGTGAACAGGGCCGCATGCTGTTCGGCAAGCTGATGATGCAACGCCCCAACATCCTGATCATGGATGAGCCGACCAACCACCTGGACATGGAATCCATCGAATCCTTGAACCTGGCGCTGGAGATGTACAAGGGCACCCTGATCTTCGTCTCCCACGACCGTGAGTTCGTCTCCTCCCTGGCGACCCGCATCCTGGAGCTGACTGAAGATGGCATCCGCGACTTCGGCGGCACCTACGAGGATTACCTGCGTACCCAGGGCGTCGTCTAACCCACCCCCGCTTTCCCAGTGACAACCGGCGCCCAGGCGCCGGTTTTTTTATGTCTGTTGGCAAGCCAACCTGCCTTGGGATGCCGACCAGTAAGCCCCCTTGGTGTTACTCATCCTCGACCAGGGCTGGCAGCACGCCCCTCCTGCCGCGTGCAGATAAAAAAACGGCTCCATATAGGAGCCGTTTTCAAGGTGGACGGGCCGGTCTGACTTATTCGACTGCGGCTTCCACATCGGTGAAGTACTCAATCTTGGCTGCCTTGCGCAGCTCGTCGATGAGCGACTTGTAGTCCGCCTGTGCCTTGCCCTGGCCCAGCTGCCCTTGTAGCAGGCTCACCATCTGGGATGGCTCCTTGGTCACGTTGACCTTGTCCAGGGCCACCACCACGCGGTCTCCATTGGCTTCAGTCACCAGCTCGACGCTCGGCTTGCCATCCTTCGGATGAGGCATGCGGAAGGCCTGGGCCACCAGGTTCTGATCCATCTCCTGGGCGAAGCGGGCCACACCGTTGTGGGTCTCCACCTTCAGCCCCAGGGCGGTCAGATCGGCCTGGATGTCCTCGCCGGCATGTAGCTTGTCCAGCAGGCCCTGGGCCTTGCCCCGCGCCACTTCACTCGCCTTGTCGTGCTTGATGGCCGCGATCACCTGCTCTTTCACCTCGGCCAGTGGTTTGGCCGCTCTGGGCTGGTGACCCATGATGTGCAGCACCAGGGCCTTGCCATCGGAGAGTTCGATGACGTCGGAGTTGGTGTTGTCATCGCGCAGCTGCTCGGAGAAGGCCACGGAGAGCACCTTGGGATCATTGAGCGGCGCCGGGGCATCGGCCTGGCTGAAGTAACCGGTGGACTGCACCTTGAGGCCCATGGTCTCTGCGGTCAGATCCAGGGAGTCCGGGTTCTCGAAGCTGCTGTCGGCCATCTTCTGCTGCTCGGCAAAGAACTGCTCCTTCGCCTTGTCAGACTGCAGGCGGGCGATGGTATCGCTCATCACGTCCACGAAGGGTTTGGTCTTGGCGGGCTCGACGCCCAGCAGCTTGATGACGTGGAAGCCGAACGGGCTTTTCACCACGGTGGAGAGATCCCCGACCTTGGCCAGTGCAAAGGCTTCTTTCTCGAAAGCCGGATCCATCACCCCTTTCTCGAACCAGTCCAGCTCGCCGCCCTTCTTGGCGGAGAAGGTGTCGGAGGAGTTGGCCTTGGCCAGCGCGGCAAAGTCTTCGCCGCCCTTGGCCTTGGCCAGGAGCTCGTCAGCCTGCTTCTCGGCGGCTTTCTCATCCTTGCCGAACGGGATCAGGATGTGGGCCACCTGGCGGCGCTCGGCACGCTGGAACAGGTCCTGATGCTGGTCATAATAATCCTGGGCATCCTGCTCGGTGACCTTGATGTTCTTGCCAAGGGCAGCAGCGTCCAGCAGCAGGTAATCGACCTTGACCGTCTCGTCGTTCATGAAGCGGTTGCTGTTGGCCTTGTAGAACTGCTCAATCTCCGCATCGCTCACCTCGATCCCGTCCACATAGGCAGACGCGGCCAGGCGCACCAGACGCAGATCCCGGGTCTGGTTGTAGAGCCGGTCGAGTTGCTCGGCTTCACCCTTGAGGGCGAACTCGGAGCCCAGCACGGCGCCCATCAGTTGCTGACGCACCATGTCCTGGCGCAGGGAGTCGCGGAACATCTCCGGCGTCATACCGGCACGACGGATGAGCTGCAGGTAGCGCTCGTTGCTGAACTTGCCGTTTTCGGCGAATTCCGGCATGGCGACGATGGCCTGCTTGATCTGCTCGTCACTGACGCGCAGGCCGAGTGTGCGAGCCTTGTCATCGATCAGTGCCTGATCGATCAACCTATCCAGCACGCCACGACGGAACTGTTTCATGTAGTCGGGGTTCGCAGCCAGCTGGTTGAAGGCCTCACCCATTTGGGATTCCATGCGGGCCCGCTCGTTGCGGTAGGCATTCTCCAGTGCGGGGGCACTGATGTCATTGCCATTGACGGTGGCGGGGGCGGTACGTGCCGGGCCATTGAGGTAGCTGCCTACGCCGGCCAAGGCAAAGGAGAGGATGATCAGGCCCAAGATAACCTTGGCTACCTTGCCCTGCGCCCCTTCGCGTAGTTTATCCAACATCATGTTTGTACTTATGCTCCCGAACTCGATGGGCGTAAATAATGAAAAGGCGCACCGATTGCGATGCGCCTTGGTCAATCAGTATGAGGGAGAGCCCTCTCACTTGTCTGGTCAAAGACCAAGGACGGTGCCGATGTGATATCAGCGACCGGCTTAGTTGACCGCGTCTTTCAGGGCCTTGCCGGCTTTGAAGGCAGGAACTTTACCGGCGGCGATTTCGATGGTCGCACCAGTTTGCGGGTTACGGCCAGAACGGGCAGCACGCTCGCGCACGGCGAAAGTACCGAAGCCAACCAGAGCAACCTGGTCACCCTCTTTCAGAGCTTCGCCCACGGCGTCAATGAAAGCATCCAGCGCACGACCAGCGGCAGCTTTGGAGATATCAGCACCGTCTGCAATCTTGTCAATCAGTTGAGATTTATTCACTCTTATATTCCCCTTTTATCGAACATCGCTGCGGCGCTGATTTCCCTGGCCACAACAAGTGGAGGTTTTATAACAAGCCTCCTGATCAGTTGCAAGTGACAATCTGGCGCAAACCCGCGCCACATCACGCCTTGCGACTCATCATGAGTACCCGATCGGTGGTCAAGGCTACTTCCGTTGTCCGGCGCATGCAAGCCTTAACCACCCCCCGAATGCACCAAATTTGCGGCGCATCAACATTTACACGACAGAAACGCGTTCGAAACCCTGCGGATTCTCTTGCAACGCCAGTGCAAGCACCTCGTCAATCCAGCGAACCGGATAAATTTCAAGGTCTTGTTTGACGTTTGCCGGGATCTCTTCCAGGTCCCGCTCGTTCTCTTTCGGGATAAGCACCCGCTTGATGCCACCGCGGTGAGCCGCCAGCAGCTTCTCCTTGAGACCCCCGATGGGCAGCACTTCGCCGCGCAGGGTGATCTCGCCGGTCATGGCCACATCGGCGCGCACCGGGTTGCCGGTCAGGCTGGAGACCAGGGCGGTACACATGGCGATGCCGGCGCTCGGACCGTCTTTCGGGGTCGCCCCTTCCGGTACGTGCACGTGGATGTCGCGCTTCTCGTAGAAGTCGGCATTGATGCGCAGTTTCTCAGCACGGGCCCGCACGACCGTCATGGCCGCCTGGATGGACTCCTGCATCACGTCCCCAAGGGAACCGGTGTAGGTGAGCTTGCCCTTGCCCGGCATGTTAGTGGTCTCGATGGTGAGCAGATCGCCCCCCACCTCGGTCCACGCCAGCCCGCACACCTGACCAATCTGGTTCTGATCGGTCGCCTTGCCGTAGTCAAAGCGCTGCACCCCGAGGAACTCCTTGAGGTTCTCCTGGTTGACCTGAACATGCTTGATGCTCTTGTCCAGCAGGATGCGTTTGACTGCCTTGCGACAAATCTTGGAGATCTCGCGCTCCAAGCTGCGTACCCCCGCCTCGCGGGTGTAGTAGCGGATCACCCCGATCAGCGCCGAATCCTCGATGGTGATCTCGGAAGGCTTCAGGCCGTTGCGCTGGATCTGCTTGGCCACCAGATGCTGCTTGGCGATGTTGAGCTTCTCGTCTTCGGTGTAACCGGACAGGCGGATCACTTCCATCCGGTCCAGCAGCGGACCCGGGATGTTCATGGAGTTGGAAGTGGCCACGAACATCACGTCCGAGAGGTCATAATCCACTTCCAGATAGTGATCGTTGAAACTGCTGTTCTGCTCGGGATCCAGCACCTCCAGCAGGGCGGAGGCGGGATCGCCACGCATGTCCGAGCTCATCTTGTCGATTTCGTCGAGCAGGAACAGCGGGTTCTTCACGCCGACCTTGGCCATCTTCTGGATGAGCTTGCCGGGCATGGAACCGATGTAGGTACGGCGGTGACCGCGGATCTCCGCCTCGTCGCGCACACCACCCAACGCCATGCGCACGTACTTGCGGCCGGTCGCCTTGGCGATGGACTGACCGAGGGAGGTCTTGCCCACACCGGGAGGCCCGACCAGGCAGAGGATGGGGCCCTTGAGCTTGTTCACCCGCGCCTGCACCGCCAGATATTCGAGGATGCGATCTTTGACCTTGTCCAGGCCATAGTGATCCGCGTCCAGCACCTCTTGCGCCTTGCCCAGGTCCTTCTTGACCTTGGAGCGGGCCTTCCAGGGCACCTGCACCATCCAGTCCACGTAGCTGCGCACGACGGTCGCCTCGGCGGACATGGGGGACATCATCTTCAGCTTGGCGAGCTCGGCCTGGGCCTTCTCGCGCGCATCCTCCGGCATCCCCGCCTCTTCAATCTTGCGATTGAGGGCTTCGAATTCGTCCGGGCTGTCTTCCAGCTCACCCAGCTCTTTCTGGATGGCTTTCATCTGCTCGTTGAGGTAGTACTCCCGCTGGCTCTTCTCCATCTGTTTCTTGACCCGGGAGCGGATGCGCTTCTCGACCTGCAGCAGGTCGATCTCCGACTCCATCATGGCCATCAGAAACTCAATGCGCTCGGACACGGAGGCGATTTCCAGCACCTTCTGCTTGTCTTCGAGCTTGAGCGGCATGTGGGCAGCCATGGTATCGGCCAGGCGCGCCGCGTCATCGATCGCCGAAATCGAGGTGAGCACCTCGGGCGGGATCTTCTTGTTGAGCTTGATGTAGCCTTCGAACTGGCCGATCGCGGAGCGCACCAGCACATCCTGATCCTTCTCCTCGATGGGGGCGGATGAGATGTACTGCGCCTCGCCGACGAAGAAGTCGCGATCGTCGATCATCCGCTCAAGGCGGGCACGCTGGCCCCCTTCCACCAGCACCTTGACGGTGCCGTCCGGCAGCTTGAGCATCTGCAGAATGTTGGCCACTGTCCCGACGGAGAAGATCTCCTCCACCGTTGGCTCGTCAGTCGACGCATCCTTCTGGGCCACCAGCAGGACTTTCTTGTCCTGCTCCATGGCCGCTTCCAGACAGCGAATGGATTTTTCCCGCCCCACAAAGAGTGGAATGACCATGTGGGGGTAAACCACCACGTCACGAAGAGGCAGGACGGGAATCTCGATGCGTTCTGAACGCTCTAGGTTCATATATGTCCTCTCGGCTTGTTATACCGTTGGCAAAGCGCTTGGCTGAGTATATGGGGGCGCAAAGATGAGATTCAATCGCCTTGGCCGTAAAAAGCATGAAAGGGGCAAAAAGCCCCTTTATATGATTAAAAATCAGACAGTTACTCTGAGGCTGCAGCCTGAGTCTCGGGATTGTCGTAGATCATCAGAGGTTCGGAGTCCCCCTTGATCACCGTCTCGTCGATCACCACCTTGCTGACCCCTTTCAGGGACGGCAGATCATACATGGTGTCGAGCAGCACGGCCTCGACGATGGATCTCAGACCCCGAGCACCGGTCTTGCGCTCCATTGCCTTGCGCGCGATAGCGTTCAGGGCGTCATCACGGAACTCCAGCTCGACCTCTTCCAGGGCGAACAGTGCGGCATACTGCTTGGTCAGCGCATTCTTCGGCTCTTTCAGGATCTGGATGAGGGCAGCTTCGTCCAGCTCGGTCAGGGTCGCCACCACCGGCAGACGGCCGATGAACTCGGGGATGAGACCGTACTTGATGAGATCTTCCGGCTCCACCTTGGCAAAGTTCTCGCTTAAGGTCGCCTTGGCATTCTTGGATTTGACATCTGCGCCAAAACCGATACCAGTGCCCTTGACGGAACGCTGCTCGATCACCTTGTCCAGCCCGGCAAAGGCACCGCCACAGATGAAGAGGATCTTGGAGGTATCGACCTGCAGGAACTCCTGCTGCGGATGCTTGCGACCACCCTGGGGCGGCACGGAGGCGATGGTGCCTTCGATCAGCTTCAGCAGTGCCTGCTGCACCCCTTCCCCGGACACGTCACGGGTGATGGAGGGGTTGTCCGACTTGCGGGAGATCTTGTCGATTTCGTCGATGTAGACGATGCCGCGCTGGGCCTTCTCCACGTCGTAATCGCACTTTTGCAGCAGCTTCTGGATGATGTTCTCCACGTCCTCGCCCACGTAACCGGCTTCGGTCAGGGTGGTGGCATCGGCCATGGTGAAGGGGACATCCAGCAGACGAGCCAGGGTTTCGGCCAGCAGTGTCTTGCCGCTACCGGTCGGGCCAATCAGCAGGATGTTGGACTTGCCCAGCTCCACACCACCGGACTCGCTGCCGCTGCGCAGACGCTTGTAGTGGTTGTAGACGGCCACCGCCAGCACCTTCTTGGCGTACTCCTGCCCGATCACGTAGTCGTCCAGATGGGCACGGATTTCATGAGGGGTCGGCAGCTCGCTACCATCGCGCTTGGGAGAGATCTCGCGGATCTCCTCGCGGATGATGTCGTTGCACAGCTCGACACACTCATCACATACGTAGACGGAAGGGCCAGCGATCAGCTTGCGCACTTCATGCTGGCTTTTGCCGCAGAAAGAGCAATAAAGCAGCTTGTCGCCCTCACCCTTGCGTTTCTCTGTCATTCAGCGACCTCGTTTTATCAATAGAGGATGGATCGTCCTGTTGAGTTTACAACAGGACGGGATACCCTGCTCAGCCGCGCTGGCTCAGGATGCCGTCAACCAGACCATAGGCCACGGCCTGCTCCGCCGACATGAAGTTGTCACGGTCGGTGTCGCGCTCGATGGTGGCCATGTCCTGACCGGTATGGAATGCCAGACGGTCGTTCAGGGTATTCTTGATCTTCAGGATCTCCTGGGCATGGATCTGGATGTCAGATGCCTGCCCCTGGAAGCCGCCCAGCGGCTGGTGGATCATCACCCGGGCGTTGGGCAGGCAGAAACGCTTGCCCTTGGCGCCACCGGCCAGCAGGAAGGCCCCCATGGAGCAGGCCTGCCCCATGCAGACGGTGCTGACGTCCGGCTTGATGAACTGCATGGTGTCATAGATGGACATGCCCGCCGTCACGGCGCCACCCGGGGAGTTGATGTAGATGCTGATGTCCTGATCCGGGTTTTCGGACTCCAGGAACAGCAGTTGGGCCACCACCAGGTTCGCCATGTGATCTTCCACCTGACCGGTCAGGAAGATCACCCGCTCTTTGAGCAGACGGGAATAGATGTCGTAGGAACGCTCCCCTTTCGCGGTTTGCTCTACCACCATAGGGATGAGCGCATTGCGTGGGGATTCAGTCACATCGTTATAGTTCTTGTACATAAGGCATTGTCCCTAAAATAAAATGGCCCGAGTGGAGATCACACGAGCCATTATACTTAACAGTTTTGACCTTAAGTCAAATGATCTTAGGCAGCGGCACCGGACTTGTTGATCACTTCGTCAAAGGCAACTTCTTTCTCGGTCACTTGCGCTTTGGACAGGATCAGGTCGATGGCTTGATCTTCGATGGCCAGGTTACGAACGCCGTTCAGCATCTGTTCGTTCTGCTGGTAGTACTCGATCACTTCCTTCGGATCTTCGTAGGCCGTGGCCATGGACTCGATGATGCTGGTCACACGGGCGTCGTCAGCCTTGATCTCGTTGGTACGGATGACGTCACCCAGCAGCAGACCTACGCGAACGCGACGCTCGGCCTGAGCCTGGAACAGCTCGGCAGGCAGTTCCGGCGCGTTGCCGCCCTGGAAGCCACCGAAACGCTGCAGAGCCTGCTGACGCAGGGTGTCGATTTCCTGGGCAACGGCAGCCTTCGGCAGGTCGATCAGGTTGGCTTCAACCAGACCGTTCAGTACCTGTTCTTTCACGCTGTTTTTCAGGGCTTGAGCCAGTTCGCGCTCCATGTTCTTGCGCACTTCGGCCTTCAGCTCTTCAACGCTGCCGCTCTCGATGCCAAAACGCTTGACGAACTCTTCGGTCAGCTCGGGCAGGATCTGCTCTTCAACCTTGTGCAGCTTGGAGGCAAACTTGGCAGCCTTGCCCTTCAAGGCTTCGGCGTGGTAGTCGGCCGGGAAGGTCACGTCGATGGTGAACTCGTCGCCCGCTTTCTTGCCCAGGATGGCGTCTTCGAAGCCCGGGATCATGCGGCCAGCTCCCAGTTCCAGGGAGAAACCTTCAGCCTTGCCACCGTCGAACTCTTCACCGTCGATGGAACCGACGAAGTCCAGAGTCACGCGCATGCCATTGGCGGCAGCAGCGTCGGTTTCAGACCAGGTAGCGTGCTGCTTGCGCAGGGTGTCGATCATGTTGGCCAGATCGGCATCTTTGACGGAGGCAACCGGCTTCTCGACCTTGATGCTCTCCAGACCGGCAACTTCAAACTCCGGGTACACTTCGAACGTGGCGGTGAATTCGAAATCCTGACCTTCTTTGATCTCTTTCGGATCCATGGTCGGGGCACCGGCCGGGCTCAGTTTGTTCTCGATGATGGCCTTGATGAAGTTGTTCTGCATCATTTCATCGGCAACGCGGGCATGTGCCATGGCGCCGAACATCTTCTTGATGATGGCAACCGGAGCCTTGCCAGGACGGAAGCCGTCGATGCGACGAGTCTTGGCCAGGCCATTCAATTCTTTGCGCACGGCGGCGTCAACGGTAGCAGCCGGTACAGTGATGGTAAGACGGCGTTCCAGACCCTGGGTTGTCTCTACAGAAACTTGCATTCTTTTACCTCGTTCAACTCAGCACTGTGTGCTGACCCTTTATTGCCCCCGGGCAAGCCCGGAGTCTTCCTGTTTATAAAGACAACGACTGTCTTTGTGATGAGAAAATATGACGCGACATTATAGCGGCGTGCAGTGGTCGCGTCGAGCCGCACATCCCCCATCCGGGGCACAGACGGCACAATTTGCGCAAGACTCTCTCCTATATGGGGAAGCCTTGCACCGAGTTCAAGCATTGCATCCGCAATAATTTGCACTGGCTCACTTTTTTGTACGCCAAACCGGGCTTTTTCATTGCCATTGCCCGCCAGGCCGTCCATTCGCTGGTCTCCTGCGACCCAAATTGTCCACCAATTCGCCTGTGCCATTGCGTCCCCCGGCCCGGCTCGCTATGGTGACAGCCAATTTACGGTTCTGGAGTCCGCAACATGTCCTTTTTCCGCTTCTTGTTCAATCTGCTCTGGTTCGTCCTGGGAGGCGTCTTCATGGGACTCGCCTGGTGGCTGGCCGGTCTGCTCTGCTTCGTGTCGCTTATCGGGATCCCCTGGGGACGCGCCTGCTTCGTCATCGGCACCTTCACCTTCTTCCCGTTTGGCAAGCAGGCGGTGAGCCGCAAGGCCATGACGGGCCAGAGCGACATCGGCACCGGTACCCTGGGGCTGATTGGCAACATTCTCTGGTTTGTGCTGATCGGCGTCTGGCTCGCCATCGGCCACATCGCCTCGGCGCTGGCCTGTTTCGTCACCATCGTCGGCATCCCGTTCGGCATCCAGCACCTCAAGCTGGCCCTCATCAGCCTGGCCCCCATCGGCCAGATGATAGTGACCAACCAGGAGGCCGAATCGGGCCGCTATATCCGCTGAACAAGAATGCGCAACCGGGCGATGCCAGGGATGTGAAAAAAGGGCAGACTAGGGTCTGCCCTTTTCATTGTCACCCGTTGAGGTCTTTCATGCTGCCCAGCCACTTCTTCGCCAACCTCGCCCGCATGCGGCTCATCTACCGCTGGCCACTGATGCGCAACATCCAGCCCGAGAACATCGCCGAACACAGTTTGCAGGTGGCCATGGTGGCCCATGCTCTGGGGCTCATCAGCAACCGGCTGTTCGGTGGCCAGGTGGACGCCAACCAGGCCGCCGTCATGGCCCTCTACCACGACAGCAGCGAGGTGCTGACCGGCGATCTGCCCACCCCGGTCAAGTACTTCAATCCCGAGATTGCCCGCGAATACAAGAAGATTGAGCTGGCCGCCGAGCAGCGCCTGCTGGGCATGCTGCCGGCGGAGCTGGTGGAGGACTTTCGCCCCCTGCTCGACTCCGGCGCCCAGGACGAGGCGCTGGCCCGCCTGGTGAAGGATGCGGACACCCTCTGCGCCTACACCAAGTGTCTGGAGGAGCTGAGCGTCGGCAACCGGGAGTTCGAACCGGCACGCAAGCGTCTCGAACAGATGCTGGCATCCCGGATGAACCCCGCCATGCGCTACTTCATCGATGTCTTCGTGGCCAGCTTCTCCCTGCCCCTGGACGAGCTGAACGCCCACTGACCCCCATCAATGCGAAGGGCCCGCCGGCATTGCCGACGGGCCCTTCTTTATTTGTCACCGTGAAGGTATCCGGATCAGTGTCCCAGCTCCCGGGAAGGCACCAGACCACTCGCCCGCCACGCGGGATAGAGGGTCGCTACCAGGCTCATCAGAATGGCCGCACTGGTGACGATGACCAGATCCTGCATGTGCAGCTCGGTCGGCAGGAAGTCGATGAAATAGATGTCCGGGTTCAGGAAACGATGGCCGATCACTCCTTCGATGGCGCTCAGGATCTGGGTCAGCTTGCTGGAGAGCAGGCCGCCGAGCAGGGCGCCGAGCAGCGCCCCCGCCACCCCGTTCACCATCCCCTGAATGACGAAGGTGAGCCGGATCTGGCCCGGGCTCGCCCCCATGGTCTTGAGGATGGCGATTTCGCTGCGCTTCTCGTTCACCGCCATCACCAGGGTGGAGACGATGTTGAAGCAGGCCACCGCCACCACCATCAGCATCACCACGTACATGACGGTACGCACCATCTGGATATCCTGATACAGGTAGCCCTGACGGCTCATCCAGCTGCTGATGTAGACGTAGTGCGGGAACTGCTGGGCGGCCGCCACCGTGATGGACTGGGCCTTGAGCACGTCGTTCACCTTGAGGCTGAAGCCCTCCACGGCGCTGCCCATGCCGGTCATGGCCTGGGCGTCCGCCAGGTGCATGAAGCCCAGTACGCCATCCAGCTGACCGCCGATCTCCAGCAGCCCCACCACGGTGAGCGTCTCCCGCTTCGGATTCTTGATACCGGTGGCATCGCCGCCCTGGGGCAACAACAACGCCACCGAGTCACCAATCTTGACTCCCAGCTTGTCGGCGATGGTCTTGCCGAGAATGAGGCCATGCTCGCCTGCCTGCAACTCGCGCAGGCCGCGGCCCGTCATGTAGTTGCCCGCATCGGACAGGTTGGCTTCCAGCTCAGGCAATACGGCGCGCACCTGCGCCCCCTTGAGGGCAGAGCCGTGCTCCAGCAGGCCGTCCAGACGAATGACCGGAGCCGCGGCCACGACACCCGGCTGGGCCAGCAGGTAGTCGCGCAGCCTCGGCCAGTCAGGCAGAGGGGCCTCCATGCCGATAAGCTCCCCGTGGGGCACCACGGAGAGCACCCGGTTCTTGAGTTCCCGCTCGAACCCGTTCATGGCGGAAAGCCCCAGGATCAGCGCCATCACCCCGAGGGCGATGCCGATCAGGGAGGAGGCCGAGATAAAGGCGATGAAACCGTTGCGACGGCGGGAGCGACTGTAACGCAGGCCCAGGAACAGGGGCAGCGGCTTGAACATCAGGCGACCTCCGCCATGATGCCGCTCACCAGGGTTACCCGGCGGTGCAGCTTGGCAGCCAGGCTCAAGTCATGGGTCACCACCACGAATGCGGTGCCGAGCTCGCGATTGAGCTCGCACAGGAGTTCGTACACGGCGGTGGCGCTGGCGTGGTCCAGGTTGCCGGTGGGTTCGTCCGCCAGCACCAAGCTGGGTTCGTTGACCAGGGCACGGGCGATGGCCACCCGCTGGCGCTCACCACCGGAGAGCTCGGAAGGGCGATGATGGAGTCGGTGAGAGAGCCCCACCCGTCCCAGCATCCGGCTCGCCTTCTCGGTGGCGACGACCACCGACTCACCGGCGATCAGCAGCGGCATGGCGGCGTTCTCCAGCGCGCTGAACTCGGAGAGCAGGTGGTGGAACTGGTAGACGAACCCCAGCTCCCGGTTGCGGAACCTGGCCTGGGTGCGACTGTCCCAGCCATGGATATCCTGCCCCTTGAACAGCACGGTGCCGCTGGAGGGGTTGTCGAGCGCCCCCATCAGGTGCAGCAGGGTGGTCTTGCCCGATCCCGAGCTACCCACCACCGCCAGCATCTCCCCCGGGGCGACGGACAGGTCGATCCCCTTGAGCACCTGGGTCTCCAGATTGCCTTCCTTGTAGACATGGTTGAGGGCCTGGCAGCGCAGCAGCGCCTCACAGGACTGGGGTTGATTCATACAGGAGGCTCCACTTGCACCAGAAACTACGCCGGTAATCGCACCGGATGTCACAACAGAAGATGAATGATTCACAGCACTACTCATACCGTAATGCCTCGGCCGGTTTGACCCGGGCAGCACGGGCCGCCGGATAGAGGGTGGCACTGAAGCTCAGCAGCACGGCCCCCAGCAAGATGGTCACCACCTGGGCAGGCTCGACGGTGACCGGCAGGCCTGCGCCACCGGCCGCCATATAGAGGTTGAGCCCCACCGCGTCGAGCAGGGGGTTGAGGCCGAAGCAGAGCGCCAGCCCCGCCATAGCGCCAAACAGGGCGCCGATGACGCCACTCGACGCCCCCAGCACCATGAAGATCTTGACGATGCCGGATTCACTCATGCCCATGGTGCGCAGGATGGCCACCTCCCCCTCTTTATCGGTAACCACCATCACCAGGGCAGAGAGGATGTTGAAGGTGGCGACCGCGATGATCAGCACCAGCATCAACCCCATCATCCGCTTCTCCATGGCCACCGCCTGGAACAGCTCGCCGCGCTCGCGGCGCCAGTCCTGCCACTCCAGACCGTCGGGGAGAGCTGTCTTGATCACCTCGTCGGCGGCGAAGGGATCGTCGAGCCAGAGGCGAATGCCCCCCACCTTGTCATCGGTCAGGCGCAGCATGCGCTGGGCATCGCCCAGGGCGATGAGTGCCACCTGGCTGTCCACGTCGGCACCGACCCCGAAGATGCCGGAGACGGTGAAGAGGCGCTGAGCCGGGACCCGGCCAAACGGCGTGAAGCGGGTGCCTTCGGTCAGGATGAGACGTACCTGGTCGCCAATGGAAACCTTGAGCCGGCTCGCCACCCCCTGCCCCAACACGATGTGGTATTCACCGCGCTGCAGGCTGTCCAGGCGCCCCCCCAGCATCTGGGCGTGCAGGATGTCATCCTTGGGCCAGCGAGCAGGATCGATCCCCTGTACGTTCACCCCGGTCAGCTGGCCGGGGCTTTGCAGCATGCCTTCACTGTCGAGCATGGGGGCCGTGGCCACCACGTGGGGCAAGCGGGCCAGATCGGGCAGGCCCTCTGGCTCGGCCTCGATGCGCCCGGCCTGATTGGTCACCACCACATGGGGGATCACCCCGAGGATCCGCCCCTTGAGCTGCCCCTCGAACCCGTTCATGACCGAGATGACCACCATCAGGGCGGCGACCCCGATGGCGATGCCAAAGGTGGAAAACAGGGAGATAAAGGAGACGAAGCGGTTACTGCGTCGCGAGCCTGCGTAACGCAGGCCGATGGCCAGCGACAGTGGCTGAAAAAGTCCAGTCTTCAAGGATATCTACGTTGCCAACGAAATAAGATACCGGATAATAAAGGCAAACAGACTATGACAACAAGGGATAGCCTCCATGCAGGAACAGTTCTTCAGCGTCACCCATGCCATGCCGGTCAATGTGATCCCCATGCCGGCCGACTTTCATCTGCCGACGCTGGAAGCCCTGGAGGCCGAGTTGCCCGAGCCCTTTCGCATCGCCTCTGCCATCACCTCCATCGATCTGGTGAGCAGCCGGCTGATCCGCAACCAGAACGAGTCCATGCACGATCTGGTGGAGATCATCAACCAGCAGTCCCGCAAGATCGACATGATCATGGGCTATGTGCTGGCGGCCCAGGATCACCCCGAGCATCGCTTCCACACCCTGCGCTTTGGCGCCGGTCAACTCACCTACCTGCACCCTCGCCAGGGTCACGGGGAGCCGCCTGCACTGCACCAGATAGTGCGGCTCAAGATCTTCCTGCGGGAAGAGGCCTCGGCCGTCTACTGCTATGGGGAGGTCAAGCAGCGGGAGGCCGGGGAGCACGGCACTCACGTGGTGCTCGACTATGTGCGGATCCGCGAGGATGACCGGGAGCTGCTGGTGCGCGCCAGCCTCCATGTGCAATCGAAGCAGCTCAAGCTGCGTGCCCAGGAACGCCAACGCTAACCTCCCCCACGTCAACGCCAACTGAACGCCAACATTTAAAAGAATGCCATGATGCCAATGACACTCCCCGCCTTGCCCGCCAAAGCGGGCCAGAAGTTAACGTTCGGCCAGCTGGTCGGCAGCAGCCTGGCACTGGTTGCCGCCCGCCTCACCCGGGAGGCGGACAGACCCGTCCTGCTGGTGACTGCCGATACCCCGAGCGCCCTGCGCCTCGAACAGGAGCTCGGTTTCCTGCTGGCTGACCAGGATTGCCCCGTGCTGCTGTTCCCGGACTGGGAGACCCTGCCCTACGACAGCTTCTCCCCTCACCAGGACATCATCTCCCAGCGCCTCGAAACCCTCTATAAACTGCCGCAGATGCGCCGCGGTGTGCTCATCGTGCCCATCTCCACCCTGATGCTGCGCACGGCCCCCCAGGCCTATCTCGACAAGTACAGCCTGATGGTGAAAAGCGGCCAGCGCCTCAACCTGCAGCAGCTGCGCGGTCGCCTCGCCGAGGCGGGCTACGTGGCGGTGGAGCAGGTGCTGGAGCACGGCGAGTTCGCCGCCCGCGGCTCCCTGCTGGATCTCTTCCCCATGGGGAGCAGCCGTCCCTATCGCATCGACTTCTTCGACGACGAGGTGGACTCCATCCGCCCCTTCGACCCCGAGAGCCAACGCTCCAGCGAACCGGTCAAGAGCGTCAGCCTGTTGCCCGCCCGGGAGTTTCCCACGGATGAGGGGGCCATCGAGCTGTTTCGCGGCCAGTATCGGGAGCAGTTCGAGATCTCCCGAGCCGAGGGCTCCGTCTATCAGGAGGTGAGCAAGGGGCGCTGGCCCGCCGGCATCGAGTACTATCTGCCGCTCTTCTTCAGCCATACCGCCAGCCTGTTCGACTACCTGCCAGGCAACACCCTGCTGCTCACCGTGGGGGAGATCTACCCCGCGGCCCAGCGCTTCTGGAACGACATCGGCCAGCGCTATGAAGACAGACGCTGGGACAACACCCGGCCCCTGCTGCCCCCCCAGCAGATCTATCTGCCGGTGGAGGAGCTATTCGCCGCCCTCGGCCACTATGGCGCCGTGCGCCTGCAGGAGGCGGCTGGCGACGGTGGCGCGGGCCAGCATGATCTCCCCCTCGCCCCCCTGCCCGAACTGCAGCTCGACCACAGCAAGGAGCTACCCCTGCTGGCCCTCGACCAGTTCCTGCAAGGCTTTGCCGGGCGCACCCTGTTTGCGGTGGAGTCCGAGGGGCGGCGCGAGGGGCTCGGCGATCTGCTCGCGCGGATCGCGCTGCAACCCAGGGAGTTCCCCTCCCTCGAGGCCTTCCTCTCGAGCAACGTGCGCCACGGGATCCTGGTCTGCCCGCTCGAGCGCGGCTTCCTGCTGCAAGAGGCGGGGCAGGAGGCCCTCGCCCTCATCACCGAGAGCGAGCTGCTGGGCGGCAAGATCCGCAGCCGACGCACACGGGAGAAGAACAAGAACCTGAGCTCGGATGCGGTCATCCGAAACCTGGGCGAGCTAACCCAGGGCCAGCCGGTGGTGCACCTCGATCACGGGGTCGGCCGCTATCTGGGGCTCGAAACCATAGACGCGGGGGGCCTGCCCACCGAGTTTTTGACCCTGGAATATGCCGGTGGCGACAAGCTGTTCGTGCCGGTCACCAGCCTGCACCTGATCAGCCGCTACACAGGGTCCGACAATCCGCCCAGCCACAAGCTCGGCGGCGAGGCCTGGGTCAAGGCACGGCGCAAGGCGGCCGAGAAGGTGCGCGACGTAGCGGCCGAGCTGCTCGATGTCTACGCTCACCGCGCGGCCCGCGCCGGCTTTGCCTTCAAGCACGACCGGGAGGCCTATCGCCAGTTTGCCGCGGGCTTCCCGTTCGAGGAGACCGACGATCAGCTCAACGCCATCAACGCCGTGCTCGGCGACATGTGCCAGGCCAAGAGCATGGACCGGCTGGTGTGCGGCGACGTGGGCTTTGGCAAGACCGAAGTGGCGATGCGGGCGGCGTTTGTGGCCGTGCATGGCGGCAAGCAGGTGGCGGTGCTGGTGCCCACCACCCTCTTGGCCCAGCAGCACTATGACAACTTCCGCGACCGTTTCGCCAACTGGCCGGTGCGGGTGGAGGTGCTGAGCCGCTTCCGCTCCGCCAAGGAGCAGAGCGCGGTGATGAAGGAGATGGCCGAGGGCAAGGTGGACATCATCATCGGCACCCACAAGCTGCTCGGCTCCGATCTCACCTTCAAGGATCTGGGGCTGCTCATCGTCGACGAGGAGCACAGATTCGGGGTGCGCCAGAAGGAGAAGATCAAGGCGCTGCGGGCCGACGTGGATATCCTCACCCTCACCGCGACCCCCATTCCGCGTACCCTCAACATGGCCATGTCCGGCATGCGGGATCTCTCCATCATCGCCACCCCGCCCGCCAAGCGCCTGGCCATCAAGACCTTCGTGCGCCAGCACGAGCCGACAGTGGTGCGCGAGGCGGTGCTGCGGGAATTGAAGCGTGGCGGCCAGGTCTACTACCTGCACAACGACGTGGAGAGCATCGAGAAGTGCGCGGCGGATCTTGCCGAGCTGGTGCCGGAGGCGCGCATCGGTATCGCCCACGGCCAGATGCGCGAGCGGGAGCTCGAGCGGGTGATGTCGGACTTCTACCACCAGCGCTTCAACCTGCTGGTGTGCACCACCATCATCGAGACCGGCATCGACGTGCCGAGCGCCAACACCATCATCATGGACAGGGCGGATCACCTGGGCCTGGCCCAGCTGCACCAGCTGCGGGGCCGGGTCGGTCGCTCCCACCATCAGGCCTATGCCTACCTGCTCACCCCCCATCCCAAGCTGATGACCAAGGACGCGGCCAAGCGGCTGGAGGCCATTGCGTCGCTCGAAGATCTCGGCGCCGGCTTTGCGCTCGCCACCCACGATCTGGAGATCCGCGGCGCGGGCGAGCTGCTGGGCGACGATCAGAGCGGACAGATCGAGTCGGTGGGCTTTACCCTCTACATGGAGATGCTGGAGCAGGCGGTGGAGGCGCTCAAACATGGCAAGGAGCCGTCGCTGGAGCAGCTCATGAGCCAGCACACCGAGGTGGAGCTGCGCCTGCCCGCCTTGCTCCCGGACGACTATATCCCGGACGTCAACATGCGGCTCTCCATGTACAAGCGCATCGCCAGTGCGGCGGACGAGCAGGAGCTGCGCGAACTCAAAGTGGAGCTCATCGACCGCTTCGGCCTCTTGCCAGAGCCGACCAAGACCTTGATGGAGCTGGCTGCCTTCCGCCAGCGCGCCACCGCCCTTGGCATTCGCCGGGTGGAGATGAGCGAGCGCGGCGGTTATCTGGACTTCACCCAGGAGACCCGCGTCAACCCGGCCTATCTGGTCAGGCTCCTCTCCGAGCAGCCGCGCATCTACAAGATGGATGGGCCGACCCGGCTGCGCTTCCAGGTGCCGACCCAGGAGCGGGCCATGCGCCTCAAACTGGTGGACAGCCTGCTGGCGGATCTCGCCCGCAACAGCCAGTGAGCGGACTGCTTGCCAAAATAGAAACGGGAGCCCTGATGGCTCCCGTTTTTTTACCTGCGTTTTATCATCCGCGGATCACGCCTGGCTCGCCGGATCCTCGTGAGCGGAGAACTCCCGCATGAAGGCCTCGGCGCGCTCCACCATCTTGGTGGACCCCACGAAATAGGGGGTGCGCTGGTGCAGGGCGGTGGGCTGGATATCCATGATCCGGCCGAAACCGTCGGAGGCCTTGCCCCCCGCCTGCTCCACCAGGAAGGCCATGGGGTTGCACTCGTAGAGCAGGCGCAGCTTGCCGTTCGGGGAGTTGGTGCCGGACGGATAGATGTAGATGCCGCCCTTGAGCAGGTTGCGGTGAAAATCGGAGACCAGGGAGCCGATATAACGGGAGGTGTAGGGCCTGTGGGTCGCCTCGTCACGCTCCTGGCAATATTTCAGGTACTTCTTCACGCCATCCGGGAACTTGATGTAGTTGCCCTCGTTGATGGAGTAGATCTTGCCCTCCTCCGGGATGCGGATGTTCTCGTGGGAGAGGCAGAAGCAGCCGATGGAGGGATCGTAAGTGAAGCCGTTGACCCCGAAGCCGGTGGTATAGACCAGCATGGTGGAGGAGCCGTAGACCACGTAACCGGCGGCCACCTGGCGGTTGCCCGGCTGCAGGAAGTCTTCCAGGGTCACGCCGGCCCCCGGCTTGCTGACCCGGCGATAGATGGAGAAAATGGTTCCGACCGAGACGTTGACGTCGATGTTGGAAGAGCCGTCGAGGGGGTCGATCAGTACCACGTATTTGGAGTGGCGGGAGAGCTCGGAATCGAAGGAGACGAAGTCCTCTTCCTCCTCGGAGGCCATGCCACACACCTCGCCACGGGCTTCCAGCGCCGCCTTGAAGCGTTCATTGGCGTAGACATCCAGCTTCTGCTGCACTTCCCCCTGCACGTTTTCGGACCCGATGGAGCCGATAATGTCCGCCAGCCCCGCCTTGTTGATCTCCCGGTTCACCACCTTGGCGGCGAGGCGAATGGAGCTGAGCAAGGAGGTCAGCTCGCCAGTCGCGGTAGGATAGTCCGCCTGCTTTTTGACGATGAATTCGCCCATGGTGATCATGTTTCGCATTCTTGTTCCTTTAAGATCGTTTCCGTTGGCCGTTGAAAACGTTTGCAGATCTCGGCAAAAAAAGTGCCGATCTTCGGCAGCGTTGTTTTGTAACCTAATGTAACGCGTGTTTTTTGTTTTTGCAGCGAATTAAGGCGCTGTTTAAATCGCCAAAAAGCCCCTATGGAGCGGGCTTTTCGGGCACCAAAAGAGGTCTCGAACGACATCTCTTGGCATCTTAATTCGTGGCAAGAAGACAACCCTGCCTCACCCGATGCCGTTCACCCCCATCCGGTCCTTTTCCCGTCCCCCCTGCCGGCACCCTCTTGAGATCTCGCCATCGATCCCGCACACTGACTCGGCTTTGGAAGCAAAAAAACATAAGGATATTCAATGAAAAGGACTCTCATTGCCGGCGCGATCACCGCCCTGCTCTCCCTGCCTGCCCTGGCCGCCCAGGTGCCTGAAGGCACCCAGCTGCTGCCCAGTGCCCAGCAAACCTTCGTCCGCAACATCGGCACCGAGCCTGCCTCCATCGATCCCCAGATGGTGGAAGAGAGTGCGGGCAGCGACATCGTCAACGATCTGTTCGAGGGGCTCTATACCCTGGATGGCAACGGCAAGCTGCAGGCGGCGGGGGCACTGGGCTACGAGCTCGACGCCAGCGGCACCGTCTACACCTTCAAGCTCAGACCCGATGCAAAATGGTCTAACGGCGAGCCGGTGACGGCGGCAGACTATGTCTATGGCTGGCAGCGGGCGGCAGACCCCAAGAACGCCTCCAACTACGCCTGGTTCATCGAGCTGACCGGCGTGCTCAACGCCGGCGACGTCATCCAGGGCAAGCAGAGCCCGGATGCCCTGGGGATCAAGGCGCTGGATGATCACACCCTGCAGATCACCCTCAAGGCCCCGGTTCCCTTCTTCCTGAAGACTCTCTCCCACTACACCACCTTCCCGGCCCCCAGGGCCACCATCGAGAAGTTTGGTCATGAGTGGGTCAAGCCCGGCAACATCGTCTCCAATGGCGCCTTCGCCCTCAAGGAGTGGACCCCGAACGAGCGCCTCATCGCCGAGCGCAATCCTCACTACTGGGACAACCAGCACACCGTGCTGAACAAGGTGGTCTATCTCGAGATCGTCTCAGATACCGCGGCCTACAACCGCTATCGTGCGAGCGAGCTGCACTACACCACCTATCCTCTGGAGCAGTATCAGCAGATCAAACGCCAGAGCCCGGACGAGCTGGTCAGCGCCCCCATGCTCGCCACCTACTACTACGTGTTCAACACCCAGCGCAAACCCTTCGACGATGTCAGGGTGCGCAAGGCGCTCTCCCTGGCCATCGACCGGGACACCATCACGGAGAAGATCCTGGGACAAGGGCAACTCTCGGCCTTCAGCCTGACTCCGCCGAGCGTCGACGGCTTTGAACTCAAGCGTCCGGCCAGCGAGCTGATGAGCAAGGAGGAGCGGATAAAGCAGGCCAAGGCACTGCTCGGCGAGGCGGGTTACGGCCCGGGCAAGCCGCTCGAGGTGGACATCCTCTACAACACCAACGAGGGGCACAAGAAGATAGCGCTCGCCATCTCCTCCATGTGGAAGCACAACCTGGGGGTCAAGGCCGAGCTCAACAACATGGAGTGGAAGACCATGGTGTCGGCCCTCAACGAAGGGGACTTCGGGGTGAGCCGCTACTCCTGGAACGGGGACTACAACGATGCCTCCACCTTCCTCGACATCATGACCTCCAGCAGCAGCGCCAACAGCGGCAAGTGGTTCAACAAGGAGTACGACGCCCTCCTGGCCAAGGCCCATGACGCCAAGGATCCGGCGGAACGCAACCGGCTCTATCAGCAAGCGGAGGTGCTGATCGACGAGGAGGCCCCCATCGCACCGGTCTACTTCTACGTGAAATCCCGCCTGCTCAAGCCCAACGTCAAGGGCTACCCCTATCACAACCCGCAAGACCTGGTTTATGCCAAGGATCTCTATCTGACGGCGCAATAACCCGCGCCCCGGACAGCAAAAGACCGCCTTCGGGGCGGTCTTTTTTATCTCAATCCTCCTGACAGCTCGCCATCGCCAGCCTGGCCCGCCGGCGCACCACCACGGGCTTGACCAGCAACTGTGCCAGCAGGACCCCCATCAGGGTCATGCCGCCGCCGATGAGGTGATAGCTGGTGAGCCGCTCCCCGAGCCAGGTGATGGCGAGCGCCGCCGTCATCACCGGCAGCAGGTTCATGAAGATGGCGGTGCGGCTTGCCCCCAGCAGGGCGATACCCTGCATCCAGAGCCAGGGGGAGAGCGCCGACGTCGGGATCCCCGCATAGAGGATGAGCCAGAGGGCGCTGCCATCCGGCCAGTGCCCGTCCACCAGCAGATAGAAGGGGGTGAGAAACAGGAGGCTGCACAGCACCTGGCCATAGAGCATGGACCAGTTGTCGAGCCCCAGATCCCAGCGCTTGAGCAGCACGCTGTAGAGCGCATAGGTGGCCGCCGAGAGCAGCATGTAGACGAAGCCTATGTGGATGCCCTGGGTCAGCAGACGGCTCGGATCCCCCTGCCCCAGCAAGATGGCCAGCCCCATGAGGGAGATGACGCCCCCCAGCAGGGCGCCCCAGGTGGGACGCTCGCGCAGCAGCCAGATGCTGAGCAGCACCGTCATCAGCGGGGTCAGCCCCATCATCAGCCCAATCTCGGTCGCCCCCAGAGTCTGGGCCGCGTAATAGCCGAACGTCTGGTTGAGTACCATGCCGAGCAGGGCCAGCGCCGCCAGCTTCGAAAAACCGGCCCGCAGTTTGCCACGCACCCGCCAGGCACGGCGCGCAAGAAACGGGGTCAGCACCAGGGCCGCCACCATCCAGCGCGACCAGGCCAGGGCCGCCGGAGAGAGTACGCCGACCGCCAGCTTGCTGACGATGCCATTGCCGGCCCAGATGGCCATGCAGGAGAAGGGAAACAGAAAGGCCAGGGGCATCGCGATATCCAGAGAAAGGAGGCGGGTATTTCGCGGGAGTATAGAGAGGCAAACGGGATAAGCAAGCACTCTGATGCGGGAGCGGCGATGTTGCGGCAACCCGGATGAAGGCGGCACTGCCGGCCTTCCCCAGGCTCATCAAGCATCATGCCCGCACAGGGCGGGCATGATGGGGAAAAGGGTCAAGCCAGGGTGGCTCAGGCAGCGTCCATGTGGAGCCTCGAAATCAGTTCGTTGACCTCGAGCACCGTCTGGCGATGGGGAATGTCGGCTTGCAGCGGCATCATCAGCAAGCCCGACTGGAAGTCGAAGCGCCCCCTGCCATGGATGTAAATACGCCCCTTGAAGAAGGTTTTGACATGTTTTGCCACCATCAGTGGCAGGTACTTCTTGAATACTCTCATCGTTTGCAACCTCTTGCAGTTGTATCCGTATGACAGCAGCTTATGCGCAATAATTCCGTTAAATTTATATAAAAAACCGGAAAAATCGACTCTCTCTTCCCCAAAAAACCATCTTGTAACTTTTTATTAACTTTTAACGTATTGTATGCGGTCCTTCCAGCCAGAGCAAGGCCCCCTTGCCATCTTGCCACTCGATGCAGGCAAGACCGGAGGTGGCAAACATGGGCGCACCCGCAGCCGGGCAGAGGCTCTGCACCAGATACCCCACCAGCGGCAGATGGCTGACCATGAGGATGTTGTCGTGCTCCGCTGCCAGCGCGGTCAGGTAGCTCGCCACGAAGGCCGGATCGCCATAGGGCGTGATCTCGCCGCTCTCCTCGACCTTGCGGGCCTTGGGCAACTCGGGCGAAATGGCCTGCCAGGTCTGTCTGGCACGCAGGTAGTTGCTGTGGATCACCAGGCTCAGGGAGCCTGTGAGCTGAGGAGCCAGCCAGCATGCCATGTGGATGGACTCTTCGATGCCTTGTTCGGTCAGTGGACGCTGTTCATCAGTCTTTGCGTTCATGCCAGCCTGGCCATGACGCATGATGTAGATTTTCATTACAACCTCGCCCAGGGGGCCTGTTTAAATAGCGGGGGGATCTTACCCCGCCATGCCGGGGGAAACAATTGCGCTACCTCTCAGAAAAGGGTTTGCCTCGTGAGATAGCGGGGTCGATAATCATGTTTAAATTCAAATAAATTCACCGCGAGCCACGCCCCAATGAGCCCATATGCCAGTCCCAACGACCATCGGCGGTATCACTATCTGGAGCTGGCAAACCGGCTCAGGGTCTTGTTGATCTGCGATCCCCAGACCGACAAATCGGCCGCCTCCCTGGCCGTCAACACAGGTCACTTCGATGATCCGGTCGATCGCCAGGGCATGGCCCACTTCCTTGAGCATATGCTGTTCCTAGGTACTCGTACTTATCCCAAACCCGGCGAATATCAGCAGTTCATGAGCCGCCACGGGGGGAGCAACAACGCCTGGACCGGCACCGAGTTCACCAACTTCTTCTTCGACATCGACAACGGCTTCTTCGAAGCGGGGCTCCATCGTTTCTCCCAGTTCTTCATCTGCCCCACCTTCGATCCCAAGTGGGTGGACAAGGAGCGCAACGCGGTCGACTCCGAATATCGCCTCAAGCTGCAGGATGACGTGCGCCGCAGCTATCAGGTGCACAAGGAGACGGTCAACCCGGCCCATCCCTTCTCCAAGTTCTCGGTCGGCAACCTGGACACCCTGGCGGATCTGCCGGGGCGGGATCTGCGCTCCGACCTTATTGCTTTCTACGAAACGCACTACAGTGCGGATCGCATGGCGCTGGTCATGATTTCGCCCGCCTCCATCGACACCCAGCTGGCCTGGTGCGATCGCTTCTTCAGCACCATTCCGGATCGCCACCTCGGCCCCCCGGCCCTGTCGGCGCCCCTCTACCGGCTCGATGACCTCGGCATCCGCATCCAGATCAACCCGGTCAAGGAGACCCGCAAGCTGGCCCTGACCTTCCCGCTGCCCAGCGTGGATGCCCTGTACGACAAGAAGCCCCTCACCTTCCTGAGCCACCTCATCGGCTACGAAGGGGAAGGCAGCCTGCTCTCTCTGCTGAAAGCGAAGGGCTGGGTCAACCAGCTCGCCGCCGGCGGCGGTATCAGCGGGGCCAACTTCAAGGACTTTGGCGTGAGCTTCGGCCTGACTCCCCTCGGGCTTGACCATGTAGACGACATCATCGCCGCCCTGTTCGGCTATCTGAAACTCATCGAGCAGGATGGCGTCCAGGCCTGGCGCTATGACGAGAAGCGCAGCGTGCTGGAATCCGCCTTCCAATTCCAGGAGCGGGGCCGGGCGCTGGATACCGCCTCGGGGCTGGTGCTCAACCTGTTCAGCTATGCGCCGGACGATCTGCTCCATGGCGACTACATGATGCGCGAGTTTGACGAACCCCTGATCCGGCGCTTCCTCGCCAAGCTGACCCCCCACAATCTGAGGGTGACCATCCAGGCCCCGGAGGTGAGCACGGATCGCCTGGCCCGCTGGTATCAGACCCCGTACAGCGTCCAGACCATCACGGAGGCGGAGAAGATCCGCTGGCAGCAGAGCCAGCCTGATCCCGCCCTGCACTTGCCGGCGCCCAACCCCTTTATCAGCAGCCGTCTCGATGCCCGCCTGCCGGCACTGGCCGCCGACATGCCCGCCTGCCTCATCGACCGGCCCGGGTTCCGCCTCTGGCACCTGCACGAGCATCTGTTCGGCGTGCCCAAGGGCAGCCTCTACATCTCCATCGACAGCGAGCACGCGGTCAGGAATCCGCGCCACATCGCCATGGCACGGCTCGCGGTGGAGCTGCTCACGGACCACCTCAATGCCCTCACCTACCCGGCCGAACTCGCCGGGCTCGGCTACCAGATCTATGCCCATCAGGGAGGCTTTACCATCAACCTCAGCGGCTTTGCCGACAAGCAGCCGCTGCTGCTTGACATGATCCTCGGCAACCGCACCCTGGGGTACCCGGATCCGGCCCGCTTCGCCGAGATCAAAGAGCAGCTCATCCGCAACTGGGAGAACCAGTCCAAGACCCGGCCCATCTCCCAGCTGTTCAACCAGCTCACTAGCCTGCTGCAGCCGAACAATCCGCCGTTCGAACAGTTGCTGCGCCACCTGCGCACCGTCGAGCTCGGCGAGATGCCCGCCTTCGTCTCCCAGCTCTTTGCCGAGGTACACATTGAAACCCTGGTGCACGGGGACTGGACGGCGGCCGAGGCCCTCGAGCTCGCGTCCCTGCTGGAGCGCCACCTCGGCACCAGCAGCCAGCCCAGCGCGGAGACCCGCCGACCCCTCATCTCCATTCAGGACAGGGGCACCCTCATTCGCGAGCAGGGATGCGAGCATGAAGACTCGGCGCTCCTGGTCTACTACCAGTCACGCACCACCCGGGCGCGGGATCTCGCCTGCTTCACCCTGGCCAACCACATCATGTCCTCCACCTTCTTCCACGAGCTGCGCACCCGTCAGCAGCTCGGTTACGTGGTGGGGGCCGGCAACCTGCCCCTCAACCGCCATCCCGGCCTCATCTTCTATATCCAGTCGCCGGTGGCGGGGCCGCAGATCCTGCTGGACGCGGTGGAGGAGTTCATCGACCTCTTCCCCCTGGCCATGCTGGAGTTCACCGAGCAGCAGTGGCAAGACAGCAAGGCTGGCCTGCAGGCCCAGCTGAGCGAGCGGGACGCCAACCTGCGCAGCCGTGGCCAGCGGCTCTGGGTCAGCATCGGCAACAAGGATCTGGGCTTTGATCAGCGGGAGCGGGTGTGCGAGGAGGTGGACAGGCTCAGCCGCGCCGACCTGGTGCGCTTCATCACCCAGCTGAGATCGCGCACCTCGGATCGCCTGATCCTCTGCAGCTATGGTCTCGGCCACGAGCACGACGAGCGGATCACCGGCCAGTTCATCGACGATCCCAGGGCCTTCAGGCTCAACAGCGCCACCTTCGAGGCCTGAATCCGAGGCCTGAATCGGCTCCTTGCCCACTCTCCGTCCGGGGCCATCCGGGCAATAAAAAGCCGACCCCTGGGGGTCGGCTGGAAATACCATAAACAATTGCGACCTGAGCCGCCAAAAGTGAACATGAGCGTGAAAATCAGACACTGGGTTGATGGTCGGCCGGATGGTTCAAACCAGAGCGCATCGGTCGGCACCAGCAGTGATTGAGAAACAGCCTCATCTTAGGCACTCCCCTGATTTTCCACGTTGATCTATGTCAAAGGAGGTAAAAAAGGTCGCCTGCCCGCGACCTTTCTCCAACCTGGGGCCGGGCGTCTCCTCAACCCCGGCGGATCAGGCGATAGGCCACTTCATCGAAATAGGAGAGCTGCCCGGCGAGCACCCTGGGGTGATCCAGCTCCGCCGCCCGCCCCAGCACCTCCACGCTGAAGTCGCGCTCGAACAGGGTGCGCACCTCCATCTCTCCCACCGAGAACGGCGGCTGTAGCTGCTGCTCCGGCTGGTACTCGAGAGTCACCAGCAGAACTTGTCCCCTCGCCTCCACGAGGCGGCTCATCAGGGCGGCATACTGGCGGCGCATCGCCGTCGGCAGGGCGATGAGGGCGGCCCTGTCATAGACCAGTCGATAGCGACGGCCAAGCTCCGGGGCGGCGAAAAAATCCCCCTGATAGATGCGAAGATGATCGTGCTGGTGGCACTGATAGGGCCCCTGCTCGCTTGTCTCGGCACTCAGGTTGTTCTCGGCGAAAAACTGGGTGACGGCGAGCTCGGATAGCTCGAAGCCGTCCACCGGATGCCCCTGCTCCCGAAGCCAGAGCATGTCGCGGGACTTGCCGCACAGGGGGACCAGCACGGGTTCATCCCCCTGCTGGGCCGACCACCAGGACTGCAGCCAGCGGTTGAAATCTGCCTGATGAAAGCCAATCCGGTTCTCTTTCCACTTCTGATGCCAAAACGCCGCTTCCATCCTCTTTCTCCCGTCATCTGCAATGATGCATCACTATCACAACTTCACCGAAGCGGTGCAAGCCCCGCACCGTCCGTCCCCCACCCTTTTTGCAAGACACGCCGTGAGCGCCCTGGACGTGGCCCCGCAGTCTTGAAAGAGGTGACTCCCGGCCGGATGGTCATACCGCCACCGGCTCGGCCGCAAGCCGGGCCTGCGCAGCGTCGAGCCGCGCGGCAATACGGGCAAAGGTGGGGCGTCGGGACGGCACCTCGCAGAGGCACTCCCCGACCAGCTCGCCGAGCCCCGCCAGCGCCTCGTGCTTGTCGGTGCTGCGCACCAGCAGCTCCTCCAGCAGGCAGCCGAAGGCCCTTACCTCCAGGCGCTCCAGCCGCCCGGCCAGCGCCTCATCGGTTCTGTCGTAACAGGAGGCGGCGCCAAAATCGCCGAGCAGCACCCGGCCCTGTGCCTGCTCTTGCCCCTGCCCTTTCCCTTGCACAGAGTGCAGCAGGTTATGGGCATAGAGATCGCCGTGCAGGATGCCCCGCCCGTGCAGATGTCGTGCGGCGCTCACCACCCCCTGCGCCAGGTTGAGCAGCGTGGCCGGGGTGAAGCGCACGCCGTCCGGGTAGATGTCACGGGTGCAGGAGTCCAGACTCGGCGGCCCCGCCAGATTGACAAAATCCGGGGGGATCAGCGCCATCACCAGCGCCGGGATCCCGGAGGGGTGATCCCCAACCCGACCCACCACGCCGACCAGATGGGGATGGCGACCGGCGGCCAGCGACACCGCCAGCTCGCAGCGGGGCAGCCCATCGCTGGTCACCGCTCCCTTGAAGAGCTTGACCGCCACCGCCTCGGCTTGTGCCTGCCCCTTCAGCTCGGCGCGATGGATGACGCCAGACGCCCCCTGCCCCAGCCACTCGCCCAGGGTCAGGTCATCCCAGGGGATGTCGGCCACCGAGGCGCACTGCTCGAGCCGGCGCTCCTGCCGGTCGCTGAAGGGGTTGCCCGCGTAGGCCAGCCAGCTGAGGCGCGGCAGCGCCAGCAGCCAGTCGGGGAAGGCCTCAAACCGGTTAGCGGCGATGCGAAGCAGCTCCAAACGGTGGCAGTGAGCGAGACTCTCGGGCAGCTCGCGCAGGCGGTTGCCCGAGAGCATCAGCTTTTGGAGATCCGTGCACCGACCCAGCTCCTCGGGCAACTGCTCGATGGCATTGTCAGTCAGAATGAGCCAGCGCAGTCTGGCGGGCAGGGAGGCGGCCGAGACGGTCGCGATGCGGTTGGCCTTGAAGCCCACCATGGTGAGCGCGGGGCAGCGCCCCAGCACCTCGGGCAACTCGGTAAAGCGGTTCTCGGAGCAGAAAATGATGCGCAGTTTGCTGAACTCGGCCAGCGCGTCCGGCAACTCGCTCAGCTGGTTACCGGTGAGATCCAGCACCTCCAGGGTCTCCTTGAGGCTCAGGATCTCGGGGGGGAAAACCGCGAGGCCTTCAGCGAGTTTCAGGTGGCGTGCGCCGCACAAGGCTCCGGAGCGCAGCTGTTCCAGGGTATGCATAAATTCGTCTCTATCGGGGTGGCCGGTTCACGGCCCTCGGCACCAGCGGGCAGCGGCCCGATGGCAATAAAGGAGGGGCATTATAAGGAATGGCGGCCAGAGATCCCCTGTTTTGTTGCAGATCCCGCCAGCCAGGGTGGTGAGCTACGCCCAGGTGACGAGCACCGTCGACAATCCCAAGGCCGCCCGCGCCGTGGGGCTCGCGGTGGGCGCCAACCCCGTCGCCTTGATGATCCCCTGCCACAGGGTCATCCAGCAAAACGGCAAGCTCGGCGACTATCACTGGGGCGAGACCCGCAAACAGGCGATACACGCCTGTAAGGCGGCGAGGTATGAGTAAATTCGGCCCTTTATGGGTTACTTGATAAGGCGAAAAGGGCCCCCCTAGTCACGAGATAGCTGGCCATTGAGGGCCCTGGATAACCATCCGGCAATATTAAGTGGGGAGGTCAGATGGGTCGGGGCGAAGAGTGCCCCTTTAGTTGAATTGGAGACGGAACATGATGGCCATCCAGACCACCACTCATCGGATTGACCAAGCCCGTAGGATGCCATAAGCACCCCCCATGGCATGGATGGAGAGCGAAACAAGCGGGGTCAATCGCCGGGTTGGCTTTCGCGTTTACCAGCACTCGCACCTTCCATTATTTTCTCAAACCGGAACATCTCATCGTCATCTCCTTTGCCATCAAGATGGTGTGAGAGCTGATGAGGGTCTGGATGGTACTTGTTGTAGAAATCGACAATGTTGAAACCACATCGGTTAACGTAGAAGTGAATATTCCGTTTCTCAAAATATGGCGTCACCGTTTCCCACACTTTGGTGAGAGGAAACGCGTGTTCAATCGCATGCCAGGCTTTAAGGCCCAAGCCTTTGCTCTGTTGGCTCGTCGCGATGAAAAAGAATGACAGGGAGTTGCGACCGCTCTTCTGGTCTATCACTAGCACGGCTCCGCCAACACGTTGTTCGGCTGCCATGATCCAGTATGTAACGGCCCCCTTGGTGTGAAATGACTGTTCAATATCTTCATCAGAAGGAATGGGCTCTTCAAGTGGGTGTCCAAAGTCTGCCTCTGCCGCCACGCGAAAGGCATCCTGCAAGGCGAGCTTGAACTCGGGAAGGCTGCCAGGATCAGCCTCCAGGAGGCTTATGTTTACGTTCTCTTCTGATCCTTTCACTTAATTCATCCCCAACCGATATCCCATGAACATTGAACGACGAAAGAGTGCCCGACCTGGATTGGTAGCATGATTGAAATACCCATAGCTGTGCAACTCCCATTACCAAGCCCCCACATTTGGTTAAGGGGTAGATTTTAGCCGGTCCCCCCCCGAGTCACGGCCAAGTTACCACCCGGCAGCCTTCCGTTTGCTGTCTTTAACCCACTCAGTGTCTCTGCTTCATCGGCGACTCCAGAGAGGCCATACCCAGACGGCTATCCTAGCGAGCGTGAGAGACAAGACAAAGCGGAAGGTGGGCGTTTCCCAAGCCAGATCAATAAATGACCCCATCTTGGGGGCGCATCAGCAGCTCGCATTACCACCGCGCATCAAGATGGGGCATCGACACGGCGGGTATCCGGCTCCATTGCCCGCATGGCAACTGACCGACAGGCTTTGCTCACCCTCCCCTGCCCCGGAGAAACAACAGCCTGTCGACATATGTGGACGCGATAGATGACGCTCTGCCGATCGCCCCAGGCACTCACCACGACAACATTGGCAACAGAGCCCTCACCCCCTTCGCCAGGAGCAAAATTTTCTCGCAAACGATTGGAAAAAGAAAAGGCGCCTCAAGGGCGCCTTTTTGACAGTTTTGCGTGATCGCAGGGAGAGGGTTAACCCTTATTCCCACTCGATGGTTGCGGGCGGCTTGCCGGAGACGTCGTACACCACGCGGGAGATGCCGTTGATCTCGTTGATGATGCGGTTCGACACGTGGCCGAGGAAGTCGTACGGCAGGTGAGCCCAGTGGGCGGTCATGAAGTCGATGGTCTCGACGGCACGCAGCGCAATGACCCAGTCGTACTTGCGGCCGTCGCCCATGACGCCGACGGAGCGCACCGGCAGGAAGACGGCGAACGCCTGACTGACCTGGTTGTAGAGGTCGGCCTTGCGCAGCTCTTCGATGAAGATGGCGTCAGCCTTGCGCAGCAGATCGCAGTACTCTTTCTTCACTTCGCCAAGCACGCGCACGCCCAGACCCGGACCCGGGAAGGGGTGACGGTAGAGCATGTCGTAGGGCAGGCCGAGTTCGAGGCCGACACGGCGCACTTCGTCCTTGAACAGCTCGCGCAGCGGCTCCACCAGACCCATTTTCATCTCTTCCGGCAGGCCGCCGACGTTGTGGTGGGACTTGATGACGTGAGCCTTGCCGGTCTTGCTGGCAGCGGATTCGATGACGTCCGGGTAGATGGTGCCCTGGGCCAGCCACTTGGCGTTCTTGAGCTTCTTGGACTCGTCGTCGAACACCTCGACGAAGACGCGGCCGATGGTCTTGCGCTTGGCTTCCGGCTCGTCGATACCCGCGAGGGCGGAGAGGAAGCGCTCTTCGGCGTCGACCTTGATGATGTTCAGGCCGAAGTGATCGCCGAACATGTCCATCACCTGCTGGCCTTCGTTCAGGCGCAGCAGGCCGTTGTCGACGAAGACGCAGGTGAGGCGATCGCCGATGGCGCGGTGCACCAGCATGGCGACCACGGAGGAGTCCACGCCGCCGGAGAGGCCCAGGATCACCTCGTCGTCACCCACCTGCTCGCGGATGCGGGCAACGGCGTCGTCGATGATGGTGGCCGGGGTCCACAGGCATTCGCAGCCGCAGATGTCCTTGACGAAGTGCTCCAGCATGCGGGCACCCTGACGGGTGTGGGTCACTTCCGGGTGGAACTGCACGCCGTAGAAGCGCTTGGCCTCACACGCCATGGCGGCATGGGGGCAGGTCGCGGTCTGGGCGATGGTGGTGAAACCGGCGGGGATCTCGGTGACCTTGTCGCCGTGGCTCATCCAGACATCCAGCAGGGCATTGCCGTTGTCGGCAATGGCGTCTTCGATGTTGCGCAAGAGGGCGCTGGCCTTGCCGGACTGGCCCAGCACTTCGACCTGGGCATAGCCGAATTCACGCAGGTTGGAGGACTGCACCTTGCCGCCGAGCTGCTCGGACATGGTCTGCATGCCGTAGCAGATGCCGAACACCGGCACGCCGGCGTTGAACACGTACTCGGGGGCGCGCGGGCTGCCCGCCTCGGTGACGGATTCCGGGCCGCCGGAGAGGATGATGCCGCTCGGGTTGAACTCGCGGATCTGCTCTTCGGTTACGTCCCAGGCCCACAGCTCGCAGTAGACGCCGATCTCGCGCACACGGCGGGCGATGAGCTGGGTGTACTGGGAACCGAAGTCGAGGATGAGGATACGATGGGCGTGAATGTCTTTAGTCATTTTATTCCTGCATCAGGCTGATGTTGTCACAAAAAGCACGGGATAAAAAAAGGGTGGAAAAACGGGGCGCAGAGCCCCGTTTCATCAGCCCATCCGGTAGTTGGGGGCTTCTTTGGTAATGGTCACGTCGTGCACGTGGGACTCTTTCATCCCGGCGCCCGAGATGCGCACGAACTCGGCCTTGGTGCGCATGTCGTCGATGGTCGCGCTGCCGGTCAGGCCCATGGAGGAGCGCAGGCCGCCCATCTGCTGGTGGATGATCTCCTTGAGGCGGCCCTTGTACGGCACGCGCCCTTCGATCCCTTCCGGTACCAGCTTGTCGGCGGCGTTGTCGGTCTGGAAGTAGCGGTCGCTGGAGCCCTTGGACATGGCACCCAGGGAGCCCATGCCGCGGTAGGACTTGAAGGAGCGGCCCTGATAGAGCTCGATCTCGCCCGGCGCCTCTTCGGTACCGGCGAACATGGAGCCCACCATGACGCAGCTGGCACCCGCGGCGATGGCCTTGGCCACGTCACCGGAGAAGCGGATGCCGCCATCGGCAATCACCGGCACGCCGGTGCCTTCCAGGGCGTCGACGGCGTCGGAGATGGCGGTGATCTGGGGCACGCCCACGCCGGTCACGATACGGGTAGTACAGATGGAACCCGGGCCGATACCGACCTTGACGGCGTTGACACCCGCTTCCACCAGCGCCTTGGCACCGGCGGCGGTGGCGACGTTGCCGCCGATGATTTGCAGGTCAGGATAGGCTTCACGGGTCGCCTTGATGCGATCCAGCACGCCCTGGGAGTGGCCGTGGGAGGAGTCAATCAGCAGCACGTCCACACCGGCTTCCACCAGGGCGGCGACGCGCTCTTCGTTGCCGGCACCGGCACCGACGGCGGCACCGACACGCAGACGGCCACGCTCGTCTTTACAGGCGTTGGGCTTGCGCTCGGCTTTCTGGAAATCTTTCACGGTGATCATGCCCTTGAGCTTGAAGTCGCCGTTGACCACCAGCACCTTCTCGATGCGGTGCTTTTGCATCAGGGCCACCACCTCTTCGCGAGGGGCCCCTTCACGCACGGTCACCAGACGATCTTTCTGGGTCATGATCTGTTCGACGGTCTGGGAGAGATCGATGACGAAGCGCACGTCACGGCCGGTGATGATGCCCACCAGCTGGTTGCCGTCAGTCACCACGGGGTAACCGGCGAAACCGTTCTTGTGGCTCAGCTCCTTGATCTGGGCGATGGTCATGTCAGGGCGCACGGTAACGGGGTCGCTGACCACGCCGCTCTCGTACTTCTTGACCTTGCGCACTTCGGCAGCCTGCTGCTCGATGGACATGTTCTTGTGAATGAAGCCGATGCCGCCTTCCTGGGCCAGTGCGATAGCCAGACGGGCTTCGGTCACTGTGTCCATGGCAGCGGAGATCATCGGGATATTCAGCGTGATCGCAGACGTGAGCTTGGTACGCAGGTCGGCGGTATTGGGGAGAACAGTGGAGTGGGCTGGAACCAACAGTACATCGTCGAAGGTCAGCGCTTCTTTGGCAATCCTGAGCATGGCAATATCTCACCGTTGTGGAAGTGGGGGTGTAAAATATTGCCGACAAATTTTACTCATGCATTGGGCAGTGGTAAAGAAGTTTTTTGAATTTTTTATGGCGTAGCCCGATTTAACGCCACCAACTGGGCAAAAAACCAATAAATTCAGCCGTAACCATGCCGTTTTTCCCGACAAGATGATCTTTTTTGCCCTTGGGGTCATTTCTGCCCCGAACCCGTCACGGCAGCATTTTTTAACAACCCCTTCCCCTCAGCTTCCCTGATAGCGACCCGGCTTGTGCCAGTTCATCAGCATGGCGTTCATGGCGAGTGCGCTTAAGGTGGACCAGAGCAGCAAAGAGAGCGGCAGGGTGAGCAGGGAGAGCGCAAACACCAGCACATCAAGCACCATCTGGCTCTTTCCTGCGTTGATGCCGCTGCGCTTCTGCAACCAGAGCGTCACCACCCCCGTGCCCCCCACGGAGGCATTGTGGCGCGCCAGAGAGAGCACCCCCATGCCGAGGAAGGTCCCCCCCACCAGGGCCGAGAACAGGGGGTGGACATAGCTTACCGTCAACAGCAGCGGCACCGCCTGGGTCGCCGCCGAGAGGGCGACGTTGACGATCAGCGTCTTGACCATGAAGGCCCGCCCCATGGTGACGTAGCAAAACAGCAAAAAGGGCAGGTTGACCAGGAAGAACAGCACACCGATAGGCAGGCTGCTGACATGGGCGAGCAACAGGGCGATGCCCGCGATGCCGCCGGTGATCATCCCCGAGCACTTGAGCAAGTTAAGCCCCACGGCGATAAACATGACGCCGAGCACCATGCCGTAGACATCGTCCTTGAGGGTATGGGCCAGCCCCTTGTGTGCGGGGGGCGACATGACCATTTCACCTTCCATATGACTCCTTAACCAGGGTTGATAGTGGCATCCGTTGCCTGCAAGCAAGGGCGGTTTATCGATAATGGCGGCGGCGCGTTTGCCATGACGCCCCTGCCCCAGACCTTGCTGCCCGCAGCCCGGGGCTGCCCCCCATGACGGGCATCACCAGACACAGCAAAAAGAGCGCCAATCAACACAAGAGTCCGGGATCGCATCAAAAATCGAATTTAAATTCCACGATGAACGCTGAAAACAGGTTGATCGTACCATCTCTGGGATCGGCAACCCTGCCGAATCAGCATGTTTACCCTGATATGCCAATAACATGCCTCGGTCACACCTAATAAAACCGTTTATCCGGTAGATAATGCTGATGAGGCGCCACTTGATAGCATGAATGGTGCACATGATACGGGGGCCATGGGGGCGATACGGCGTGTTTCTTCGGGGCGGGATCCAGAGAGCAACAACCAGATGGTGCACCATATAAGTGCGAATGCACCAACATAGAGCAATTCAGGCTCGCACGCTGTCCTCGCTGACGCTGTCTGTACGCAGACTCCCCTTCCTTGTCCTGCCTCGCACCTCGACGCCATCGATCCATGCCACTTGCTCCGCCATCCATTCGCGTCCCATATCCGCCCCATAAAAAAGTCGGCCCGAAGGCCGACTCGTTGCACGCTGTGACAGGCTTCTCTCACTTGAGGTATTTGCCGTCAGCCCCCACCTTGCCCGGGCCGTTCAGCACCCAGACGCGGGCCGAGTAGGCGGGCACCGCGAAGCTCAGACTGCCGTTGCTGACGCTCTGGCTCGCGCCGGTCACGGCGTCCGTGTAGGTGCCGTTCTTCAGGCCGCTCAGGCTTATCTGCTGGGCCGCGTTGGCCGCGAGGCCCACGGCGGCGTAGCTGCCTTCGGCGCTGAGATCACGCACGAAGCTGATGCCGCTGCCCCACTCGTTCACCTGGCTCATGGGCGCCTTTTGCAGGGCGGGCACCGCCTTGCGGATCTGGTTCAGGCGCTTGATGTGCTGATAGAGCGGGTGGCTCGGGGTCGCCGGGTTGTCCAGCACGTCCCCGTAGTAGGCGCGGCCGGTCTGATCCACCGTCATGGTGGCCCCGTCGATGTCCTGGGGCTTGCCGGCCTGGAACATCACCTCCTCCCCGTAGTAGAGGGTCGGAATGCCCCGCGCCGTCCAGAGCAGGTTGTAGGTCATGGCCGCATTGCCCTCTTCCCCGCCGTAGCGGTACTTGAAGTCGTTGTCCGGCCCCACGTCGTGATTCTGGAAGAAGGTGATGAGCTTGGTGGCATCCCCGTAGACCCAGTCCATGGCGAAGATCCCCCCTACCCCGCCAAAGTTCCCCCGGGTCACGTTGTCACGGAAGGTGGAGAAGAGGGAGAAGTCCAGCACCGAGAGGCCGGAATCGCCCCCTGCACGGGGATCCGCCGGGTTCGCCGTGGTGCGGGTATACCACCAGGGACGGATCACCGCCGAGGCGTTGTCATTGGCCAGCTCCGAGCCCCAGCCGGTGCCCTTGACCAGGTTTTCTCCAAACACGAACAGCCCCGGCTTGTGGGCCTGCCAGTCGTGGACATAGGTCAGCAGCTCGTCGCGCTCGATGTGCTTCAAGGTATCGATGCGAATCGCATCCACCCCCATGTCGAGGTACTGGTGGATGGCGCCGTTGAGGTAGTCCTTGACGTTCTGGTTGCCGGTGGCGAGATCGATGCAATCCCCCGCCATGTGCTTGCGCTGCAGGGCGAGCGGACTCTCCCAGTCCCCGCCGGACATGAAGCCGTCCAGGTGATACCAGGCGGGATCCAGGGTCTGGGCGTCGATGCCGAAGAAGCGGTTGGGGTTGTAGCCTGCACTCGGCACGGTGGCGCCTGTCTTGGGGTCCACCAGGGGCTGGGTGCCCGCCGGATCGGACTGGCAGCGGGCCTTGTACCAGTCGGGAGCCGCCGGGTTGTCGTCGTCACAGCGGTTCGCGCTGGCGTAGTCCCCAAGGTTGCCTTGATAGGGGCCGTTGTTGATGAGCCCCTGGCTCGAGCCCGCAGGCACGTAGTACTTGATGGGCAGGCGATCGATCCAGGTCTTGCCGCGCAGGCCGTACTGGCTGGAGTGGTTGATCACCACGTCCTGGATCACCTTGATCCCCTTGGCGTGGGCCGCCTGGATGAACTCCCGGTAGCCCGCCCCCGGCGACTCCAGACGGGGATCGACCCGGTAGAAGTCGTAGGCGTGGTAGCCGTGGTAGTCGAGGCCGGAGCGGTTCTCCACCGGCGGCGTCACCCAGATGGCGGTGAAGCCGAGATCCTTGATGTAGTCGAGCTTTGCGATCAAGCCCTTGAAGTCGCCGCGCCACTGGGGATCCCCGGCCTTGTAGCGATCCCGGTTGTAGTAGTTGTTGCCGGCATCGCCGTCATAGAAGCGGGTGGTCAGCAGGAAATAGATGCTCTCGGCGCGAAAATCGCCGCTCGCCACCCCCTGTTCGCCGATGACGTACTCGAAGCGCTGCTCCCGCTGGTTGCCGCTCTCGTCCACCGCCAGGGTGCGGATCACCAGATCGGTGCCGCTGCCCTTGTCGTTCGCCAGCAGGGGCTGGCCTGCATAGCGGGCCGACGCCGTGGTAGGCTGGCTGCCGTCCGTGGTGAAATGCACGGCGGGGGCGGCGTCCTGATCGTCGCTCACCCCGAGCACCACGGACTGGGCATCCAGATAGCTCCCCGGCGCCGGGGTAGCCGTCACCGTGGGGGCCTGCACATCTGCCCCCGCCAGGGTCTCGAGTTCAACGACCTTGCGCTGGCTGTCAAAGCAGATGCGATAGCGGGTGTTGGCGCTGACCAGGTAATCCTGGGCCGGATAGGCCTCGGTCCAGTCCCCCTTGTGGTCAATCTTGAAGCGGGGGTTGCTGCTGCCAAACGCCTGATCGGTGCAGAAGGTGGTGCCATCCTCGGTTGTCATGGGGGTGAGACCCCAGTTGTTGGGGGTACCGCGGAAGTACCAGCTGTCGCCGGTCTGCCCGGCGGCCACCACCACGCTCACGCTGCTGCTGCCCTTGGCGCCCTGATCGTCGGTGACCGTGAGGCCATAGGTGAAGGTGCCGGTCTGCGCCGTGTTGACGACCATGCTCTCCGTGCTCTCGCCGCTGCTCCACAGGTAGCCGACGATCTGGCCGTCGGGATCCGTGGAGTCACTGCCGCTCAGGGTGAGCGCCGCGCCCTGGGCCACGTTCACCGTGCCCCCCGGGGTGATGACCGCGAGCGGCGGCTGGTTGTCATCCCCAAGCGGCACGATGCTGTAGGCCTGGGTCTGGTCGTTGACCTGGATGCGCACCGTGCCGGTTCCGCTCCACAAGATGTCGCCGCCACTTTGCTCCAGCACGCCATCGCCGTTGCTGTCCCCGAAGTTGACGACCCAGTCGCCAGCCTGATCAAACTTCAGGCGCTGGTTGGCCACGCCATCCATGTAGGCCTCGGCCTGCCACAGGTGATCCCCGACCAGGGTCATGGGGAGGCTGGCCCAGCCGTTGAAGGTGCCGCGCACATTGAGCTGCGGCAGCGTGCTGACAAATCCCGAGGCCTCGCAACTGGCGACCGCCGTCGCACTCAGCGCCTGGGTCGTGGCGTTGATGCGGATCTGGTACGCCGTGTTGGCATTGACCACATAGTCGGCCGCCGGGTAGCTCTGCTGCCAGTTGCCGTACCTGTCTATCTTGAAGCGCGGTCCGCCACTGGCGTCGCCGCTCACGAAGCGCTGGCAGGTTTCAAAATTGACGCCGTCGGTCGACGCCATGGCGGTCGCCGCCCATCCATTCGCGGTGCCCCGGAAGAACCACTCCGCCGCCATCCCGGGCGGCGTGATCAGGGTCCCCAACAATCCGGCCACGAGTATCCATCTAGCCATTGATAGTCCTTTGTTTTTCATTGTGTTGTGTGTGATGCCGGTGTGCCCCGGCATTCCCCCATCCGCGACGTCCCACCTTCAGATGAGCCCGACCAGTCTAGAAGTCGCCGTGGTCGATTCGTGGCCATTAAGATGCGAAATGTGACCGCCATCGACCAGGAAATAAGCTGTATGTGATTGATAGCGCTTTCATTTCTGGGCATGGGGTCGAACGTCAAAGGATAGAGAGACGCCGCCCGTGGCGGTCGTATCGGGGGGTAGGATCAGCGCTCTGCACGGCGCCGTTGCCATCGGGAGCGCTTGCCGCCATGATGCAGGGCCGCCCTTGCCATCCCGGGCACCGGGCGGTTCATTCAAGGAGAGACGATGAGACCATCGGATTATGGGAGGCTGCTGGCGCTCGCCGCCATCTGGGGCGCCAGCTTCCTGTTCATGCGCATCGCGGCGCCGGCCTTCGGCTCCATCAACACCACCTTCCTGCGGGTCTTCTTCGCCCTCATCGGGCTCGCCACCATGCTCCTGCTGCTGCGCACCCCCATGCAGTTTCACGGCAAGCTGAAAGCCATCATGGTGCTCGGCATCATCAACTCCGGCGTGCCTTTCCTGATGTACGCCGTGGCGGCCCTCTGGCTGCCCGCCGGCTACTCGGCCATCCTCAACGCCACCACGCCGCTGATGGGGGCCCTCATTGGCTTCTCCTTCTTTCACGAGGCGCTGACCTTGCGCAAGTGGGCCGGGGTCATGCTGGGGCTGGTGGGCATCGGGCTCATCACCACCACGGGGGAGGTCGACCTGAGCGGTCAGCTCGCCATCGGGGTGCTGGCCTGCCTCATCGCCACCGCCTGCTACGGCTGCGCCGGCTTCCTGACGAGGCGCTGGATCACCGAGCGGGGCGGACTGGACGCCAAGCTGGTGGCCTTCGGCAGCCAGATCGGGGCCGTCCTCTTCCTGCTCCCCTTCTTCGGCTACAGCCTGACGAGCGGGCCCGCCGTCGACTGGGCCCAGCCTGGGGTCTGGGCCAGCGTGCTGGCGGTCGGGCTCCTCTGCACCGCCTTCGCCTATCTGCTCTATTTCAGGCTGATCGCCGACATCGGGCCCCTGCGCTCCCTCACGGTCACCTTCCTCATCCCGCCGTTCGGCATCCTCTGGGGCTATCTGGTGCTTGGCGAAACCCTCACCGGCGGCTTCGTGCTCGGCGGCGCCGTGGTCTGCCTCGCGGTCTGGCTGGTGACCAGCCACGCCAAGCCGGCCAGGGCGCAGGCGTAGGGCAAAGCCTCATCTGTCGGGCCCCATGGCTCGGCAGATGGGCACAACTGGGGTAAGATGGCCCCCATCGTTTCTCCCGCCCCGGCGGACACCACAGCAGGGCCAGCCTTGAATCAGCTCAACCAATCCAGCCAGAACAAGCAGCAGATCTTTACCGTCACCCGCCTCAACAGCGCCGTGCGCATGATCCTGGAGCAGGATCTGGGGCTGGTGTGGCTGACCGGGGAGCTCTCGAACCTCGCGATGCCAAGCTCGGGCCACTGGTACTTCTCCTTGAAGGACATGTCGGCCCAGGTGCGCTGCGCCATGTTCAAGGGCAACAACCGCCGGGTGCCGTTCCGCCCCCAGGACGGCATGCAGGTGCTGGTGCAGGCGCGAGTCTCCCTCTATGAGCCCCGGGGCGACTACCAGCTCATCATCGAGTCGATGCAACCCGCCGGGGACGGCATGCTGGCCCTGCGTTTCGAGGAGCTCAAGCGCCGCCTCGGGGCCGAGGGGCTGTTCGACGAGGGAGCCAAGCGTCCCCTGCCCCGCGAGCCCCGCGCCGTGGGCCTCGTCACCTCGGCCACCGGTGCCGCCCTGCACGACATGCTGACCGTCTTGCGCCGCCGCGCCCCGGACTTGCCCGTCTTCATCTACCCGACCCAGGTACAGGGCAGCGCCGCCACCGCCCAGATCGTCTCGGCGATCATGCTTGCCAACCGGCGCGCCGAGGTGGATGTGCTCATCGTCGGGCGCGGCGGCGGATCGCTCGAAGATCTCTGGTGCTTCAACGAGGAGGCGGTGGCCCGGGCCATCCACGACTCCGCCATCCCCGTGGTGAGCGCCGTGGGTCACGAGGTGGACGTCACCATCAGCGACTTTGCCGCCGACTTGCGCGCCCCCACCCCCTCCGCCGCCGCCGAGCTGGTGGCGCCGGACAGGAGTGCCCGCGCCCAGCGCCTCGTGCACCTGCACCAGCGGCTCACCCAGGCCATGAGCCGTCACCAGACCGCCGCCCGCCACGGCTTCGCCCTGCTGCAAAAGCGGCTCGACCACCAGGATCCCAAACGCCGTCTGGAGCAGCAGTCCCAGCGCCTCGACGAGCTGTCCGCCCGCCTGCAGCAACTGCTGGCAAGCCGCCTGCATCAGGGGGAGCGACGCCTGGCCAACCTTGAGCTGCGCCTGCAGGCCAAAAGCCCCGAGAAACTGCTGGCCGCCGGCAAGCGCCGCCATCAGCTCGCGGAGGAGCGGCTCCACGCCCTGATCGCCCGGCGCCAGGATGTGGCCGGGCACCGCCTCGCCATGCTGAGCGCACGCCTCGACGGAGTCAGCCCGCTGGCCACCCTGGGACGCGGCTACGCCATCGTACGCACCCCGACCGGCGAGGTGATCAGCCGCGCCGCTCAGGTGAACGTCGGCCAGCCCCTGGTCACCACCCTGGCCGAGGGCCAGCTGCGGGTGCGCGTGGAAGAGGTGCACAACCAGTAACGAAAGGGGGGCCGTCAAGCGGCCCCCCTTTCTTTCCCTCCTCGTCTGGCCCCTGCCAGCTACCCCCGCGAACGATGCAGAGTCCCGCCCGGATGAACGGCGGGGGTCGCCGCCTCTCCTCCCAATGGGTTTGACTGCAGATATTCGAACAAGCCAGCTTGCAGATTGACGTTCCAGAAGCGCCCCGCCAGGGTGAGCTCAAGGCGCTCCTGACCGAGCTCTGCCAGCCCGTGCGCCTGCCAGCGCTCGAACAGCGGCAGCAGATGGGCCCGTAGCGGCGCAGGCAGGCACGTCAGATCCAGCCAGCCCGCGTCCAGGCCTCCCCGCAGCAGACCGTCCATGCGCCCATCGGGGTTCGGCCTCATCACCATGCCGGGGGGGCGCTTCCCTTCGGCCAGCGCCTCGTGCCAGGCGGCCAGATCCCGCCCCTGCATCAGGCCGTGGCCGTGAATGTTGCCCCCCGCCCCCGCCCCGAAGGGGAGGATCTCGGCGCCGCACTTCGCCATCTGGTTGTAGCGGCTGCGCTCGGCGGGGGTGCGCCGCCAGTGGCTGCAGGAGAGGCGCTGCCAGCCTCCCGCCTCCAGCGTTTGGGCGCCCTGGGCATACATGGCGGCCCGCTGCGGGCCATCGGCGGCCCAGCCGGACTGCCCCTTCTCCCCGGCGCGGGCCAGGTTGGTGCCCGCCATGGCGATGAGCTGGTAGAGATCCACCCCGTGCACGCCGCTCGCCATCACGTCCGCAACGTCCTGGCGCCACACGAAGTCGTCCTGGCCGGGCAGACCGAAGATGAGATCCGCCACGATGACGGCCTCGTCGTGGCGGGTCAACGCCTCCAGCCGGGCCAGCAGGGTTTCCCTGTCATCGAAGCGGGCCGCCTGCTGGCGCACGCGGGTATCAAAGCTCTGCACCCCGAACGAGAAGCGGTTGAAGCCCCCCGCCAGCGCGGTCTCCCACTTGGCGTCATCGAAACCGTTGAGGCGCCCCTCCAGGGTCAGCTCCACATCCGAAGTCAGGGGGAAGCGGCCAATGGCATTGGCCAGCAGAGCCAGATCGTCCGCCGCCATGTCGGTGGGCGTGCCCCCGCCCACATAGACGGCGGAGAAGGGCTGGCTCTGTACCAAGGGTGTCTTGGCCGCCCTGGTCAGCTGCTCGCAGAGGGCCGCCATATAGCGGCTCATGCGCGCCGGATTGGCGCCATTTTCGAAGAAGTTGCAGAAGCTGCAGCGCTTGCGGCAAAACGGGATGTGGATGTAGAGCGCCCGCGCCTCGGCCTCGCTCGGCTGCTGCCACCAGGCCTGCCAGCCCGCCTCGTCGAGCATCAGGGGCCCGGCACCGCCGCGGCTGGCGTGGGCTGAGGTCTTGGCGGTGAAGGCGAATGCGAGGGGATCCGGGGTCGCAAGACCCGTCATGGTCGGGGTAAACAGGGGGGTCATCGCTGTGGCTACCATCTGCAAATAATGCAAATGATAACCAATATCAACAAAGAAACCCTTGTGCTGGATCAAGTTCGGGACCTGGGTGCTCAGCCAGGATCCTCAGGAGCGGAGGAGGTTCAACGCCCTCGGGCGGGTGCGGAAGCAGTGGGATGAATAGAAGAAAGGGAAGGAAAATGCTGGAGGAGGAGAGCCACTCCCCGGCAGGAGAGTGGTATCACACACGCAGTCGGACATCAGAGACAGCCTCGTCATGCCGACGCAGGGACAAAATGGCTCAGCCGTTGTCGATGACGATGGCGACCCGGCGATTCTCCGCTCGTCCGGCGGCGGTGCCGTTGTCGGCGATGGGCGCCGCTTCACCCCGGCCGCGGATGTCCAGGTTCGCAGGTGGCATGCCCACCGACATCAGGACATCGGCCACGGAGCGGGCCCGTTTGAGCGAGAGCTGCTCGTTGTAGCTCGCCTCCCCGTTGGAGTCGGTGTGGCCGTCCACCCTGGCCCGGTTCAGACCGACGCCGATGAGGGTCTTGCCAAGACGCTCCACCACCAGGCGGGTCTGGGGAGTGAGGGCCCCGACATTGTTGGCAAACAGCACCTTGTTGGAGATATCCAGGGTCCAGCCCTCATCGGTCAGCTGAAATCCCTGCTCCCTGAGGGTGGCGATCTGCTCCGCCGTGAGCCCCTGGGGCGCACTCTGACACCCGGCCAGCACTCCCAGCAGCAGCGCAACAAGCCCGATTTTTAGCGCCTTCAAAATGATCATTGTTATGGTCCTTTCACTATGTCCGGTTCAACTTCACGTGGTTCTCCTGTGTGCTTCTTCCTCCTTACGTTGTCGTTTGGCTTGATACATGGCGTCGTCGGCGAACTGCAACAGGGCCTCCGCCGTCTCCCCCTGCTCGGGGTAGAGGGCGGCGCCGATGCTGATGCCCACCCCGAGGTGGCGGCCGTCGCTCAATACCACAGGGGTGCTCATCCCCTGCTGGATCCGCGTCATCACCTCGTGCACCTCGTGCTCGTCCCGGATCGGGGCGAGCAGGATGACAAACTCGTCGCCCCCGAGGCGGCACACCAGATCCAGCGGTCTGAGCTGGTGCTGCACCCGCCGCGCCAGAGCGATCAACACCTCGTCGCCTACCCCGTGGCCCAGGGTGTCGTTGATCTGCTTGAAGCGATCACAGTCGAGGTAGAGCAGGGCGAAGCGCTCCTGATCCCCCTGGATGGCCTGCCCCAGCCGCGCCTCGAACAGAGCCCGGTTGGGCAGGCCGGTGAGGGCGTCGTGGGTGGCCCGGTGCAGCAGGCTGGCATTTTCCCGCTTCTGGTGGGCTTGCCAGGCCTCCAGCTCGTCGAGCAGGGTGTTGAAGTCCTCCCCGAGCGCGTGTAGCTCGGCGATGTTGGCCGCCGGCACCCGCTGCTTGAGGGCGCGCTGGCGACTGACACTGTAGGCGACCTCGGCCAGGGCCTTGAGGGGCGCCGTGATGGAGCGCTGCATGCGGCGCGCCACGTGGAGAGCCCCGAGGATGCTGAGCAACAGGCACACCAGGGTCGCCAGCAGGGTCTGCAGCAGGAAGCGCAGCAGATATTGTCCGTGCCCCACCAGGTGCACCCGGGCTATCTCCCGGCTCTCCCGCACCATGGCCACTTCCACCGGCCCCGGCAGGATCAGGCGGGCCAGATGCTGCTCCAGGGTGGTCCAGGGGGTGGTGATGGCGCGGCGCCAGCTTGCCAGCACCTGGCCGTCTGGCAGCACTATGCTGGCGCTCGCGATATCCTCCCGGGAGGTGATGGTCTCCAGGGCATCTTTCGCCGCCTCCTCGTCATCGAACACCACGGCGGCCTCTGAGGTGTAGCTGATGGCGCGGGCCACCAGCTCGAGGTTGTGATCCGCATAGAGGCGCAGCGCCAGCAGCGCCGTGATGGTCAGGAACAGGCCCGCCATGCAGACGGCGGTCAGGGAGATCATCATGTGGGTGCGGCCCAGGCTCTGTCGCAGGGTGAGCCTGGGGCTTGCGGGTGCAGTCGTCATCGTGCGCCCTCGTCAGCCTTGGCGAGCTTCAGCACGGCCGGGTGCACCCGCACGCCGCTGCGGGCGAGCGCATCCAGGTTGACCCGAAAGCGGACCCGATCCGTGTCCGGCTGAAGGCAGAAGACAGCGTCGGCGATGCACTCCCTGCTCTGTTCGCTGATGCTGAGGATGGCGTGCCCCTGCAGTCGCTCGAACAGGGGGAGACGCTGCTCCGGGGCCAGCACCCCCAGATAGATCACATCGCAGCGCCGGACCAGCGCCTCCTCGTCGAGCCCGTAGCGATGCACCTCCACCGGGCGACCGTTGGCCTGCCGCACGATGGCAAAGAGGGCGCCGGCATATTCCGTCGGGGCTGCGATGCAGAGCCGAAGCGTTGCAGGCTCCTTGGGCCAGCGGGTGTAGCTGAGGATGTCGAGCACGGTCTGGCGCACTAGCTCGCTGCGAAGCTCGGCCGAGGTCGCCGCCACGGCCGCATTGGCCAGCACCAGCGTGCAGCCCAGTGGCAACAGCCACACAAAAATCCGGATGAAAGACAACAACTGCATGATGTCCGCACTTATGTTTACGTCGACAATGGGGTGGGCCGACGCCCATGAAGGGATTGCCTGAAGGGAGTCGTACCGAGCTTATCAGCCCGAAGGGGTTGCCCCATCCGCCCGCACGCAGGGTGCGTCACGGGGTGTCGCAGTGCCGCCCGGGGTGCGCGTCAGCGCACGCCACGGGCAGCTCAGCCGCTACTTCTTGCCAATCCCGTACTCGCGCAGCTTGTTGGCGATGGCGGTATGGGAGACGCCGAGCCGCTTGGCCAGCTGGCGGGTGGAGGGGAAGGCCGGATAGAGGCGCTCCAGCAGGCGGCTCTCGAAGCGCTTCACCGCCTCGTCGAGCCCCCCTTCGAACCACTCGTCGATAAGGGGCATGGCATCGGCCGCCACCGGCAGATCCACGTGCTCGGGGCCGAGCTCGTCCCCTTCCAGCAGCGTCATGGCCCGGTAGAGGCAGTTGCGCAGCTGGCGCACATTGCCCGGCCAGCGGTAGGCGGTGAGGTACTCGGCCATGTTGCGGGTAAAGCGCGGCTTGGGGCGCTGCAACTCGCTGGCGAAGCGGGCGACGAACTGCTGGGCCAGGGCCATGATGTCCGCCTTGCGCTCGCGCAGTGGCGGCAGCGCCAGGCTGAGCACGTTGAGGCGATAGTAGAGGTCTTCCCGGAACTTGCCCTCGTGCACCAGATCCAGCAACTGCTTCTGGGTGGTGCAGATGAAGCGCACGTTAACCCTCACCTCCTGCTCGTCGCCGACCCGGCGAAAGACCCCGTCCTGCAGCACCCGCAGGAACTTGGTCTGCAGATGAGGGGACATGTCGCCGATCTCGTCCAGCATCAGGGTGCCGCCGCTCGCCAGCTCCAGCACCCCGCGCTTGCCCTCGGTGTTGTTGCCAAAGGCGCCGGGGGCATAGCCGAACAACTCGCTCTCCGCCACGTTGTCCGGCATGGCCGCGCAGTTGAGGGCCATGAAGGGGTGGCTGGAGCGCAGGCTGGCGCCGTGGCAGGCGCGGGCCAGCAGCTCCTTGCCGGTGCCGGTCTCGCCGACGATGAGCAGCGGCGCATCCTGCATCGCGAGCTTCGCCGCCTGGGCCAGCACCTCCTTCATCTTCTGGCTCTCGGCCTGCAGGTGTTCAAAGCCCCCCACCTCCACCGCGTGCAGAGCGCTGAAGTGCATGCCGACCCGGCGGGCGGACTTGAGCACCACCACGGCGCCAGCCAGGGCCTGCCTGCCCTTCTCCTCGGCCACGAACAGCGGCATCAGATCGCCGAGGTACTCCTCGCCGCCGAGGCTGAGCTTGCAGGTCTGGGGCTTGATCTCGCTCGCCTCCAGCCAGCGGGCGAAGGAGAACCCCTTGACCAGGGAGCCGAGCGCCACGCCACGCACCTCTTCCGGCGGCAGCGCGAGCGTGGTGAGGGCGGCCTGGTTGGCCTGGGTCACCCGCCCCTTGCTGTCGAGGGAGAAGACCAGGTCGGGCAGCGCCTTGAGCAGGGCCTCTATCTCGTGGTGCTCCCGCTCGGAGGGCATGTAGGGGATGGTCTTGACATCGTAGACGCCGGGAATACGGCGAATTTCCGGCATCAGGTGCTGGAAATCCCGGAACTCCAGCTCGGGGAAATTGAGATAGATGATGCCTGAGGTATCGATTTCGATGCCGCGCAGATCGATGTTGTGCTCCACCAGTCGATCGAGCAGTTCCCGGGTCAGGCCCAGGCGGTCTTCACAGCTGACTTCAAGACGCATTCGGCACACACTTCCTAGCTAACATTCTGAATGACCGGATAATACAGACTCGATCCCGCCAGTGCGAGCGCTCCCCCATAAAAATGCGGGCCCACCCCGTTTTCACCGGGCGGGCCCATCTTGTGCCGTGTTTTTGCGGCGATTACTTCAGCAACTCGTCCGTGCGCGCCGCCATGATGAAGTCGTTGCGGTGCAGCCCGCCTATCTTGTGGGTCCACCAGCTCACGGTCACCTTGCCCCACTCCGTCAGGATCGCCGGATGGTGGAACTCCGCCTCCGCCAGCTCGCCGAGGCGGTTGGTGAAGGCCAGCGCCTCCTTGAAGTTGCGAAACACAAATTCACGCCTGAGCTGCAGCTCACCGTTGACCACCAGAGGCTGCCAGTCGGGGATGAGGTGCATCAACTCGCCAAGCTCCTGCTCGCTCACCTTGGGGGCATCGGCGCGGCACGCCTCGCATCGTTGATTCGCCAGTTCGGACATTCGGGACTCCTTTCATTGAAACAGGGGGGACATGAAAACGGGTTAACTCGCCTGCTTGCCGGAAACGGGGGCAAAACGGGGCGGACGCAGGCCGAGGCGACGGGCCTGGGCCACGGCCTCCATGATGGCCTGCGGCGACAGACGGTAAAGGGTGTCGAGATCCTGCAGCACGAAATAGACCGGCTGCATGATGTCGATGCGATAGGGGGTGCGCAGGATCTCCAGCAGATCGAAGGGCTGCAGCACGGGTTTGCCGGAGAGCGCATACGCGGTCTCGCCGATGGAGGAGAGGATGCCGCCCCCGTAGATG
>NZ_CDDD01000048.1 GCF_000820165.1 Aeromonas taiwanensis
GGCAGGCGGGGAGGCGGGGTTTTGCAGCTCCTCGGCGCTTTGCAGCAGCTGGTTGATGCTGGCCAGGTTGCGGCGCAGAAACTTCATCGGCGTCAGCAGGGTCTTGGGGTAGTGCTGCTTGAGGTGGGTGAATTCCAGCTGATCGCCGAGGGCCTCCAGGGTCCAGTGGATGCGCTTGTGATGACGGTAGGGCTTGTGCACCAGGATGGCGTAACCGAGCTGCTGGCACGCCTCGGCGAGCTGTGACAGCACCTCCTGGAAGCCATCCAGGACGATGCCCTGCTTGAGCTCGGCTTCCAGCTTGCTGTAGGGGTAGTGGCTGGAGGTGGCCCGCTCCTGGATCTCCAGCGCCAGCAGATAGAGGCGCAGCAGGCCGGCGAGCTCGGGGGCCACCCGTTGCCGGCTCATGGGGGCATTGAGGCGGGCATTGAGCGCCGTCTTGGCCAGGTTCAGGGCGTTGACCAGGTTGATGTTGAGCTGGGCCAGGTTGTGGCGGATGGCCTGGGCGCCGTGCTCGTCTGCCGGAAAGAAGCGCGACTTCTCCTGCAGATAGCGGGATAGGGCGAAGTAGCTCTGGGCCAGCTGCTCGTGCAGGGTCTTGTAGGGCAGCAGCCAGAGCCAGACCAGCGACACCAGGCCGTACCAGAGGGCCCCGGCTCCCAGTGCCAGAGGCTGATAGAAGAGATCCGGTGCCTTGGCGGCCCCCAGCATGGTGTAGATGGCGATGAGCAGGGAGCCGAAGCTGATGGTGGCGTAGCGCTGGCCGAGGGCCCCCACCATCACGAAGAGGAAGGTGGAGCCCGCAAGCCCGATGGCAAACAGCCAGGGGGT